>CALGNZ010000162.1 GCA_937957915.1 uncultured Granulosicoccaceae bacterium | reverse complement strand
CGAACTGTCGCAAATCGAGGCCTGCATAGACTTTGGTTACCAACTGACAGACTGGGCTGCAGAGGATAGCCCCGGCTCGCTGTTCGAGTAGCCAAGCTGATGGCTCTGATATTGTGTGCGGCAGGTGATCGCACTTTTAGAAATAGTGCTGCTCCGAGCCAGGCTCAACAGATGTGGTAGGTACATCGGTTCAACGAGTGTTTAAGCGGCTGCGGAGACAGGTTACCAAGGGTACCGGCTAGTCCGAGTTGGGACTACGCCGCTATTTGCAACCAGTTATCTCGTTGCACCAGATAGTTTGATGCTCAGACATTGAGGTATGGACATACCCCGAGAAGCGGGGTGTACTACAGACCAGCAAAACTGCTGGTGCAATCGCCATCTGCGATTACACCGTACTGACACAAACCACTGACCACGGGCAACCGCAGTCAGTTAAAAGAAATCAGCTACTGGCTGATCCCTTCAATTTTGAGTTCTGTGTAGTTTTGACGGTGCCCCATCTGTCTGCGGTAGTGCTTACGACGGCGGAACTTGATAATGTCTATTTTCTTGCCGCGGCCATGAGAGACCACTGTTGCCGATACTGAAGCACCAGCCAGTTCAGGCGTGCCGACCGCTATTGATTCACCATCAGCAACCATTAATACCGATTCAAGGTTGACTGTTTCACCTTCATCAGCATCCAGAGACTCTACGCGCAGCTTATCGCCAGGCTCGACTCGGTATTGCTTGCCACCGGTTTTAATGACCGCGTACATGTTATCTCCGTTCTTTCTTTAAGCCCGGGTGATCTACCCGACGGCCAGTATTGCTTGGGAAAACCGCTAATTTTAGGCTCAAAGGGTATCTGAGTCAATGTACAGCGGGAGAATCATTGCCGACAGTTAGCCGTAAACGGCAATTTCAGCTTAAAAACAGAACACAACTTGTACGCACCACGCCATTTGTATTGCCACAGACGGCGCGGTTGAAGTCGGACCCTGCTTATCCGGGCTTTTTTAAACCCTTGATTTTTTGCTTGATCAGATCACCAGTACTGGACACAAAAGGCAATCCGCCTACTTCATCAGCGTAAATCAGACCGAGAATGACACCCAGCAGAAGTGCCGTTGAAAAATCAATCAACCAGAGCAGCAGCAGCACCACGAGTACTACAATACCAATACTAATCAATGGCCCCTGACCAAATGAACTCGTCAGATTACCGAGCATGTTACGGCCAGCCTCTATACCACCCCGCGCGGCCTGGCGCATTGGCGCCAAAAAGTCGAGGTACTCTGAAATCAGATAGCCAACAAATGTACCAATCAAGATACCGATAATCGTAAACATGAAATCCCCTTTAAATTAAAGTGCTGGCTCCACTGCCCAGCCATTGGCTTGAGCTCAAATATGCGAAAGCCAATTTTCTCTTATAAATCAATGTAGTGTCGATGGCGCCAATTTCCAAGCCGCATTCGAACAGCAGACACCGCTCGACACAACTTTTCACACGGATGATTCCGCTATTTTAACGGCAATCGATCATCAGGAGTCGTGGGTAACCGGCATATTCAGGTCAGGTTGCCCCCATTCTGACCACGATCCGTCGTAAACCAGTGATGGCGTACCCAACAGCGCCAGAGCAAAAGTAATAATTGATGCAGTTACTCCTGACCCGCAGCTGGTGATCACAGGTTTACCGAGATCAGCGCCGGCATCGCTGAACAGCTGCTGCAATTCATCAAGTGACTTAAAACGGTTGTCTTCGGTCAGCAAATCAGTAAACGGCAAGTTGACAGCCCCTGGCATGTGCCCACTCTTCAGGCCCTGCACTGGCTCTGCGGCTGTGCCCCGGAACCTCCCCTCGGATCGGGCATCAATCACACAGGCGGTTGCAGCCGTAAGATCACGCAATACGGCGTTACGATCAACGGTGGTCTCGATCGATTGGTAGTCACCGTAATCTACCGCAGAAACCACTGTCGCCTCACCACTTTCTGCAGGCCCGCCCCACGCCGGTAACCCACCGTCGAGCAAGGCAACACGAGCATGCCCTGCACGCTTGAGTGTCAGCCAAACCCGTGCAGCGGAGAACATGCCGAGCTGATCATAAACGACCACTGTCGACTGACTATGAATGCCACGGTCAGCCGCAGCCTTTGCTATCACGTCTGCGGCAGGCATCATGTGTTTTAAATCAGAATCAGTATCGGCTATGACGTCTATGTCCCAGCGCTGCGCACCCGGGATATGCCGTTTCAAAAACTCGGCATCGGCATCTTTGCCCATCGAAGACAAATAGTAACTACCATCAAGCACCACAACCTCATGCAGATGTTGCTGAAGCCATTGAGCAGACACAAGCTGCGAAAAGTCGGGGATATCGATCATTGCTGCATCCTGTAACAGGGTTTGCTTTTATCAGTTGAGGCCACATTGAGTGTCAAAGCGCAGTGTCAAAGCGCAGTGCCAAGCGGGGCTGCTATCTGGACTGTCTGGCGCGCTCAATCAGATAATTCGCAACGTTAAAAATACCTGCCTCGCTGGTCTCTTTGTCATTGAGAATCACCCACTGGTAATCGACAATCAACGTCGGTGTGCTGCTAACCTGCGCTGCACGCATCAGCTTGTTTGCTCTTTCAACATCTTCACGAATGGTCGGTGAGTTTAGCTTTTGTTTTATCGCATCAGGCTCAACGCCATTTGCGATCAGCACCTCCCCCAGTCGCTCCAGTTGAACATTGGGGTTGCGCTCTTTACGCAATGCGATGACTTCTTCAAACAACTTATGGTGCAGGCTCACCGGGTCATTGCTTTCGAGGCCAAGATAGTAGATCGAAGCGTGCATTTGCGTCAGGTCATTCCAGACCACCGGCACCTGTTCGAAAACCAGATCGTCGGAAAAAGTTTTTTGCCACTCTTCAACCAGTGGCTCGAAATACTGGCAGTGTGGACAGCCGTACCAGAAAAACTCAGTTACGGTAATTGAGTTGGGCTTTGCAGTATCGCCACCTCCGATAATAGCTGCATCAATCGGCGGGTCTATGGTCAGGAAATGAACCCCTTCCGTAAAACTGACGTCTGATTCCGGATTGGTGCCGGCAATAGCCGGCGAACGATCACCCTGCAGTTGCAGAAAAAATACTGCAGCAACAAACACCACTGCGGTGACCACCAGCCAAACGGATTTTACGGAGAGTAATTTTTGCATTTTTTCTGCGCTCGGTAGCAACATACAGCGCGGCAAAGACACACTGACGTTGCATCGCGTCCGTCTTGCTGCACTTAAGATTACGTGCAAACTACCACGGATCTAGCGCACTTGAAATATACCAGCGTGAAGTCGCGACTGCGCGGAAGAGACCGGCGCAGCGCAGAAGCTGGTTTGCAGAGATTCAGACTGTCAGCGAATGTTATCGGGCAGACAACTGATAATGGTTGCTGTACGCAGATACTGAGTAAGGCCCAATAACCTTGCGCACTCTGAACACCCATGTCTCGTCTTCAGAAAGCTCCAGTGAGAGTGGCTCTGACAGGTTATCGACCATCTCAATGCGCTCGGGTTGCGCATCGATCGCGTTCGCGATAAGCAACTCTACCGGACCGGTGTGATCGGCACTGCCGCCGACCAACTGCAGGGTAACAGTGTCCGCACGCCGCTCTATTTTCAATTCTGGCTGCGCATCGTCGGTGATAGCGGCAAACCGGACCGGCTTGATGGTCGGCATTCCGACAAAGTCACTATCATCCACTCCCGCGATTGACAAAAAGTAGTCACCGGCAGTCACGGATGCAGCAAACTGCGTGTCGTCAACTTGACTCATCAGTGCCAGCTCGGAAAGTTGAAGATCATTGGCCAGCTTTATCTGGTACGACTCAGCACCGTCAATTGCCTGCCAGTGAAATGCGTCTTCCTCACTAAAGATTACCTGCTCCTCGGTCACCGTATAGACTGGCTCTGGTAACAGCTCGACCTCTACAGGGGGCGTACTTTCGGTGGCCGACATGCCCTTACCACCCGGCAAATCGATTGCAGAACCAGCGCTATCGGCAGCGACCAGACCACGAGTAACACCGATTCGATTAACGCTTTCGTCCACGTCGATATAAAAGACTGTGCCACGCACTGCCGCTGATAAAAACGGCGTCGTCACGGAGAATTCGACAGGAGGTTCGTTGTCAGCGCGGGGCTGTACCTCGCTGCTCATACTCCCCTTGGTAGCCTCCAGGTGTATCAAACATTTTTGAGTGGGCTCAAGGCATCGTACGTTGTTGATCTGCACCACGCTGTCAGGCTGCAGATTGAACTGAGCACCTGAGTGAAAACTGACACTGACATAACCGCTGTCACCGGTGCGGATGATATCGCCGTTGTGTACCAACGAACCTTTGCCTGGCGGATTTACAACGCTGTTGGCCTTCGCCAGTGTGACGTCGCCCTTCACGTAGGCAATCTGCCCGAAATTCAGCGCTTCAATATAGGGTTTGGGGATCCGCACCGTAGTGCCTAGCGGCAGAACGGTACCTATTGAATCGAACCCGTTATAGCTCGCGATCGGGTCGGCGAATTGCGTCGATCTCAGAACACCCTGGATAACAGCCTTCAGAGTTTGCTCTTCATTTGTCACAACCACGTGATCATCATCGCCCGCAATTGCAGTGACGCCTGTCAGTGCCGAGCAGACAGCCAACAGCGCCCCGACGACAATTGTAAACATTACCGATCCTGGCGATCTACGTTTCATTTCTTTGTTGGTACACAACCTTTGCTGGTGTAAAGCCCCTTGCCGGGGTGTTTCGTTTACTGCACCCATGTGCCCTCCAATCGAGGAATAGCTCCATTCGCGCATTTTAGTTTACAGAATTACACAATTCGAATCTGTATATCTTCGAGTATTGTCGCTTCAAGGCTACTCGAGAATGCGCTGCAGGTGTTCATCATCTCCTTTGAGAACCGACGTGTGTGAACGTATTGTGCATAAACCAGCGAGCAACACACACCCGACTGATTATTGGCGATTAGCTCTCAGCGACACTCTCCATGGCGTCTGCAGCTCCGACACCCGCGTTTGCATCGTCGAAAGACCAATCACTACTAATCGTAGTTGACATATTCCGTAAACCAA
Organism: uncultured Granulosicoccaceae bacterium; assembly: GCA_937957915.1. Taxonomy (GTDB): domain Bacteria; phylum Pseudomonadota; class Gammaproteobacteria; order Granulosicoccales; family Granulosicoccaceae. The sequence continues at coordinate 7,181 of CALGNZ010000162.1, read as the reverse complement.
CTAGATTTTTTGCTCTAATGCCGTCGTGTAATACGCAAGATAGACGCCGATTGCAGACACTCAAACGCAACAATTTGCAAACAGGAAAAGCTCGTTGACTTCGAACAACCTTTTGAGAAAGTCTTCATTGCTCGGTTCAGGCAGATTTTTGCACCCGTTTAAGTCGTTGTTGAAATTTTCAAGCCAGCACAAGCGCGTCGGGCAATCAAAGCATCAACCTGCAACTGCAAAAGTAGCAACCCGCTCCACTCTGGGCTGGTTATTGGGAGAGTTGTTGTCCCCAGCTGTCATCATTGTTGACCACAACTGTAACTGCCTGTTCGCAAATCGCGGCTGGTGCAAGCTGACCGGTACAGACAAACCACAGTTGCGCACCCGCGATTGGCTGCAGACCATTCATGCCACCGATCAGGACTCGGCGCGTAACGCTATTAGTACTGCGATAGCGTCTAATAGTTCAACTCAATTCGAAAGCCGGCTAAAAAGATCCGGTGGGCGCCAGCTCTGGGTGCGAATAGAAGCCCGCAACATGGTCGACGAATCAGGTAAATACCTCGGCTGCGTTGCCACCTTCACAGACATTACCGAACACAAAAAGACCAGTGAGAGCCTGTTACAGCTGTCGCTCTATGATTCACTGACCGGTTTGCCCAACCGAACACTGATGATGCGCCGTCTTGACACCATGCTTAGAGGCCAACACGACCAGAAAAAGCAGTTTTCGCTGATCTACATCGATCTGGATGACTTTAAACTGGTGAACGATACCCTCGGCCACGCGCTTGGCAACAATTTGATTGTTGAGGTCAGCAGCCGAATCAGCAGTTGCCTGGAAAATCAGGATACGCTTGCGCGGCTCGGCAGTGATGAATTCACTGTGCTGATCGATACCACTGATCAGCCGGGCAAAGCAGCAAGGGTTGCGCAGTCGATCATGACCACAATAAAACAGCCTTTTGCAGTCGAGTCCGAGACGGTTTACATCACTGCAAGCGTTGGCATCTCGGTGACCGAACCGAATTCCACCCCTGACAGCTTAATGAGACAGGCCGATGTTGCAATGGACAACGCGAAACAGCGAAGCTACGGCTCAGCCCAGTTCTACAATCCGGCACAGGCGGCCAGTAATCGCGCCAGGCTAACCGTTGGCGGCTACCTGCATGGCGCGTTAGAGCGCAATGAATTTCAGGTGTACTATCAGCCCCAACTCGATATACAGAGTAATACTATTGTTGGCTCAGAAGCACTGCTGCGCTGGCGTCACAGTGAATTGGGATCGGTTTCTCCGTCTGTATTTGTGCCGCTGCTGGAGTCCAAAGGGCTGATAATCCAGGCTGGCGAATGGGTGCTGCAACAAGCCTGCACCATGCAAGCCTCCTGGCTGCGACAGTATCCCGACATCAACACCACAGTCTCGGTTAACGTGTCGAGCATTCAATTGCATGATCGTGCGTTTCCGCAAAGGCTGCAAAGGGTGCTCGACAGCACCGGGCTGAATCCGGTGAATCTGGTCCTGGAGCTCACGGAAACCATCTTACTCGACGACTACGTCAGCGATAACCAGGTGCTTGAGGAAATCAGCGCGCTGGGCGTGAAAATAGCGCTTGATGATTTTGGCACCGGCTACAGTTCGTTCTCGTACCTGAAAAACTACCCAATCGACCACGTTAAAATTGATCGCCTGTTTATCGATAACCTGTTCAATTGCGAACAAAACAAAGCGATTACTACCTCGATCATCGAGTTGTCGCACCGACTGGGCAAAACCGTTGTCGCGGAGGGGGTAGACAGTCAGGAGGAGCTCGACTTCCTGATGATGAAAGGCTGTGATATCTACCAGGGGTTTCTGAGTTCCCGCGCCATTCCGTCACAGGACTTCGCCAGAAAATACCTGCATCGCGATCTGCTAAATACGGATCCTTAAGCTGAACCGGACAAAGACGTAAGCCGGCGGCGCGAAGACGATATTCAGCGTATCAGCCGCCGCCTGTCAGCAACTGCTGCAAGCGGTTTTCATCAAATTCCTTTTTATTGATTTTTAGATAAATGGATTGCTCGGCCTCCAGCAATGATACTTCGGCTACGCCATGCAGCTGACCAATGCTGGCTTCGAGCGCCGCATACGACTGAGCAGGTAATATAGCCGCTGGCAGATCAGATTCTTTCGGCAGAGCGGCCCGGTACGACGCCAGTTTTTCCGGCTCTTCCATGCCACGGATCACCAGCAGCCATCCGAGGCAGAGAATGCCTATGAGAATATGCGCCACGCCGAGACCAAAAGCCCCTTGCACCCAGCCACCAAAAACCCCGCCGAGAAACGCACCGAAGAACTGGCTGGTCGAATAGACGCCCATCGCACTACCACGCGATGCTGCAGGCGCTATGCGGGATACCAGCGATGGCAACATCGACTCAAGTACATTTAGAAAACCAAAGAACACAACCAGACTGGCAACCACCAGCCACCAGCTGTCATTAACGGTGCCTATCATGAACTCGGATATGGCAAGACCGACAATTGACAGTGCCATCACCGGCCGCACGCCCCAGCGCGACTCACCAAACCCGACCAGCGGAATAACTATAAACAGAGACAACAGGCACGCCGTCAGGTAAACCTGCCAGTGGTCATCCGGTGCAATAGAGCGCTCCAGGAACCCGAGAGGAACACAGACAAAAGTTGCGGTGATCAGAAAATGCAGCACCAGAATACCGATGTCCAGACGTACCAGCTGCGGATGCCTCAACATGGCACGCAATTGTCCAACCACGACTGATACATCGCGGTTTAATTCAATGGCGGGCGGGTTCGGCACCAGATAACGCACCAGCAGCAAGCCTGCCGCACCAAGCACCGCAATGACAATAAAGATTCCGCTCAGCCCGACCGCAGTCATCAAAACCGGCCCGAGCATTATTGACAGAATAAATGACAGTCCGATCGACGCACCAATGACCGCCATCATTTTGGTGCGTTGATTGTCACGAGTGAGGTCGGCCGCAAGCGCGATGACAGCGGCCGAAATGGCGCCGGCCCCCTGCATTGCGCGCCCGATAATCACCCCCCAAATTGAATCCGAGGCGGCAGCGACTAGACTGCCAACAATTAACAACGCCAACCCAATGTAAATCAGAGGCTTGCGACCGTAACGATCTGACAGCAAACCAAACGGGATCTGCAGCAGCGCCTGAAACAACCCATACACACCCAGTGCAAAGCCGACTAACAGTGGCGTTGCACCGGTGAGGTCCTGCCCCAATATACTCATCACCGGCAGCAATAAGAACAGTCCCATCATGCGCGTGGCGTAGACAAGACTTAACGACGCGGCGGCGCGCCGTTCAAGCGATGTAAATGCGGTCAACGAGAGAAATTCCGGATGGGTTATCTGTTTGGTGGGTTAGCGGTATAGTACAGGATAGCTTTTCAGCACGCATCGCCATCTGTGATGCGCTTGCGGCGACAAAGTTCGGCGGCAGCGTAAAAGTTTGTCTGACACAGTAACTGATAAAACCACAATATGAACGCCATAAAAATCCGCGGTGCTCGCACTCACAATCTGAAAAATATCGATCTCGATCTGCCGCGCAACAAATTGATTGTAATAACCGGGCTTAGTGGCTCTGGTAAATCATCACTCGCCTTTGATACGGTATTTGCCGAAGGGCAACGGCGTTACGTTGAATCCCTCTCCGCCTACGCCAGACAGTTTCTTTCTGTAATGGACAAGCCAGATGTCGATACCATCGAAGGCTTGTCGCCGGCTATTGCCATTGAACAAAAATCCACCAGCCACAATCCGCGCTCCACCGTCGGTACGATTACCGAAATACACGACTACCTGCGCCTGATGTTCGCTCGAATCGGCACACCACGGTGTCCACAGCACCAGATTGATCTGGCCGCACAAACTATCTCGCAGATGGTCGACCAGGTACTCGCCCTGCCCGAGGGCAGCCGCATGATGCTGCTGGCACCAGTGGTACAGGATCGCAAAGGCGAGCACACCCAGATGCTGGCTGAACTCAGAGCGCAGGGGTACTTACGTGTTCGCGTTGACGGCGAAGTGCATGCACTCGATGACAACCTGAAACTCGATGCTCGTAAAAAGCACACGGTCGAAGCTGTCGTTGACAGATTTCGTATCAAGGAAGACTTGCGCTTGCGCCTTGCCGAGTCACTGGAAACCACACTCGGCCTGGCTGACGGCATAGCGATACTGGCCCCCCTCGATAGAGATGACTCTGACGACCCTGTCGAGGAAATATTGTTTTCCAGTAAATACTCCTGCCCCGTCTGCTCACATGCAGTGACCGAACTGACCCCCCGACTATTCTCATTCAACAGCCCGCAGGGTGCCTGCAGCACTTGCGACGGCCTGGGTGGCGATCAGTTTATAGATGAAAATAAAGTCATCACTGATACATCGAAGAGCCTGGCTGATGGTGCAATACGAGGCTGGGACAAACGTAACACTCACTTTTTTCAAATGATGCAATCACTGGCTGCACATTATGAATTTGACGTGAAAACGCCTTTCAATAAACTGTCGCAGGAGCATCAAAAGGCCATTCTTTACGGTAGTGGAAAACACGCCATACAATTTAACCACAAGTCTGCCAAGGGCCGCACACGAAAACGGAAACATAAATTCGAAGGTGTGCTGGTAACGCTTGAACGCCGCTATCGCGAAACCGAATCAACCGCTATCAGGGCAGAGATTGGCAAGTACCTCTCGAACCGACCCTGTGCGAGCTGCAACGGTTCCAGACTCAACGATACCGCACGCAACGTGTTTATCGACAACCATCCAATTTCAGAGGTCTCGGCTCTTTCAATTGATAGTGCCAAGTCTTTAATCGACGGCCTTAAACTGGATGGCAACAAACGCGAGATAGGCGACAAAATCATTATCGAAATTAATCAGCGCCTCCAGTTTTTAATTAACGTAGGCCTTGATTACCTGTCACTTGATCGACGCGCAAACTCACTTTCGGGTGGCGAATCACAACGCATTAGACTGGCAAGCCAGATAGGCGCCGGACTAACCGGTGTACTGTACGTGCTAGACGAACCATCAATCGGCTTACACCAAAGAGACAACGACAAACTGTTGCAAACGCTGCGCTACCTGCGCGACCTGGGCAACACCGTGCTGGTAGTGGAGCACGATGAAGACGCCATCCGAAGCGCTGACTATGTTGTAGATATAGGCCCTGGTGCCGGAAAGGCCGGTGGAGAAATTGTCGCTCAAGGCACACCTAAGGCGCTGCTCGCACAAAATGAATCCTTAACCGCCCAATATTTAACAGGTACGCGTGCTATCGCGGTGCCGAAGCGTACACCGCACGACAAGAAATCGATTATCACCATCAAAAAAGCCAGTGGCAACAATTTAAAAGATGTGACAGTCGAGTTGCCAATGGGTCTCTTTACCTGTGTCACAGGCGTGTCCGGCTCAGGCAAGTCCACATTGATCAATGACACGCTATACCGATTTGCCGCACACAAACTGAATAACGCCAGCACACAATCAGCACCGGTCGAGACAATCGACGGCCTGGAAAAAGTTGACCGTATAGTAGAGATTGATCAAAGCCCGATCGGTCGCACGCCACGCTCCAACCCGGCCACCTACGTTGGCATATTTTCACTGGTTCGCGATCTGTTTTCGAACACACAGGAAGCGCGATCACGAGGATACAAGCCTGGTCGTTTCAGTTTTAACGTAAAGGGAGGACGCTGCGAAGCATGTCAGGGCGACGGACTGATCAAAGTTGAAATGCACTTCCTGCCAGACGTGTACGTCACCTGTGATGTCTGCGAAGGAAAGCGTTACGGCAGAGAAACACTGGATATACGATACAAAGGTAAAGATATTTCCGAAGTGCTGCACATGACTGTTGAGGAAGGCTGCGAATTCTTTAAACCAGTACCCGCCATTGCCAGAAAGCTTGAAACCCTGCGCGATGTCGGCCTCTCATACATTACGCTCGGACAATCAGCCACCACCTTGTCCGGTGGAGAAGCACAACGCATAAAACTTTCCCGAGAGCTGTCAAAGCGCGACACCGGTAACACCCTCTATATTCTCGACGAACCAACCACTGGCCTCCACTTCTACGACATCGAACAGCTATTGGTTGTGCTACACAACCTGCGCGACCGAGGCAATACCATCATTGTGATAGAACACAACCTAGATGTAATTAAAGCCTGTGACTGGATTATTGATCTGGGGCCGAATGGCGGTGATGGCGGCGGGCAGATTGTGGCGACAGGTACGCCCGAGAGCATTGCTGCCAATGCGAATTCAGTGACCGGGAAATACCTAAAGCCACATTTAAAGCAAAACATCAGTCAAAAGAAAAAACGGTCGGTGGCTAAGAAGAAAGCGGTTTTAAAGAAAAAGGCTGTGGCGAAAAGTAAGTGATGGACAACTTTCCCCACGAGCTATTAATACCTGATGATCACCTGACCCTGTCTGCCGCCACAGGGTATGTACCCGCCTACAACCATATTCCGTATATGCGCTTTACCGTAGCGGCAGTCAGGTATAGCCTGCACAAACCACAACCGCGCTGAGCTAAATCACTCTCCCTAACAACAAAACACCATTCAGGTGTCCATCGACGAACATCGGAAGCCAGCCGGCAAACAAGGTTTGCAGACGGCCAACGCACAGGGAAACCCGCAGCGTTAGCAAGGCCACTTATAGATCGATTCTCGCTCACGCGTCGGGTTTCCAGTGAACCAGGACCTGGCCGGCGACAGTTAGCAATGCAAATAGACTACGCTACGACTGACTCAAAATCGCCATTTGCAGTCAGTCGGCATAGATGGAAACCCGCAGCGTAAGCAAGGCCCTTTATAGATCGATTCTCGCTCACGCCTCGGATTTCCCGTGAACGAGGATCTGGCTGGCGACAGTTAGCAATGCAGATAGACTATTCTGCCGACTGACTCAGAAGTGCCCATTTCTGAAGGTCAGCGTTAGCAGCCGGTCGTCTAGTTTATTACTCACCCCTCCAGTGTGGCATTGGATCACATCCCAACTGTAGCAAGACATGTGGAACATCGACGAAGACCCAGTTTTCTACGAGAAGCTCATTTTCGCGCCGCCACCAGTCACAAACACGCATAAAGACCCGCTCGTGCGTTGGATCCTGTCCAAGGAACG
>CALGNZ010000161.1 GCA_937957915.1 uncultured Granulosicoccaceae bacterium | reverse complement strand
GCTCATTCTATGCATCGCTATCCTGACTTTGCCTTTAAAGACTCACGTGGATACCCGTCACAACCGGCAACTGCATTTGATAACTCCTGCATGCCGGGACGGCTGGTATTATTGAACACTTCAAGCCGATCACAACAGTCGTCTTGCTCCAATCGGTGGATGCGCAAGCCTATCCACCCTACATTAGCGACGTGCTTGCTTTTTCCATCTTCGCACGACTGATGCTGTTACCTGCACACACTCCAACAGACGCTCTGATTCACCTTAGGGTGGATAAGCCTGCGCATCCACCAACAATGCAAAAGCTCACCTTATCACCCCTTCAAAGCCTCTTGCGGATGCCAGTCGCGACCGGGAACTGCATTTAGTAATTCCTGCGTGTAAGGATGGCTGGCATTGCTGAACAATGACGACGTTGCGTCGAGCTCAACCACCTCTCCCAATCGCATCACTGCAATGCGATCACAGACCTGTGCGGCAACACGAAGATCGTGGGTAATAAAGATCATCGACAGCTGTAGACGCTCACGAATGTCTGCCAGCAACTGAAGTATTTGCGCCTGTATAGATACATCAAGTGCCGATACTGGCTCATCTGCAACCAGAATCTCCGGATCGAGCGCCAGCGCACGGGCAATGCCAATTCGTTGCCGCTGACCACCAGAGAACTCATGCGGAAATCGATCAAACGCTCTGACATCGAGCCCAACCAACTCAAGCATCTCACGCGCTCGCTTGTCGGCCGTAGCGGAATCTATACCGAGCACTCGTGGGCCATCAGCGATGATTCGACCGACTTTGCTGCGCGGGTTCAGCGATGCGAATGGGTCTTGAAAGACCATTTGTATCTTTGATCGATAGGGACGCATTTCACTACGATTTAACGGCCGCAGGTCAACCCCGTGGTAGAGGATTTCGCCTTCGTCAGCATTGATCAGACGCACAATGCATCGGGCAAGCGTTGACTTGCCAGAGCCCGATTCTCCAACAATACCGAGGGTTTCGCCCTTGTGCAGTTTAACGTCAACTTCTTTGGACGCGTGCACTATGCGTTCTTTGGCGCCGAGCCCAAACCAGCCACCGCCACTTTTAAACGTCTTGGTCAGTTTTTTAACATCAAGCTCGACCTGACTGGATATCTGTCGCACGGCAGGCGGGACCAGGCTCGGCACGGCTTTCATCAGCGATTGTGTATACGAGTGTTGCGGGTGGTTCAGCACCTGATCAGTAGACCCGATTTCTACGATTTTTCCGTACTGCATAACAGCCACGCGATCTGCGATATCTGCCACCACGCCAAAGTCATGCGTAATAAATAACACACCGGTGTCATGCCCTTGTTGCAGCTCCTTAATCAACTTGAGTATCTGCGCCTGTGTGGTGACATCAAGAGCGGTGGTTGGCTCATCGGCGATCAGAATTTTGGGTTCCATTGCCAGCGCCATTGCAATCATGGCGCGCTGACGCTGGCCGCCCGACAATTCATGCGGGTAGGCTTTATAGATATGTACAGGTTCCGGCAGGTGCACGCTGTCTATCAGCGCAATAGCTTGCTCACGCCGATGTTTTTTGCGTATTTTTGTATGGAAGCGAATAACTTCGTCAATCTGCCTGCCTATGGTCATTACCGGATTGAGCGCTGTCATAGGCTCCTGAAATATCATTGATATCTCACCACCACGCACTTGCCGCATTCGGCTTTCCGGTGCTGTGGTTAAGTCTTCGCCGTTAAAATCAATATTGCCGCCCGCCACCGAAACGTGAGGGGCTGGCAGCAACCCCATCACTGCTCTGGCAGTAATAGACTTGCCTGAACCAGACTCACCGACAACACACAGTATTTCATTGTTCTGCAGCGAAAAACTGACGTCTTCAACAGCATGCGCGCGCTCCGCTCCAGCTGGCAGCTTGACTGACAGATTGCGAATATCCAGCAGAGGAGATTCACTCATGTGCGTTCCCGCAATCGTGGATTCAACGCGTCGTTCAGACCTTCTCCAACCAGATTAATTGCCAGCACCGTAAGCAAGATAGCCACACCGGGAAACGTACATACCCACCAGGCGGATCGGAGAACCGTACGACCGGCACCAATTTGAAAACCCCAGCTAATAATATTTGGATCTCCAAGGCCAAGAAACGATAAACCGCTTTCTATCAGAATGGCGGTCGCCACCATCAATGACCCGGCGACAATGATCGGTGAAAGGCAGTTGGGTAGTATTTCTGCAAGCATAATTCGAATGTCACCCATACCGACACTATGGCATGCCTGAATAAACTCTCGATTACGCAACGAGATAAACTCCCCACGCACCAGCCTGGCCACAGCGGGCCATGACACCACCGCTATTGCGATAACAATGCTTTGGATGGACGGCTTCATGATCGCCACAATGAGTATTGCAAACACGAACGATGGGATAGTCTGAAACATTTCAGTGACTCGCATCAGGATATCGTCTGTCCAACCACCGTAGTAACCCGCCAGCCCACCAAGTACAGCGCCAATAAAAACGGCTACTGCGGTAGCCAGCCCGCCAATCATCAGCGATGTTCGTGCACCGTGTGCGATGCCCGAGGCGACGTCTCTACCGAGTGTATCGCTGCCGAGTAAAAATCCGTTTTCACCGGGCGGCGACATCGGCTTGCCAGCCAGCCTGAAAGGATCGTCCGGAAATATCACCGAGGCGAAAGCCGCCATTAAAATTACTGTAACCAGTATCAGGAGTCCAAGTACCGCCGATCGATTACGTCGATAAAGTTGCCAGAAACTCATCAGGACACCTCTATCCGCGGATCAAGAAAGGAGTAGATCACATCGACAACCAGGTTTATAGCAACGACCAATAACGCTGACAAAAGAAAGATACCCAGCAATAAATTTAAGTCACGCGCAAACAGCGCCTCGTAAGCGAGCATACCCAGACCGGGCCAGGCGAATACAGATTCGACGATAACTGATCCACCAATCAGAGCGCCAACCTGGACACCGGCCATGGTCACCACTGGTAACAATGCATTACGCAGAATATGGGTGAACACGATACGGCGCTCGGTGAGCCCTTTCGCCCGCGCTGTGACGACATAGTCCATACCGGCCTGCTCCAGCATTGAAGCTCGCATCAGGCGGGTGTATAGAGCCAAATAAAACAGAGACAACGTAATTGTCGGCATCACCAAATGATGCGCAATGTCTTTAACCCTGTCCCAGCCTTCATAAAACATGGCGACATTCTCCATACCACTGGTAGGAAACCAGCGCAGCTTCAGAGAAAACACCACAATCATCATTAAACCAATCCAGAACAACGGTGTGGCATAGGTAATAAGCGCAAAAATTGAAATCACATTGTCGCGCCATGTGTTAAGACCGGATGCTGCCAACAGCCCCAACACGATGCCAAAACCTACTGCAATCAGGATAGTAGACACCATGAGCAGCAGCGTTGGCACAAAGCGATCAAGCACCAGTTTGGCCACCGGCATATCGTGTCGAAAGGAGTACCCCAAATCAAAAGAGGCGACGTTTTTGAGGTAAATTGCCAACTGCACCGGCAATGGTTTATCGAGCCCGAATTTTTCACGTAATTGAGCCATATACTCAGGCGTTGCTGACCCTGCCTCGCCGGCAAGCACATCAGCTGCATCTCCCTCTGCCATATGCAGCAGGAAAAAATTGACCACCAGTATGGCAACAATTACCGGTATTGCCTGAAGCAGGCGCTTCAGTACATAACGAATGCGTTTCGCGCTGTGGTTCATAGTATTGGGTCGCGATGATTTCTGGATCTGATAAAAAAACAGCCGGACGTAAACGCCCGGCTGTCAATTATCAGTTAAAGGTGCCGCGTTGGATCTGCCTGACGTTACTGTTCAAGCCAGGTGCGATCGAACGAAGAGTATGATCCCATTGCTGAGTAATCATGATCTTTCAACTTACTGTTGAACACGGTAATGAACTTCATTTCAAACAGATTAACCACCGGTTGATCGGTGCTGAGCTTGTCCTGAATTTTATGATAGACAGCTTTACGCTCATCCGGATCAGCCGATGTGGCGCCGGCAACAAGCAGGGCATCAAGCTCTTCATCGCTATAGCGGCTTGAATTAACAAACGGTGTGCCTTTTCTGATTTGATCAGTGCCGTAGTGTCTGTGTACACCAATGACCGGATCAGGCAACTGGTAAAAGTAGTTCAGGTTCATGGCAAAATCGTAGTCGCCGTAAACACGCTTTATCCACGTTGGCACGTCTTCGTATCGCAGATCGAGTTGAACACCAATATCACCCAGTGACTGCTTGATGTATTCACCAGCTCGACGCCAGTCTTCGCCGTAGGGAATCAGATCAAGCGTTGCCTTGACTCGAACGCCATCGGCATCTGCTTTGAAGCCTGCATCGTCAAGCATCTTGTTGGCTGCCGCAACATCCGGTTTACCAGGATAATTCGCGCTGGCCTTGTACAGTCCGGTCGGTTCAAAGTTTGACGACAATGCACTGGTCGCAGCATTTCCGTAACCAAACCAGATATTGTCAATCAGGAACTGACGATCAATGGTCATGGAGATCGCATTTCTGAGCGCCGGATTATCAAATGGTGGCTCGGTGGTGTCGAACTCAAGCAACGAGATCGGGTTGATCATTGAATAACCATCGGTGGTAATGCCGATACTGTCCATTTCGCGCAAACGCACAACATCAACATTGGGAATAGCGCCATAAGCACCGTACATTACCTCACCACTTTCCATTGCCGCTGTGCGAGTAGAGGCATCCGGAATAATTCGAGCAACCAGCCTGTCCAGATACGGAAGCCCTTCTTTCCAGTAGTTTTCGTTCTTTTCAAGGCGGATATACTGACCTTTTTTCCAGTCAATGAATTTGAAAGGACCTGTTCCGACCGGGTTATTTGACAGTTCGGCCTGGCGGATATCTTTACCCTCCAGAAGGTGCTTTGGCACAATGGGAGACTCATACCCTGCAAAGGCGCGCATCATATAAGGTGCGGGGCGGTCAAGTTTGAATATTGCGGTATGCTCGTCAGGGGTTTGTACTTCACTGACTTCCTTGAAGGAATTGGGGCCGCGAGGGTGAAACTTTTTCAACACTTCCATAATGGTGAATTGCACATCGGCAGATGTAAACGGCTTGCCATCGTGCCAGGTAACACCTTTTTGCAGCTTGAAGGTAACGGTCAGACCGTCATCGCTAATCTCGTAGCTTTCAGCCAGCTCAGGAACAATATTTAAATCCAGATCATAGTCAAGCAGACCCTGATAGATTTTTGGAGCCACCAGACCAATCGGACCGGATGTCGATAAATAGGGTGCAAGCGATGGCGGCTCGGGTTGCACGATGTAAACCAGCGTACCACCCGCTTGTTGCGCCAGCGCCACACGCGTGGTCAATGTCAATATGAGACTTGAGAGCACCAGCGCCAGACCGGCGAGCGACAGCCCTCTTTTCATTGCGCAGTAAATCGACTTACCTGACTGCATAGCAGAATCCTCCTAATTTGAGCGGACTTTTCATTCTACGGAAAAAGGCGCCAATAGCCACCACTATTCTTGCAGCAGGGTGGTGCATAAGGAAAATCTATGGGCACACTGCACTGCGTGCAGAGATACGCACTGTCTTTTGAGATTGACACGTGCCGGGTGAAAAAGTGATGGCGCAAAGTTCGTTGCCAGGTCGCGTTGTCATGTCGCGTTGTCAGGTATGGACGCTTGTTTGTGCTGTCCGCTTCAGCGATTTATCTCGAATTTCAGAAGGCACGCTTGGGATTGGTGCGGTTCGCGTCACTGACACCCTGCGTCCGTTGGCAAAAAGACTTTTTGCTTTGTTATTGATCTTTGAGAATTGAAGGCCACGGCAGGGATATCCTATAGGTGAGCTACATTGGGGTGATCAATCTCCACATCCAGCCTGTTAGCCGTGCGACAGCATGCCACAGGCTCCTGGCTTTATGCAGTGACACTGTGCTGCCCTAACAGTGCATTGGCTACATTCAGATAATTAAATGACTGCTGATCAGAAAACCGGTCTACCACCTCGAGCAACCCCCGCTTTGCACCGCTCTCCTTCAGTTGCCCCTGCTCCCCGAGGTCAAGATGCCCGAGGTCATGCTCCCCAAGGTCAAGATGCCCGTGCTCTATCTGCCCGACCTGCCTCTCATGAAGTCTAGCCAGTCCAACGGTTGCAGTTAACTCGAACAATCTTGCCCCCTGCGCCTGCGACAAGCCGATTGCCTCTTCGAAAAGCGCCTGCGACTGAAGCAGGTTATCTCCCGAACCTGATAACAGCGACTCGGCTCTGACTCGCGCCCACTCTGCCCTGAAATACTCATTCCCCATGTTATCCATTTCAACTTTGGCATCATCGAGCATTTGCAATGCCTGTTCATGCTGCCCTGCTGACTGATACCCTTCCGCTACATAGGTCATCCACTTCGGCACACCCAACTTTGACTGACAGGCACGATAGCGCTCCAGACCATCGGTTAACTCCTTAATACCAGAGCGTATAGCGTCGTTACGTATTTGCTGTATACCAAGGTACATCTGTGCACAGGCCTGAAAAAAGACCATATTATGAGTGTCAGCCAGACTGCTAAACACACCAAGCTGCTCTGCGAAATCATCACCGCGCAACAGTATGGAGGTTATCCATGACTCCATTGCCTGACACTGGGAAAACGGTTGATTAAGGTGATTGGCCATCTCAACGGAGTGACGATGCTTTTTCTCACCGAGATCGGTTTGCCCAAGGCAGGTTAAGGTGATACCCAAAAAGCCTGTGCACAGTACACCGTCATCCCACTGCGACAACGGCGACTGATAATCTGAATCATATAACTCAATTGCCTGCTCGAAGCACTGACGTGAATCCTCAAAGCGCGCCTGCCACAGATAGATCTGCCCCTGCATACGCAGCGCATAAAACCGCTGCATTTCAGTTTCAGCTTTCTCGAACATGGCGTCGGCCAAAGCAAGGCCTGCCTCGAAGCGACTCGAAACAATGTGCGCTGTTACAACACCCCGCGCGGCCTGGCTGTAACGCTCGGTATCATTCATCAGCTCAGCGAGCTCAAGCGCTGCCGTAAAGTTACTCGACACCGTTTCTGCCGCATAACCGTGCACGGCCATATAGCCCATACCTCGAGCAAATAGCAGCTCATAATGCCTCGTTGGCGGAACATTTTCCTCACCAGCCAGTTCAAGACACTCCAATCCGTTACTCGCATGTGCAATTGCACCGTGATTGGCTACCCGCTGCAAAGCCAGTTTGGCGGCGAGATGCCAATAACCGGAAGCTTCAATATAACTGGCACCGCGGCGGAAATGATAACCCGCCAACTCCGGTTGCGACATCAGTAACTCGGGGAATTTTTTCTTTAACGCCTCGCCAATTTGCAAATGTATTTGCTGACGTTTAGTTCTAAGCAGGCTTACGTACGCTGTATCACGTACCAGCGCATGCTTGAATGAGTATGACGATTGTGCGTCTCCAAAAATCAACCCGGCTTCAGCAAGCGTTTGTAACGAGCGGCGCAGACCTGCCTCATCTACCGGTGATATAGCAAGCAAGAGTTCAAAGCTGAATTCACGGCCAATACAGGCCGCAGTTTGCGCGACCTCTCGTGGCGACTGCAGGCGGTCCAGTCGAGACATGAGTGAATCATGCAGTGAACTCGGTATTTCGAGCCCCTGAATTGTTGCCGGCCCCACGCCATCGGTTATGGAATTCTTTAACGCGCTGGATTCGATGACCGTTTTGGTTAATTCTTCAGCAAACAGAGGAACACCGTCGGTGCGGGCTACAATTTCATCGAGCACGTGTTCAGGTAAATTTTCGCCACCAAAGACCGCACTGACAATCTCTCGACAGGCTTCAGAACCCAGTCTGGGCAACTGAATGGTGTTCATATCTTCAAACGGCAAAGCAGACGGTTCGAACTCCGGGCGCGCGGTGATCAGCAACATCACATCACCGGAGGTTTCGATTTGAGTCAATACTTCAAGGAGTTCGATTGTTGCAGCATCTATCCAGTGTGCATCCTCGAGCACCACTAAAACTGGCGAGACAGATACGCCTGTGGCGCCAGGCTGCGATCCGTTTTCCACTGGTAGCGTCGGGCTGCCAGATATCGATTCATCAGTTGATTCGTCGCTTAACGCTACAACTGTTTTTTGCAAAGGTTCAACAGTGGACCGCATCACAATTGCCAGAGCATGCAACGTTAGCATTCGCACCTGTTCACCCGAGAACCCGCTCAGAGAATCTCTTACGTCACTATCGAGACCCATCAATGCTGCAAGCAGTGGCAGTATATCCGACGAAAGACCAGACGCCTGAACCGAGGGTAGTGACTGCGTAAGCGACTGCAACTTGTGCAGGCGAGCTGATTGCGAATCAGTAGCATTGATGCCTGCCAGCCGTACAACGAACTGCATTGCCGGATACAATGCACTGTCCGCGTGCAGCGGATCACATTGCAGAATAACCCGGTTAAACGCGGTGCTTTGCGTTGAATCGATAAATGCATGCAGCAAACGCGACTTGCCAATACCTGCCTCCCCCTGCAACAACACACGTGCGGTGTGTCCTTCGATTGCTTGTTGCCAATAGAAGCGCAGCTGCTCAAGTTGGCGCTGGCGACCAACCAGCGGCAACGCCAGATTCTGATACGACGCGTGAAACCGGCTCTCCAGGGTTTTGGCTTTTATCACGCTAAACACCGGCACGGGTTCGCGAATACCTTTGAGATCCTGCAAACCTAACGATTGAAACTCAAAATGGTTACCGACCAGTCTGCGCGTCGCATCACTGACCACGGTAGTATTTTCATCAGCCAGTCCTTGCAGCCTCGCAGCCAGATTAGGTGTTTCGCCAACCACTGCGTGCTCTTTTGACGGGCCCTCGCCTATTAGTTCGCCAACCACCACCAAACCGGTTGCGATACCACATCGACAACTGAGCAAGTCACCGTCCGGTGTTGTCAGCTCGGAGATACTCGATGTTATTGCCAGCGCGGCATTAATCGCATGTGTTGCATCATCCTCACTGGCAGCAGGCCAGCCAAAGTAAGCCAGCACCCCGTCACCCATGTAACGAGATATATATCCCCCGTTAGCAGTAATAAAATGCCCGACAAGGGACTGATAGGCCCGCACAACTTCACCCATATCCTCCGGATCAAGTTGTTCGGCAAGCGCGGTGGAGCCGACCAGGTCAACAAACATCACTGTGAGCTGACGGCGCTCCGCCCCGGGTGAATCAGTGCCAGTGGAATCAGTGCTGCTGGCCGAGGCTCCTGACCCGGGAGATTTTGTGACTGCGCCACCGGAGACGCTGGGAGCAGCAGTGCCAGCTACTGAATGAGAATGTGCTGGCTGGCCGGGCCTTTGCAGACTCGCTTCGGACGGACTGGTGGTATTTGTGCTTTCCGTGCTTTCTGTGTTTACCGCGCCTTCCTGCGCTGCGGGTGCCTGTTCGGCGCCAGGCTGAAAAAAATCTGCTCGCACCGCGATCAGAAATCGCTTTCTATCGCCCAGGTTAAGACCGATTTCCCTGAGATCATCCTGATTCAACTCATTGAGAAGATCAACGGTAATACCATTGTCAATAAACGACTGACTATAGCTGCCCAGGTTGTGTTTACCTAACCACTCGCTTATATCCAGCATTATCCTTAACGTCGTAGGTTCAAGGTGAGAAATCAGATTCGCCAGCCACAGCGCTGAAATTTATCACACAATGGCGCGAGAATCGTGTTCGCTATTCCCAGAGACGGCTATTGTAAAATTTGAGCGAAAGTCTCCGGCTGTATTGACACTCATCGACCGCCACACCATAATGTCATGACACAATAACATGACAATGACTAATGTTGAGTACTACTAAGTCAGTTTTTGCAGATGTTGCTTCGCCAGCGCAGCATCCGATCATCGACTGCAGCTTAACCGCCGTCACTGCTCCGGACACCATTCGACAAACACTTTCAAAACGTGGCGTTGTGCACTTGCGGAATTTCTTCGCACAGGAAGAAATACGGGCTATCAGGTCAGAGCTTAATCAACTGTTTGACAATTTCTGGCAGTTGCCAATGAACATTAACCCCAAAACTGACAGTACGGCGCCAAACAATATTCGGGAAATTGCAAACCTTGTAAAGCATTGCCCCACATTCGAGAAGTCAGCGGTTTACCAACAGTGCTATGAACTCGCGAGCACACTGTTCGGCAAAAAGTGTCGATACGGTTTCGACCACGCAATCTCCAAGTCGCCGGGAAGCGCACCGGTAAACTGGCATCAGGATCAGTTCTATTCAAACTTCGATCGAGACAAGCAGTGCATCTCTTTCTGGATACCACTACAAGCGGTGACACCCGTCAACGGCGGTATGGAATACGCTCTGCAGGCAACGGCGCAGACTCGGCTATTGCCACACACACGAGTTACTCCAGACTCATATATGTATCATGTACCAGCACAGCGACTGTCTGATCTGAACACAATCAGCCCGGAAATGAACGCAGGTGATGTTTGCCTGCATACTCCCCTGACTCTGCACCGCAGCCACCCAAACAACGGAATCGACACCCGAAGCGCATGGATCCTGCAGTTTAACAAGTTCGGACCTTTAAGATTTGGGCGCTGGCAAAACTTACGCAATCAATTCGCACGGCTTGTATCTGAGGCGTAGAGAAACACAAAGGGGCGTTAGTTTTAACGCCTCAGGCTCGCCGGGTATTACGCAAATCATTCTGACCACTCGTTTTTAAATCATCAGGCGTCGGTGTGTCTGCAAGACTATCATCAGGTTGTGGTCGGCTGACACGCTTCTCTCGCACAATAGACTCCAGCGACTCGGCATCGTCGTCATCCGCGTTTTCACTTTGGCCCAGTATCGGGAAAGGATCCATAAACCGCCAGACTGGCATCGACGCCATAAAGCTAAACAATAAAGCCCCCCCTCTGATGAGCCACAATGCATACCCCACCGCCAAACTACTGGTGACGGCCGCAGACGACGCCAGCAAACCGGTTTTGAAGGCCCTGTCATCATCAAATCCCTGCCTGACACCATCCATGGCATCAATAAGACCACGGAACAAACCTCGGTAATGCTCCTCATCGAATCTATACAAATCACGCAGTGGATTGTTCTCCACCACCGGCTCCAGTTCAACAACACGCTTTGCAGTTTTACGGCTTTCCTTTTCTTTTGAAAAAACGATTTCAGTTCGCGGCTCCTCCATCGAGTCAACCTTGATAGTGGCCTCGGTGAGTTTGCTGCCACGAGCCTTGTTATCGAATGAGAATTCAGGTTTTGTTGTAAATTCTTCGTCAGTATTCTCAGCGACCACCCGAGTTAAAGGCTCAATTTGCACTTCAGTCCTCGCAAGTTGCTCAGGGAATGCAACCTCGCTAGCTAAAAATGACTCAGCGGCAGCGACTTGCGGAGCAACTGTTATCGTAAACGCCGGAGAGACAACTTTCTCAGCGCCATCTTGTGCCACAACAACAACCGACACCTCAGTACCGAATGCCTGGTTTGGATCTATGCGAAAGATCAGTGTATCGGGATCAAACAGCAACCACCCCGGCAGTTCCTCTCCATTGGCCTGTGTCGCCGAATAGATCAGATCGTCTTTGTCCGGGTCAACAAAAGTATTCTCATCCAGGGTGAAAGTGTCGAAGTAGGAATTCGCAATTAAAGAAGGGGTCAGAGGTATAACAAGGAGTGGAGGATCATTAACTGGCTGAACTGTGATCTCTACCGCCGCTGAGTCCGAAGTTGCACCACTACTATCAATCAGCACATAGTTGAATTGATCGAACCGGGCCTCTGAGCCATCGTGTTGGTAGGCAATTGAGCCGTCTGTTCTAACAATTGCCTCACCATGCATCGGCTGACTGGTTATCAACAAACTGGCAGTACCGATGGCATCATCCGTATCGCTGTCATTGTCGAGTACACTAAAAACGGAGGAAGATCCTTCCTTGACTGTGTAGCTGTCGGCTACTGCTTTCGGTGCGTCGTTGACTCGCTGTATGTTCAGATCAACGGTAACCGGGGCTGACGTCAGTCCCTCCTGATCGTTAATGGTGTAACTAAAGGCATCACTCGTGACTTCTGTACCATTGTGTGAATAACGGACCGTACCATCGTCGTTTATATCGACGATGCCACTCACCGGATCGCTTGTAACGCGGATACTGGAAAGGTCCAGTCTGCGTTCTGCATCGGTATCATTGGCCGCCAGATCGAGTACCACCGTTGCACCTTCGACCATCTGGTAATCATCAGCCACCGCTACTGGCGCATCGTTTTGTGGTGTAACAGCAATACTA
Source organism: uncultured Granulosicoccaceae bacterium (assembly GCA_937957915.1). Taxonomy (GTDB): domain Bacteria; phylum Pseudomonadota; class Gammaproteobacteria; order Granulosicoccales; family Granulosicoccaceae. Next base: position 3,570 of record CALGNZ010000161.1, on the reverse strand, counting down.
ACGGGCACCACAGATGAAACGCCACCATCCAGATCACTAATTGTATAGGTAAAGGTGTCAGAGGTTGTTTCCGTACTATCGTGTGTATAGAGAACAGTACCATCTCCGTTGGCTCGTATCGTTCCGTGCAAAGCGGCGCTGTGGAATAGAATACCAGACGTATCAAGTCGCCCCTCGATGTCAGAGTCGTTTGCTGCCACATCAAGAATGGCGCTGGCCCCTTCATTCACCATAAAACTGTCTTCAGTGGCATGCGGCAAATCGTTTTGAGGATTTATCGCTACGCTGATTGTGACAACATTCGACACAGCGCCATCCAGATCCTGGATTGAGTAACCAAAGCTGTCTGCTATCGTCTCAGAGCCGTCGTGGGTATAATCCACAGTGCCATCTCCATTGACGAGCACAGCGCCATTCGGAGGGTTGCTGGTTATTACCAGGCCAGACAAATCCAGTCGATTTTCTGCATCGATATCATTGGCAGCAAGGTCGAATGTTGAAGTTCCTCCTTCATTGACCGCAAAGCTTTCAACTACTGCCACCGGGATATCGTTGCGTGGAGTGACGGCCAGGCTAACTGTCACTGTATTTGATGTCGCACCATCCAGATCCTTTATTGAGTAGTTAAAGCTGTCTGCCGTCGTCTCCGTACCGTTATGCGTATAACCAACAGTGCCGTCTCCGTTAATCGCAATCGATCCATTGGCAGGGCCGCCGCTGATAACGATACTGTCAACATCGAGTTGACTCTCCGCATCTGTGTCATTCGAGGCAAGATCGAGCGTTGTGGTGGAACCCTCATCCACCGTGAAACTCTCAAATACGGCAACGGGTAAATCGTTCTGTGGGGTTATCGACAAGGACACCAGCACTTCATTAGAAGTTGCACCGTCCTGATCCCTGATCGTGTAACGAAATTGATCTATGGTTGTCTCTGTACCATCGTGTGCGTAATCAACGCTGCCGTCGGCATTGATGGCAACTAATCCGTTAGACGGCAACTCAGTGACCTCAATACTCGCAGGATCAAGTTGATTCTCTGCATCACTATCGTTGCCGATCAGTACTAATGTCGAAGTCGACCCTTCATCTACAACGTAGGCTTCCGGTGAAGCTACCGGCGCATCATTCTGAGGAACGACAGATAAATTGACGACCACTGAGTTTGATGTTGTTCCATCCAAATCGCGGATCGAGTAAATGAAACTATCAGTCGTAGTCTCGCTGTGATCATGCTCATACTCAACGGTGCCATCACTATTGACCACGATAGATCCGTTTACCGGCCCGTTGATAATCACCAGACTTGTCAGATCAAGCCGATTTTCTGCATCCAGGTCATTTGCCGCAAGACTCAACATCGTGGTGGAGCCCTCGGTCACAACGAAGCTATCGATAACGGCCACCGGAGCATCGTTTTGCGGAGTCACAACGATACCAACAGTCACTATGTTTGATATAGCACCGTCCAGATCCCTGACTGTGTAGCTAAAGCTGTCTGCTGTTGTCTCCGAACCATCGTGTGCATAGTCGACTGAGCCATCTCCATTGACCACTAACGACCCATTTGGCGGATCATTCGTGATCTCGATGCTGGTCAGATCCAGCTGATTTTCAGCATCTGCATCATTAGCCATTAACGCGAAATTAGTTATTGAGCCTTCTGCCACAGTAAAGCTGTCTGTAAACGCTACCGGTGCATCGTTTTGAGGAGTTATTGTCAGTCCGACTGTCACCAGATTCGATGTCGCACTATCCAGGTCCTTTATCGTGTAATTGAAGCTATCCGCAGTGGTCTCTGACCCATCATGCGTGTAGTCCACCGTACCATCACCATTGATGGAGATAGCTCCATGCATCGGACCTCCACTGATCACGATACTATCTACATCCAGCCGGTTTTCTGCATCGGTATCGTTTGCGGACAGATCCAGCGTGGTGATCGCCCCTTCATCTACTGTATAACTCTCGACCACGGCTACCGGCGTATCGTTTTGCGGAGTTATTGTTATACCGACTGTCACCAGATTCGATGTCGCACCGTCCAGATCGTTTATCGTGTAACTAAAACTATCTGCCGTTGTCTCCGAGCCATCGTGCGTGTAGTCAACCGTGCCATCGCCATTGACAACAATAGATCCATGCGACGGACCTCCACTGACTACGATACTATTTACATCCAGCCGGTTCTCTGCATCGGTATCGTTTACTGACAGATCCAGCGTGGCGACTGACCCTTCATCAACGGTATAACTTTCGACCACGGCTACCGGCGCATCGTTTTGAGGGGTTATTGTCAGACCGACTGCCACCAGATTCGACGTCGCACCGTCCAGATCATTTATCGTGTAACTAAAACTATCCGCGGTTGTCTCCGACCCATCGTGCGTATAGTCAATCGTGCCATCGCCATTGACAACAATAGATCCATGCGACGGGCCTCCACTGATCACGATACTATTTACATCCAGCCGGTTTTCTGCATCGGTATCGTTTGCGGACAGATCCAGCGTTGTGATCGACCCTTCATCTACCGTATAACTCTCGACCACCGCTACCGGCGCATCGTTTTGCGGAGTTATGGTAAGACCGACTGTCACCAGATTCGATGTCGCACCGTCCAGATCGTTTATCGTGTAACTAAAACTATCTGCCGTTGTCTCCGAGCCATCATGCGTGTAGTCAACCGTGCCATCCCCATTGACAACAATAGATCCATGCGACGGGCCTCCACTGATCACGATACTATCTACATCCAGTCGGTTTTCTGCATCGCTATCGTTTGCGGACAGATCCAGTGTGGTGATCGACCCTTCATCTACTGTATAACTCTCGACCACCGCTACCGGCGCATCGTTTTGCGGAGTTATGGTAAGACCGACTGTCACCAGATTCGATGTCGCACTATCCAGATCGTTTATCGTGTAACTGAAACTATCTGCCGTTGTCTCCGAGCCATCATGTGTATAGTCAACCGTGCCATCGCCATTGACAACAATAGATCCATGCGACGGGCCTCCACTGATCACGATACTATTTACATCCAGCCGGTTTTCTGCATCGGTATCGTTTGCGGACAGATCCAGTGTGGTGATCGAACCTTCATCTACTGTAAAATTCTCTACCGCAGCTACTGGTGAATCGTTATGAGGCGTCACAGTCAGATTGACTACTACCAAATTCGATGTCGCACCGTCCAGGTCGTTTATCGTGTAACTGAAACTATCCGCCGTTGTCTCCGACCCATCATGTGTATAGTCAACGGTGCCATCGCCATTGACGACAACGGACCCACGCGCGGGACCTCCGCTGATTACAATACTATTTACATCAAGCCGGTTCTCTGCATCGGTATCGTTTGCTGACAGATCCAGCGTGGTGATCGAACCTTCGTTCACCGTGTAACTCTCGACCACGGCTACCGGCGCATCATTTTGCGGAGTTATTGTTAGACCGACTGTCACCAGATTCGATGTCGCACCGTCCAGATCGTTTATCGTGTAACTAAAACTATCTGCCGTTGTCTCCGAGCCATCATGCGTGTAATCAACGGTGCCGTCGCCATTGACG
>CALGNZ010000160.1 GCA_937957915.1 uncultured Granulosicoccaceae bacterium | reverse complement strand
TAGTGGGCTGTGCGGGAAGTTCGGTAACAAACTTTTCACAGTCACAGTCGTCAGAGCAAGGCGGAAAAATGCAGGCATAGCAGGGCCTACGTCGAATTTTTCTAACGCAGCTATGGCGGCTGTGGCGAAGAAAAGTGTTGGCGAATTTTCCAAACAGCCCACTAGCTCACAGGACCGTCAAAAAATTTAGCAGTGTGTCTACTCGCCTCAATTTAGCCTCCTGGAGGCGTGCGCGGCAAAGTCTGCGAAAAGAAAACGAGCAACGGCAGGGCCATTCTAACGACGGTTGGTTGCATCCGGTTATACTGCTGAGCCACGTTATTGGGACTCGTTACTGGAGCCACGCTACTGAGCCACGTTACTGAGCATTGACCCGTTGCACCGAGATGACATTGCGCAACTGGCGCAGCTTGTCCATCGCCCCCACCAGTTGCTCAATGCTATTAACCCTCAGCGTAAAGTGCATGTGAGCGGTAAAATCGACTTCGGCAGTTTTAGAGTTCATCGCTGTCACGTTCACCCCTTCATTAGAAGTAACCGCTGTTATGTCGCGCAACAGGCCCTGCCTGTCGTAGGCGACAAGTTCTATATTAACCTCATAGTCGCCAGTCGGCTCCTGGCCCCAGTCAACTTCGATTAATCGCTCTTGCTCGTGTGAGCGTAAATTCAAAATGTTTGAGCAGTCTTTCTTGTGCACTGACACGCCCTTGCCACGGGTAATAAAGCCCACGATAGGATCGTACGGCACCGGCGTGCAGCAGGCAGCCATTTGCGTCAGCAGGCTGCCAACACCGCGCACCTGTATATCTTCCGGGTTCTGACGCTTGACGGTTTTGCGCATGGATCGCGACCCAATGCGAAACTCCGGTGCCTGCAGGGCATTGATCGACGCTACCAGTTTACTCTGGCTAACCTCTCCCCGACCGACAGCTATAAACACGGACTCAGCTGAATCGTACCCCAGCTTTTCCGCCAGTTCTGCCACTGGCAGTTCCCGCGCGTTCAGGCGTCGTAATTCACGTTCAAAAATCTGTTTACCATCGTCGTGATGGGACTCCTGATCGCGCACATTAAACCACGCGCGAACCTTGCCTCGAGCCCGGCTGGTTTGTAAAAAACCAAGGCTCTTGTTCATCCAGTCACGACTTGGGTTACTGACATTGCCGGTGAGTATTTCTACCTGATCACCATTTTGCAGCTTCTGCCCGAGTTGCACGATGCGACCGTTAACTTTGGCGCCACGGCACCGATGACCTATTTCGGTATGCACGTGATAGGCGAAATCGAGTGGCGTTGCCAGCGTTGGCAAATCGATTACCTCACCTGACGGGGTAAACACATAGACGCGATCAGAAAATACTTCTGTATTAAATGCTTCAAGCAAACCCTCATCGTTATCACTGGTGGTTTCAAGCAGTGTTCTTAACGAGTTGATACTCTTTTGCAGTCTGGAGTCACTGGCGCTTCCCTCTTTGTAGCGCCAGTGTGCGGCCACGCCCAACTCTGCATCAGAGTCCATGGTTCGGCTGCGAATCTGAATTTCAAGCGCCTTACCCGCAGGCCCAATCACCGCCGTGTGCAATGATTGGTATCCGTTTTCCTTGGGGTTGGCGACATAGTCATCAAACTCTTTTGGCAGGTGCTGCCAGCCCCCGTGCACGATACCGAGTGCCGTATAGCACTGCTGTACATCATCGACCAGTATGCGCACTGCTCTCACGTCGTATAGAGCAGATACTTCAACTCGCTTGCGCTGCATTTTTTTCCATATCGAATACAGATGTTTAGGCCGACCAACAACATCATAATTTTTTAAGCCTGCAGCACCCAATCGACCAGACAGCGTATCGACAAACTCGCCAATGTACTTTTCCCTGTCTTCGCGTCGCTCTTCGAGTGATTTGGCTATGCGTTTGTAGGTGTCCGGATCAAGCAGCCGAAAAGATAAGTCCTCGAGCTGCCATTTCAGTTGCGCGACACCGAGCCGATTGGCCAGTGGCGCATAGACATCAAGCGTTTCGCGGGCTATCAGTGTTGAAATTTCCGTATCTGATTTCAACAGTAGTTGCAGTCGTTGCACGCGGAATGCGAGCTTAATCAACAGCGCCCGCACATCCTCGATCATCACTAGCACCAAACGGCGTACGCGCTCTGCCTGATCTTTTCCCTCCTGACCCTGCATTAAAAACGGAGCGCCATCGCGAGCAAAACTGTTGAGCCAGCGGACACTTTCTATAAGCCGTCGCTGCGAGCCGCTGTAGCTCTCACCCGAGTGAGCGGTATCCGTAGCTGCGGTTGCATCCGCAGGCGGCACCTGACCCAGCTCGGTCAGCGGCACCCTGTCAATTGCCGCGTGACAGCCGAGCAGCGCTGCTACCACACACTGGGCATCTGCGCCTAACTCTTTGAGTTGCGCTGCTACCGTAAACGGGTTGGGCAAACTCGCATTGTAGTCTCGCAGGGGCCACACACGATGAGCTGAGTCGGCTATGCGTTGCTGGTGTTTGTCTCTAAAGCCTTCACTCAAATACGCGATTGCGCTATCGAGGTCTTGCAGACGTGACTCGTCATGTTCGTATGAGTGGCGCATTTTCGCTTTTGATCGGTCGTCGTTAGCCAGCCATTATACCTGGCTGCGAATTACAGCCAGAGGAGATTGCCTTAACACCGGTCTACTGGCAATGACACCCGCTATCCAGATGGCGATAACACCGAGCAAGGTACCCGCCAGCCAAATAACCGGATTGAATCGATAATCGAGATCCATGACTAACTCGATCATAGCCCACGCCACCGCCGCGGCAATGGTCGACCCCATTAAACCCGCCAGCAACCCGATCAGAATGAACTCACGCGACATACTCGCAGACAGATAGCGGCGAGATGCACCCAGCGTTCTCAGGATCGCTGCTTCATGGAAGCGCTCGCGCCGCGTTGCCAGTACAGCAGCTACCAGCACCAGCACACCGGCCAGCAGGGTAAATATAAAAACATATTGAACCGCCAGTGCAGCCCGATCGAGAATACCGGTGACCCGTTCTATCATCTTGCCAATTTCAATCACGGTAACACTGGGAAAGTCTTTGACTGCATCACGCACAAAATCACTGTGATCGCCATCTACACGCAAACTGGTAACAAAGCTGGCGGGCAAGCCCTCTAACGCGGCGGGTGATCCAACCACAAAAAAGTTCACTGCGAAGGACTCCCACTCTACTGCGCGCAAGTTCTTTACCTCACCGGAAACGGTTCGGTCGGCAATTTTGAACTGCAGGGTGTCGCCAAGCTTGATACCGGTTTCCTCTGCGAACTCCTCCTCTACCGAAAAAAACGACTCGGTAGTATCTGCAGGCCACCACTCACCAGCCACAATTTCGTTATCGGCTCTTGCCGCTGCCTGATACGACAAATTGAAATCGCGCTCCGTCATACGACGCATGCGTTCGTTCTTATAACCCGCTTCACCAACCTTGCTATCGTTTATTGATTCCAGTCGCCCGCGAATCATCGGATACAATGCATCGCTACTGATGTCGCGTGCGGTCAGAAAATCAGTCATCGCCGGCACGTCCTGCGGCTGAATATTTATCATAAAAAAGTTGGGGGCATCTTTTGGTATCTGCCGTTGCCACGTGTTCAGCACATCGGTGCGAATGATGGCCAACAACAGCAGTGCAAGCAGCCCGACACTAAACGCCGAAATTTGCAGACTGATACTGCCGGGCCGCCGCCGCAGCCCCTCAAGCGCGCGTCGTAAGGACGGTGACTTTACTCGAGAGGCCAGTGCCACCAGTCCGCGCGCGATGAGCCACAACATACTTACAACGGCAACAACACCAATGATCAGCAGCGCACCGAGACGAATGTCGTGAGTCAACCAGGTCAACAACACCAGCATCGCCACCAGCGCACTGGCAACCACTATCCAGATTGATGGTTGTGCCAATGGCAGGTCTCGTCGCAATACACGAATCACCGGTGCGGTCGCCGCTCTGGATATTACCGGTAAACAAAAACCCGCCAGTGCCAGGGCCGCGCAACTGATGCCACCGATCAACGGTGCCAGTGTTGGCTGAGGTAGTTCGGTTTGAAAAAACTGCGTCAGCAAACCTGCCAACGCAGTCTGTGCAATAAACCCGATAATACTCCCAAGCACTGCCGCCATCAGTGCAAGCAACGCCAGTCTGATTAACACTATTCGGATAACACTGCGCGAGTTCGCACCAAAGGCACGCATCAATGCGCCGGTATCCATATCGCGCTCGGCGATTTGTCGTGCTGCCAGAGCTACCGCTGCACCGGATAACAACACTGCAACTGCAGCGGCAAGGCCGAGAAAACGACGAGCGTTAACCAATGCAGACCGTACCGCAGGGCTGCCATCTTCAACGGTGCTGTATCTGAGGTTGGCATCGTCTTTGGCTTCAATCCAGTCGCTAAACTGATCGATGCCGTCACCTTCACTGGTCATCAGTAAACGATAGCGCGCACGGCTGCCATCGCCCAGCAAACCGCTCTCGGGTAGATCCTGCATCGACATCATCACCCGCGGTGCCATCTGAAACACACCGCCGCTGCGATCAGGCTCAAAGGCGATGAATCCGGCTACGGTTACTTCCAGATCACCCAGATACAACACACTGCCGACATCAATCTGCAAGGTACCGGCGATACGTGGATCGACCCATACCTCACCGGCTGCAGGTACGGCTGCCGCAGCGCGGTCGGTGCCATACAATTTTTCGCTAAGGCGAACCTCCCCTCGGAGTGGATAGCCCTCACCAGTGGCTTTTACAGCGACAAGTGAGGTGTCACCTGCCTCGTTCAATATCACACTCGGGAACTCGATCACTTCACTGGTCGACAAACTCAATTCGTCTGCCTTGTCACGCACTTCAGTGCCAATGGCAGAAGGCGAGCTGACCACAGCATCGGCAGCCAGCAGGGTGGCCGCCTGCGAGGCCATGGCGCGCTCTACCCGGTTGGCAAAAAAGCCGACCGAAGTTACCGCCGCCACGGACAGGATCAGGGCAAAAATCAGAACCAGGTATTCGGACAGTCGAAACTCCCGTCGCAGCTGCCGCAGCGCCAGGGTAAATTCTGTGCGGAGCGATGTTGCACTGGCTGACCCGGCAGCCTTGACCTCTGCCACCGACGCGCTGCCAGCAGCTTTGACTGGCTGCGCCGCCCCTTCAGACTCTGCAGTACTCATTGCAGCACACCGCCGTCCATGGTCAGTACGCGGTCACAGCGCTCGGCCAAACGCTGATCATGTGTTACCAGTACCAGTGCACAACCACGCTCGGCGCGCATCGAAAACATCAGTTCTACAATCATGTCGCCAGAGGCTCTGTCGAGGTTGCCGGTTGGTTCATCGGCGAATAGCACTTTGGGTTCAACCACAAACGCCCTCGCCACCGCCACGCGTTGTTGCTCGCCACCGGACAACTGTGACGGCAGATGGTGCTGCCGCTCACCCAGCCCGACCTTCTGCAGTTGCTCAGCGGCCCTTTCACGGGCATCGGCGGCGCCGGCCAGTTCGAGCGGCAGCATTACGTTCTCTACCGCCGTCAGACCCGGCAACAACTGAAACGACTGAAACACAAAACCAACCTGGCCCGCACGCACTGCGGCCCGGCCATCCTCGTCAAGGGTATGCAGCGCCGCTCCGAGTAAGTCCATCTGCCCGCTGCTGGCTGAGTCGAGCCCCGCCAGCAGTGCCAGCAGTGTCGACTTGCCAGAGCCGGACGGCCCGACAATCGCCACCACTTCACCCGCATTCAACGTAAAATCAACGCTCTGCAGAATGGCAAGGTCACCTTCCGACGTGGTTACGTGCTTTGCCAGTTGCCGGGCTTCTATCACATTCATGTAGCGGGTACCCTGATTGAGGATTGAATTCGCGCAAATAGACAACATGAAGTTAAGAATGAGAAAACCAAGCGTAAACTTGCCCAAAACGACCATGCTCCTGCTGGCACTTTTGCTGGCACTTAACCTGGCGTCGGCACTGGCGGCGGAGACTGCAGAACGCGGCAAGCTGCTGGTAATTGGCGACAGTCTTAGCGCCGCTTATGGCATCGATGTCGACGAGGGCTGGGTGGCTTTGCTGGACGAGCGCCTGCGGTCCGAAGGCTATCCGCTGGATGTAGTCAATTCGAGTGTATCCGGTGACACCAGTGCCAATGGCCTGAGCCGCCTGCCAACCTTGCTCGACGACTACAAACCGGCAATTGTTGTTGTCGAACTTGGCGGTAACGACGGCTTGCGCGGCCTGTCGCTAAAGGAACTGAAATCGAATTTGGCGCAGATGGTTGAACAGTCACAGGCGGCAGGCGCCGAGGTGCTGATTCTGGGTGTGCAAATCCCCAGTAACTACGGTGCCGGATACACCAAACTGTTTGCCAAAACCTTCGCGCAGGTTGCGGAAGAAGGAAGCGCATCGCTGGTCCCCTCTTTTTTAAGTGGCATGGAAACCTCACTGGAGCTATTTCAGGACGACGGCATCCATCCTTCAGCCAAAGCACAGCCGCTGTTGCTTGATAACACCTGGACCGAGTTGCAGCCCATACTTGACCGAGTGATACAGTGAACACACCGCTTACGTGGCTGCAAAGTCGCGGGCACAGGATAGCCTGCTATGTTGTCGAAGCAAAGCCATCGTCAGATGCAACCGCAGCTGCAGCAAAGCAACCGACCATCGTCTTTTGCGGCGGCTTTAAGTCGAATATGCAAGGCACCAAAGCACTCGCGCTTCAGCAATTGTGTGGCACAAATCACTGGCCGTATGTGCGCTTCGACTACTCCGGGCACGGACAATCTGACGGTGACTTCACCGCTGGCAATATTGATAGCTGGCTGCATGATGCACTGACGGTAGTCGATGCTGTCGACAATCCGCAAGGAGTTGTGCTTGTGGGTTCGAGTATGGGGGCATGGATAGCAACGCTGATTGCGCTCAAACGCACCACTGTCGTGAAAGGCCTGATCACGATTGCCGCAGCGCCGGACTTTACCAAACGGTTGCTCAACGACAAGCTCGACCAGACACAACTCGACACGCTCAACAGCGGCCAGCCGGTTAAACTGCCATCTGAATACGATGATGGCAGCCCCTACCCGATCACATTACAGCTGATCGAAAACAGTGCACAACATTGCCTGCTCGACCAAACACATGCGCTCGATATTCCAGTCAGAATGCTGCATGGCACCAGGGATATCGACGTGCCCTACGCCACGTCGATCGCGTTGCTGGATGCCTTGATCTGTGACGATGCACAACTGACTCTGATTAAAGACGCAGACCACCGCCTGTCATCTGTCGCCAATATCAAACTACTGGAATCCACGCTTGGCGAAATGATGGTTCTGTTACAGGGATAAACCACGACCTACGAGCTGCCTGTTGCCATTAGTGGTTGTTGCAGCCCGGTATTGCACAAGCAGTGAGTACCAAGTGATTCCAGAAAAGGTTGTGTTGTGACCAGCCAGGGCTCAGGCCTTGCCGGGCATCAGCATAACCAGATCATGCAGGCTTGTGATGTTGATGTCTGCCGGCTCGGCATCGTGCGGATAATCCAGCGTGCCCCTGTCGATCCAGGCTGTTTTACAACCAAGCCTGCGCGCCCCTTCAATATCGGTAACCGGGTTGTCACCAACATGCAGCACTGACTGCGGCTGCACACCCAACTCCTCAAACGCTTTCAGAAACATATCTGGCGCAGGCTTGGCGGGTAGCTGCAGCGTTGCGTACTGCACCGAGTCGAACAGGTGGCTGGCACCAATGCGCTGCAGATCTGCATTGCCGTTAGTCAGTGCCCCGAGTCGAAAATGTAATGACAAATCCTGCAGGCCATCCATTACATCGTCATAAAACTCGACGGCTTGCCTGGCGTGCAGAAACACATCCATAGCCTGCTCGGCCGCTGCAACGTCGAGACCGTGCTCCTCCAGCAACCGACGCGTGCCCAGCAGCCGCCACTCTGTTACATCGTTTGCCAGTTGCGGGAACTCCTGCAACAGTGCGCGGCGCTTTTCGCGCAGGCCGGCCATATCATTGTGTTGGGTTACCACCGGGTAATGCTGCTCAAACCAGTCGATGTAGGCCTGTTCGGCATGCGTAATGACTGCCTCACAAGGCCACAACGTATCATCCAGATCGAAAGTAATTGCAGTAATGCCCTGCTCTACCAAATTCATTTTTTGCCTTTTATTTAAGCTCGGGAAACCTGTCCGAGAGCGAATGATCTACTGTGGACGCGATATTTTGCCCGACTGTTTCGATCGACGGGCTTGAATAAAACGCACTATTCACCTCAGTCGAGCGCGATATCTGGCTTGATATATTACGTCCTTGCCATGCCCTCTCATTCCCGGAAAGATTCATAAACCAGCTGACATGTTGTAATAACAGTCACCCGGGGGTTCTGCTCTTTAACAACCCTGCAATAATCCAACAACACGAATAACACCGGTGTAGCGAAAAATGCCTCACAATAGCGAATGATGTAGTCTTCTCAGGAATCAATAACCGGAGTGTAGCCACTTGAGTCTGATCTCGGTTTTCGTGATCGCGTTAAGCCTGTTCGCCATAGTCATTATTGCGTCAGCAGTCACTATTGTCCGCCAGGGTATGGAGTATACCGTCGAGCGATTTGGCAGATACACAAAAACCCTGCGACCGGGGTTACATTTGATCGTGCCCTTCTTCGATCAGATCGGCCACAAAATGAACATGATGGAACAGGTTCAGGATGTACCTTCGCAGGACGTCATCACCAAGGATAACGCAGTAGTACAGGTCGACGGCGTGATCTTCTATCAATTGCTCGACGCCGCCAAAGCCGCCTACGAAGTAGACAGACTGGCATCGGCCATTATTAATCTGGTGATGACCAATATCCGTACCGTTATGGGGTCAATGGCACTGGATGAACTGCTGTCTCATCGCGATCAAATCAACACACGGCTGTTAATGGTAGTCGACGATGCAACGTCCCCGTGGGGTGTTAAGATCACCCGTATCGAGATAAAAGACATTGCGCCGCCACGTGACCTGGTCGATGCGATGGCCAAACAGATGAAAGCCGAACGCGAGAAACGCGCTGCTATCCTGAATGCCTCCGGTGAGCGCGAGGCTGAAATATTAATCGCCGAAGGAAAAAAACAAGCAGCTATCCTGCAGGCCGAAGGACGCAGGGAAGCCGCATTCCGCGACGCCGATGCCAGGGAGCGCGAGGCCGAAGCCGAAGCAAAGGCCACTGAACTGGTTTCAAGCGCCGTCGCCAATGGCAACCAACAGGCGCTGAACTATTTTATTGCGCAAAAATATGTAGAAGCGCTAAAGGAAATGGCCCTTTCACCGAACCAGAAAACGATTTATATGCCATTAGAAGCAAGCAGTGTAATCGGATCTCTGGGTGGTATCGCAGAGCTCGCCAAAGACGCATTTAGCAATGATTCCGGTAGCAAAGCGATAAGTCAGAACGAAAAGAAATAAGTAACAGGGATTGATATGGAGCTATTAACCACCGATTTGACACCGTGGCACTGGCTGATACTCGGCATCTTATTGTGTGCTGTGGAACTGTTTGCCCCGACAACTTTTTTATTGTGGGCCGGTATTGCTGCAATGGCCACCGGCGTATTAACACTGCTGGTGCCGATACTTAACTGGCAACTGCAAATAGCATTATTCGCGGTCCTCGCAGTAGCCACTACACTGGCCGGTCGCATGTTCTACCAACATGACAGAGAAACACTGGATGCCCCGATCTTAAACAGGCGCGGAGATTCCCTGGTCGGGCGCGACTTTGTTCTCACAGACCCGATCATCAATGGCGTGGGTAGTGCGACGATGGACAGTACTCGCTGGCGCGTCATTGGTCCGGACACGGATGCCGGTGCTCGAATGAAAGTATTACGAATTGAAGGCGCATCACTGGTTGTGGAGCCGACAGAGGCCGCCACCTGATTCTCACAGCAACAACAGGCGCTCATGATGAACTCATGAGCGACTACCACTAAAGGACGGAGACTGCAGTGCGAAAAATTTCACGCCTCCAACAGTTGCTTATGCTGCCGTGGGCAGTCCTGCTTGTCCTTGTCTACCTACTGTCGTAC
>CALGNZ010000159.1 GCA_937957915.1 uncultured Granulosicoccaceae bacterium | reverse complement strand
GTTAGTTTAGTCGTACCGTACATATTTGCGCTATTGGTTGTTGCCTGTCACCGGCATAGTGTGATTGGGAAAATGGTTCTCGCTCACGCTTCGGGTTTCCAGAGTGTGTGGTGACGTTTGGGCTTGCTTAAGCTTCGGGTTTCCATGACGGGTAGTCTAATTCGGTCTCGCTTACGCTTTGGGTTTCCAGGGTGTGCGGTGAAGTTTGGGCTTGCTCAAGCTTCGGGTTTCCAGGGTGTGTGGGAGTGTATTCCACACTGTAGTGGCTTGGTTAGATGTGTCGGTTACCGCTCTTTTTTCAGCGCCGCGCAATGATGCCATGATGTGGCGTTGGCGTATAGGCAGGCTAATCCTTCTGCCGATGCTTTTCGTGGCTGTCATCTATTAGAGAGCAAGTATTAGTGAACAGGCACAGCGCATCAATCTACAGGCTGATCTGTCTCTGATTGCCTGGCGACACGGGCTGTTGCCAATCAAGCAACCAGTGCGTCAGCGTTTGCCTGGCAGATACCACGGTCAGATACCACCTTCAGTTACCACGGGCTGGCTGAGGTTTACCGGCTCAAACTGGAAATGCCAGTTCCGGATCGTATTCTTTAAAGCTTTCCAGATACTGTGCGTTGCACTGACGTTGTAAGTCGGTACCGGGCTGTATTGCGGTTACACAGGGGTATTTTTCTCTGTAGGCTGCCGTTTGTTCGTTTTCTTCCATCACAATGGCGACCATTCCTGCAACCACGCCTTTCTGTTGTTCTACCAGTTGCACCGCACCATGCATGGTGCCCCCGGTTTCGACCCATTGATCAACCAGAAGCACACGTGTTCCTTCCGCGAACGCCGGCAGGCGAATTTCCATGTCCTGGGTGCGGCCGGAATAGTTGGTAAATGACGCAGCATCGGTTTCTACGCACAGCTTGCCTGCCTTGCGAACGGGTAGAAACCCTCTGCCAAGTCTAGTGGCTATGCCGGCGCCGAGTACAAAACCCATGGCATCAAGGCCTGCTACAACATCAATTTTGTCTGCATCGAGATCTGCACAGAGATCGTCCAGCAGGTCAGAGAAGGCAGCGCCGTTGATATAGATTGATGTCGGGTCGAGCCAGGCAAACTTATCACCTTTGGTATTGGGAGCCATTAAGCGGAAGTACCAGCGGTTGTCTCGTGGTCCTTTGGCCTGTCCGCGGCGATTCTTTGAACTCAAGTCGCTGTTGTCGTTTGTCATGGTTAGCTCTGAGTGGTTTTCATCAGGGAGGAAAGTCTGGCCGGGTCAATATTGTAAAAATCATCTTTAATATTAACGCCTGTTGCGACCAGTGTCGCATCTATAAAAGGAAGGTATTGTGCAATGTTTTCCGGCGTGATTCCTGACGCGAGTGCGATAGGTGTGTCGCCGCATGCTTTGCGGAATACCTCCATTTTAGTCAGGTCAGCCGAGTGACCGGTGGCAATGCCAGAGGTGGTAACCACGTCCATGTACGAGGTCGCGATTGTGGCACTTTTGCCGTAGTCAGCCGGGTCAACCTCGCGCTGTTTTTTGAAGGCTGTGCCGCCGAAATACATACCGTTCCAGCCGCAGCTTGCTTTTATCTGGTTAATCTCGCGCGCTTCGGTTTGCTGGTCGACCGGGCTTTTTTCGTCAATACGGGCGTCGTCCGCCCAATAGGCGTCTACGCTGACCTGATCTGCGCCGAGTTCGGCCAGTACCGGAAAAGCCTTTTTGCCGGTAACGGCAAGAAAGTTAACGCCGATCCAGTAATCCGGGAAGCGCTGCCGCGCATGGTGAATAATCGGTAAAAACTGCTCGACCGAAAAATCGTGGTTGATCAGGAATACACCGGGGCAGCCTGCTTCCATAGCCAGCTTAATGT
The DNA here is from genome assembly GCA_937957915.1 of uncultured Granulosicoccaceae bacterium. Classification (GTDB taxonomy): domain Bacteria; phylum Pseudomonadota; class Gammaproteobacteria; order Granulosicoccales; family Granulosicoccaceae. The sequence goes on along the minus strand of CALGNZ010000159.1, from coordinate 2,691 downwards.
TGCGTTCTGTCTGTAAATTGTCGAGCACATGTATCACAGGCAATACAACCAGCCCGTTTGTGTTGAAACTCTTTCTGAATTCTTCTCTGTTCAAAGTGCCATCCCGGGTTTTTCTCCAGTTTAAGTTGGATTTCCAAATTTGGAAAATTTATAGTGCAGCTAGCGCAGTCGATTTTTCTGCCCGGCAGCCCAAACACTAACCTGAGAGCCTTAACTATGCGAGATCCTGAAAACAAGCAACAGCCAGAACTTACTCATGAACCGGAAAAAGATACCGCCGTTGCATCTCCCAATCGTCGTAAACTGCTAAAGGCTGGTGGAGCGGCCATTCTGGGCGCACCTTACATCAGCCGTGCCTGGGCCAGTGTTACCGAAATCAATATGCTGGCCTGGTATGGCCATGGTGAGCCCGATGTCGTTGCCGAGTATGAAGCGGCCAATAACGTCAAGTTCAAGCCCAAATACTACGCAGGCGGCGATAACATGCTTGCGCTTATCGCTCAGTCTCCACCGGGCACTTACGACCTCATTCTGTCCGATGCGGAGTTTGTACAGCAGCTCAACGCGGCTGGCTACATTGAAGAAATGAACGCGGCAGACTATCCGTTTGACGATATGCTGCACGACGATTTCACCAAATTCCCCGGGCACTGGAAAGACGATAAACTGTTTTCAATGATTTTGCGTGGCGGCCACCTCGGGGTGTCGTACAACAAAAATGCGATAACCGCAGAAGAAGCACAAAGCTACCAGTGTTTCTGGAAACCCGAGGTTAAAGGCAAGGTCGGGCATTTCGACTGGCACCTGCCAAACCTTGGCATGATGAGCCTCTATGACGGTAATGGCGCATCGCTTTGGGACCTTGACGATAAAAAGTGGAACCAGGTGCAGGAAACAACCACCTCACTGCGTTCACAGGTCGGTGGCTTTTTCGACTATGGCGGCACGTTCAACTCGCTGAAGAATGGCGAAATGCTGGCTATGTGCGGCATCGGCGACTGGATCACCGGTGTGCTGGAAAAAGATGGTGCGCCGGTCGCATCGGTCATTCCAAAAGAAGGCGGCATTCAGTTCACTGAAAGCTACAGCATTGGCAAGGGCTCTGAAAAAGCTGCAGAAGTGGTTAAGTTCATCCAGTACATGATGTCTCCGGAAGGGCAGGTCAAATCAGCTCAGATGGCCGCGTATCCGGGTTTCTGTGTCACCAAGGCAGGCCGTGCAAAACTGATTGAGACAGACAAGAAAGAAGCAGAGCGCTCGCATCAGATTGAAGGCATGGCCAACGAGCCCATCGCGCTGATAAACGATGGCAGAATTCACTATCGTGATATTCCGCAGCAGCAGTCACTGGAAGACTGGAACGACTACTGGTCAGAGTATAAAAACGCCTGATTATCCGTTGCCCGGTTGCAAATCTGCAAGCGATCTGTTCGCTTGCGGTTTGCAGGCAACAGCCCTCGAATGGCCTTCGGTCACAATAACAATACACGCATAATGGCCTCGCACCCTTGAGCTCAAACAATACACCGGCGCGCAAGTGGTTTGATGGCTACGCCATGACCTGGCGCCTGCCAATTATATTCTGGCAGGCGCTTTTCTTTATCGGGCCCTTAGTTTTTATGGTGGCCATGTCGTTCTTTCTGGTAAAAAACTACCGAATGGTGGAGGCATTCGAGTTCAAAAACTGGGAGAAAATGCTTACCCGTGGTTACTTTTGGGACAGCTACTTTTTAACCCTGGCACTCGCAACACTGTCTACGGTTGTTACTTCACTGCTGGCGTTTCCAGCCGCTTTTGCACTGGCGTTTAAAGTGTCCCCTGCGGTCCGGCGGTGGGCGATATTTCTACTGATTATCCCCTTTTTCACCAGTTACCTGGTACGTATATTCTCGTGGTATGTGATACTGGCTGAAAGCGGCGTAGTGAATGCCTTGCTGGCACATATCGGTCTTGGCCCGTACACCATGCTTAACACCAAGTTCGGTACGCTGGTGGGGTATATGACACTGACGCTGCCGCTAGTGGTTGTGCTGCAAACCTTTGCGTTATCCAACATTGATCGCAATCTGGTGCAGGCTGCGCACAACCTGGGTTGTCCGCCGTGGCGCACGGTGTACGCCGTAATTGTACCGCTGGCAAAAACCGGGCTGGTAGTCGCGGCGCTGTTTTGTTTTATATTGTCATTTGGTGACTTTGTCAGCCCGTACTACCTGGGTGGGTCCAAACCACCAACCTTGCCGATATTGATTATAGACACCACCAAGTCTGGCCAGCAGTGGCCGCGTGCAGCGGTGGTTGCGGTGGTGATGATGATAACGCTGATATCCATCGCCTTTGCCGCACTGGCTGTTGCCTACCGCAAGCGAGTTAGTCGATGAATCTTCTGCCGTTCAATACCGCGTTTAATGGTTTAACCGTGCTGTTGTTTGTTTTGTTCGGTGGTTCGCCCGGCCCGTGTTTGTGTGTGTATTTGTGTGTGTGTTTGAGTCAATGTAAGAACAATGCATGGTTAAGGGTGAGTGTATGAGCGGCCGAGTGCTTACCTGGGGCCTGCGTGGCTACACCTTGTTGCTGTTTGTCTTTGTATTTGCACCCATCCTGTTCAGTGTGGTGTTCTCGTTTAACTCGGCACGCTTTCCAACCATTCCGCTGGAATCGTTCACCTGGCACTGGTACCAGACCATCTGGAAC
>CALGNZ010000158.1 GCA_937957915.1 uncultured Granulosicoccaceae bacterium | reverse complement strand
TGAATAATGCGGGCTAGGCACCCAGCGCGAGATGGTTGTCAATGCCGGCTATTTTGTCCTCGGCATGATGGTTTACATACAGTACGGTAGATTCACTGCGCGCACAGATCATTTCTATCAGTGACAGCACTCTCTGGCGGTTCATGTCATCAAGGCCAAGGCAGGGCTCGTCCAGAATGAGTAGCGGAGGTTGCTTTACCATGGCTCTGGCTATTAACAGCAATCGCTGGTCACCGTAGGACTGACTGGTAAAGGGCTGATCGGCTTTGTCTGCCATGCCCAACAACTCAAGCCACTGGCTGGCGATATCACGCTGGATGTCAGTGTATTTGCTGTACAGCCCAATGCTGTCATAAAACCCGGAAATAATTACGTTGCGCAGGCTGGTGCCAACGGTGTACTCCCACTGCAGCGCGGTTGATACGTAACCTATAAACTGTTTGATCTGCCATATGCTCTCGCCACTGCCGCGCTTAAAACCGAATACATGAATGTCGTTTACATAACACTGCGGATGATCGCCGGTTATCAGGGAGAGTAACGCTGTTTTTCCGCTGCCATTGGGACCGGTGAGCTGCCAGTGTTGACCAGCTTTAATGGTCCAGTCCAGATCATCGAAGATCACGACGTCGCCATATTTAACCGCTGCATTGGTCAGCTTGACCAATGGCTGTGTGTTGTCGAGTTCAGGTAGGGTAGTGTCAGGGTCGGCGGGCGGAATTTGCAATTCAGTGGTACTCAAATGAAGCAGCTGGGTAAGTTCCTTAAAACCTGATTCATCATCGCGTTCGACCTGATGTTTTAATTCGCCGTTATGCATATACGCAGCATGAGTGACGAACTCCGGGCACTGGTCGAGTCGGTTGAGTACCAGCACCAGCGGAATCGTTTTCGAAACCTCTGCCAGGTGTTGCTGCAGGGCGGCAAGGCTTGCAACGTCGAGCCCTTCAAATGGCTCATCGAGAATCAATAGCTGCGGGTCACAGGTTAGTGCCCTTATTAACATCACCTTTCTGGTTTCACCGGTAGACAGTTTTCTAAATGCGCGGTCAAGCAGTGATTCCAGTCCGAACTGTCGGCACAGTGTGTCAGCCAGGGCTTTGTCTTTGCAAACCGCGTCGATGATCTCGCAGACCGGTGTGCCTATGGCAATGACGTCCATGATGTCTGCATCGTCTTTGCGACGTTCGGCTTCAATCAGTTCGGCCTGTGCGGCAAATGAAACAACGCCAATCCGATCAGGTACACCACTGATTACACCACTGTCGATGTCTCCGGCTCCGGTCAGGATAGCCGCGAGCGCAGATTTGCCAGAGCCGTTGCTGCCACAAATCAGCCAGTGCTGCCCGGGTTTTATGGACCAGCTGATATCTCTGCAGGTAAAGCCATTATCAAATTCAACGTTTAGCTTTTTCAGATTGATTGGTGCACTGTATTGCATGTGTGGCGTTGCCTGCTGATCGGTATTGCAAGGTGAATTTAAGACAGTAACCCCTCGGGCGGAGGCGATAGAGGTCAGTGAGTCGCGTGGCTTATCCGCTTAACCCCAATGCAAAAAAGGCCGGTTGTACCGGCCTTTTTTTACGCTCAGAGTCTGCTGCCTCAGATAATTCGCTTCATGTCAGACATGTGGCCACGCAGTGTCGCACCGATCGCTTCGACCGGGTGGCTGCGTATCGCTTCGTTGACTTCGATGAGCCGTACGTTGTCGACACCGGTGTGGTTAAGTTGCAAGCCACTGCCGATCACATCGCTCTTGATGCCTTTCATAAAGTCGCCCAATAATGGCACGCAGGCATGGTTGTACAGGTAGCAGCCGTATTCCGCAGTGTCAGAGATAGTGGAGTTCATCTCGTAGAGCTTTTTACGGGCAATGGTGTTGGCAATAAGCGGGGTTTCATGCAGTGATTCGTAGTACGCAGAGTCTGCGATGATGCCTGCTGAAGTCATGGTCTCGAAAGCCAGTTCAACACCGGCTTTAACCATGGCTACCATCAGGATGCCATTATCAAAGTATTCCTGCTCTGAAATCTCGACATCTGCGGCATCGGTCTTTTCGTACGCAGTCTCTGCGGTATCTGCACGCCAGCCAAGTAGTTCTTTGTCGTCGTTGGCCCAGTCAGCCATCATCGTTTCGGAGAACTTACCGGTCATGATGTCGTCCTGATGTTTATTGTACAGCGGGCGCATGATGTCTTTCATTTCCTCTGCCAAATCAAACGCCTTGATTTTGGCCGGGTTTGACAGACGGTCCATCATGTTGGTAACACCGCCATATTTCAGGGCTTCGGTAACAGTTTCCCAGCCATACTGAATGAGCTTTGAGGCATAGCCAGGATCAATGCCTTCTTCGATCATTTTGTCAAAGCACAACAGGGAACCGGTTTGCAGCATGCCACATAGTATGGTCTGCTCGCCCATCAGGTCTGATTTGACCTCGGCAATAAATGACGACATCAACACGCCTGCCTTGTGACCGCCGGTACCTACGGCATAGGCCTTGGCCAGTGCCAGTCCTTCGCCGTTAGGGTCGTTGTCTTCATGAACCGCAATAAGCGTCGGTACACCAAATCCGCGCACGTACTCGGCCCGTACCTCGGTGCCCGGACATTTTGGTGCGACCATGATGACCGTCAGATCGTCGCGAATTTTCATGCCTTCCTCAACGATATTGAAACCGTGCGAGTAAGACAGACAGGCGCCTTTTTTCATCAGCGGCATTACAGCATTAACCACCGGAGTGTGCTGCTTGTCGGGCGTCAGGTTCAATACGACATCTGCGGTAGGGATCAGTTCTTCGTAAGTGCCAACATTGAATCCGTTCTCTGTGGCGTTTTTCCACGACTGCCGTTTTTCAGCGATGGCTTCGGCGCGCAATGTGTAGGACACATCAAGCCCGCTATCGCGCAGATTCAGCCCCTGATTCAGGCCCTGTGCGCCACAGCCAATAACGACCATCTTTTTGCCTTTCAAGGCAGATACACCGTCGGTGAATTCATCCAGGTGCATGAAGCGGCATTTGCCGAGCTGCTCAAGCTGCTCGCGCAGTGACAGTGAATTGAAGTAGTTGTTTGACATGATTGCGGGCTCTGTTGTTCTGGATCAGTGTGTGTGTCGGGTGGGCGCATACCGGGAGGCGAATTGGCGTGCACGCCATTCTGGCGTAGATTTACACCAAGACGGCGTAAAGCGCGATGATATCCAATTTCTAATGTGCCGTAAATTGCAATATTTGAAACACAGTGTCCCGAAATTCGTAAGATGCGGTATGCTTTGCTCATGAATATCAGAGCACTGACGCAGTTCCTCGCACTCGCTGAGCATCTGCACTTTGGCCAGGCCAGCATCGCCTGCAACATTAGCATTTCCGCGCTATCGCGAAACATCCGGCATATCGAAGAGGCGACCGGTGCCACACTGTTTCAACGCGATAACCGCAGCGTGCGGCTCACGAGCAAAGGCAAGCACTTTCTTCAATACGCAAAACAGGCAACCCGTCAATGGCAGGTCGTCTGTAATGAGCTGGCAGAATCTGACGATGAACTGCGCGGGGAGATCAGTCTGTATTGTTCGGTAACTGCCAGTCACAGTATTCTGTTTGACCTGTTAAACCGCTTCCGGCCCGACTACCCCGGCATCGATATCAAGCTGCATACCGGTGACCCGGAGCATGCAATAAGCCGCATCGTTGCCGGAGAAGAAGAGGTGGCAATAGCTGCATTGCCTCGCTCCGTGCCACGCGGGGTCGAGTTTAAAAGCGTAACCATGTCGCCGTTGTTGTTTATTGCGCCACGAGACCACGGAGAGCTCGAGCTGCCCGTGGCATCACGCAACTCGAAAAGTCAGTGGGCGCAGGTGCCAATGATTCTTGCGGAAGGCGGTATCGCCAGAACCCGTGTCAATGAATGGTTCCGCCAGCTTGGTGTAAGCCCCAGCATCTACGCGCAGGTGGCGGGTAATGAAGCCATCGTCAGTATGGTTGGGCTCGGCCTCGGTGTGGGCGTAGTGCCAGAGATCGTGATCGACAACAGCCCGCAGGCTGACCGCATTCAGGTGCTTGATATAAAGCCGGTACTCGAGCCCTACAATGTCGGGCTGTTTACGTTAAAACGGAATCTTGTTAATCCGCTGGTGAGCGCTTTTTGGGAGTTGGTTGATTAAGGCCAATGCGATGATCTGTGTTGGTATGCTTTGGATCACGGGTTGCCTTTCCAGAATTTAAGTCTCCCTCGCATGGAATGTCAAGGTGGTGGATGCGCCTGGCGCTTATGCCCCTCTGTGGGTGCACAAATTAAAAAAACACCAAAAAACGCAAAGCATTTGCTCTTTAACTGATTTCCAGGTCGCCCTATGGTTTCCTACGGTGTTCGATGAAAGTGTCAGGTGATACTCTTTGTGTCGATTGAAGATAGTGATAGTTGCTTGCCGTTCATTACCCGCGCAACGAAAATTGTTTATCAACGTTGCCCGTTATGCGGCTTGCTATCAGACTCTTCCGCTATACTCTTCTACAAAACAATTTTTGCCTTATCTCCCAGGCCTCAACAACAAAAGGATTTAACGTGGTCAAACCAAAGTACTGGGCTGTATTGGTTCTTATTCCGCTGTTCGGGATTGTTACTACAGCCGATGCAGGGCTGTTTGACAAAATTAAGGAGGCCACCAACGATGTGCTGGACACGGTTAAGGATGTAAGCGATACCGTCGTCACCGGGCGTGAGGCAAAACGTCAGACAGAGGAGATTGTTGACTCCTTTCAATACAATGATTCGTTCACACCAAGTGCGGCGGAAGTGCGGCTGTTGCAGGCAAAGTTAAGGCAGCAGGGATACACCGCAGCCACCCCTGATGGCAGGCTGGGTAAAGGCACCCGCGAGGCTATCAGGCTATATCAGTCAACTACTGGTGCAACCGCTGACGGGTCGTTGAGTTATGCGCTGTTCCAGCAGATCACGACCAGAAATATCCCGAATCGTCAGCCTGCGCGGCTCAGTCGTGCCGAGTGGCTGCAGTTTCAGCAGATGCTAAACAGTTTGGGCTATGACGCAGGGCCGGCAGATGGATTACCCGGTAAGCGTACCAGACGAGCCATTGCAAATTTCCTGCGCGAAAATGGTTTGAATTCAACATCTGATCGGGATGGTTTTGATGCAATACAAAGGAGTGTTAATCCGGCGCTGGCTGAAACTCCGGTGCAGATGTCACGCAATGAATCGACACCAAACGACTCACAGCGAACTGACTCAAGCTCGGTAAGTGGAGTAACGAACGCAGTTACATCCAACGCAGACACAGCATTGGAGGCAAGCTCCGGTGGTGAGCCCTTTATTGCCACGGAGCTCGGCGGCCTGTATCGCCAGTTGATGCAAGTCTGGCTAAACGTGCTTGACGGTAAGGAACCTAAGGAAATCTTAGCAGCGACTTATGACTATGCGTTTGCCGACCATGAGCAACAAAGTGGTTACTGTGATGAGCTGTCTGCGATCAACAGCTACAAGGGAAATTCGATTCAGGCAAAGGAAAAATTGATTGATATCGTACAAACATACGATGACTACAAAAGCCGGACGCCAGCGACTGCACTGCCGCTTGATGTGCGTTTGCAGTTTACTGTGCGTGGGCCTTATGACGATTACGATCTGTCTCAGGAGGCACTTAAACTTAATAACAGGAGTTGGTCAACTAATGTAGATCTGGCGGACGGCCGGGACGGCATCGATTATACCGCGTGCCGGTCAGTGTTAGGTCTGCCCGCTAAAGCTCAGATAGTTTCTACAACTGTAGTTCCGCAAAGTTTCAAATTTACGCTTCGAGAGATGGTGGTGCAGGCGCTTGTAGCTGCCGGTGCAAAAGACAATAACTCTGCGATTAGTGAATCGCAGCGGCTCCTGCATGTAATACCGATGAGCCAGGACACAGCTACGCAATTACTGGCACAGCCCGGTGCTTCGGCAAGGTTGAAAATTACCGCAGATATCCGGGTGCAGGCAGCTGACCCGCTCGAACAAAGCCGTGTTAATCGTGGACAAGCTGCATCGGCTCTGGATTTTCAACTATTGCGTATGTCATCAGTCGATGAGAGTACTGGTGTTGCGATTCATGAACTGAACTTTGCACAAACCGATGAGCCAACAGTGCCGGCCTTTCTCGTACCGCGCCTTGCGGCGCCGGAGTCCGGATTGCCTGACGGGTTGGCGTACTTTGATGGTGCGGTGGTGGTGTATCCGCCGAATACCATCAGTCAATATGGCACCACCGCCGAAACGCAGGTAGCACTGCACCGTCTTGAACAAAAACTAATGCTGCAGGCACAGCCTGCGCTGTCTGCCAACCCGGATACGGTCTACCACTTTGCCGATCTGGCGGAGCAGAATGTAGACAACTACTTTGTTAGAAAGCCACTGCGTGAGGCGAATACGTCCTCCTATTCCAAAACCTGGGCGGATGTTCCGAAGAGTGGTGAATTTGAAACCAGGGTAGTGGTTGGCTGGCAGCCTACTGAAAGTACATTCGCTGACGAGCGATTGCGCCAATCGTTTGCCAGTGAGTATGGTGAGACACTGGCGGCTAATCCCATTGCTTTGCCACTGGAGTTTGTGCAACTCAGAGAAATTCAAATTCGTACCTACGATATGCAGCGCAGGGGGTTTCCACTACAGGCGGTTGGCGGTGCGAATCTTCAGATCTCGCATGTTGCAGTTGCCAGAGACCCTGGCTTGTCAGGTCAGTTTGACATGCGCAGTGCGCTCAAACCGATTGCCCCGATAAAAAGACTTCCCGATATTTGGGCCATGGCGCCGGAGCAGGCGGAAATACTTCAGTCGAAACTGCCGTTCAGGCCATCAGGTCCTTTCGAGCGCTGGTCTGATGAACAGATAGCGAAGCTCATCAAAGAGAACCCGTCGATGAAGGCGGAGATGGCGAGACAGACAACAGCCACCGCGACACTTGCGGTGCGCATGCGTGTAACCGGCTACAGATATCAGCCACCGAGAGCCGCAGGATCACGAGCTGCAGGTGTTGGCCAGCTGACACTCGATATGGATCTGGTTAGCCTTACCGTTCACGACGGACCGTCACCGGGAAAATTGCTTGGCACTATTGAACCTCCGGCAGATGCGGTGATGGCAACTGTGGACGCACCCGGCTGGAGTGCAGATGATCCAAAGCGACTGGAGCCGGATAATGTTCGCCTGCTCTATCTGGATGGTGATGACGGCAGCGCGTTGCCTGCGTCGTTCTGGCGCAGTGCAGCAGAGCAAAGAAAGCAATTTGAAAAACTGGTTATCCAGAATTCATGGTCGGCGTACAAAGCACTGCCACCGTATTGGGGAACGTTGTTCCCGAGGTCTGCACTCAAGTCGAATGAGCCGCTGTCTGATCAACAAGTGAATGACTACAGGGCGTGGTCGCTCGAACGTGGGAAATTTGTTGGCAGAAATTTCTATGCCAGCTACGTCGGGGCAACTGTTGACGAGCAAGGGCAGCTGCTAACAAAGGATTTGGGTGAGCGTGTAATGGGGCGGCTTGCAGGGATACTCAGGGATCACGGCATAAACGATCGCGCCAGTGAGAAGACCAGAAAATCTATGCAGCAGTCCGGGCTTGCCGAGGCAAGAGCGCGGTTCCCCGACAGTAGCGACTGGAGTGGTCTGTATATCGGTGAAGACATGGTGGCCGGTATTGCGTTACAGACTGATGCAGCCTGGTTTGAGCAGGCCTGGGCAAACGATTCCAGCAATGCTTTATCAAGTGGTGAACAGGTCGCCGGTCAGCTGCTGGTTCGGGTGGCTGAGGTGCACCGGTTTACTACTGATTCGGGCAAGCCGGGGGTGGCTATTCTGGTCGCGCCGGTTAGCGTCAACGTGTTTAAAGAAGGTGCAGCCGCAATTACCTATTCACCGGTTAAACCTGCAGGTACTCCAGTTGCAGGCGATCCTGCCGCCGCTCGACTTGATATACTCGGTGTTGCGATTGGCGACTCAGTTGATGCAGCGGTGGGAACAATAACAGCTGCATTTGAAGGTGAAGTTGTTGTCACCGACTTCGATACGGATGATCCTGCGTTGACACGCGGCATTCGTATCCAGCTTGCAGAAAAGGCTGCGGATGCGCCGGAATCGATAGTTGATTTGTTTGTAGACAGCGACAGACAATCAATACTGGCTGTTGGCAGGTTGCTGAAGTATGGCAACCTTGGTATTGAGCCAGTACAAATAGCCAACAGTCTCGTGGATCGGTATGGTGAAGCTGATGGCAGTAAGACGGGTGATAACCCCGGGGATGCACATTATCTGGCGTGGGGGCAAGGCCCAACGGCGGCATTGAAGCTAAAAAACACTCGGGCTTTATATGATGGCTGTATTCTCTATCCGGCTAGAAACTACAAAGCGAATGAGATCGGTCGAATCAGCACCCATGAGCTCAAGTCTCCATGTGGTACTTACTTGCTCGCCTATAGCGGTAAAACCAGTACCACGTTTCTGTTGCTCGATACTATCGATACCCTGGAACGCAAGGCCGCTACACAAGCCAGGCTAGAGGAAGAGAAGCAGGAAAAGCTGAAATCAAAAGTGAAGACGATAAAGTTCTAGGACGGGTTACAACGTCATCATTTTTACGCTGATGTAGGTTGGGCGCGCCGGTCATTTTCAAAAATGAAGTCCCTCGGCAAGCGGGGGCATGGTGGTGGATGCGCCTGGCGATTATGCCCCCCGTGGTTGCATCTGTTAAATAAATCCAGATACAAAAACGCCAGGCGTTGCTCTTGATCTACGCGGGTTTAATCTAAACATGACAATAGCACCAACGGGAGTGTTGCGGTTCGCGTCGCTCACCGGCACCCTGCGTTTTCGGATCTGGTATCGAGATCGGACAAGGGCTCTATTCAAAACACCTGAGGCAAATTCAGCTAGCCGAATTCCGTAATCACAGACATCCCCGCTCGAGAGTGCTGTTCAAACCTGGCCAGTGCATCGATTGAATCTTCAAGGCTGATCTGCTCGAAGATCAGGCGATCGGGGGCCAGCGTGCCGGTGCGAATCATGTCCATCATGGTGCTGTAGCGATGTGCCTGCATGCCGTGACTGCCGATAATTTCGAGCTCATGACCCATCACAAGGTCCATGGGGATTGGCGGCGTGCTGCCATCGCCGAGCATCCAGCCTAATTGAATATGGCGTCCGCGTTTGCGCAGGCAGCGTACTGAGTTGACGCAGGTCGCCTCGATGCCGAGTGCATCAATGGACCTGTCTGCACCGCCCGTTGTTATGGTTTTTATTGCATCAACAACGTCGACTGTGTCTGTGGCGTTAATGGTTACTTCAGCTCCGATACTATTGGCGAGTTCAAGACTTTTAGGTGATATATCTATTGCTATCGGGCGTGCTCCCATTGCTTTGGCGATCATAATGGCGGATAGACCAACGCCACCGCAGCCGTGCACGGCCACCCATTGGCCCGGGTCAACGTTACCCTGATCAACCACTGCTCTGAAGGCGGTGATAAAGCGACAGCCAAGGCTTGCAGCGGTGGCGAATGACATCTCATCGGGCAGTGCCACCAGGTTCAGATCAGCCTGATGCACTTCTACATACTGTGCGAAGGAACCCCAGTGTGTGAAGCCAGGTTGAAATTGATGGTCACAGACCTGTTGATTGCCTGAATGGCATTGCGCGCAACTGCCGCAGCCACCGACAAAGGGCACAGTAACCCGATCACCAACCTGCCATTGTTTAACATTGCTGCCAGTCGCTTCAACAACGCCTGACAGCTCGTGGCCGGGTACGTGCGGAAGCTCGATAACCGGGTCGTGTCCTTTCCAGCCGGAGAAGTCACTGCGGCAGACACCGGATGCTTCAACCCTGACGACAACACCGTGTGTCTCCGGTGACGGGTCGGCTACATTCTGTAGCGTCGGTGCTACACCAAATTGTTCGTACACTACTGCTTTCATTGTTGTGCCCTGGCTCTGTCTTATTACAACGCATTATACGACAGGCACGAAGGCTGGTAACGAAGTAATCGGGCAGCTTTGCTGCGGGTTATAAACCAGGTAGTAAACAAACGTGAGTGGATGTTATGGAAAGACCAGTGGAGTCAGTATTCGGGCTTTCGCATTGAATGTTCCAGGGTCGTACTGAAGTTGTAATGCCTAGACATGGAAAGACTGTGAGCTGACATGCTGTCAGCTCACAGACTCCTCTGAAGATAATACACGGGTTTATGTTACTGAACGATGCCGTTTTCTTTAAAAATGATTTCAACCCGGCGGTTTGCCTGCCGGCCTTCGACGGTTTCGTTATCTGCAATTGGTTGTGATTCGCCAAAGCCGACGGTGGTGATTCTGTCTGGACTGATGCCACTGGCAATTAACGCATCGCCGATACTGTCCGAGCGCTGCGTGGACAGGTTTTGATTGTAGTCCGGGTCGCCGGTGTGATCTGTGTGGCCTTCGATTAATGCCGTTCGATCAGGGTTGTCCTGTAAATAGGTGACAGCACGCGCGATGGTTCTCTCGGCGCCAGAGCGGAGTGTCGCCTGCTCAAAGTCGAACAGTACATCATCAAGTGTCAGGCTTGGTCCGCGTGGTGTGTGAACAATGCTAACCGGAGCAGGGACAGGGGTTGCAGCCGCTATCACAGGCTCTGCCGGCTTTGGATTATTTGAGCACGCGGCGATGAAACCACCAAGAGTGATAACCAGTGTGTATTTAAGGAGAGATGAATTCATGTGTTTTCCGTTGTGAGCAGCTTTTACAAGCGACACTATGGCTAGCGTCTGGAGCACTCTGAATATTGACAGGTGTTTTATTACTTAATAACAACATTTCAACGGAGGGTGGTTATTCATTCTGTAGATGGCGTCTTAAAAACTGGCGTATTAAAGCGATGGTTTAACGCGGGCAGGCTGGTATTTGCGAGGGGAATACTGTGGCTATATAACCAGAACAGGTAGATTCTTTGTATAGTATTCCTGGTGCGTTTCGCACCACTCAGCACAACCTACCTGGGTTTTTGGAGCACGTTTGCTAGATCGGTCAGGCTGGCCAGGGAGTGGCAGGCGTGGAAACTGTCTACATGGGGCAGCATGGCTTTGATGCCACTGGCTTTCGGTGAGAATCCATCCCATCGAAGTAGCGGGTTAAGCCAGACAAGTTTCCTGCAAAACAAATGCAGTCGTTGCATCTCTGCAGACAGCAGTGTGGTGTCACCCCGTTCCAGTCCGTCCGTTATGAGTAACAGAACTGCTCCCCGGCCAAGCACACGCCGCGCCCAGAGTTGATTAAACGTTTTAATTGTAGGACCAATCAGGGTGCCACCTTCCCAGTCATTTGCTTCCAGTCCAACTCTCGACAGAGCAATGTCTGTATCGTGATGGCGTACGGCTCTTGTGACATTGGTTAGCCTGGTGCCAAACGTAAAGACACTAACGCTCGACCACTGTTGAGGGTGAGCATGATTTAGTGCGTGTGCAAACCGCATGAACATGCGTGAATAGAGAGACATGGATCCGGAGATGTCACATAACACAACCAGCCCCGGCTTTTTAGGTCGCACCGACTTTCTTTCTATGCGTTGTAACTCGCCCATCTGTCTTACTGCTGTTCTGAGTGTGCTGGCGGGGTCGTACACGCGGCCAAAGCGGGCGGGCCTGGTTCGGCGACTGACAAGTTCAGGGGCGTTGAAGTCGAGTGTTTGAATGATGCGTTGCGCTTCTGTCAATTCGTCGGTTGTCATTTGCGCGAAATCTTTTTGACGTACGACATCCTGGGCAGACATTGTCGATGTCGCATCTTTCAATTGCTGACTTACACCGGATTGTATTTTCAGGTCGCTGCCAAGCGCCTGACTGGCACGCCGTTGTGCGGGTGCGGTTTGTTCGGGTACTTCGGATGCGGGTGCAAGCTGCAACACCATTTTGGTTAGTGATTCCGGGTTGCGCCAGAACATCGAGAATAGTTGTTTAAAAACCTCCAGATCTTCGGCGTTCGAAATCAGTGTTGATTTAAGAACGTTGTAGAAATCTGTTTTGTTAGTAAAGCCCGTGATGGCGATAGCTCGTATCGCGGTTTCAAGTTGTGCGGTGCTTACCTTTACATTTGCCTTGCGCAGCGCACGACAGAAGTGCACGACATTCTCTGCCAGTCTGCCGTCGGTCTCTGGCAGGGTGGTTGTCTTCACGGATCGCTTTGCCCGGTCGCAGTATTACTTCCGGAGCCGTTACCGGCATCATTTGCCAGTGACTGCGACAACTGCAACACCTGTTCAGTTTTTTCGTCGTTCAGCAATTGTATATCGTCCTGATACTTGAGCAGCGCGCCGAGTGTGTCAGTAATAACTTCGGGAGAAAGCTCAGTGGCATTCAGGGCATTGAGGCATCGCGCCCAGTCGATCGTTTCGGCGATACCAGGTGATTTGAACAAATCTTCGTTGCGAATAGTTTGTACAAAAGCTACCAGTTGAGCGGATAGCTGTTCAGTTAAATCGGGCAGGCGCGCACGCAGAATATCGAGTTCATGTGCGAAGTCAGGGTAGTCGACCCAATGATATAAGCAGCGTCGCTTTAGCGCGTCGTGTACTTCGCGTGTTCTGTTTGAGGTCAGAATGACAATGGGTGGCTGTGCGGCGCTGATCACGCCAATCTCTGGAATTGTGACCTGAAAATCAGACAGTATCTCGAGCAGGTAGGCTTCAAATGGTTCGTCGGTGCGGTCTATTTCATCGATCAGTAGTACTGGCGGGCCTTCGCTGTGAGGTTCCAGCGCCTGTAATAGGGGTCTGCGGATCAGGTATTCATCGGCCAGCAGTTCCTTTTGCAATTGATGTCTGTCTGTACCACCGCTTGCCTCTGCTGCACGGATGGCAATCATCTGAGCGGCGAAGTTCCACTCATACAGCGCTGAGGCGGTGTCGAGTCCCTCGTAGCACTGTAGCCGTATTAAGCGGCGCCCTAATGCGGCGGCCAGTGCCCTGGCAATCTCGGTTTTACCAACGCCGGCCTCTCCTTCAAGAAACAGAGGCTTGTCAAGGTTCAGTGCAAGGTGGACAACCGTGCCCAGGCTTCGACCACAGATATAGTTTTGCGACGCGAGCAGTGCAATGGCTTCGTCGATGGAAGAGGGCAACTGCGACAAGAAATGGCTCCTGTTGATGTGACGTGTCTGTGTTGCGTATTAAGTCGCCGCAGACAGCGTACTGATATTCAGTGTTCGTCGGGGTAAGCTTGCTGCCTGATTCATGCTGCAAGCCGTTATAGCCAGCCTTGCTACATACTGCGTTGCAACGATTGCCAGTGATCGATTTGCTTGTTGAAGTCTGCAAGCGATTGATTGGCCTGCAGCGCGCTGCGCATAATATCGTACTGGCTTGGCGGTGCCAGACCATCAACCGGCGGGCTAACATCAAGACTGCAGGGAAAGGGATAGCCTTCGGCGGTAGCTGCAAGCACGTCGTCAATCTGCTGTTGCGTATAACTGTTTGATGCCTGCCATTGTTGCAGTACCGGATACAGCACGCGGCACAGCCTGGTACGATCAATCATCTCCAGCGTGCGGCCAAACGCCGAGCCTATTTGTAACAGATTGGCAAAGCGATCATCGCTGGTATCGTTGTCACCAGCGGCATGAAACACTGCGGGGTTAAAAAACAACATATCGCCGGTATCGAGTGGTAACTGCACGTAGTGGTCGGCAAAGTGCTGTTTAAATGAATCCAGTTGTGTGGCGACATAGCCTTCAACAAATTTTTGCGAGTGAGGCAAAAGCTGGGTAGGGCCACTGGCAATCGGCATTGGTGAATGTGCAATCGCACCTTGCAGGGTCAGGTGCGGGGAAAGTCTGTGTACGTTGCGAGGATAGTTGCCCAGCTGTTCGACACTTTGAAAACCGAGGTGATAGTCTCGATGGCAAACCTGAGCCTTGCCTCCGGGGTGCACCACGTTAACCTGAGCGGTGATCTGGTAGGCCGGTCCGAGCCATGCTCGACTGGCAAGGTGCAGAACCGGGTTTGCATAGTAGCGCGCAAAAATTTCAGGGCTGGCAATGGCGAGTTTCTCATGTGCATTCCAGACCCGGCTATTGGCACCGGCTGCTGCAAAATGATCACCTGACTGGTCTGATTTTGCCGCTTCAGCTGCGATTATTTCGCGCAGCGTAGCGGTGGCGTCGTGTACCACTGCGATGTCTGGGAATGCCCCTTTAATAACAACAGCCCCTGCGCCGTCGTCAAATACGTAGTTCCACTCGGACAGCAAAGCGTCGATATAGTCAGCATCGTGTATTTGCCTGTTGATTGTCTCGCCACAATAGACCGGAATGCGCTTGTCGATTTGCCGAGCCAACGGGACCGATGCAGGTGCAGTCTGCGCGTCGGTAATATCTCTGAATTCGCTGATACTGCAATCGGCGCGCGTAACAGACCGGTTGGCTGGCGGGGAGCCTGATACTGTGGGGGGCAAAGTCTGTGTTTGATTGGCCATGGAGGTACCGTTGGGTAGCTGTTTCTTATACGTTAAGCGATAATAACAGGGTCAGCAGCGTGCGTGGCAGAACTCCATCACCTGCCATGTGCCTGCCGCCATTCGTCGCTTGCATGGCATTCAATCAAAGGCTTTTTCGTTGCCGCCCGAGCTCTTGGCAAGCGCCGTTGCGCAAGAGCTCAGGCGCAAGAGCTCGGGCGCAAGCCCGTTGGTCTGGCCAATAAGACGACCTCAGGCTGAATGCAGCACTGGCACCCATTGACGTGAATCGTGCGATTGCCACATCGCTTCGATCACGTGCATGGTATCCAGTCCATCGCGGAAGGTAGGCCACTGTGGTTTGCCGCCGTGAATCGCGTTTAGAAAATCTTTCGCCTCAATGATCAACTGATCCTGATAGCCGGTCCCATGACCCGGCCCCTGACAAAAATCGATATAGTCCGGGTGCGCCGGGCCGGTCAGTATTTTTCGAAACCCGCGTTCGGCTTCCGGGTCGTCCATGCGATACAGCCACAAAGCGTTTTGGTCTTCCTGGTCAAAGCGTATTGCGCCGCGGGTGCCGTTGATTTCATAGGCATAGCCCATCTTGCGCCCGGTCGAGATACGGCTGAAATAGAGATGCCCCATGACACCGGACTCAAAGCGACACAGGCAATGTGCATGGTCGTCGTTGGTAACGTCTTCCTGCTTGCCGCCATCTGCTGATGGTCGGCGAGTGTGTACGGTTTCAATGTCGGCATTCACTGTGGCGATGGGGCCCATCAGTGCCATGGCGCAATTGATCATGTGTGATGACAGGTCGCCCATGGTGCCGGTCGCTCGACCGCGCGTTCTCCAGTTGCCGGGCTCGTTTGTATTGGCCAGAAAGTCCTCGGTGTGCTCGCCGCGAAACCAGGTGATATTGCCGATTTCACCGCTCTGTACCAATTGCCTTGCATACTGGGTTGCCGGCGTGCGCACATAGTTAAAGCCGACCATATTGACGACCCCGGCGGACTCTGCGGCTTCGGTCATTGCCCGCGCATCGTCGAGCGATGCCCCCATCGGCTTTTCGCACAGAACCGGTTTGCCTCTGGCGATCGCAGCCAAAGCTATTTCTCTGTGCGTTGACTGCGGCGAGGCGATAACGATAGCCTCAACTGCCGGGTCTTCAACCAGGGTGCGCCAGTCAGCAGTGGACCGCTTGAAGCCGAAGGTCTTGGCCTTAGCTGCGGCACCACTTTCCGTGGTAGCGCACAACATCTCGCAAACGGGTTTTAAGGCAGTATCGAAAACCGCACCAACTGCGTTCATGGCGACACTGTGCGCCTTGCCCATGTAGCCGGTGCCGATAACGCCTATACCGATTTGGGTCATTGATTGTCCAGTAGTTATGAAGTTAAGGCGCGTAGTTTACCTGTGATTCTCAATCCGTTGTATGCCTGCCGTTTGTTTGCCGTATGTCCGGCAATGTCCGCCCGGCATTGATTGCCTGCCCCAGGCCCGACCTTGTTTGCCTGCCGTGAAAGGCGAAGGATTGCCCTGCGTCGGGCTGTCTTGCGTTTGCAGGTAATCAGTGCCGCCGGTCAGATTCCGCTTGATACCACTGCTGCTGCCGCAGTTAACATACAGTCTTGTATTTACGGGCCTTTTTGTTAAGCGGCACACAATTCGCTGCATCCGGCGCCAAAGACATGATGTCTTGCCAGCTTCCGGTTGTTACGCGGTTGGAGGATGGTTTGGTCAGATGGAAATATGGATTTTGCGATAATGCCCAAACAGGTTGTCACGGCATATAACACGCAGTTGGTGGCCGATGCACGGTTGCTCCCTCAGCTGCAGTTGTGTGCAAACGGATTTGAACGCACCAGCTGGATTCCTGTCGATTCGCTGTCAGTAGATGTTGCTGCCGTGGACCGGTGGGTGGAAAAGGGCGCTGCAGCATTGATAATCGATGCGCGTTCTGATGCCCCTGGTCCCTGCTATCTACCCCCAGAGCCCCACGCCGGGCGGGTCATTGTGGTAGTTGACAGTTTGTCCACGATGGCGAGCGCATCGCTTATTAAACATGGTTATTGCATCACTACCGTTGAAGAAATTGGTAACGGTCGACTGGCGCTGCTGCTAAAGCAGGTTACCAGTGGGGTAACGGCTGATCCGGTCGGATCGGAGCCCGCGTCAGGGGGAATGTTGGCCCACAGCAATTCCCATGGCGAAATCGCTATCAAAGGCATCGACAAAGCCATCGACAAGGACATCGTCAAAGGCATCGACAAGGGCATCGACAAGGCCAAGGCTGCGGTAAGTCTGAACCAGATTGCCGTAGAGATGTTCAATCGTGTTGATCTGCCTTCTCTGTTGCAGCACATTGCGGATAACACCAGCGCGCTCACCGGTGCAGACTATTCCTACGTTGCGATGGTGCATGAGTCTGGCGAATATCTGCAGACCATAGCCGCCAACAACGACTCTGGAAATCTCAGGTCAGTCAGACATCGGCGTGGCGAGGGTATAGGCGGTCAGGTTTGGTTAACCGGCAAAACGGTGTGTGAGCCGAACTATCAGTATTACAAACATAAACTGCCAGGGCTGACTAACGCAAGACAGGCGTGTAGCGTGCCGCTGAAACTCGGTGATCGAGTGATCGGTGTTATCGGCATTTTGTATGAAGATTATGAGTACCGCATCGAAGATCAGATCGAGATTCTGGAGATGTTCTCGCCATTGGCGTCAGTCGCAATAGATAATGCCAGGCTGCATGAGAATAACCGGCTGGAGCTGGCAAGAACCGAAGCCATAAGCAAAATCAGTCGTGCAATCTATAGCGAGACCAGTTTTGACAAAGTTATCGATCGAATCTGTACCACCTTGATTGATAAATTTAGTGCCAATAAAACACACTTGTATCGCATCAGTGAAGACGGCGCTTTCGACCCACTGGCGGCCAGAGAGAATGTGGGTGGAAAAATAGTGCCGACCAGGCAAGCCGGATCAGAGACGGTGGAAAAGTCTGTGGCGAGCTGGTGCATTAAAAATCAAAAATCGGCGTTTATAAAACGCGGGGTTGATGACAAGCGTGAGAGCGCAGATGTGCATCAGATGCGAAAAAAATGGCGACTGGGATCAACGATTTGCCTGCCACTGGTTCATGAGGGAAAATCATGGGGCGTTTTGTTTGCCCACCGGTTCATTGACAGAACAGACTTCACTGAAAGTGAGCTGAAGCAGTTTGAACTAATAGCTGTTCAGATATCAATGGCATTGCTGCGAAGAGAGCTGATGACCAGGGTTGAGCATCAGGCTTTTCATGATGGTCTGACCGGACTGTACAATCGCTGGCGCTTTGAATCGTTACTGACGGATTCGCTGGAGCAATCGAAAAGCTCTGCGCGGTGTTTTGCGGTAATTTCAATCGATTTGCTTGGGTTCAAAGTAGTTAATGACGCGCATGGGCACGGTGTTGGAGATCAGCTGCTCAAACAGGTAGCCATGGTTTTAGCTTCGCTGCTTGACCGGGAAGATGCACTTGCGCGCATGGGCGGAGACGAGTTCTCTATCATCGCGTCTTCGAGGTCAGGGCGTGAGGAAATCATTCAACTGGCCCGTGATATCAATCATAGTTTGTCGCAGCCGCTGCTGGTTGGCAATGTACGCGTCAAAGCAGGTGCAAGTATAGGTATTTGTTTCTATCCGTCTGATGCGAATACCGCCAATGAGGTATTAAAGTATGCTGAATTTGCCATGCGTCATGCAAAAAATTCAGAGCGGAGCAGCATTTCAGTATTTAACCGCAATCTGCTAATTGATCACGAAAATAGAATACAACTGGAGCTTGACCTGCGCTATGCGCTGGCAACGCGTCAGTTCGAGCTTCACTACCAGCCTAAGGTGAACTGCAGCAACGGGTTGGTAGACGGCGTTGAAGCGTTGATACGCTGGATTCATCCTGTGCGTGGTTTCGTCCCTCCATCCGAGTTTATCCCGGTAGCCGAGCGATGCGGCCTGATAGAGGATATCGGCGCCTGGGTGCTTGATCAGGCGTGTCTTGAGTGTGCAGTGTTTCAGCGCAGGCATAGTGAACTGAAAGTCGCGATCAATATTTCGGCCCGTCAGTTCAATGTTGATGATTTTGTGCCCAGCGTGTTCGCCACGCTCGAAAAAAATAACCTGAGTGCACACAGTCTTGAACTCGAGGTTACCGAGTCGGTCGTCATGCATGATATTGGAACCGTGGTGGATAAGCTCACTCAGTTGCAGGGCGGCGGCTGTACCATTGCTATTGATGATTTCGGAACCGGCTATTCTTCACTTCAGTACCTGGCGGAATTACCTCTCGATGTACTGAAAATTGATAAATCGTTTGTCGATCGAATTGATGATTCCAGGGACGGGCAGTCATTGGTAAAAACGATCTTGATGATGTCGAGGGAACTTGATTTAAAAACAGTCGCAGAAGGCGTGGAGACAGAGTCTCAGCGGATAAAGCTTCAGCAACTTGCCTGCGATTACATTCAAGGTTATTACTATTCCAAACCGGTCCCAGCCAGTCAGTTAACGCAGGTTATCGATAGCATCAATGCGCAAAACAGGCTGCGCCAGGCTGCCTAGCCTGGATAATTCAAAAGGCGACAAGTAAATATTTTGCGAAATACTATGTATACAGTTCCAAATCACTTTTTGGGCGCCTTCTAGAAAATAACAGTGTGTCTATTCGACGCCAGAAGAAAATCTGGCGTCACATCTCGGTCTGTCCTCCTCGGCACCTTTTTGGTACGTCAGCGGGCCACGTTTCTCAGAAGATTGACCGACCTGTTTAGCCAGATTTCCTCTGGACGCCGAATCTTCATGAATAGTCCAGGCTAGTATTTTTGTTTTAGCGCAAAGCACGTCGTAGTCATGAGCGTTACTCTTCAGCCGTACTGCCTGTCAGTGTGTCAATAATTTCATCTGCGAACTTTTTGTCCAGTGTTGCGTGTCCTGACAAAAGCCGGTAGAAAACCGGGCCGTAGATCATGTCGAGCATGGTCTCTATACGGGCGGACACACGTTTTTGCGGTACGTTAACACGGATATGTCTGTCTTCAATGGCGGCTATCAGCAGCGCTCTTCCCTGATCGCGGCTGCGCAGTATGATCTGGTTTCTAAATGCTTTGCTGAGTTCAGTGTTGTTGTCCGCCGAGGCCATCAGTATTGCTATCTGGCGGCCGGCTGGTTTCGAGAATGTACTTATTACTGAACGGAGTTGTTGCTTCAGTGCATTGACCGGGTCCGTTCCAGGACTATCCGGATCGTGCTGTTTGGTTTTGGCCATGATGGCTGCCATCGCGAGTTCATTGGCATTCTTCCAGTAACGATAGATTGTGGGCTTGCCAACACTCGCGTGTGCTGCCACGGCCTCCATGGTAATACCGCTTAGCCCGTTTTCTTTCAGCAACCTGTAGGTACTATTGAGGATAGCGTTTTTAGCGCGTTCGCTGCGCGGACGCCCCTTTGATAATGCAGCCATAGCAAGTTTAAGATTCTCCTTTACCAATTACGTTACGTATCGTAATATAAATATGCACTGACAGCAAGGGAGAAGAAAGTGCCAGCAAAAAACACTGATTGTGAGTTAACACCTTATTTGAATGTGAAAGGGGCGGCAGAGGCTATTGAGTTTTACTGCACTGTGTTTGGCGCCACCGAAAATTTCCGTTTACAGGATCCGGCAGATGGACGTGTAGGTCACGCCGAACTGCAGTTTGGCGATACCCGCATGATGATCTCAGACGAGTATCCTGATTTTGGCGCGCTGAGTCCGTCGGCTTTCGGGGGCACACCTGTCAAACTCCACCTGAGCGTGTCTGATGTTGATCGCACATTTGCGCGTGCGATCAGTAAAGGGGCGGTTGAAATCAGATCGGTTAAGGATGAATTTTACGGCAGCCGCAGTGGCGTTCTGATTGATCCCTACGGCCATATCTGGCATGTGGCGACCAAAGTTGAAGAACTCGGTGAGGAGGAAATGCAACGTCGTTGGTCAGAGTCGACAACATAACCCGTGTTCAAGGTCCGAGTACGGCGTTAGGGTTATAAAAACGATTAGTTCAGGCGCCGGGCGCGAGCTGTTAAAGTTAGCGCTAAGCTACGTGCAAAATACTGTTTAACGAGACCAGTAATCATGAGTAAAAAACAATCCACCGGACAGGACGATGATGATCTTGACCGGCGCAGACCCACCACTCGCACGGTGGCAATGCCTGCGGATACCAATCCGGCCGGTGACATATTTGGTGGATGGGTGCTGGCGCAAATGGACATCGCCGGTGGCATTTGTGCCGGCCAGCGTGCGCAGGGGCGGGTGGTTACCGCTTCCATTGACGGTATGAGTTTTTTCAAACCGGTTCGTGTGGGAGATATCCTTGGTGTCTACACGGCGATTAACCGAACCGGTCGATCGTCCATGGACGTACTCGTCGAGGCATGGGTCAGGCGCGGGCAAATCGGATCAAGAGAAAAGGTGACCGAGGCGATATTTACTTTTGTTGCCGTCGACAGCGAAGGACGCGCAGTGCCGATACCGTCTGAAGATGATGTTCCCGAGTATGTAAAAAACAATATTGGCAGCTTGTGAGCCATTGCTCTGTCCGCTGGCAATCAGGAAGCCTGTAACACCGCAATCGACGATTCCTGAAAATCGGCAGATAATTCGCTTTTAGACAGATCTCATTTGACGGGGCAGTCGTAAAGGGGGCAGCTTGCTGGATCTGCGAAGGCAGAGACTGTGAATAAAAATTCTTCGCTGGCAGGCCAATTCTGGCAACAGCTAGTCAGTACCGGATATGAGGGCTCAACCCATGAAAAATTCATCACCCGCCAGATCAGCTAACGTGGTTGATTTACACGCTGGTAAAAATACCGCTGAGGCAGAGGTGATTTCCATCGCCTCAAGCAGCAGTGTTGACCCGCATGAAATTGAAAAATTTAACAAGCTCTCAGCGACTTGGTGGAATGCGGATGGCCCGATGTGGCCGTTGCACCGCTTAAACGGCCTGCGCTCAGGCTACATCGTGCAGCAGTTGGTAAGTCATTTTAAGCTGGATGCATCAACCGAGGCGCCGTTGACCGGGCTGCGTATTCTCGATATCGGGTGTGGTGGCGGGCTGTTGTCTGAAGCCATGGCCAGGCACGGCGCTGAAGTGCATGGCGTTGACATCAGTGATGGCAATATTGCAGCGGCAACATTGCATGCTCGCTCGATGAGCCGACCGCCGCACTACGAGCACACAACGGCTGAGGCGCTGTATGCGCGTGGCGAGGACTATGATGTAGTGCTCAATATGGAGGTTGTCGAGCACGTGGCGGATTTATCGTCTTTCATGCGTACCTGCAATGGCCTGGTCGGGCCTGGTGGGTTGCAATTTGTCTCGACCATAAACCGAAATCCGCTGTCGTGGCTTTCCGCGATCATAGCGGCCGAGTACATACTGAAATGGTTGCCCAGGGGCACCCATCAGTATCACCGACTGGTAAAGCCTGCCGAGTTACAAAATCTGCTCGAGCGTGACAACCTAAATAAGGTTGCCACCACTGGTGTGTTTGTAAATCCGCTGACCAGGCAGATGTCACTGAGCCGCTCACGTCTGATAAACTACGTAATCGTCGCAGAGAAGCCGCGCTCTTTATCGTAAGGCCTTTACAGTAAGGCCTTTATAATCAGTCCTTGTAAACTTCGTAGTTATCAGGACGGGCAGTCAGACTGTGTAGCAACGCTGCTTTAATAACAATGAATCTGAATGCTGCGTGATGTTGCGATTGCGCTGAAAATGTTCGCGCACCAGAGTAACCGTGTGTCTGGCGATAGCACGTTCGCTCACTCCTGATTGCCGCTGCGCATTTCGCGCTACTAATATTGTCACCACTGAGATGAAAGCATGTCCGGAATCGTAGAGTTGGCCGAGCTACTTCGGCATATGGCGCCAATACTGGATGACACAGAGTATGTGTTTTGTACGCTGCCTGGTGACTATGCTGATTACGCACATATGCAGCCGCTATGTTCATTTGTCGAGGAGGAAGGCCTGACGTTGATAGTGACAGCCAGCGCTGCCGCACAGGCACAATTGCCCGTGGAAAGCACTTATAAGCGAATCACCATGACCGTGCATTCAAGCCTCGACGCTGTCGGCCTTACCGCTGCTATCTCGGCGCAACTGACGGCAGCGGGTATCAGTGCCAATGTCGTTGCCGCGTATTATCATGATCATGTCTTTGTGCAATCAGAACACGCTGGCAAAGCGATGGAGTCACTGCATAGTCTGATCGATAGCCACAGGCAGGACTAACAGCCCGTAATAGTAACCACCGGCGTTGCAGACGGTGGCCAATAGCCGGCGTCGACAGCTTCAATCTGGAACAAACACCCTGACGTCCGGTGTCGCTGATACTGCGCTTGCTTAACTGGCCTGCGGGGTATTGGCTCTCAAGAACATGCGCCTTGACAGGCCGACAAACGCAAGCAATAACAACATCACCAGCATCGGATCAGGTGCTTGTCGGCCCGCCACACTGCATCCGGCGTGACCCTGTAAGCCGGTATAGATCACCCTGTTGTTTGCCTGCTGAAAATCCGGTGTGCCATTGTCGTCGCCATCGGGTAAGGCCATGCCAAGGGCGAGCGACATAATCGCGGTATCGGC
>CALGNZ010000157.1 GCA_937957915.1 uncultured Granulosicoccaceae bacterium | reverse complement strand
CTTCAAAGACGGATGTGTCTGATGACAGACGGTAGGCGGTCAATGCGTTATTGAACAGGTCTAGCGCATGTGATTTGCGGTCATCGCCAAATCGGCGGGTGATCTTCTCGAGGGCGTTTCGATGATGGTCTGCAAATGCCTCCAGGCCTGCTTCACCATACAGTGTAACGTAAGCATCGATAAGTTCATCGATGTACGCCACTCGTGAAATTTCTACACGAACAGCGGCTGGTTCCTCAAGCAGAACGATAGGCGACTGAGCCATTTTATTGCGTAGCGCTTCAGGTATGCACGCGCTGCCAATCATTCTGCCTTCGTCTTCGAGCGTGATTGCTTCGTGTTGCCGAGACTGAAGTTTCAGCAACGCCACAGCGATAGCGTGTTCAAAGTCAATGTTGCCAGGCTGTGGTGTCGTAGTTGCGCCAAAGCTTGAACCGCGGTGATGCGCTAACCCCTCAAGATCAATGTTTGATTCGATATGCTCCAGTAACAGGGTTTTGCCGCTGCCTGTGCGCCCGCCAAGCAAAATAAATTTAAATGTTTCGCTCAGCGATTCAACTTGTTCTATCAAATATCTCCTACAGGCCTTGTAGCCGCCGGGCATCAGCGGTAGTTCGACACCTGTCTCTGCCAGCCATCGCTGTGTTGTTTTCGAGCGTAAGCCACCACGGAAACAGAACAGATAAGCGTCGGGGTTACGCTCGGCATAGTCGCGCCATAGCTGCATCCGCTCGCAGCGCAGGCTCGGGTTAAGTAATTTCTCGCCCAGTTCAATAGCTTGTTGCTGTCCGTGTTTTTTGTATGTCAGGCCGACCTGATGTCGCTGCTCGTCGTCGAGCAGCGGAAGGTTAACGGCATTGGGCAGTGTTCCTCTGGCGAATTCAATCGGGGCTCTTACATCGAGTAACGGCGTGTCATTCAAAACAAGTTTTTTGAACAGTTCAGACATTTATTCACTGTTGATAAGTACGAGACCGTATTAGCGGTCGTATTAGCGGTAATGGTGTCACACTACTACCTGGCTTGTGCCGGTGGACGGTTGTTCTTGGTTTTACAGACTCATGAATTGCCGCCTGTTGCCTGCGATCTGCAGTTTAACCCATGGGCTGCGGATGATTCCGATGCATTTGCCGGCAGTGCGATGCAGGAGTCCGTGGAGTTTTGGGGTCAGGCGTGCTCACCTGTTGCCGCATCTCAATGATTGGCAGATGTGTGGCGCGTGATTGGTGATTGCAACTGCTTGAGCCAGCAGAAAGTCAGGCGCAGTCCTTACCGCGGTCCGAGCCTGACTCGCGTGATACCTGGCCTGCTTTTTAGCGGCCCACAGCCACACCCTCACGCCTTGGGTCGGCTGCGCCATAAAAACCCAGCTGGTCGATCAGTATGCTGTGCAAGCCGGATTTTAACTCTCTGATATTTACTTCGTGACCACGAGCTTCAAGATCTGCCTGCAGGTTAACTGCGTCGGTGTCTTGCTCCAGATCTGTTTTGCCATTGCGATTGACGATATGGGGCATTGCCACGGCATCCTGAGGGTCCATGCCCCAGTCGAGTATTGCTATCACAGACTGGGTAACATAGTTGATGATTCTGGAGCCGCCCGGTGACCCGGTCAGTAGTACAGGTCTGCCATCTTTAAATACGATAGTTGGCGACATCGATGATCTGGGTCGCTTTCCGCCTTCCACGCGATTGGCCACGGGTTTGCCCTCTTTTTCTGCCGCAAATGAAAAATCGGTGAGTTCATTATTCAGCAGGAAGCCGTGTGCCATAACCCTTGAGCCAAAGCCCGTTTCAATGGTTGTGGTTATCGATACCATGTTTCCATAGCGATCGATGATAGAGAAGTGAGAGGTGCCTGGTCTTTCCAGTTGAGTGTCAGGAGCATAGCGTTGTGCTTCGTCCCATGGCGGGGTGCCGGCGCTGGCTTTACCCATAGTTTTATCGGGATCAATCAGTGCTGCACGGGTCGACAGATAATCTTTGTTAAGCAACCCGTCTGGTATATCGACAAAGTCAGAATCTGCCATATACATGGCTCGGTCCGCATAGGCGAGCTTTGCAGCTTCAATGATAAGATGCCAGGCTTCTGAAGTAGGCCCCATAGATGGCAGATCATACTCTGAGACAATGCCTAGAATTTGTCCCATCGTCAGACCACCTGATGTTGGTGGCCCCATGCCGCAGATTTCATAGGCTCTGTAGGGAAAGCACACTGGCTCGCGGACGATGACTTCGTAGGCAGCGAGATCCTCCATGGTCATCTGGCCAGTATTGGTTTCTGTTTTTATTGCGTCGACAATAGACTCTGCAATGGCACCGGTATAGAACGGAGCGGAGCCTTGTTCGGCAATCATCTTTAACGCATCAGCAAATGGCTGGTTTTTCAACACAGTGCCAGCCGCGATAGCGGTGCCGTCTTCGTTGTAGAAGTAGTCGCGAGCTTGCGCAAACGTTTTAAGCCCGCGCTCTGCTGCAGCGGCTATAGAGGCGGACAGCTTTTCTGTTACTGGAAAGCCGTTTTCCGCAAGATCTATGGCGGGCGTGACTAATTCTTTCCAGGGGTGTATTCCATGGTCTTTGTAGGCAGTTTCAAGGAGTTTCAGTGTGCCCGGTACACCAACTGAAAGGCCACCGGTTACTGCCTCTCGCCATTTCATGGTCGAGCCATCTTCTTTTTGAAAGTACTCTGGTGTTGCCGACATCGGTGCTTTTTCACGGCCGTCGTAGGTGACCAGCTTTTTTTCCGAGGCATCCCAGTACAGCAAAAAGGCACCACCGCCGATGCCTGAGGATTCGGGCTCTACCAGGTTCAGAACCAGTTGTACCGCTACCGCTGCGTCCATCGCCGTACCGCCGGCTTCCAGAATATTCAGCCCTGCTTGTGATGCCAGCGGGTTTGCCGCCGATACCATGTGCACTGTGCCATAAACGGAGTTAGGAAATTTCGGATGTCCGTCAGCGACAGCTGTACTGGCAAAAGCCAGCAACCCGATGTGTATGGTTTTCCTTAATAGGCCTGACCGGTTCATGATTATCCTCCAAGATAGAGTGAATGATCATAAAGTATCTGGCGACGGCTGAGTAGTCTGCGATACGGGTTTAAGCCGGCATTGGCAGATAGATGTGGCTACACATAGCAGGCTTGCTGGCGGGTGAAGTTGATTGTCTGTCAAGCTATAGCAGCGGTCGAACACAGTGAAACCGTTGATGCTGGTACCGGGGTATCCCGGTGCCAGCAACAATTGCCGGGAGTCGGTCAGGCAGTTTGTGCTTCAGTTGCCTGCGTGGCGAACAGTTTTTCAACGGCTGGCCGCAACCCGTCTACAGTACGATCGACATTCTGCAGTTTGTCGAGTCCGAAAAGGCCAAGTCTGAAGGTACGATAATCGTCCCCTTCGTCGCACATCAGTGGCACCCCTGCTGCTATTTGCAATCCCTGTTCGGCAAACTGTTTACCTGTCTGAATGGAGGGGTCGTCGGTGTAGCTAACAACCACCCCCGGTGCCTTAAAACCCTTGTCAGCAACACTCTGAACACCGACTGCCTCGAGCAGTGCACGCACTTTGTCGCCAAGTTCCTGTTGTTTTTGCTTGGCCAGGTCGAATCCAAAGTCACGGGTCTCGATCATAACGTCACGGAATACTCTCAGTGATTCGGTAGGCATGGTAGCGTGATAGGCATGGCCGCCACTTTCGTAGGCTTCCATGATTTGCAGCCATTTTTTCAGGTCACAGGCGAAACTGTCACTTTCGGTTTGTTCGATACGCTTGCGCGCTTCTTTGCCAAGCATCACCAGGCCAGCACACGGAGGGCCGCTCCAGCCTTTCTGTGGGGCGCTGATGAGAACATCGACCCCGCATTTTTGCATATCAACCCAGATTGTTCCTGATGCAATGCAGTCGAGAACAAATAGGCCGCCTATGCTGTGAACGGCCTCTGCGAGTGTGGTCAGATAGTCGTCTGGCAGTATCATTCCGGCTGATGTTTCGACGTGGGGTGCGAACACGAAGTCCGGTTTATCGCGCTTGATGGTTGCTACGGCCTCTTCGATCGGAACTGGCTGGAATGGTTTGGTGGCACCGGCAACAGCACGACGAGCCTTCAGTACCTGCGTTTCAGATGGCAGCTTACCCATATCGAAAATTTGTGACCATCGATAGCTAAACCAGCCGTTGCGTATCACCAGGCATTTTTTATCGCGTGCGAACTGGCGTGCCACCGCCTCCATGCCAAAGCTGCCACTGCCGGGAACGATGATTGCGCTTTGCGCGTTGTAGGCTTCCTTCAACATGCCGGAGATGTCTGTCATAACAGACTGAAAGGATTGCGACATATGATTCAGTGAACGGTCGGTGTATACCACCGAATATTCTCGGAGACCGTCGGGATCAACATTTGGATAGAGCGCTGCCATGTAGGCTTTCCTTATAAAAGTAGTAATTCGATTGTCAGGTAGATGCCTTTCACCAACTCGATGCCGTCCTGGTGCATGGCGGCGTGAAAATGCGTGTAGGCGTTAATCCTGATTCCTGGTAATAGAAGTTGCCAGAGTAGACGAGGCTTGCGCCGCGTCAGATCTGCACTGTTGCCAATCGTTGCACGTTATTGCTGCCATGCGTACAGCTGGTGTGACCACCGGCCTCAACGACTGAATCAGTAGACGGATCCTCGGTATCTGTTGGAGACGGTACCTTAGCCTCCAGCGCTTCCAGGCTTTGCTCCAGCGCTGAAACACCGGCCGGTACGTCGACTGGTGCGCCCAGTGCTGCCAGGCTTGCGCCTAATGCGTGCAGTGTGCGGAATATATTGTGCGCCCGGCTTTGTTCTCCCATCTGACCCACCCGAACGATCTTAGCGCCGAACGAGCCTGATATCTCAACACGATACCGGGCGGACATCAGGCGCAGTAACTCGCTGGCGTCGATGGACTCTGGCACACAAATACCGACAACGGAATCAAGGCGATGTGGCCGACTTACATAGAGTGACAAGCCCATGGCCTCAATACCTGCCTGCAACGACAACGACGTTCGCCGGTGTCTGGCAAAGCGTTTTGGCAGCGTTTCGTTGCATATTAGCCGCAGCGCCTCATGAATTGCCAGTACTCCGGACACCGGCGCCGTGTAGTGATAAGACTTTTGATACCAGAACTTATCAGCGAGTCTGGCATCAAGACACCAGTGGCGCAAAATGGATTTGCGGTTTTGCGCGTGATTCCACGCCCGTTGCGAAAACGCCACCAGCGATACGCCCGGGATCGACGATAAGCCTTTCTGCCCGCCGGTGATCACCGCATCAATGCCCCACTCATCCATCTGCAGCGGCATGGTGCTGAGCGTACAAACCGCATCGACAATCACCATACAGCCGTGTGCATTGGCCTCGGCGCATATTTGCTCGAGGGTGCGGTTGCACACCGTGTTGGACGTTTCGCCCTGAACGATGGTCACCACCCTGGGTTTGTGCTGCGCTAGGCTCTCTGAGACAGCGGCAACATCGGCTGACTCGCGATCCGCTACGTCATGGCGGATAACTTCGCCGCCGGCACGCGATGCCATATCGGCGAGTCGACTGCTAAAGAAACCATTGCAAATGCACAGGCATTTGTCGCCGGGTTCGATAAGATTTACGACTGCCATTTCCATTGCCGCCGAGCCTGGCCCGGCAACCCCCAGTATGCGCGCGGAATCGGTTTGGAAAACGTATGAAGACATCCGTTTCACCTGATCGATGATGCTTGCCATTGTGTCGCCCAGGTGATTGATCACGATGGAATTGGCAAAAGCTACCGGCGC
>CALGNZ010000156.1 GCA_937957915.1 uncultured Granulosicoccaceae bacterium | reverse complement strand
CACAGCCCCTTGCTCCATGACAGGTGCAACACAGCCGAGCATTACATCATCAACCCGACTGGTATCAAGATCGTGGCGCTGCTGCATCTCGTTGAGCAACGTGGTCACCAGATTGATGGGCTTCACTTCATGCAAAGTGCCATCGGCCTTGCCTTTCGAACGAGGCGTGCGAATGGCGCTGTATACATAGGCTGTTTCTGTCATTTGTTTTACCCCACCTCACCGGTGAATAGTCGCGTTAGAAAATAGTTGTTATAACAAAGTAGTCGCTTTGAAAAATAGCCGCATGGAAAACGGGCGGAGAAAAACCTGTCTGAGGCCGACTGCAGCTGTTAACCCGACACCAATGGCATACATCACAACTGACGTTGATTTTCCTATCATAAACCGGCGCAGCCAGTTTACCCACAATTATTGCGCGGTTCGAATAAACCCGTGGCATCACCTCTTGAAATCCCGCCTGCCGAGCCAATTGTCTACGCGGTTGCCGTCCAAGGAGCATGTGTTTTTCCAGTGAAACATCAGGTCCCCTGATACTGCTTTTTAGCACCATGCACAGACGCTTATACAGAGCATGCTCTCGCAATTGTCACGGTAACGAGCTTTAGCTCAGTCGGGCACTTTGAGTATCCAGACATCAATTACAGATGTGAAAATGAGTTCCGATGCGGCCGAGTGAATACAGCGTGCAACTGAAGGAAGTCGCCGGGATTGCCGTAGATTTAGCACCACCTCGAACTCCTGGTGGTGGCAGCCCGCAATTTGGCTGTTCAGATATTTTTGGAACTTGTACTAATGAATTTCAGGTTGTGGGTATTGTCAGCACTGGCCGCATCATCCCTGTGAATTACTGCAAACGCCGGAGCGATTGTTGTCAATTGTGTGTACGATGCCAGCGACGCATCCACCAACAAGACGATATAAAGCGGACCACCTGGCATATTCCGCTACGAAACCGGGTGTTTAGGCATTCACTGCAGCGCGGGCTACATCACCTGTGCAGCCGGCTGGCATACAGCTATAGCTATACAAGGTCAAAAACCCCGATACAGTTGTGCTCGATGCTACCCAGAGCCACGACGCCCTGTCTCTCCCGAACCCCGGTCACGAAACTGAAAATACCGGTGTCACCGTTGTAAGTGTCCACCAGGTTGCCAGCGGGGCTGTAAACCGCTACCCGGCAACAGAGTTCCGGGCTGGGCTGAAGTACCGCCGGAAGCCTGGAAGATATTTTGCGTACAACCACTGGTGCTTTGTGCAGTATTGCCAGTGGTTTACTTGGCAACGAAGGCACTGCCACCCAGATATTTCCGTCGGACCCAATGGACATATTGTCCGGATGTCCGGGCGCGTGGGCAAATACCCCGGCTTGCGCGCCGTCTATACCAACTCTGGTTATTTGCCCGGTGCCGGTTTCAGCAACCAGTACTGTCGTACCGTTATCGATGCAAACCACCCCATTGGCAAAACTCAGATGATCCAGTAAAACAGTAGCCCGACCATCGGGTGACACTTTGATCAACCGGCCACTGGCAGTATTCTCGATAATGTCCTTTTGGTACTCAGCCAGTGGATACTGTGTAGAACTGTCACTGACGACAATAGTACCGTCCGCCAGCACACAGGCGTTGTTGCAAACACCAAAATCAAGATCACAGGGGAGCGATGCCACCTCGCCAGTGCCAGGATCTACCGCTTGCAATCCGGACGAGGCATTGCAAACCAGCAATCGGCCGTCAGGCAACCAGTCAAGCCCTAACGGGGCGCCTCCGGTGTCAGCGCAAACACTTACATCACAGGACACGGGGCTCACTCGAACGATGAGACCCTCATCACGCAGCGAGCAAAACACATTACCCTGATCATCGAACAACGTATCCTCAGGTCCGACACCAGGCACTGCTATTGCCTTGAGATTGCGCATTTATCCTCCAATATAAAATGTCTGGTAATTCCATTTCACAGCAATCCACCGCTTGCATTCTAACGATCACTACCCGCGCTAGATAGCCCCAGGCTGTTGTGCTACACAGCAGCGCCATGTCACCCGGCGATTCCCGGACAGGCCCGACTTCTATGACATCAGCACCTGACAGTACGCGATCACACTCTGCAAGTGCTGCAAACGCTGTGTCTGTATCACCCGGTTCAGTACAACCGCAAACCGCTAAACGCAGCGTCGAAAAAGAAGCATCAAGCTGGTCAATATTGCGCAGACTGATACCATATTTATCCAGATACCGCATGCGAGTACTCATCAGCGCGCTGGCGCTTATCGTCGCCGCTGCCGTGACACTCTCCATTCCTGTCACATTCCGCTTTCTCATCGACGAAACCTTTGGCGCACCAGCCAGTGCCACATCGGCGCTCTCCAATGGCAAAGTCAACGGACTGTTTGCCCTGCTCTTTTTGCTTGCTGTTTTACTTGGCCTGAGCACAGCGGTCAGATTCTACTGCGTATCCTGGCTGGGTGACCGAATTACCGCAGACTTGCGCAGCGATGTGTTTAAACAAGTGCTCAAACAGGACGCCGGCTTTTTTGAATCACTAAAAACCGGAGAGGTGTTATCAAGACTGCAGGCAGACACTACACTGATTCAGTCGTTGATCGGAACCAGTATCTCACTCGGCTTGCGCAATAGCGTATTGTTTGCTGGTGCCCTGATCATGATGCTTTATACCAGCGCCAAGCTGGCCATGGTTATACTGGGGTTACTGCTGGCGGTGATACTTCCCATACTGGTATTTGGCAGACGCGTAAGACGTTTATCGCGCACCAGTCAGGATCAACTGGCTGATACCGGAGCCATGGCAGGCGAAACACTGAATGCCATCAGTATTGTGCAAGCCTACGTTCGGGAATCACTCGAATCGAACCGCTATCAGGCCGCGACTGATCGCGCCTTCGATGCCGCTATCAGGCGCAATCGATCGCGCTCCATGCTCACCGCTATGGCTATTATTCTGGTATTCGGGGCAATCGTATTTACCCTGTGGATGGGTGCTCATGCTGTGATGCAGGGAACACTGTCTACCGGTTTGCTCGCACAGTTTATGTTGTACGCTGCCATTGTCGGTGGTTCAACCGGTGTCATCGCAGAAGTTTACGGTGACTTACAACGCGCCGCTGGCGCCACCACCCGCTTGCTTGAGTTACTCGACGCCAGCCCGACCATACACAGTGCAGCCAATGCAACAGCGCTACCTGTCGATGCGGCAGGTGCATCAATAAAATTTGACCAGGTTAATTTCAACTACCCCAGTCGCCCGCAGACACCGGCACTGTCAGCGATCAGCTTTGACGTACAGGCCGGACAGACAGTAGCACTGGTAGGCCCATCCGGCGCCGGTAAAACCACAATCCTGCAGTTGCTGCTTCGCTACTACGATCCACAGGCCGGTGCAATTACTGTCAATGGTCAATTACTCACCGCCACCTCACTCGATTCACTGCGAGAGAGCATTGGCCTGGTGTCACAGGACAGCGTGGTATTTTCTGCCAACGCAATGGAAAACATTCGATACGGGAATCTCCACGCCACCGACGACGAGGTCATTGAAGCCGCCAAATCAGCACAGGCACACGATTTTATAGAATCACTGCCAGACGGCTACCAAACCTATGTTGGCGAACGCGGCGTACGACTGTCCGGCGGACAGCGACAACGCTTGTCGATCGCTCGTGCGCTGTTAAAAAACCCGCCGCTGTTACTACTCGACGAAGCAACCAGCGCACTGGATGCCAACAGTGAACGCAAAGTACAGGCAGCCCTGGAGCTCGCGATGAGCCACCGCACAACACTGGTCATCGCCCACCGCCTGGCCACCGTGGTGAAGGCCGATAACATCATCGTTATGGATCAGGGTAAAATTGTAGAATCGGGCACACACGAACAACTGACTCAGAACAGCGCACTCTATGCGAGACTCGCGGCGCTGCAGTTTTCAAGTTAAACAGTGCGACAATACCATTTGCGTTGACCGTACCCTGAGTGCCTGCGATACACTGACCATCAACCCGCTCAACAAATTTTTCATGAACGATCGACTGAACAATACCATTGAAATACTGGAGCAACTGGTTGGCTTTGAAAGCATCTCCGGCAAACCGACGCATGGCATCGTCGGCTATATCAACAATTACCTGAAGGACCTGGGTGTCAGCGCCGAGCTTAGCTACGACGACAACGGCGAACGTGCCAATGTTTTTGCCACCATTGGCCCACAGATCGATGGCGGCGTTGTGCTAAACGGCCACACCGACGTAGTACCGGTGCAAGGCCAGCACTGGTCAACTGATCCCTTCACACTGACCAGAACAGACAACAAACTGTTTGGCCGAGGTGCGGTAGACATGAAAGGTTTTCTCGCCTGTGTACTGGCATCAGTACCCACATGGCAGGCGCTGACACTTAAAAAACCAATACACATTGCATTCTCTTACGATGAAGAGATCGGCGGCTACGGCATGCCCGTGCTGCTCAATAGTATGGCGCATCTACCATTTCAACCTGAAATCGTCATTGTCGGTGAACCAACAGATATGAGGCTGATTACCGGCCATAAAGGCGGCTATGAAATGCGTACCGAAATCACAGGCCACGCCGTTCACTCGTGCAACCCGCTTAAAGGCGTGAATGCCATAACGGCGGCCACCGCTGTTATCGGAAAGATAGAAGCCATTGCACGACGAATGGCTGAAAATCCGATCCCCGGTTCAGCGTTTGACCCTCCTTACTGTAGTTTTAATGTCGGCACCATTGAAGGCGGCACCGCTCGCAATACAACCGCGGGCTGGTGCAATTTCAACTGGGAGTTTCGACCGATGCCCGGGCAAAATGGCGACGAGATCATCGCTGAAATAGAGCAATACACAAAGACAGAATTACTGCCTGCCATGCAGGCCATCAGTGCCGATGCCGCTATTAATATAATAACCGAGGCACCTGTACCGGCACTCGATGACTCAAACGCAACAGAAGCTGCAGAATTCGTCAGTCGCATAACCGGGCTTAACAGTCGCGACGTTGTATCGTTTGGCACCGATGGGGGCTACTTTAGCGATTCAGGTTTCTCTACCGTGGTGTTCGGCCCGGGCAGTATCAGTCGCGCACATCAGCCAGATGAATATATAGAAATCGAAGAGCTCGAACAGGGACTGGAATTTCTGGCAAAGGTTGGCCGGCAGTTATCGCTGTAATCACAGCTTTTTCGGGTGGTGGCTCAGTGTCACATAAGCCGGGATGTATCACCACTTAGCCAGCCAAGCGGATCATTACGATCAATACCATCCATAAACGGCTTGTGACGTTCACGATGGGTTACCTGATACACCAGGCCCACCC
This sequence comes from uncultured Granulosicoccaceae bacterium, assembly GCA_937957915.1. Classification (GTDB taxonomy): domain Bacteria; phylum Pseudomonadota; class Gammaproteobacteria; order Granulosicoccales; family Granulosicoccaceae. Next base: position 11,140 of record CALGNZ010000156.1, on the reverse strand, counting down.
AGTTGCCAATGATTGCCTCACCACTGTCGTGCCAGGTGTTGTGCAATCGCTGGCGCAACAGTGACTCCGGAAACTCCGGTGGCTTGGCTGCGGCCCGGCGCGCAACCATGACACGCTCACGATACTCATGCAAAAGCGCCTGCGTAAAGTGATCAAAATAATTCACAGGGAACGGCGGGTAATGATCAATGATGCCATCTATGTACAAGCCTACATCACGTTTGTACTCTTTTAATAAACTGATACTGTCGTATTCGGGGTGGCCTTGAAACAGCACAGTGCGAAACCCGTCTGCGCTGACAGCCAGTTGTACACCGGAGTCTTTACCCTCAATCAACACATGCAGCCCGCCCTGCTCGAACTGATGGCGAAACACTTCGTTAAAGCGCGAGTGCGGTACGAACAAGCGGGTATTGGTGTCTGCCACAAGGGGGTGATCCTTGCGTACAACTTCGTGTTCAAACACACCCCAGCATTTTTTGTCGAGACCTTTGCGCTGCTCCCGGTAGCGGGCCAGCAGCAGTGCATGAGATGCCAGGCACGAACACAGCGTTGATGTTACGTGTTGATCTGCCCAGTCAAACACTTCGCACAGATCATCCCAAAAAACCTCTTCGGCCAGATTGCTGCGAGTAACGTTGGCACCACTGATAATCAACGCATCAAGACCGAGCTCGCGAATGGTTTCGAATGACTCGTAGTATTGATCAATGTGCTGGCGAGCCGCTTTGCCCCGCGGTATCGAATCAACCGTAAACGGGTGAATATAAAACTGGGATATCGGATTGCTTGACCCGACAAGCCGAAAAAACTGCCTTTCGGTGGCCGCCAGTGCGGCGTCCGGCATCATATTCAACAGGCCAATATGCAAGCCTCGAATATCCTGTGCCTGCGCCCGCGCTGGTGACAGGATTCGCTGCCCTTCCGCACGCAAACGTTCGTAGGTCGGAAGCTCTTTATGCGCTACCAGTGGCATAGCTCAGTCCAGCGCCCGACCAATAAGATCGATAAATTCATCGCAATCGTTCACCTCGAAGGCATCCTTTGCCGGAATGCTGTATCCATGTTGTTCAGCGATAGCAGCGTAACGAGGTACTCTGGAACGGAACAAATGGGGAAAGACCCATCGAACAAATTCGGCCGGGTCGATTTGAGTGGTGTATTCGATGTTTACTGATTCCATGTAATTGTGTAACTGTTCGTCCAGAAACGACTCTCGATAATACAGCGGCTTGGGGTCTTTGGCTGCCCGCGAAATCAGATTTTTTTCATCATCAGGACTCGCTTCGATGTATACCAACAATGTGTTGTCGGCGACCTGCTGTATTAACTCGGGATCATCTATTTCACAGAAGCTGCCACTGGTATCGTGTAGAAAGTGATCGTAGCCATAGACCGCACGGGCCTTCTCGACAAATTCGCCGACATCGCGAATCGCCGCCACCTCCGCATCAAGATGCAGACGCTGACGACGTTTAAACTCCAGCAGCGACAGCCCTCCCTGATCCGGATTACCCAGCATGCCAAGAAACGTCGATAGAGGCTTCAGATTATCGACCGTGATGTTGTTACTGATGTAGATCGAATCAGAGCGCAACAGGTCGCGCAAAAACGGCACCTGCATTGCCTGAACCTTAACGTTGTCAAGTATAGACTCGTCCAGATAGCGGGTGCCAATTCTGTAGTCGACGGAATAGTGAAACCAGTCATCGCAGCGCAGCATGTTGGCCAGACGTGTCTTGCCAACGCCGGACATCCCCAACAGGGTGACGCGCTTGCGCGGCCACGCGAGGAATTCCTCCCGTGTCATTCGCATAATATTATCTCGTAGCAGAAGGCGGTAATTTAATGGCAACCAGTCTAACACCGCACGCCGTTGACTCACAGCGCTACAGGGCCGATTTTTACGCGACCTGCGAAGGCTGACAACAACCTTGTTCAACACTCGCGCCCAACGTTTTTTCATGCAGACGCGTCGGGGCGCAGCCTGATAATTACTGCATCGCGGATGCGATAACTATATCCTGCACCGCAGCAGTGTGTCGGACCTGAAGCGCAAACTCGGTTACTTGCCGCGAGTTTGCCGAAGATTGCTACAAACCGATTAATGGAGAGGAAAAAACCCGGCGATGGAACCAAACCACACGGATATGCTTGGCTACGGCCTATATGCAATTGCCTACGGAACATCTATTCTTGCGTTCCTGATGACCAGAATAAACTGGCTGCGGGTGTTGTTTATTTTGTCATCGGCCTGTTACGCCCTGTATTACTACATTTTCCCTGCAGAACCGCTCTGGCTCGACGTTGTTACCGAGGGCGCATTTGTCGCTGTTAATCTGTTAATGCTGTGCTTCGTGTTTTGGGCGGGCAAACGGATAAAATTCACCCAGCCCGAGAAACACCTGTTTGACACCTCGTTTAGTTCGCTGCAGGCACACGAATTCAACAAGGTGTTAAAAATCTCCAGTTGGCTGGCGCTTGAACCCCGCACACACATCACGAAAAAAGACAAAAGCTGCGAGTTTGTCTACTACCTTTTTAGTGGCTCGGTAGAAGTAAGTACCGACGCAGGCCCCGCAATTACGCGGCACGCCGGGTCAGTGATTGGTGAAGTCAGTTTTATGCTGGAAACTCACGCGACTGCCAATGTCGTAGCGATAGACACCATTGTATTGTTGGCGATGCCACAAGCCCGGCTGCGTAAACTTTGCAAATCAAATGAACGCATCGGTTCGGCTGTGGAGTCGCTGCTTTCGGCACAAATGGCCACCAAGCTTGCTGACCATGCCGTGTAGGGCCATGCGATGGCAGGGCATTGCGGTGAAGAGCATTGCGGTGAAGAGCATTGCCGTGAAGGGCATTGTGTGAAGGGCATTGCGGATAAACACTACCGCATATAGAAAACCTGCTCCAACTCGGTAACTACCGGAGCGTTGTCCTCCTCGGTTTCCATAATATCAGCCATGTAAGACCACCAGCGCTGCATCAGCGGATCAAGCGGTAACTCATCCATGCGATGAGCGGGGTCCCTGGTGAGCAACCCGAACAACATGCCGGTCTGTCGATCCAGATGGATTGAATAGTCTGAAACACCAGCCTGATTCAGGGTTTTCACCAGTTCCGGCCAAATGTTGTCATGGCGTTTTTTGTACTCAGCCTCATGTCCGCGTCGCAATTGCATGGTAAATGCGTATTTTTCCATAGTCTGCCTACCCTCCGCTTTTGTTGTTCAGTCACCTTCTAAGTCACACTACTATTCGACTGGCTCCTGTGTCCAGATGCCATAGCCACTTTTCATTTTACTAACAACCTCCTGGATATGCTCGTCATCGAGTATTACCGGCTCCCTGCCCGATTGAACGGTCAGATAGTACTGGTGTGCCAGTGTCTCGAGCTCTCGCGCCCGCCACATCGCTTCCTTAAGAGTACTACCGCAGGTCAACATGCCATGCGTACCCAGCAGGCATCCGGTGCGACCCTGCAAGGCTTCGAGAACATTTGCCGACAACGCTTCCGATCCGAAAATCGCATAGTCCGAGCACCGAACTGACGATCCGCCAAACACCGCCACCATGTAATGGCAGGCCGGTATATCCATCCGCAGCATCGACAGCGTCGTCGCATAGATCGAATGGGTATGCACCATCGCACCGATATCAGATCGCTGCAGGTAGGTGTCGAGGTGGAACCGCCACTCGGTTGAAGGTTTGCGTCTGCCGCTATAGCTGCCATAGTCGCCGTCAAGTGGCATCGAGACAATATCTTCAGGCTCTGTCTCGTGGTAAGGAAGGCTGGTTGGCGTTATTAATATCTGATCGTCAACACGAACACTGATGTTACCGGATGTGCCCTGATTAAGGCCGGTGGCATTCATCTCGACACAGGCCGCTATGATTTCTGCTCGCAGCTCGGTATTGTTGTTATCTGTCATCTTACTCACAATGTGTTTTTGCAGATTTAACCGCTTATCGAATGATTCGCACACAACTCGTGACTGCCATGGCAGATTGTCAGTCGCGCTGTTTGTGGTTCGTGCTGATGAATCGCTAAAACACTGTAACAAATAACGGCTCAACTGTGGCTTTGATCCTGTCGGTGCTGACGGACTTTGCTTTGCCAGAACGAACGGTACTCAAGCAGCTTGTTTCGAAAAAGGGAGTCGGTAACAACGGCCTGCGTCAATGCGGGTGCAGTTATACCTGACGCACCAGCCTGCTTTTTTAGTTGTTTATCGGGCTGTTTATCGGGCCTGGCATGTCCATCACGCGCAGCTGCAGATTGCGTGAGATCCGTCGCAAGCATCGCAGCCCCCATCGTGGTGCCCGTCGAATCTGCACTCGCAAACAATTTTTGCTCGCCTCGAAAGACCGACAGACATTGCAGCAATATTTCGTTTTTGGCAAACGCACCTTCAACGATGATATCTCCCGCCGAATTGCACAGATTTAACGATTCATCACTAACCAGCGCACAGTACAGAGAAGCAAGCGCCTGTGTTTGCGATGCCGTCAGTGGTGCCTGCGAAACCACCAAGCCCTCACCTCCGGGAAACGGCCCTCCCGTGTCTGCAAATACCGGTAGCGCCAGCGCTCCAAGTTCGATGACGGCCAGTACATCAGAGATACTGACAGTTGTGTTGGTTTTAGCAGCGGTTCCAGCAATGGCTGCAAACTCCCGCCCCCCCATAAATCTGGCACAGGCAACAGGCTCTGAATAGATCGTGACGTTGGCGGTGCAATCTCGCTCCGCCTCAAGCCCCTGCAAAGGTGTACCCAGAGAAAATATAATTACCCAGGTGCCGGTAGACATTACGGTTAGCGGCACATCACGACTATGAATCCACGGCAACAGCGATGCATTGCTGTCATGGATACCAACCAGTACGTTACAGGAATTATCAATACCCGTAGCCTTCTGCACGTCTGCCGTAACGCTGCCCAGGCTATCGCCGGCGTGCATCAGTGGCGGGAACAGTTTGGCAAACCCCTGTCGCTCGGCAAAATCTGAATAGCGCTTTTCAAGCGGATTCCACAGATCGGTGTGAGAGCCAATCGTACTGACCTCAGCCACCGCCTTGCCTGTCAAAAGCCAACTCCAGTATTGCGCATACGGCACAAGATATTGCGCCTGTTCAAACTGCTGCGGGTATCGCTTGCGTTGCCAGTAGAGTTGTCGCCCGACATTCAGCCCCAACGGAAGTTTAGGGCTGTAGGTATGCTCAAACGAGTCACACAGACTGTCGTATTCATCGCGATACTCATCCAGCCCGACAAATTCATAGTCCATCACCGGTAGCACCAAACCATCATCATTGAGTAATGCAGCAGTAGCACCGTGCGCGGTCACAACAATGGTATCGATACAACGAGACTGCTGAATGCGCGCCAGGCCAGCCACATACCACTGCCATATCGCGCTGGTATCCAGTTGCGGGTAAGGTGGTACATCAAGCGTTGGAGTCTGCATGGTATCGCTGTCGACAAGCGCCCCGCTTACACCATCGACCACACACAGCTTAGCGTTGGTTTTACCGATATCCATTACCACAACGGTGCTCATTGCCAATCACCTTTGTGCACTGGTTGACAGCGGCTCGCTCGCCAAAAATCTGAGGTGTACGACACTGGTTTCCTCCAACGATAAATTGCTGATCCGCATCCGGATCTATTGCTCAATTGCTATAACAAGGGACACCGCATTACCGAACACTGCGACACCACCCAGTGCCCCTTACTGCCCGGTGCCCCTTACTATAAGGGCAGCCGGTTGCTGATCAACCACTCACCAACTGCTGCTATTTCCGGGCTCGAAGACTGTGTCAGCTTTAACAGACAGATATCCAGTAACACACACGGCAACTTGCTGTCTGCCAGTATAAGCGAACCATCGCGCAGTTGCGTTGTAACCAGTGAGCGCGGTACCCATGCCACACCGGCGCCCGAGCGCGCAAACTCAGCTGCAGCAGTTGTCAGGCCGGTTTCGGCATTCCATCGCACCTGGTAGTGTGGCGACAGCGACGGCAGTATTTTCTGGCGAAAGACCATGCCAAGATAAACTTCCTCCGGATAGGCTACAACCGACAGTTCACCCTTGCGTTTTTCACGTCTGTAGCGCGCTAACGATGCTGGCGCCAGCACCGGTATGAGTTCATCCTGCCCAACACAGACTGTGTCGATAAATCGGAATGCAGCCACCGATTCTGAATCACTGTCAGTCAATTGATAAACCACCGCAACGCCTGCCTGTCCCGTCAACACCATGGTCAGGCACTCATCTCGATTGGCGGAGCGCAGGCGAATTCTGGCTTCAATGGTGTCAGCCAGTTGCGTAATCATGGATGGCGCAACTGCGGTACTGATAGAATGCTGGCAAGCCATAACCAGTAAAGGTTCAACGCCGGCACTCTGCTCGAGATTGTGCGAAAGCTCTCGAATGCGACTGACACAGTCACGTATCGATGGCTCGAGATCCAGCACAGCCTGCGTCAGCTGCAAAGGCTTGCGTGTCCGATCAAACAACTCACAGTCAAGATACGTTTCAATCACTCGCACCCGGCGAGAAAAGGCCGGCTGTGTCAGGTGCCGTGCCACCGCAGCCTTGCTCAGAGATCCCTGTTCAATTACTGCCAGCAAGTCTTCCAGCCACTCAAGCTTCATGATTCATCTGCCCTCGGATTCTACCCGAGCCCAGTCTACCCGCTAATATGCAATTTGTGCATGTTAGCTTCGAATATCGGCAATTGCACACCTACGCTCGAAGACGTACGGTTAGCGCTTTCATTGACCGGACAAACTCGTGCACTTCAGCCGCTTTCCACGCCTGCATCTGGCCCACCTGCCCACTCCTCTGGAGAAACTTGACCGACTGACAGAGGCACTTGGCGGTCCGGAGATCTGGATTAAGCGAGACGATTGCACTGGCATGTCAACCGGCGGCAACAAAACCAGGAAGCTGGAATTTTTGATGGCCGAGGCAGTTGCTGAAAAGGCCGACATGGTGATGACACAGGGTGCGATCCAGTCTAACCATGCCCGCCAGACTGCAGCGTTCGCCGCCAAACTGGGCATGGCATGTCACCTGTTGCTGGAAAATCGCACCGGATCAACCGACCCGAACTACACGCAAAACGGCAATGTCTTGCTCGACACCTTACACGGCGCCACCCACGAGCTGCGCGAAAGCGGCCTCGACATGCACGCCGAAATGGAAACTGTGGCGGAACAATATCGTGGCAGAGGTAAAAATGTTTATGTAATTCCCGGTGGCGGTTCCAATCCAACCGGCGCACTGGGCTACGCCAACTGCGCACTGGAGCTGGTCAATCAGGCCAACGAACGCGGCCTTAAAATTGACCACCTGGTGCACGCCACCGGAAGTGCTGGCACCCAGGCGGGCCTGGTCACCGGCATCAAGGCAATCAACGCGGGCATTCCGGTACTGGGCATTGGCGTTCGTGCGCCAAAAGAAGCTCAGGAGAACAATGTCTACCAGCTGTCTCTGGCTACCGCTAAAAAACTCGGTTGCGACGGCGTAGTGAAACGCGAAGATGTTGTGGCCAACACCGATTACGTTGGTGAAGGATATGGACTGCCAGCGGCGTCAACGCTCGAGGCCATCGACATGTTTGCCAAACTCGAAGCCATTTTGCTCGACCCGGTTTATTCCGGCAAAGGTGCCGCCGGGCTGATCGATCTGATTCGCAAAGGGCACTTTCGAAAAGATGAAAAAGTCGTTTTTCTGCACACAGGGGGTTCCGCCGCCCTGTTCGGATACACCACCGATCTGCCCAAACCGGGCTAGCAAGCTATCCAGATACGACACCGGAAAGCCGATTTTTGCAAATCAGTTACCGGAAAGCAGTTATACAATGCCTGTATTGGTAGCCAATCGCTGCCAATACAGGCAACTTTCACCGCAACACCCATGCACCATCGAACATTTAGGAACCGCTAGGGAGCCAACCATGAAAAGAAACCTTCAAGCAATAGCAGCAAGTGTACTGCTGACCACAAGCACAGTCGCCTCGGCTGAACACGTAAACATTGGCGCACCGGCATGGACTGGTGCACAGGCCATCGCACACCTGATTCAGGAAGTCGTTGTCACCAAAATTGGCGGCACCGCAGAACTGGTTCCGGGCAACAATGCCACCATTTTCCAGGGTATGGATCAGGGCAAAGGCGACATTGATGTACACCCTGATGTATGGCTGCCCAATCAGGAGAGCTTTACTAAAAAGTATGTTGATGGCGCGGGCACAGTAACACTGAGCAGCAACAGCTACGAAGGCAAGCAAAGCTTCTGTGTTTCCAAAGACTTCTCTGAAGCAAACAATGTCACATCAATATTTGATCTGGCTCGCCCTGAAGTGGCAGAGCTGATGGACAGTGACGGCAATGGCAAAGGCGAAATCTGGATCGGTGCACCAGGCTGGGCATCTGCCAACGTTAATGAAGTCAAAGTCAGAGACTACGGACTGATGCCATTCATGGAGCCAATTCGCGCTGATCAGGCAGTCATGACTGCAAGAGTCGGCGATGCCATCAAAAAAGGTGAAGGCTACGCATTCTACTGCTACTCACCCCATGCAATCTGGTTCCAGCACGATATCGTTCGTCTTGAAGAACCTGCATTCGATGCTGAAAAATACATCGCGATTCAACCTTCTGACGATCCGGACTGGTTCGAAAAATCAAAGGTCATGACTGAAGATGCATTGAAGCAGGTGCAGATTGCGTATTCCAATTCACTGGTCGAGCGTTCGCCTGCCATTGCTGACCTGTTAGCAAACATCGCCCTCGACGGCGAGACCGTCAGCAGCTTTGCCTTCGAGATTGAAGGCGGCAAGGAGCCGGCAGTTGTCGCCAAAGAATGGGTAGAGAAAAATTCAGACCGAGTAGATTCCTGGCTCGGGTTGTAAGCATCACTCCCCGCCTGACCGGAGGTTCTGGTTGCCCCCGGTCAGGCAATAGTAATCCGTACACAATTAATCTGTGCACAGCAGATCTATCCACAACCGATCTATCCAGCATTAGTTCATCAGTATTTCTGTCTGGCACATAGCAGGTCGTGCAACCCTGGTTAATTGCACTACAACCAATGCAGCACGCGCGACTATTACAGTGTTTGCCAATCTGCTTGTAAACGAACGACACTGAAACCGTGCCTTACTCATGCCCGACCTTCGGCACCAGCCCTGACCAATAATACTGACAGCGAAACCCGGCACAGAAACTTGAACACAAAACCATGAGCTCGCGCGAAAACTCGATCACCGCCACTACTAACATTGCGGACGCACAACCGGCAGCGGATTCAGCAGCCATCGTGATTGATGGTGTCTGGAAGATCTTCGGCGACCATCCACACCGCGCGCTCGACGATGTCCGCAACAATCAACTCGGTAAATCCGAAGTGCTGGCCAAACACAATTGCGTCGTCGGCGTGGCAGACGTTTCTTTTTCGGTGAACCACGGCGAAATCTTTTGCGTGATGGGTCTGTCAGGCAGTGGTAAATCTACATTGGTGCGACACATCAATCGATTGCTCGAACCGACTGCCGGCTCCATCAGTGTTAATGGCGATGACATCATGGCATTTAGTCAGGCTCAGTTGCGACGATACCGCAACGAACACATTGCCATGGTGTTTCAAAATTTCGCATTAATGCCGCATCGATCAGTGCTGGACAATATCGCCGTTCCACTCGAAATTCGAGGTCTCAATAAAAATCAGCGTCTTGAAATAGCACGAAAAAACCTTGAAATGGTCGAACTCGATGGCTGGGGTAACAAGTTTGCACATGAACTCTCGGGCGGCATGCAACAACGGGTCGGGCTTGCCAGAGCACTCGCTGCAGATCCGGAAATTCTGTTGATGGATGAACCCTTCAGCGCACTTGACCCACTGATCAGACGACAGCTGCAGGATGAATTCATGCACCTGTCAGCGGAGATGAAAAAAACCACCGTATTCATCACTCACGACCTTGACGAAGCAGTACGCATCGGTGATCGCATCGCGATTATGCGCGACGGCCGCGTCGTGCAAACCGGCACCCCGGAACAAATTGTCATGCATCCGGCGGATGATTATGTCGCCGAGTTTGTCGCCGGTATATCGCGTCTGAAAGTCGTTAAGGCACATGCGGTAATGGCGCCGTTACCAGCTGGCGCCACCTTTAACAACAACGGCCCTGTACTTAATCACACCGACAGCCTGAGTAAACTCATAACCGCCGCCATCGAAAGCGAGACCGATATTAATATCGTTGACGACAGTGGCACACCGGTTGGCACTGTAGACAGAGTCAGCTTGCTTAAAACCGTGATCGAGGGTGCTGAAACATCATGAGTACAGCTCGGGAAAACACAACGCCTGCAACACAGTCTGATGTTGAGCCATCTAACTCAGCAGCTGACGTTACATCGATCGCCCTTGTCCGCGACTTTGTTGAAACTGCACCGGCCTATTACGAAAAGAACTTTAACCGCATCGGTGCCAAAACCGGTTTTGCCTGGACGTTTAATCCGGCCGCCGCACTACTTGGCCCGGTGTGGTACGGCATGCGTAACCTGTGGCACTGGGGGCTGCCATTTCTCATTCTTGAGATCTTTGCCTGCATTCAACTGGCCCGAGGACTATTCGGCAATCTCGCAGCCGATGCACTGTCGCGCATTGATCAAATTGAAAACACACTTGCCTTTCGTAAAAAACAACTGGCCGCTGCGATTGAAAAACAGGCTGACAACGTCGCAGTATTCGAACGCACCATCGCTTCACTGGAAAAAGGCATAGGCGATATTCAGCTTGAAGTAATCGCTGCCAACGCCGCCGGCAGCAAGATAGCGCTTATGGGGCTGGTGATGCTACTTGTGGTTAAACTCGCCGAAGGCATACTCGCCAATCCGATTCTGGAAAAGCGCTACTTCCAGTGGCTGTCAAACCGCCAAATACCCTCGGGTCTCAACCCGCTTCGAACAGCCATCAGCGTATTTTTTGTACTGATTGTCCTGTGCGTAAGCGTAGTTGGTTTTGCCTTTCCCGGTAAATTTGCAATACTCAGTGAATTCCCGACCACCGATATCATCAGACGCACTGCCATCACCTGGGTTGAAGGCCTGTTTGATTTTATCAT
>CALGNZ010000155.1 GCA_937957915.1 uncultured Granulosicoccaceae bacterium | reverse complement strand
GTACCGTGCGCAGGTGTGGCAACCGGTACCGGCAAACCACCGGCAACAGTCACGCCGCGTTCAAACCCCAATAGCTTAATAGCGATCTGCCCCTGATCGTGGTACATGGTGACTACCGCGTCCACCTCGCCACGTTTGGCCTTTAAAAAAACAGTGTCAGATGGCCAGGGGCCCGTTACGTTCATTTGTCGTTCACGGCACTTCTCTATAGCCGGCGCGATGATGTCTATCTCCTCGCGTCCGAACTTACCGTTGTCACCTGCATGCGGATTAAGCGCTGCAACTGCAATCGCAGGTCTGCTAATGCCGGCACGTTTCAATGTGTTTTGCGCCAACTCGACAGCGCGTGTAATTCCGGCCTCGCTAATGTTTTCTGCAACGTGTTTAAGGCCAATGTGGCTGGTAACACGAGTAGTCATCATTCCGTCCAGAACGTTAATCTCGCTGTGATAACCTTTAAATTTCAGATAGCGCGCCATGTAGCGGTGCTCGTCCTCAGCATCAAGGCCGGCAGATGTCATTGCGGCCTTGTTAAAGGGGGCGAATAAAACACCGTCGACTTTTCCGCTCTGCGCCAGATCCAGCGCTTTGTCCAGACACCGCAGTGATGTTGTGCCACCAGCAACGGTAACCTCTGCTATCTGTACTTCTTTTTCATCGATAGTTGAAAGCGAAAGATGTGAAAGGCCGGCTTGAGTTTCTATCTCTTCACTATTTATCGGATTTAAAGTGATATCCACGTCAGCTTGCTGCGCACCACGACGCCACAAATGTTCATCACCGACGAGCACTATATTTGCAGCTTCGGTGACCCCGTTTTCATGCAATAACTTGGCAACAAGTTCAGGGCCAATTCCTGAGGGATCACCAGGGATGATAGCAATACGTGGAATGTCGTCTGCATTGATAGCCACTTACTCGTCCGCCTGGGTTTGCTTTTTTTCGGTAATCGCAAGTTCGATATTCGTCTCAGCCGTTGTCAGGTGCTGGCGCAAATCTATTGCTGTTTGCGAGGCATTTCTGGCCAATAGAGAGGCGACAATATTTTCATGTTCCCTGCGCGTACTTTGTCGACTTGCTGTTCTTTGTGAGGATAGGAACCGCACACGCCACAGGCGCGCGTTATTCGCAGCATGCACCTCAGCCAACTGCGGGTTACCTGAAGCAGCAACGATTGCGCAATGAAAATCCATGTCGGTACGAAATGCAGTAAGACGATCATCGCCATCTGTTGATGCCATCAGTATTTGTTTGTTGAGCTGCTCAATATGTTCCAGCTCCTGATCAGTGGCGTATTCACAGGCGAGCTGGCCCGCCAGTGCTTCAAGCGCCCCCTGGATTCGCAGGCAATTTTTTATTTCGGCTATGGAAGGGTCGGCAACAAAGGGCCGCCGTGCGGCTGTGTATTGCACCAGACCTTCACTGGCCAGCAAACGAATTGCCTCTCTGAGAGGTGTTCGACTGACGCCCAGCGCCGTTGCCAGATCTCGTTCCGGCAACGCGGTACCCGGCGGAAGCTTCTCCAGCAGTATCATTGCACGGAGCGTCTGTGCAGCATCTTCAGCCAGACTCGGGCTTCGTGTAATAACACTGTTGTCGCCGAACAGATTTTTTATGTCAGCAGATAAAGCCATATCTATACTGCCTGTTTCCATGCGACTGAATCGAGTTCGATCAGACGCAGTCCGTGTGGTTGCTTTTTGCACAGTCGTACTTCATTTGGCTGCTCCTGGTGTGGCTGCTCCTGGTGTGGCAGCTTCCGCTGTAGTTTCAGTGCCTGTAGCAAAAGTGTATAGCAAACCACACTTGCAGCTCCATTGCAGATCGCTTGCATACGGGCAAAGGTGTAGTCGAAAACCACCCCGGCAGCCGTACAAAAACACAACCGCCAACTTACCGAAGCCTTGCTCACTCGATGATCTCGAAATGTTCCAGATGTTTGTCGCTGATGGTTATACCCAGCCCGGGGACATCATCATCTAACTGTAGAAAACCATCTTTAGCGTCCGGATCGCCTTCAAAGATGTAGTAAAAAAGTTCATTGCCGACTTCAACGTCGAACACCGGAAAATACTCGCTGATAGGACAGTTAGTGTTTGCCATCGTCAAATGATAATTGTGCATCTGACCCGCATGTGGAATGACGGGTATCTGATGCGCCTCCGCTATAGCATTGATTTTCTGCGCAGCAGTAATGCCGCCAACCCGGTTGGTATCATACTGAAGCACACTCACCGCACGCTTCTCGATAAGGTCTTTGCAGCCAATCACAGAGAATTCATGTTCACCACCGGAGATCGGAACAATGCCCATGGCATTCAGTTCCGCATAGCCAGCTACATCGTCTGCAATAACCGGCTCTTCCAGCCAGCGTGGTTCAAATTGAGCAAGTTTTGGTAACATGCGTTTGGTGTAGTCAAGGTTCCATCCCATATAGCTTTCTAGCATCAGATCAACGTCATAACCCAGCACCTCACGAAGTGCCTCGACTCGTTTGATATTTTCTCGCATACCGGGCATGCCATCTTTTGGCCCGTAACCAAAGCGGGACTTGTAAGCCAGATAGCCATTCTTCTGTGCTTCCTCGGCCTCCTTTTGCATGGCCGGAATGGTATCCGCATAAAGCTTCGAGTAATAAACCGGTATTTTTTCCTTGGTTCGCCCACCGAGCAGTTTGAATACGGGTTTACCGACTTGCTTGCCCATCAGATCCCATATCGCAATATCGATAGCAGACATGGCGGTCATGCCAATGCCTTTGCGACCCCAGGCATGTGTGCGCCGGTACATTTTTTCCCAAATGTACGCGTAGTCAAACGGATCTTCACCAACAACCAAAGGCGCATACCAGTCATCAATGGCTTTTTTAACCACCGTCGGTGCCAATGCTGCATTGCCAATACCAATGGTGCCGTCTTCAGATTCGACTTCGCAGGTCAGCCATTGATGGAAGCGGAAGCTGCCCATGGCATCGCCACGCTCGTACAAGGCGTCTGAGGCGTTAGTGCAGAAATTGCCCTGTGGCGGCACCGTAGGCCCGGTCCAGTTCCAGACACGGGTACGAATAGATTTGATGCGACTCACTCTGTGGTCCTTTTGAATGGTGGACCCGGGAGCCCTTCAACAGCTGCCAGGGAGTTCTATTGAGAGAGAGGGCACGCGTGTTCCGCACCAGCAAGCTGAAAACAGTCGCGCAGCAACCTTCGTCCGTTGCCACATCACCTACACAACAAGCGCTTGCGCAAAGAAGACGGACAAGCCGAGACCCACAGCCAACTCGCGAGGCCTGCTTGCAGAAAATATGAATTCCTCCTCCAGAGGCGACAAATCAATACTTTGATTTGCATAGCGCCCCCCTTACCGATATTTTGGTATACCAGTATTTCAGAATACTACAGCCAGAGTAAAACAACTGTCAATAAGCAGGTAGCGGTTTATTGCCAAAAAGAAGTCATCGCTGCAACCGGGCCATTGTGTCAGGAACAACCGGGCATTGGTGACGTGGTCTTGTCGAGGCGCTCGAACAAACGCTATGCATGGTCCTTTTGTTGTTGAGCATTCATCTTGATCTTCTCAGCCAATGACGGTGGCTCAACTGCGTATTCATAGATGCAGGCCTGACCACCTGGTGTAGCCAGGTGGTGCAGCGGCGAATCGAAATCCACAACATGTTCAAACCCAAGCTGTTTATAGAACCCACTCGCAGCAGACATATTGGTATCCACACGAATAGCCCCCTCACCAGAGCGGTCATCCCCTCAGGAACGGTGCCGTCATCAGTCGAACCGGTACACCCTGAAACGAATACAAACCCGTTGCCTTGAATTGCCGGGGAAAATTTCCAATCGTTGTAATACGATGGTGCACCGGGCGGACAGATTACCTGCTGAACCTTTTTTTTACTCATAATACAACTCTACACCCAACGTAACGAATTATGCTGAGCGTTCTTGAACGAACGAATCAGTTAAAGCGACACTGTGGCAATTCTGAAAACAGGTTTCCGCTTGCGTCATAGCAATTTGGTATTTTCCAGTCTCCCATAAACACCACCAGAGTGAGGAAGGAAATTGCTAGAACCATAGTAATTGCGCTTAGCTTCACCGCTCTCTTATGGCCAAGAATTGCAAAGAATAATAGTAATATTAATGCTGCAATAATCAGGTAAATACCTGCTGCAAATAGATATGGTGGACTAAATAATGTATTCATTCGAAGTCCTCGTTTTTACCTTAACACTCCAATTACCCGCGGTGTATACAGTGGCGCAATTGGTTATTTCCCTATTACAAACTAACTATTAGTTAACCTGCGTTTTAGAAGAGCCCAGTTCTGGCGTCGCCAGAAACATTTCGTCCCCGTTGCGTTCTAACGCTTAGTTGAGTGGAGTCTGCGATGACGCCGGTTCTGTCGTTGCCAGGTTCGACGGTACTGGCAAACGGATATTCCAACGCTTTGTTAGAAGTTTTCTTAAACGCCCCTGTACTGCCAATTGCTGAGATGGCAAACAACAAAAAGATGTATACCGCCGAACAGTGGGCAAACTGCAAAGCAGTACCCAGGTACCGAGGAATCGACTCAGAATCCATTAGAATCGGGGTTAGAAACAGCATTCCAACTACAAAAAACACTCCCATCGGAATAAGAATTTTGGACTCCTCTACTGGATAGTACGCAAGTAGCCCAATCGCGTAACCGCTTGAGAGCACCAGAAAGAAGTGCATGCCAAGGCGCACCCGTATTTTCCATCGTCGGCGTTCTGGCAATAAATACTGCTCTGCGAGTGTGCGTCTCATCGTATGAATTCCAGTTGACTTCTCACGGAGTAAGAACGCGCATTGCAGAGCGCCCCCACCACAGACCCGGACGCGCAGTGTTTCCACATCCGGTTCCCCGGTCATGCTCGCTTTCGCGACGGGGCATCCAATTGTAAACAACTCGCTCCCTATCTGTATCAAATATCCGGAGAGTGGCTATATTCACTCGCTTCAGCGCTTTGAGAAACGTTGACCAGTTGAAACTGTTGATCTTTGCAATCGCTGCATGCAACCGCTGAGGCGCCGTTCGCTTCATCATTCGAATATTTTCGTGATAATCATGTTTCCAGTAAAACTCTATTCTACGAAATGTAAACAGACTCCTTCAATCATTCGTGTATATATTCGTTTGCTTTGCGTGCGCATACCTATAGATCTTCTTTCCCAGTGTTACCAAAGGTCTGGTTGATAATTCTATTCCGAGCGACACATCAACCTCGATACTTGTTGTAACCCACACCCCCAGGTCGTTTACAGATTCGCAACCCAAACTCCGAATGCTGTAATGGTGGACATTTAATGCCCAGCTTGATCACAATTTATAAACTTGCTCATTGCTGAAACGTTGAGCACCCTGTGTGTCAACCTGATCCCATACAGTCAAAGAATGGGATAACATGCATTTCAGGGTTTATGATACAGGAATAGAATCAGTGCCTAAGAAAGTTTCAGCAAGGCCAGACACACAGGTAAAACCCAGCCCTAAGCTAGAGAAGCGAAGGCGAAGAACTTTTAAACCTGAGGATAAACTACGAATCATAGAAGAGGCAAATGCCTGCAAACATGGCGAGTTGGGAGCATTGCTTCGTCGTGAGAAGATCTATAGCAACCAACTTTCAGACTGGCGCCGTGAATATTCCAGCAAGGGGATAGCTGGCCTAAGCAAGACACTTCCAGGTCCAGCGCCACTAAAATCACCAGAACAACGTCAAATAGAGAAACTAGAGAAGCAAGTAACCAAGCTCAAGGCAGATCTGGACGTAGCGAACGACTGCCTGGATATTCAAAAAAAAGTATTGTCGATTCTCGATCGTTCGAGCAATGGGAGTATGCAGTGAACCTGGCCATTGAGCATCGCCCAAAACGATTATCCATTAGCGCCGCCTGTCGTGTTCTTAACCTTAACCGCAGCAGCGTGCTGCAGCGTCGAAAAGGATTAGCAGGCGTAAATCCCGAGAAACGATCACGCAAGAAAGCACCGCAACCACGGGCACTGAAAGCTGAGGAAACGGCTGGCGTGAAGGAGTTGTTTCGTAGTCAACCGTTTTGTGATCAACCGCCAGCACAAGTTTATCAGTGCTTGCTGGAAGAAGGCAAAGCTCCTTGTTCAGTTAGTACAATGTACCGCATCTTGCGCAAAGACGGAGAAAATGGTGAGCGCCGAGACCAGCGACCGGCACAGCACCATGCGATACCCAGACTCAAGGCTACAACACCGAATCAGGTGTGGACGTGGGACATCACCAAGCTGGCGCTGGTAACCCGTGGGGTGTACCTGTCTTTGTATGCCGTCACCGATCTCTACAGCCGATATACAGTAGCGTGGATGGTATCACTGAAGGAAAACAGCGCTTTGGCCACGCAGTTGATGACTGAGGCGACGTCACGATACAGGATTGACCCTGGGCAGCTAACGCTGCATCAGGACCGCGGATCACCAATGACGGCCACAGGTTATCTTGGAGATATGAAACAACTCGATATCACTTGCAGCCATAGCCGCCCCAGAGTGAGTAACGATAATCCTTTTAGTGAAAGTGGATTCCGCACACTCAAGTATCAGCCCGATTACCCAGGGAAATTTACAGGCCTGACACACGCCAGAAGCTGGTGTGAGGACTACTACAATTGGTACAACTATGAGCATCACCACAGTGGACTCAATGGTTACACCCCAGAACAAGTGTTCACCGGCCGCTTTGTTGACATAGCTCGCACAAAGCAAACTGCGCTAGATGAACGATACTCAATGAATCCAGAACGATTTGTTCATGGTCGCCCTATGTTGAAGCAGCCACCGACCGAAGTGTTCATTAATCCTATTAGCGCTGAGGACATTGAGGCTGGCAATATCGACAAAGTGAATTTTCCAACACTCACTGCAGCTGGCTATGTGAAAGCTGCATGTTAATTATCTAATCAACTGTCCATATGAGGTTGACACGTACCGGACCTGATGCTGGATGTCTATAACGGGTCTGAATGAACGGTTACGGCGCAATTGAAATACCTGGCAGAACCGGGAATAGCACTATCGAGCCCTCATAGCACCCACCAAGCCTTGTTCAAACAGTGCGTTACATGACACAATGTTTCTGTCACGGCTTGCCGTGGTGTTAAGTGCGGCGCTGGTTTTCCCGCAAAGATAGCAGCGTCGCACGCTTCCACTCCAGACCCGCCTCTTTTTAAGAATGGATGGGTATTGTCTCCCAACAACACTGATTAATCACGGCCATACAAGTGCTTTCGTATTCCACCCAAACAACCAACCTTCAATTAACTTCTGTTTAAAACAGATTTTTTATTCTGATGCCGGGTAATCACTTCCTGTTTTTTCTGCGGCATTTAACTGCGGGTTTTTAACGGCGTTCACACCTGGCCAATTCTGGAACGGCTCCATTTGGACCACCTCTCCCGGTTACGCTGATGCAACTGTATCTTCCAACGGAAACTCATGGTCTCTGCCCAATGTCGATTTCACTTACCCTGGTATTTATCGCACTCGCATCGAAGTTCGAGACAATGCCGGCAACATCGCTACCGTCAATGACAATCCCAG
>CALGNZ010000154.1 GCA_937957915.1 uncultured Granulosicoccaceae bacterium | reverse complement strand
ATACCGACGCGGTAAAAGATCGAAGCTACCAGTTTGACCGGTATTGGGCCTCTGCGTGGGGAGAGCAGCGAACGGCTCTCTATATTAGGGAGAGACTGGAACACTTCTCTTAGTCAGGAATTACGCCCTGGCGAGCGGTGCACCGGGGCCTCCATTTTTGAATCTATGAACATCAAAAACGACGCAGAAAGTCTTTTTGTGGCCAAACGTAGGGTGCTGGTGAGCGACGCGAACCGCACTGATCCTGCTGTCAAGTCGTTCTAAAGTACGCTATATAATTCTCTGGAAAAACGCTGGCAAAGCGAGGCAGGCAGCCCTGTTCGCGCTTCTGATGATTGGCGGATCTCCCATCAAATTATCTGTAGCTGCGAACTGTGCAGCCAGTTAAAGCCGCCCCTGGGGCAATGGCCTGGTGCGCGTATACTGCAGCAATGAAATCGCAGCAATGAAAAGCCGCAATGAAGAGCCGCAATGAAGAGCATTGATGAAACGCTAACCGGTATCGTCAGCCGGGTCACCTACCACAATCCGGTTACCGGATGGTCGGTGCTGCGTGTGCAGCCGGTGAACGCGCCGGGGCAGCAGGAAACCGTTACCGTCCATCAGACGCGTGTTTTCGCCGGGGCGACGGTGGTGTTTACCGGCAGCTGGACACATAACCAGAAATACGGCAGACAATTTCAGGCGACGCAGGCCAATGAACGCAAGCCTGCCACTATCGCTGCGATAGAAAAATACCTGGGTTCGGGCCTGATCAAGGGCGTAGGCCCGAAGACGGCGAAGAAAATCGTCCGGCACTTTGGCGAAAAAACACTTGAGATATTTGAAAACGATATCAAACAGCTGACTGATGTTGAGGGCATCGCCGATCGCAAGCTGAAAACCATTCGCGTGGCATGGTCCGAGCACTGCGCTATTCGCGATGTAATGATGTTCCTGCAGGGGCATGGCATCAGCACCCTGTTCGCCGTTCGCATCTATAAGAGCTATGGTGACAATGCGATTCAAATCGTCAGTGAGGATCCGTATCGACTGGCGAATGATTTCTATGGCATTGGCTTTTTTTCGGCCGATAAAATTGCCTTGAGCCTCGGCTTTGCCAAAGACAGTCCACAACGTATGGTCGCAGCGATAAGGCATGTGCTGGCTGCGAGTCGTGAACACGGTCACTGCTATCTGAGCCTGTCACAAATTCTGCACGGCGTCAGAGATCTGATTCAAATTGATCTTGGTGACAGGTTGCCAGCAGAGCTTGCACAAATGAAGGCGACTGATCAGTTGCGCAGCCGTTATCTGCAGGTGCCCGGGTTACAGGAAAGCGATGAGATCAGCGAGTGTTTTTACTCAAAGTCGCTGTACTACGATGAGGCGAGTGTAGCTGCGAGTTTGCTCGGTAAGAACAGCGCTGTAAAACAGGATGCAGCGCGGGTGGCAAGCTGGACCGAGCGCTATTGCAGGCAACATGATATTCGTTTGAGTGACGAACAGGCAAATGCAGTAGAGAACGTCGTAAAACATGAGGTGTCTGTATTAACCGGTGGCCCCGGTTGCGGTAAAACCACCACGACACTGGTCATCGTCCGATTACTGGAGGCGATGCAGCGCCGGGTGCTGCTGGCGGCTCCAACCGGTCGCGCCACCCAGCGCATGAGTGAGGTGATCGGCCGCGAGGCAAAAACCATACATCGCTTGCTGGCCTGGAAAAACGGCGAATTTCAGATGAATGAACAGTCGCCGCTTGAGGCAGACTTTTTAATCATCGACGAATGTTCAATGCTCGACATCAGCCTGACAGCTGCTTTGCTCAAAGCGGTACCAAAAGGCTGCCAGGTACTGTTGATTGGCGATGCTGACCAGTTGCCATCCGTCGGTGCCGGCAACGTATTGAAAGATATAATCAGCGCTGGTTCGATTCCGTGTTTTCGTTTGACCACCGTGTTTCGTCAGGCCGCACAATCGCAGATCATCGCTTATGCTCACGCAATCAACCGTGGGCAAACGCCGTCGATTGTGTCGCCGTTTAAATCACCGGCAGTCTGGCAGGATAGCTCGGATTGCCTTTTTATCGATGCTGATGAAGCCACTACCGAGCAGCTGCGCTTTATATCACGGGTAAAGAAGTTCTACGCATGGAAGACTGATGAACTGGAAAAACTGAGCGATGAATCACCTTACGAATTTCGTGTCGCAGAAGCGGTGACATCGCCCTATCAGGCAGAGTTCCAGGTGCCCGAGAAGTTTGAACATGTCGATCTGCAACGGGTCAGTCAGAGCAGCGATGATACAGAAGCGCTCAAGGCTGTTATGCGGCAGATTCATCCGTGGTCGTCGCTGCACTATGGCCTGTCGGCGATTGATATTGTGGTAAAGCTGTACCTTGAATGGATACCCAGGTATCACGGGCATGAAACAGAGATCCAGATTCTCACCCCGATGACTCGCGGTTCACTGGGTACTGTTAATTTGAATCAGGTAATTCAGCAGCACGCAAACCCGCCGAGCCCGTCCAAATGTCAGTTAAAAGTAGGGGAGCGGATCTTTCGCGAGGGAGATCGTGTTATTCATCGCAGAAACAACTATGAGCTGAACGTGTTTAACGGAGACATTGGTCGAATTGTTTCTATCGACAACGAAAACCTGACCTGTGTGGTGTCATTCTACCCCGATAGCCGCGAGGTTGACTATCGCAAGGAAGATATCATGGAGCTGGATCTGGCCTATGCGATCACGATCCATAAATCACAAGGCAGTGAGTTCAGTGCTGTCATTATGCCAGTGCTGACGCAGCACTTTAAAATGCTATATCGCAATCTGATCTATACCGGCTTAACACGGGCAAAACGTCTGGCTGTTATCGTCGGCAGCCGTCGAGCTTTGTCTATGGCTGTGCTTCAACAGGATACCGGTTTGCGTCAGACCGCACTGGAATCTCTCATTCAGAAAGGCAGCGACTCGACAAGCTAAGTTGCTACTTGCAACCAAATTGCACCTCTGCTTATGCTTTTGGCAGTCTGCGAGTTCTGCTTAGCGAGCAAAGTTAAAATGCCGCCCCGGAGCTGCCTCAAACAGTGCTTTTGTATACTCATGCTGTGGGTTGGCAAACAGCTCAGTGGCACGTCCATACTCAACCACCTCGCCCTTGGACATCACTGCCACTGCATCGCACACCTGCGCGGCAACACGCAGATCATGGGTGATAAACAACATGGCCAGTTGCATTTGATCGCGAATTTGTTCGAGCAGCGTGAGTACCTGCGCCTGCACTGATACATCGAGCGCGGATACAGCTTCGTCCGCTACCAGTAGCTCGGGCTTCATGGCCAGTGCGCGGGCGATGCAAATGCGTTGTCGCTGGCCGCCGGAAAACTGATGCGGGTAGCGGTCAAGGCCGTCGGGGTCGAGCTGTACCAGTTCCATTAGCGAGCGTGCGTTAGCCAGTGCGCTTGAAGCGGATTCACCATAGTTCATTGGCCCTTCGATGATCGACTGGCCAACTGTGCGGCGCGGGTTTAATGATCTGTACGGGTCCTGGAAGATGATTTGTACCTTGCGGCGCAGCGATACCAGGTCCTTTCCTGACAGCTTGGCGATGTCATCACCGGCAAGCCAGATGCGACCGTCAGATGATTCGATTAACCAGGTAATACAGCGCGCGACGGTAGATTTACCGGAGCCAGACTCACCAACAATACCCAGTGTCTCGCCCTTGCGAACTTCAATAGATACGTCTTTTGCGGCATGTACTACGTTCTTGCTGCCAAATCCGAAGCTGCGATAGCGTTTATTCAGGTTTTCGGTTTTTAAAACGACGGGTGCTGATGCGTCAATGGTGGCCCGTTCGGGTGGGGTGTGGCGTGGCACTGAGGCAATCAACATTTGTGTATACGGATGTTGTGGATTCGACAGTACTTGCTCGGTGGTGCCAAATTCAACCAGTTCACCTTGTTTTAGTACGGCCACGCGATCACCGAGTTCGGCCACAACGCCAAAGTCGTGCGTAATAAACAACACACCGGTT
>CALGNZ010000153.1 GCA_937957915.1 uncultured Granulosicoccaceae bacterium | reverse complement strand
AATAGCCACCCTGAAACGACATCTTTTCGCCGCAACGCTGCGTGTAATAAACGATAACGGCTTACAAGGTCATGCAGGCTTGTTGTGCGATGGCAAATTTGGACAAGATGTTCTGAACGAAGCCAGCGGACAGGACCTGTGGATTGCAAGACCGGTTGAAGCACCAGGCAGCAGACCACTGGAGTTCGAAGATGGCCGCAGCATCGGTACGATTCTTAAGACCTGGCCATTGGAGCATATCGTAAAATGTCTGTTTTTCTATAGCGCCAGTGACCCGGTTGACCTACACACAGCACAGGACAAAAAAATTGTCGAACTCTATGATGCCTGCTGTATAAGCCATCATCAATTGTTGCTGGAGATTATCCCGCCTATAGACGAGAACCTTGCAACCGGTGAGTCGGTTTATCAAAGTGTGGAACACATACTGAACATGGGTGTCCGACCTGACTGGTGGAAGTTACCATCGATGGAGCGGATATGGGCCGAGCGAATCGACCAACTGGTGTCAGCGCAAACCCCTTATTCTCAGGGTATAGTAGTGTTAGGACTGGATGCGCCACCTGCACAACTGGCCGAGAGCTTTAAAGCGTTTAGTGGTCTCAGGACAACGCGCGGATTCGCTGTTGGTCGCACGATATTTGGAAAACCGGCTCAGTCGTGGCTGGCCGGAGATATCAACGACGATGAATTGATCGATAGCGTCGCGGAGAACTATCTGGCATTAATTGCTCTGTGGCAATCGTCTATCAGCATATCGTAGCGTGGTGTTTTAGACCGGCGAGACGCCAGGCATCTCATGGCTTACAGCTCGGAGGAGCTGACATCCGTCTGTGCGCTTTGTGACTTCCTATTGCCGGATGCGCAAGCTTATCCAGCCTACTGGTAAAGGTTCTTTTTCGGATGTGGCCACTTTAGCTCTCGTAGGGTGGCAAAAGCGCCAGGCGCATCCACCACACTAATATACTTGTAGAACTCTGCGCATTAGCTGGCCGATCGGCTTAAAGATCAGACGCCCATCTGCGCTGCTTTTGCGAATTCCTGTTGCCGGATGCGCAAGCTTATCCAGCGTACTGGTTGACGTTCAATATTCGAATGCGGCCACTGTAGCTCTACGCACGGTGGCATAAGCGTCAGGCGCATCCACCACCCTCTGTACATCTACACGGTATCAATCAGGCGTTGCCAATTATGATCCCTGCCGCAAACACCAGCGCGCCACCCAGCAACACCTGGAATGCCGCCCTGCCCCAGGGAGTTTCCATGTAGCGATTTTGTATCCACGTTATGGCCCACAGCTCTACAAACACAATTGCAATCGCTACACCAGTGGCTATTTTGAAGTCCGGGATCAGGTACGGCAGTGTATGGCCGAGTCCGCCAATGGTGGTCATTATTCCCGATGACAGGCCGCGCTTTATAGGTGAACCGCGGCCGGATAACACGCCATCGTCATGCGCCGCTTCGGTAAAGCCCATTGATATTCCGGCACCAACCGATGCGGACAAACCGACAAGAAACGTCTTCCAGGTGTCACCAGTGGCAAATGCCGCAGCAAAGATAGGTGCCAGCGTGGAGATCGATCCGTCCATCAGGCCGGCAAGACCAGGCTGGATATAAGTCAATAGAAAACGGCGTTTTTCATCGCCATCTTCGGTTTCACGAACATCATCAGTTAGCAACTGTTCTTCAAGCCGAACTGCTTCTTCCTGATGCTCTGACTCGGCAATGGCCAGGTCACCAAGCAAGCGTCTGGTGTCCGCATCGGATGTTCTGGCGGCCGCCGCCTGATAGAAACGTGCAGCCTGGCGCTCCATATCTTCGGCCTGCGCGCGGGTTTTTTCCAGATTCAGCGGGCGTACCAGCCAGTCGGGTTTACGTTCGTAGTAGCCTTGTACATGGTCGCGTCTGATGAGTGGAATGTTATCGCCAAAACGTTGTTTGAACAGATCAATCAGACTTTGTCGATGAAGATTTTCCTCTTCGGCCATGCGATCGAAAACTTCGGCAGACGCCGGATAGTCTTCGCGCAGTCCTTCGGCGTAGGATTTATAGATCCGCGCATCGTCTTCTTCGGCGGAGATCGCCAGCGCAAGAATTTCCTCATCACTTAGCGAATCAAAACTACGGCGGCTTGATGAAAACAATCGACTAATCATTTTTTAGTTTGATCCTGGTACTTGCTCGCGTGATCGCATCCGGAAGATATCGGGCATGAGGCGCAATGTTTGTTCGGCTTAACGATTGCACAATGGCGTGCAATGCCAAAAACTGGTGTTCTTACCCATTTGCATCAACGGCATATGGCGATGACCTGGCTTCATCTCAACGTGGAACACAACTGCTGTGCAGACAAGCGCACAGCCAACCACATTCCAGCAATTACCCAACCACTACAAAGCTGTCTGCCTGCTACTTTTGCAGATGCTGCCATACGCGATGCGGACTGTAAGGCATATCCATGGGGCCGAAACCGCCGCTTCGCAAGGCCGACATCATCGCGTTAGAAACACATGGCAATGAACCCGAACAACCGGATTCTCCGACGCCTTTGGAGCCAAGCTCATTCAACTCGGTTGGCACTGAGTGTGTATCGCTTTGCACATTTATCAGGGCACCGGCCCTTGGCATGGCGTAATCCATAAAGCTGCCAGACAGCAACTGACCTGTGTCGTCATAGATCATCTCTTCGAGCAGCGCCTGACCAATGCCCTGTACGACGCCACCATGGACTTGTCCGCGCACCAGTACCGGTGACAACACATTGCCCAGCTCATCTACAGCGCTATATTTAACCACCTCGGTGTCACCAGTATCTCTGTCTATTTCGACCTCGGCAATGTGGCAGCCATTCGGAAAGTTGGCACCGGTTACGGTTTCTGCAGAGCAGTTAATCGGGTGATCTTCTGCCGCATCGTGCAATTGCGCCTGTCTTTCAGCCAGTTCCATCAGGTCGATGCCTTTTGCGCCGTTGCGACCAAGAAAACGGCCACCGGCAAAAACAACATCACCCGGTTCAACGTGCAGTGCCTGTGCTGCAAGCGGTTGCGCTTTTTTAATAATTTCCTGCACCAGATTCTTAAACGCCGAACCCGTTCCATACAGCGAGCGCGAACCACCGGTACCATTACCGACTAATGCGCGTCCGGGGTCGCCGGCAACATAGTTGATCAGGGAAGGTTTAATACCCAAGCCTTCACCGACAATCTGCGCATATGCAGTCTCGTGACCTTGCCCGGACGGACCGGATACCGCAAACAGGGTTAAGGTGCCGTCTGCATTAAAGCGACATGACACTTCATCTTTGGGTGCACCACCGGCGCCGGACTTTTCGACATAATAACCAATACCAATACCGCGCAGCTTGCCATTCGCTTCAGATTGCTTGCGCCTGATCGAGAAGTTCTTGTAGTCAGCCAGTGTCAGCGCTTTGTCGAGCACGGTATGAAAGTCTCCGCAGTCGTAGACAGTGCCATTGGCTGTGGTGTACGGAAAGGCATCTGCGGGCACAAAGTTAAGCTTGCGAAACTCGACCGGATCAAAATCAAACTCGCTCGCCGCATGCTCAACCAAACGCTCTATGGCGAAGGCGATATCAGGTCGACCGGCGCCACGATAAGCCGATACCGGCGACTGATTGGTTAACACCAGATTGGAGGTCATATACAACGCGGGCACGCGATACGCACCCCCCATTGTGACCGCAAGATTGTTGGTGCCGATGAAGCCACCGAAGTAACAGTTGTATGCGCCGAGATCAACCGTATCTTCAAATCGAATAGCGGTAATCCGATTTTCAGCATCTAATGCAATTTCACCTTTTAAGGTCAGCGCTCTGCCATGTAGTTCAGCAGTGAACAATTCAGATCTGTTTGAGACCCATTTAATTGGCTTGCCAAAACGTCTTGCTGCCAAAACCAATAGCGCATGCTCCGGTGCTGGCCCGCCGCGCAACCCAAATGAACCACCGACATCCTGTGCGACAATTTCCAGGTCATCTACACCAAGACCGGTTAACGCCGCCAGTGACGCTCGCATACCCAGCATGCCCTGTGTGGGTGTTCTGACGACGGTAACCCCTCTGGCCCTGTCATGGTCAACCACCAGCGCACGCGGTTCAAGTGGTGCACCATACAAGCGCTGGCTTTTGATCGTCAGCGAGGTTGTTTTGGCCGCACTGGCAAAGGCCGCCGCTGTTGCCGCGGCATCACCCGATTCAAATTGCAAACTCACATTGCCCGGGACATTCGGATGCAGTTGCGGGGCGTCTTCAGCAAGCGCGCTCGCAACACTTGCTGCAACGGGAAGCTCTTCATAGGTGACGTGCACCTGTTCACTCGCGTCTCTGGCAAGGTTGGCTGATTCCCCAATGACCATAGCTATCGGCTGGCCGACAAATCGAACTCGATCAATAGCGAGAATCGGCATGGGTCCCTTGTTAATGCCAACGTCATCAATGCCCTTCAAATCAGGACCCGACGGCATTGTTGTCATCCGCGCCGCGGTGACATCGGCCGCCGTTAAAACGGCAACCACACCCTCCATGGCAAGCGCAGCCGTGGTATCTACCGAGAGTACTTTGGCATGTGCATGTAACGATCGAACCATGTATGCATGCAGTTGACCGGGTAAGTTCCAGTCCGCCGAAAATTTTCCGCCACCGGTAATTAGCCGCTTGTCTTCATGTCGAGAAAATCCCATCAGCGGCTACCTCTGGACGGCAATTCACGGTCTATTGCTGTGCCACCTGCTGGTGTACCTGCGGCAACGCGCTCGCTGCGCATCATGGCCGCGGCTTCTTTTACTGCGTTTTCTATATTCACATAGCCGGTACATCGGCACAGATTACCCGATAGTCCTTCGCGAATTTCAGCATCGCCTGGGTCCGGGTTTTGATCCAGTAGCTCCACGGCCGCCATGATCATTCCAGGAGTACAAAAGCCACACTGCAATGCGTGGCAAGTTGAAAAAGCCTGCTGCACCGGATGCAGGCGCTTTGCCTGCGCATCACTGTTGTCTGGCACCTGCGCTGCAGCATTGCCTGATGTCTGTGCTGCAGAGAGACCTTCGATTGTGTCAATTTGGCTCCCCTCTGCCTGAACCGCCAGTAACGTGCAAGACTTTACGGCACTGCCATTCATGCGCACGGTGCAACAGCCACACTGACTGGTATCGCAACCTATGTGAGTGCCCGTAAGGCCCAGTTCGTCGCGCAGTGCGTCGGCCAGCAGCGTGCGAGGTTCGACGTCAATTGTCGACACAGACCCGTTTACTGTAAATGTGACTTTACCCATCGCTGTAAGTTGACTCTTTGTTGCTGTCGCAGTGGTACCACTTTAAAAGGTAATTGGTGTTGTGCCAACCAATAATGCACAGAGAAGCGAACAGCTGTGGCAGGCAATCAACACCAGCCAGTAATTTCGATAGCAGGCGACCCAAACCGCTTTTCGCACGCCACCGGAATGCCCGGTAAACAGGCAGAGAAGTTGATGTTCCAACATCAAAAAAAGAAAACCGATTTACAGGTGCACCCGCAACCGCTTTGGCATTCAATCCGCCGACGATAAGCGGTTGCGAACTTGTGCTCTTGCTCTTGCTCTTGCTTTAGATCTTGATCTTCTGCGTTTAATCAGTTTTGAGAGTGATTGTGTAGGTGGGTCTATGCGCCATGGATGGCGCATAGAGCGCTGTCAGCCAGGGATGGCTGGTTGCGAGGCCCTCCTGCACGAGCACTCTCAAAATCCCGCAGGAACCCTTGGGCTGATTGGTCGCAAAAGACTTTTTGCTTCGTTTTTGGTCTATTTAAAAATGAAGGCCCCCCGCTGGGGATGTCCTACTTGAGTAACCTTGTTAGCTGCGCGGCAGCGCACGGCTCGCCGGGGCGAATTCTCCCAGGCAGCCAGCATTTCATCTGCCCACCCCTACGGTCGCCATGTTTGGCAACGAATCAAACACAAAGGCGCAGATAGGTATTCCCTGCGGTTAAAGTGGGTTTGTGCTTGACGCTGCTCATGGTTACAATACTGTTACGAAAGATTAACATTTTTTGCGGCAGCTACTGGCCGCATTTCTTCAGACCACCGCATTAGCGTTTCAAAAGCGTTTTCACATCGGTGTCGCACTCACATCGCTACTTCTCCGGAGGGAGTAAAAAATGGGCAAACCCATCGCCTCTTCAATTTTGTCATTCAGTATATTGCCAGCAATGTTGTTGTCACTGGCGGGCCCAGTTTCCGCACAGGAAGACGACGTTGAGGCCCTGAAAGCAAAAATCGCAGCGTTGCAAGGCACCGTGGACAACACGATGCAGGGACGTGAATACCTGTTCAACGAGTTGACGGCAGCCAACAAAAGAGCCGACGCGGCAGAGGCCAGCCTCAGCCAACTGCAAAACCAGTCCAGCGAAATGGACGATCTGAAAAAGCAGCTGGAGCAAGCCACCATCGGTCGTGACTACCTGGCTGAGAGACTGGAACGAGAAGTTGCAGAATCCGCTGCCATCGTTCAGACAATGGAAAAGCGACTCGAAGTTGCGGACAACGGTCAAAACTATATGACAGACCGGTTTAGTCAGATGCTCGACGAAAAGACTGCCAATGAGGCTTCACTGAAGCAACAACTCGAAAAGGTCACTGTTGGCCGTGATTATCTGGCGGAGCGACTGAAAACAACACTCGAAGAAAAACTGGCAACTGAAGCTGAACTCGGCAAGGCAACTTATGGTCGGGATTTTCTGTCTGGACGTGCAAAAGACGCGTTAGCCGCATCAGCATCCAAAGATAAAGAACTGGCACGTGTAAAGAAGAGTTTAACGATGGCTAAAAGAGGCCGCAGTTACCTCAAAGAACAAACACTGGCGCTGACCGCCGAGTCTGAAAAGAAAGACGCCGAAATTGCCCGTTTGAAAAAGAGTTTAACGATGGCTAAAAGGGGCCGCAGTTACCTCAAAGAGCAAACACTGGCGCTGACCGCCGAGTCCGAAAAGAAAGAAGCCGAACTCGATCGAATGGCCGAAGTGGCGTTTGTACAGATTAACTCTGCGATTGCCGAGCGTGATGCCGCCAGAGAAGCCACCATGACGGCCGCTGCTGATGCCGATGGAGCCAAATCAACCGACAACTCGTGGGCAACTGCTCGCAGTGTAGAACTAAGCGGTTCGTTCGCCGGCCTTGCAGAGGTTTCCGCTACTGACGACAACAGGGTGAGCATAGAAGTCGGCAACTCAGGCCTGTTCAAAAGCGGCGGCACTATCCTTACTGAAAACGGTGAAAGTGTACTGCTGCAATTGGGTGACGTGCTGGCCGAGATGAAAGATACGCACATCAACGTCGCTGGTCATACTGATAACCGCCCCGTTGGCAGCGGCGGGCGTTTTGCCAGCAACGCCGAACTGTCTTTTGCTCGCGCCGCTTCGGCTCTGCGTTTTTTGAATCGAAATGCTGGTATTTCAGCAGACAATCTTTCCGCTTCAGGTCTTGGTGACCGATACCCGATTGCGTCTAACGACACTGCTGAAGGCCGTACAGCGAATCGCAGAGTAGAAATTCTACTTAGCGAGAAGTAAAAACCGCTCACGTTTTAGGCCGTAGAAGCTCCGAGGCTGACAGCAGTCAAGCTGTCAGCCTGTCGTCCCTCCACGACAAATAATATAATCTTCTCAGAATCACTTAACCACGACTCGCAAAACACGCCTGACTAAAACACGGCTCGCTTTAAGCCACGCCGTCAGCATGCCCCAGTTGATCGTAATACGCGGCCAGACTGTTATAGGCACCATAAAGAGCGGGCTCTCCGCCCGTCACCAGCCACACAGGCATCGCGGCTACAAATTCACTGAAACGCCCCTTGTTATGGAGATTGTCCAGAAAACCGGACTCGATAAAAAAATCTCCAAGCTTGGGCACTATGCCGCCAGCCAGATAAATTCCGCCGGTTGACCCTAATGTCACCGCCAGATCTCCGCTGACCACGCCAAGATACTTGCAGAACAAGTTCATTACTTCACTGCAAATTGGGCAACTGCCATCGATCGCCGCAGAAGAAATTTGCTCTGCGCGCTGGTAAACCAGCGGGCTTTTTTCCACGGCACAAATAGACTCATAAACATTGACAATGCCGGTCCCCGATAGATAACGCTCCGCCGAAACATGGCCAAATTCGCTGACCATTTGCTTTAGAATCACCAGCTCGCGATCGTCTTGCGCGCCCATCGTCACATGGCCACCCTGCCCCTGCAATGGCAACCAGTACTCGCCGGTATGCAGAAGGCCGGATACTCCAAGGCCGGTACCCGGACCTATTACCGCGCGAGGGCCATTATGATCTTCAGCGCCCTGATGTAACTGATACAGGGAGTCATCAGACAAACTAATCACACCTAGCGCAGCGGCGGTAAAGTCGTTAACTACTTTAGCGCGACGCAATGAAAAACGCCGACGCAGACCGGAAATAGAAAACCGCAATTCCGCGTTAGTCAGGTTGATTTCATCACGATAGTCGGCAGTACTGGCTACCGAAAACGCCGCCTGATCAATGGCGTGTTTTCCAACCTTCTGCAGGTACGCCTCGACGACATCGGCCAGATCACTGTAGTCAGCAACGGGAATCGCATGAAAGGTTTCGGGCTGATAAACGCCATCAACAAACAGTACAAATCTGGCGTTGGTTCCACCGATATCGCCAGCGAGAACTACGGCTGTGTTGTGGATCATTACTTATTCGACTCTGGCTTCTATTGCGGGGGAACCCGGGCTGAAAAAACGGGCTGGTAAAAACTGACAGGGGGAGCCCGGCTACAAAGCCCGACGTATATTACTATAGGCCAGGAAAAACCAGTATAGACCGACCACGTCTGTATTCGATCAGCCATGCCTGTACCAGACCAGCCGCGCCTGAACCTGACCAGCCGCTCCGGTACAACACCAGCCGTGGCGCTAAACCCAACCTAGAACCTGGGGCGCCCGTACACATTCACCCTCATCGGCTGGGTTAACGTGTAGGAGCCATGACTGTTTTCCTGCTCTTCAAATCGACTTTTTACCAGCGGATCTCGAACTGTGGTTTTGTTATAACTATTGTAGCTCAGACCTTCATAGCGGCTCGCAAACTCATCAAAGTTGCGATATGTGGTGTCAACATCGTAGTAAATTTCGCGCGATTTACCGAAGTTCGGCACTGCGTACTTGACCAGTGCGTTGTACGCCGCCAGCCGAACTTCCGTCTCGTCATGAAACAAACTCATGACATGGTTATGTGTCCCGTTGGCAATCGGTTCCTTCACATACAGCCAGCCGTGACTATTCAATACTCGCATAACTTCACTGAATACCTGCTCATAATGTGGCGCGTGTATATGATGCAAAGAGTTGGAAAAGATCACGCCGTCAACCGTCCCTGGCTCAAGCGGTAAGTCAGCAGCACCCGCCTGAACGTAGCCAACATTGGCCACCGTTTTGGCATTGGCGTTCTTTTTTGACTGCACCGGATCAGGCTCAACCCCAAGCACCCGGGCACCATGCTCTGCCAGATTAATGCACAACTCACCGGCGCCACAGCCGACGTCCACAACAAAGCGGTCGCGAACATCGACAAGTTTATGCAGTACCTCGTTGTGTAACTGATAGCCCCAATCTTCTGCCATGTGTTTTTTCCGGTCAATTGTGCGGTGGCCGCCAGGTGTTGTACTGCCTGCCACTTGCTCGATGCCCCTATTGTCTCATACTGCCCCACATCGATAAAACTTTTGCACCTGCCAGCGAGCGCAAAGCCTGCCAGTTAAACGCCTCTATTTTCGATTCAGACCAGATGCCAGGCCTGTTTTTGCAGTAACGAATGCGCCGCAGCCTGACGATGCAGTACACTGCAGGCTGACAGATTATCGATGAGCAAAACGCCATGTCCTCAACCGAGCAACCAAACGCATCTGAACTTGCCCGTCAACTGGCGACAGCGCGAGGCGACAAACAACTGATCGATGGCACCCCGTTCGAGGCCATCGCAACCCTGACCGATGCGTACAATATGCAATTGATGGCGATCGATCAGTACGATTCGCAACGCATTGGCTACAAGGTGGGTGCGACCAACGATGCCGTCCAAAAAATGTTCGGAGCGGATGCCCCCTTTTTTGGCCCGATGTTCAAACGCGAACACTACCCACCCGACAGTACCATTGACCTGTCACCCGGTGTACTTGGCGGCGAAGCAGAATTCGCATTTCTTTGTGGCGAAGATTTCCCAACCGATAAGACACTGTCGACTGACGACTTAACAGACCTGGTCGCGAGTTGCCACATAGCGGTTGAAATTGTAGGCAGGCGAACACTGGGTGACGGGCTGCCAACGCTGCATGCCGCCGTTGCGGACTTTGGCGCTAATGTGGCGTTTATCGATGGACCTGCGGTAGACAACTGGGACGCTATCGACCTGGCCGCTATCAACGTTACCGCCAACACAAACGGTGCACAGACAAACAACGGCACCGGCGCTGCCGTGTTGGGTAACCCGTTAAACTCGCTGCTGTGGCTGCACAATGCACTACGGCAGCACAATCGCAACCTGCAACGTGGCGACTGGGTATCAACAGGGACCTGTCTGGGGGTAATTGCTGCGGTACCTGGTTCAACCGTAGAGGTTGAGTTTGAGGGGCATGGCCAGATTCGCTATCAATTTAGCTGAGGGGGATTGTTCCGTTGGGGCATGCCTGGAGGACACTCCTGCCGGGGGCCTTCCTTTTTGAAAAAAACTTAAACCAGGCAAAAATTTGTGCGACCAACGCACGGTGGTGGTGAGCCACACGAACCGCACCAAACCCAGGAGTGCCTGCGGTTTTTACTGATTAAGAGCGGGTAGAGCAAAGGCAAAGGCAAAGGCAAAGGCAAAGGCAAAGGCAAGAACTTTGCGTTTTTGCACCTGAGTTTATATTTATTAAGTACAACCGCAGGGGGCATAAGCGCCAGGCGCATCCACCTTCATGGCGCCCTCTGCCGAAGGGCCTGCGCCATATGGATATTGATCGCGTGTAGATCAAGAGCACGACCTATCGCGCTTCGTACCACTCAAAGCACCCTACTTTTTCACCTGGTTTCTGCTGACCTCAAACTGCTCGAGCGTAAAGGTTCCTGCGCCCGACCATAATTCAGTGCCAAACTCGATGGCCCCCATACACAGATCGGCAGTCATCGCACTGATTCGCAACTCTGCGGCATTCTGCGTTGTCCAATCGACTGTCCATTCAACAAACCGATTCCAGTTTATTGTTCCCTCGGTCTGAGGGGTATTGGCAGCAAACGCGATATAACTTTTATTGCTGCGCGGTTTTATATAGACATCCCACAGGAGACCGTCGATTTCTACCGCTCGCTCTGCAAGATCACCAGGCCGCCACGTTGTCGGGTTATTGATCCAGACCATCATTTCATAGGCGCGGTTGTCGTCAAGATGGCAGGGACCGGTGATCTCACAGCTATCATGAAAAAACGATTCGATCGCTACATTTCTTTCGGCGTTACCCGTTTCACTGTAGCGAAAATCTATAGTGAAGTTCTCGAGCTTATCGATGCGCTCAGGCAGGCCGATAAGCGCCTTGTCACCTGTAATTAGGGTGCCCAGTTTATTGCCATATATGACCTCTGGATAGGCTTTAACTGCCTGTGGAACACCCTGTGACTGTGACAACCAGTCATAAGTCCAGCTGGCGACAATTGCATTATCAGCTGATTGTTTTGCCGCTATCGTTTGCTGCCAGTCATCAGAACGTACAGTGCCGGCATTCCAGATATTGTTGAGTACGGCGAAGCGATCGTATACCAGTGTTGGCCAAACGTCACAGACCGATGCATTGTCTGTGGCCGGGTGTACCGCGGTGTTGAGCGGGGTAACAAATTTTAGCGGGTGAGTTAACGGCACTACAACGCCATCGACAATTGCATCAACTCGCCAACTCAGCGTCTGGTTGTAGTAACTTATCTCTGGCATCGCACTGCAATCAGACGACTCATCACTGCAGCCAGCAGCTTGCGCCGTTACTGATTGCTGGTAGTGATTGCCATATTCATCTTCAACAACCAGTTGATACTGACTGGCGTTTTCCAGTGCCGGCCATGAAAACCGAACCTGTGCGCTGTCAACCTGGCCAGTCGGCGATAGTCCTTGTGTCAATGGCTGTGGTCGATCGGTTACCGATGCGCCAGCGGTGTCTCTTCCACCGCCGCACGACACGACACTGGAAAGAACAATGGAAGCAACACACAACTTGATAATTACGCTCACTGTGCGTGGCACCCACTGCCGTCGATTCGCTGCGATTGCGTTTTTAACAAGACCACTATTAACAAGACCATCAATTCCGAGACCATCATTACCGAGACCGCCTTTAACGAGGCCACTTACAAGCGCATCAACCACAACGCTTGCACGAATATTTGCCATATTGAACTGCCCTGCACCCCCCTGTTACCCGCACCGGAAACATTGGTCGCTGAGCAGGCAGGAAAAAGTGCTTTATATTAAATCGCAATAAAAGATCATGCTATTCAACATAAAAAACAACTCAACATAAAAAACAACGACATTCTACCAATGATCGGTAAAATCACGGTGTCAGGATCAACAATTGTCTGGTATGCCTGACAACCTCGTCAAACCCAATGAGACTGCCATGCAAGACACCGATGCGACTGACGAAAGTACACCCATCACTGTTGCCAGCGCAAACCAGCGCCTGGCTGAGGTCTTTGCACCATGGATACAGGACCTGAATCTGCGGGTGACATCAATCGAAGGGTCCGACGTTAAGCTGATGCTCCCCTACAACGCCAGACTCTGCAGATCCGGCGACATGATATGCGGTCAGGCCCTGATGTCGTTGATTGATACCTGCATGGTTTTCGTCTGCTATGCCAGTTTAAAACAATACCGTGACTGCGCCACAGTCAGTCAGAATACCAGCTTCTTACGGCCTGCAATCAACACCGACGTTATTGCACATGGCCGAGCCATCAAGGCAGGCCGCACGCTGGTGTTTGGCGATGTCACGCTGTACCCCGCACAGGATGAAACGCGCCCGCTGTGTACAGGCAACCTGACCTATGCAGTCATTAACTGACGCCTGATGCTCACGTGTTGCAATCATTCAAGTCCATGGAACGTTGCGTAGTCACAGCCTGGCGGAGGGGCGTGCAGATACGGTGTTGTGCCAGCGCTGCAAACTTGTATGGTGCTCTTTGGGCTGCACCTTTATGTATTTGGAAAAATCAACAGTGGCGAGTGCGGTGATGTCTGCCAGAGAGAAAAACTCTCCTGCCAGATATTCATTGTCCTGCAGCAGTTCGTCCAGCCAATCAAAGAAGTGTTCAGTTCTGGTTTTGCCACGCTCGACCAAACTATCGATCTGGCTGTAGGCGTGCTTACCAGTCAATGCGTTGTTTGCAAACGATTTGGCTTTGTTGCGAAATGCTTCGCCGACTGCCATAAACCCTTCCTGCTCCACCCGCCAGTCGAGATCAACGACACGCCCGCGCTGCGCTGATGTTCGGCCCAGCAATGGTGGCTCGGGGTAATAGAAATCGAGGTAGTGACAAATGCCAGTGCTGGTCGTTAAACAGGTGCCATCATCCAGTTCAAGGGCGGGCACAGTGCGGTGCGGATTAACCATTGCGAAATCCGCTCCGTGCTGCTCCCGATTAGTCAAATCTACATCAACGACCGGTATTTTGAGCCCTTTCTCTGCGATAAACATTCGTACCCGCCGAGGGCTGGGCGCAGTTGCACAATCATAAAATTTCATTCGCTTGGTCTTCATTGACTGACATTTTCAACGTCGAGCGTATCATGGCTCGCTGTCAGCAAAAATAGCACGCTGCACATCATCGAATTTATATTACCAATTGCGCTCTCGTTGAATGGTCGACTGCTACAATGGTCTATCACACAACCATAACTTTACCGCAAATGCGGTAACCAGATTCCCCATACAAACCGGAAAATAACCAGGATTTTCATGAAAAAACTACTTTTGGCCTCTGCCATCTCCACAGCATTTGCTGCGACGCTTCTGTTCTCACAGGCCAGCGTGGCCGTCGACATGGACAACGAGAAAGACAAAGCAAGTTATAGCCTTGGCATGCTGATTGGGCAAAATACTCAGAACTTCGGAGATTTAAACTTCGACGCTTTGATCGAAGGGTTGAAACAGCAACATAATGGCGAAGAAACAACGATAACGCTGGAAGAAGCGGACGCTACTTTAAAAGCTTACCAACAGAAAGTCGCTGGTGAGAAAGCAGCCGTCGCCGCCGCCGAGGGCGAAGCCTACCAGGCTGAGAACAAAGCACGAGAAGGCGTTATGGTGACCGATTCAGGCCTGCAATACGAAGTACTGACAGAGGGTGACGGACCCAAGCCTGCGGTGACCGACACTGTTAGCGTGCATTACGTTGGAACCCTGCTCGACGGTACTGAATTTGACAGTTCAGTGGCACGAGGCGAGCCCGCAGAATTCGGGCTGAACGGCGTGATTCCCGGCTGGACCGAAGGACTGCAATTGATGAACACCGGCAGTAAGTATCGCTTTGTTATTCCATCTGACCTTGCCTATGGCGAGCGCGGTGCCGGCGGTGCCATTGGTCCGGGTGCCACCCTGATCTTTGAAGTTGAGTTGCTCGAAATTAAATAGATAACCCGCTAATGCTATGGTTGCCCGACCGAGGGCAACCACGGCTTGTACTCACAATCGATCCGCTATATCCACCGACGAAGCTCTATTTTTCAGTCGGTCGCCTCACATCTTTCTGCACACCACTTTCTTGCCTCGTTGTAATACTGTCAACGAATGCATCGCAACTGACAGGTGCATACAAGCGCGATTAACCTCACCGGCTTTAAACGAACCCGACACCGCACCAGATGCGTCATATTTGTCGCTATTCAGACGCCGTAGAAACTCGATTGCATGGTACACCATATCTACCAAACAACCGTGTAATTCAGTGTTATGACAGATGCAAAAAAAAGAACACGCCGAGGCGCCAGAGCGGCAAAACGTGCAGAGCGAAATGCCCCGCTGGATATTAACCAGAGACCGGTATTGCCAGGGATGACAAACGGTCGCTTTGCGCCTTTGTCTGATACTGACATCCTGAAAGTCAATGACGCGGTTATGGATGTTCTGGAGAATATCGGCCTGGCTCAGGCCATACCGAGCTGTGTCGAGGTTGTCTGTGCCGGTGGCGGAACTTATAAAGACGGGCGCCTGCACTTTCCGCGCTCACTGGTCGAAGATACTATCGCCAACTGCGCGCGTGGCTTCACACTATACGGTCAGGACGAAAAACACGATATCGACGTCAGTGGATCACGGCTCTATTTTGGCACTGCAGGTGCGGCCGTACATATAGTCGACGTGCATGGCCGCGAATACCGCGACTCTACGCTACAGGATCTCTACGACATCGCTCGAATCGTCGATAAAATGGAACACATTCACTACTTCCAGCGATCCGTAGTAGCGCGTGACATGGTCGAACCCGAAGACCTCGATCTCAATACTCTGTATGCCTGCATAGCCGGAACCACCAAACACGTGGGCACCAGTTGGGTGCTGCCGGAACATGTCAACGAAGGACTGCAGTTGCTGCACCATGTTGCCGGAAGTGAACAAAAGTGGCGCGAGCGGCCGTTCGTTTCTATGTCCTGCTGTTTTGTCGTGCCACCGCTGCGCTTTGCCGAGGACGCATGCGCCTGTCTGGAAGCCGGAGTCCATGGAGGCGTGCCAATATTGCTGCTGTCAGCAGGCCAGGCCGGCGCGACCAGTCCGGCTGCTATTGCCGGCTCGGTAGTGCAGTCGGTAGCAGAGGTTCTCGCAGGGCTGGTCTACATTCACCTGCTCAAACCAGGGCACCCGGCGATTTTTGGCACGTGGCCATTTGTGTCAGATCTGCGAACCGGCGCTATGAGCGGTGGCAGTGGCGAACAAGCGGTGTTGATGGCTGCTTGTGGACAAATGGGCCGCTTCTATAATCTGCCAACCGGTGTTGCTGCGGGCATGGCTGACGCAAAGTTACCGGATGCCCAGTCAGGGTATGAAAAAGGCTACACCGTAACGCTGGCGGCTCACTCCGGTACCAACCTGGTTTACGAATCAGCTGGCATGCACGCCAGCTTGCTTGGGGCATGCCTGGAGAGCTATATCATCGACAACGATATGCTG
This sequence comes from uncultured Granulosicoccaceae bacterium, assembly GCA_937957915.1. Classification (GTDB taxonomy): domain Bacteria; phylum Pseudomonadota; class Gammaproteobacteria; order Granulosicoccales; family Granulosicoccaceae. The sequence continues at coordinate 11,524 of CALGNZ010000153.1, read as the reverse complement.
GGCGCGATCAACAGAACGGTGCGCGGCATCGACGTAAACGATGAAACCCTGTCAATTGAAACAATGCGCGATGTCTGCATTGACGGGCCGTTGCACTACCTGGGGCACGAGCAAACCATGCAGTTGATGCAGAAAGAATATTTGTATCCGGATATCGGTGATCGCAACAGCCCCAAAGAATGGTATGAGAAAAATCGCCCTGATCTGCTTCAGCAGGCAACACAAAAGGTACAGGAAATTCTGGGAGGGCACTTCCCGGCTCACATCGGTGATGAGCTCGACACCAAACTGCGTGCTGAATTTAATATCCTGCTACCGCGAGAAAGCATGACCGCAGATTCGTGACCCGTTGTGACACGTTGCCCAGCCCTGTTTCGAATCGGAGACCTGAATTGAAACTTTACTGCAAAACGAAACAGGGCCGCCTGCAGCGACCCTGATTTTAAAGCGGAAAACCGGTCTGATTTAGCCAGTAGCGAACTTGAGATTCTCTACACTTGACAGCTTCAGTCGCTCCAGATACTCGCGAAATTCTTCACCAACCTCTTCATGCTCGAGCGCAAACTCCACCTGCGCCTGGAGGTATCCGAGTTTGCTGCCACAATCAAACCGCTTACCGTCAAAGTTGTAGGCCAGCACTCGTTGTGAACCGAGCAATCGGGCTATCGCATCAGTCAGCTGGATTTCATTGCCAGCCCCTCTTTCCTGCGTTTCGAGTAGTTCAAACAAACGAGGAGTCAAAATATAGCGACCAACTACCGCCAGATTCGAAGGCGCATCAGCCTGTGCAGGCTTTTCTACCATGCCACTGACTTCGTAGGTGCGTTCGCCGGAAGCCGCCGCGTCTACCACGCCGTATTGATGAACTTCCTCCATCGGGACTTCCTGCACACCCAGCACAGAGCATTGCTGATAGTTGTAGATGTCAACCATTTGGCTCAGCACAGGTTTTTGCGTGCTGGCGATCAGATCATCAGCCAACAACACTGCAAAGGGCTCATCACCAACAACCGGTTTTGCACACAACACGGCGTGTCCGAGGCCAAGCGCCTCTGATTGTCGGATAAACACACAATTGGCTTCCGGAGGAAGAATTTCTCTGACAATACGCAACATTTTCTCTTTGTTGCGCTCTTCCAGCTCGCGCTCGAGCTCGTAGGCGGTGTCAAAGTGATCTTCTATTGATCGTTTGTTGCGGCCGGTGACGAATATCAACGTGTCAATTCCAGCGGCAACTGCTTCCTCTGCAGCGTACTGAATCAGGGGTTTGTCTACGACGGGCAGCATTTCCTTGGGATTTGCTTTTGTCGCAGGCAGGAACCTCGTTCCCATACCAGCGACAGGGAATACTGCTTTTTTTATTGGTTTCATTACTGTTCCGGTGTTAACAAATTCCGCTTGGTCACCCGCGCTCTATAACAGTTAATCGGCCGTTCGTCTCTGCAATTAAATGGGCATAAGCCATTTTAGATACATGACGTTACATACATGACGACAGTGACCAACCAAGAGCCGTACGAAGTATTGTGCCAATTTGGACCTGATATAACCAGACCAGCCTGATCAGGCGCAACAATTCCAGCGACCTGTGGACTTTACATCAGCGAACGACTTTGCAACACAGGCCAAATTAATAAATTGTTAAAGGTCGTCTTTTGATGTCAGTTCTCATGGATAGTCGCGAACGGTCGAAATCTGCCTAATGATCGACCAGGTCGCCAGACCACGGCTGGCTGAGCCGGCTACACGACCCGATGATTGCTGATGTCACGAACATTTATCCCGGTCGGCGCATCAGTCCAGGTTCTGGTGCCACGGATACGGCAGAGCAATTCATGCGGATCAACTTTTGCCAATTCCGCGACATCATCGACACGCAGCTGTGCGTGGCCCCAAAGGGTAACCGGGAAATCTATCGGAGGTGGCACCGTCAGTGACGTGACATCTATCGCCAACAACTCCATCGTCACCTGCGCGAGAATGGCGCAGGATCTGTTGCCCAGCATCACGCTCCCCTGGCCTGGTGGAATTTGCGGATAGCCATCTGCGTAACCCGCCCTGGCAAATGCCACTCGCGTAGGCTTGCGAAGGGGCTCGACACCGGTACCTCCAATACGCTCCCCGGTCTGAAATTCACGAATCGCCACTACCGGGGCGGTAACTCGCATCGCTGGCTGAAGCCCAAAAAAATCTTCCGCTGCATCACCAGGGCGACGCTCGTTATCGCTGGCGCTGAAAGCTGATCTGGCATCAGACGAAAAGGGGCTGGCGCCATATAACATCAGACCAGGCCGAACCCAGTCAAAGTGACTGTCAACTCGTGTGAGCAGCGCCGCAGAATTGGCGGCGGAACGATGTACGGGGGCTTTCCACTGCAGGGAACGGAAAATCCGCAGCTGGCGGTCAGTTGAAATGTCATTGGAGCGGTGTGCCGCCTCCAGTTTTGTCATGATGCATTCGACTGACACACCTGCACCGTTGAGCTTGCGATATACCAGTGCTGCCTGCGCAGATCTGAGCCCCATCCAGCCGCAGCCAGTATCAAATTGTACCCAGCAATTCAGATTGGGCAGCTGGCGCCCCTTGAGCATTTCCAGCTGCTCGCGATTGTGAATCACGGGGGTCAGAGAATGGTTTAGACAGTCGTTTAACTCGGAACCGGACTTGAACCCGTGCAGGGCGACTATTGTTCGCTGCTCGCCGCCACGACGCAACACCAATGCGTCGTTAACGCTGGACACGCCCAGCGCATCAGCATCTGCCAGCGCCGGAAGAATTCTTTGCACGCCATGCCCAAAGGCATCGGCCCGGATTATTGCCAGTACTTTACTTTTTGATGCAGCGCGGACACGCGCCATGTTGTGGCGAATCGCCGCAAGGTCAATTCGGATCGTGACATTTCCATGGACACGACCATTCGAACTCACAGATCTCCAAGCCCATAGTGATCCACGGCATGATTGTCGAAGCGAGTCCATTGACCATTAAAGGTGAGCCGGATCATGCCCGTGGGCCCGTTTCTTTGCTTTCGTATAATAATTTCCGCAGTTCCTTTGTCTGGCGAGTCCTCGTTGTATACCTCATCCCGATACACAAAAGCGATAACGTCCGCATCCTGCTCGATTGCGCCTGACTCACGAAGGTCAGACATCACCGGGCGCCTGTCAGGACGCTGCTCGAGACTTCGATTGAGCTGGGAAAGCGCGATCACCGGCACCGCCAATTCCTTTGCCAGCGCTTTCAGCGAGCGCGATATTTCTGAAATTTCAGTGGCGCGATTCTCTGATTTATCGCCCGTTTGCATGAGCTGGAGATAATCAATGACAATCAGAGCCAACCCCTTTTGCTCTCGCGCCAGCCGTCGACAGCGAGCGCGCACCTCGGTTGGTGACATCGCCGGTGTTTCATCGATATAGATGCGGCTGTGTTGGTGCAATATGTTAGTGGCCGAGGTAATTCTGGCCCAATCTGCATCGGTTAAGCGGCCACTCCTGACTCGATTGAGCTCAATTTTGCTGAGAGACGCGATCATACGCATACACAATTGCTCGCCCGGCATTTCCATACTGAACATGGCAACTGGCAGTGGCTGGTTCAACGCCACGTTTTCAACGATGTTCATTGCAAACGTGGTTTTTCCCATTGACGGGCGACCGGCAATGATAATCAGATCGGACTTCTGCAAGCCTGAGGTCAGCTCATCAAGATCCTTGAAACCACTGGACACACCGGTGATGGCAGATTGATTCTCACCCAGTTTTTCCAGTGTCTCTTTGGTGGCCTGCATGATCTCCCCGACACTGGTGAGCCCTGCAACCGATCGATTGGTCTGATCGGCGATCATAAACATACGGGACTCTGCCGTATCGAGGATATCTGCGACCGCTCTGCCCTCTGGCTGATAGGCCATATCCGCAATCGTGGTGCAGGTTGAAATCAGTTGCCTGAGAACAGACCGTTGTCGAACAATATCGGCATAGGCTGTGACGTGAGAAACGCTCGGAATCTGCTCAACCAACTCTATGAGATAAGGAAGCCCGCCGGTATCCGCCAGATCACCGTTGTTTTCGAGTTCTTCGGAAACGGTAACCCCGTCGCGCGGTAAGTTACGCTCGCACAGCCTGCCAATTGCCCGAAAGATAAGCTTGTGATCGTTGCGATAGAAGTCGTTTTCGGCCACGCGGTCGGCGACTTTGTCCCACGCATCATCACTGAGCATGAGAGCACCGAGCACAGAGCGCTCGGCTTCGACAGCCTGCGGTGGCATCCGCAACGCGGCAGGATCTTTATCGATGGGGAAAGCCGTAGCCAAGTGACGCCGCCAACTCTATTGCAATCGGTCGACTATATTATCGAACTATCAGTTGCCTGTGGGACTTATGTGCCTGCAATTCTTTTGCAGGTCGCTATTTGACAGCGTATCAATCTGAAAAGCGCGCAACAGATCGGCTGCAAGCAGCTTTTTCAGCGGCCTGGCTGAGCGGAAAACGCGAGTGGTTTTTGGTGGATTGGTGCAGTGTCGACAGACCGCTACAGGTCAGCGGCCAAATCTATCATCGGGGCATGAATGCACCAGCCTGGACTGCACGCCACAGGCCTTTTCGTGGCAGAGGAAAGGTTGCGGCGAAGATAATTGGCGAAGCAACAGGAACCAGCCGCAGAAGCGATCGTTGCATTAAGCTGCCGACAACCCTTGCCCTGCCAAAAACCTACGCAAAGGTACTACTCTTCCTCGCCTTCTACTTTTACGGTTACTGTCACGTCTACTTCCGGATGAATGTGCAGCACAATTTCATGCTCACCCGTGTTACGCAACGGACCTTCAGGTAATCGCAACTCGCGCTTTTCAACCGGGTTGTTGCTGGCGATGAATGCATTGGCAATCTCTTCAGAGCCCACTGAACCGAACAGCTTACCCTCATTACCGGCGCGAGCCAGCACTGTTACGGATGCGCCTTCGAGTTGCGCCGCACGTTGTTTAGCCAGATCCAGAATCCTGGTTTGCTCCGCTTCGTACTCTGCACGACGCTGTTCAAAGTCTTCGATATTCTGCTTGTTGGCGATTCGTGCCTTACCTGATGGCAACAGGTAGTTTCTGGCAAAGCCCGGCTTGACCTCAACAAGATCACCCAGACTTCCTACGTTACTAATTTTCTCTAGCAATATGACTTGCATGTTCATTGACCCTGATTATGTAGCCTCGTCGTCAGGACGAGACCTGTTTCCAATTCGATTTCGATAGTCGAGCCAGGCATCGGAGATACCAAGCAACCCAATAATCATTAGCGAGTGCGGCACCATCATTAGCAGTAAAACGTATGCGGCTACCAGCCACGCTGTACGCAAGCCCAGCCGATCCACTGCAGAATGTACTACCGCCATGCCCTGTATCGTAAAAAGTGTCGCCAGCACCATAGCAACACTGTTCATCACTTCAAAACCGGTAACCTGCGCGGCCAGCAGGCACAACAAACCACCTGCGCTGACAACTTTGCCAAAACGAAGCTCGTGAAATTCACGTTTCATCCCGCCAGGGTTGAAGAGCTTCGCCTGCCAAGACCTTGCCAGTAACAAACTCAACGTCGCGATGATAAACAGGGTGGATGCGTAAAACCCTGTCATCAATGTACTTGTTCGGTCGAGTAACTGCTTTATCTGTTCCGGTTCGGCGTCTTTCAGGTTTCGCGGCCGCAACTCTGCACTCTCCGCGATGATGGCTATTATTTCTCGCCACCCCGCAGCCGGATCGTCAATAACCAGATAGACCACCAACACGCCGATCAACACCAACACTGCCCCTGCAGCTATCGCTAGCTCCAGACGGATCGTTGATCGCAACACAAACGCCATCACAATCACCGGCAACCAGGAAGACAACATTACGGCGACTGGCGCCAGTGGCTGCAGACCAGAAACCATGGCAATAACTGTGGATACCGCCAACGCCAGGCCTACTGCAATCAGCCCCGATTTCGGGCCCTGACGCAGCCATGTCAAAGCGACCAGTGCGCTGCTTATAACCACCAACGGCGGTAAAACCAGTGACAATAACAGCACACTAGATGCAAGCAGCGCAGCCTGAAGCGGCCCGCGCACAGCATAGTTTGCTAGCGCCTGGAACATCGTTATGTCAGTTTAAAAACCGATTTATCAGTAATGTGCGCTCAGTGCTGATCGCTGTACTGAAGCAGTGACAGGTAACGCGCACGCTTGACCGCAGTCGCCAGCTGACGCTGGTAACGAGCACTTGTACCGGTAATTCTGCTGGGCACGATTTTTCCGGTTTCAGTGACATAGGCCTTGAGCAACTCAAGATCCTTGTAGTCAATGTGTTCAATATTTTCGGCAGTAAAGCGGCAATATTTCTTTCTTCTGAAAAAGCGAGCCATTGTTACTCTCCTGTAGTTGAAGCGGCAGGCGCTGCTTCATCGGTGGCTGGAGTGACTGGAGCAGCTGCATCGGCAGATGCACTGTCGTCACGCGCTGGACGATCATCTCTGCCGCCGCCATCGCGACCACCGCCGTCGCGGCCGCCACCATCTCTGCCACCGCCATCTCTGCCAGCGCCATCACGGGGTGGACGACGAGTTTCTTCTTCTTCGCGCTTGAGCAACGGAGACTCACCGGTGATTGCTGCTTTACGCTTGATTACCAAATGACGAATAACCGCGTCGTTGAAACGAAACGCGCTGGTAAGCTCTTCGAGTGACTCAAAGGAACATTCGATATTGAGAAGGATATAGTGAGCTTTGTAAACTTTGTTGATCGGGTATGCCAGCTGACGCCGACCCCAGTCTTCTTCACGATGGACAGTGCCTGCACTGTTTTCGATAATTCCGCGATAGCGTTCAACCATCGCAGGCACCTGCTCACTCTGATCTGGATGCACCAGAAAGACTATTTCGTAGTGTCGCATTATTGCTCCTGTGGATTTTGCCCGCATTTTTTTGATACTGGACAAGGAGTGGATGTTATTTTTACAGCTAACCGCCAATTATACCATAGGCTGGCGCTGCTGCTAGCTCTTTTTGAAACCTTTCAAATACTGAACCCCCTGTGCGGCGTGCACATCTGACGCAAACCAGGTCGCAGCGCGCTGTTATTGATCAGAACCAGCCGCGACCGTCGCCCTCTGTCGCACCGCCTCAAACATAAATACACCTGCCGCAACCGATACATTCAAACTCGACACTGTGCCAGCCATCGGGATTTGCACCAGCTCATCGCAGGCATCGCGCGTCAGCCGACGCAGACCTTTTCCTTCGGCACCGAGAACCAGCCCTGCGGAACCTCGATAGTCAATTTGGGTATAACTCTGCCTGCCCTCACCCGCCGCCCCGTACAACCAGATGCCAAGTGATTTGAGTTCGGCCATGGTTCGCTTAAGATTGGCTACCGCGCAAAACGACATGTTTTCAGCGGCACCTGAAGCAACCTTTCTGACTGCCGGCGTGAGACCAACACTGCCATCGCGACCGGCAATCACACAATCAACCCCGGCGGCGTCTGCGGTTCTTAAAATAGCGCCAAGATTGTGCGGGTCAGTAATTCCATCGAGTATCAACACCAGATGCGGCGTTTCCATAGACGCCAGCTTTTGCAGCATCTCGGGTTCAGACATTGGCTCAAGCGGTACACAAACGGCAATAACGCCCTGATGCCGGACATTGCCCGCCTGCTGCTCGAACGGTTTTTTAGTCAGCCGCTCAACAGGCACTCGAAATTTTCGCGCCAACTCCTCAATTTCAGAAATTCTCTGATCTTTCCGATCTGCCAGCAACCTGATCTGCTGTACCCTTTTTGGATGCGACGTTAACAGCGCATGGACAACATGGATACCGTGAACCTGTTGCATGCTCACGTGGCACTCCCCGAAGGCTTTTTGCTCGCTGCGGCGGCTTTTTTCTTCTTTTTCCTGACCGTGGTTTTCTTCCTGACCGTGGTTTTCTTTTTTGCTTTGACCCTGGCTTTCGCTTTAGCCTTCGCTTTCACCTTTGCGCCGGGCTTTTTCTTTTTAATTTTCGACTTGCCCTTTTCCCTGAGGCCTGTTTCTGCAGAGCCTTTTTCCGCAGAGCCTGTTTCCGCAGAGCCTTTATCCACAGACGCATTCTCCCACGGACGATTGTCTACAAAACCCTGATCTGCAGACCGCTTATCGACTGAGCCCGTATCGCTTTGTTCCACTGCACGTGTTGCACCTTTGCCTTTTGCACCACCGGTAGTGGCAAGTTCTGATCGTCGTTCCCCGGACTTTTTCACGGCAGCCCCATGGTGGGGTTCAGCGGACGAACGCTTTGCAGAACGACCATGATCTGACTTGCCACTTGCAGATTTACCCTGCCGCCGACCATGACTTTTTTCATCACCCTTAGTTTTGTTTTTGCCTTTTCCCTTACCCTTACCTTTGCTGTGACTCTGACCCTTTTCGAGATCATCGAGTTGAAAATCAATTTTGCGTTCATCAAGGTTCACGGCAGCGACAACAACGCGTACCTCTTGCCCTAAATTGAATGCACGACCAGAACGTCGGCCCAATAACCGATGCTGTGTCGAATCAAAGTCATAGTAGTCATGAGGCAGTGAAGTAATGTGCAACAACCCCTCGACATGGATTCCTTTAAGCTCGACAAAAGCACCGAAAGACGTAATGCCCGATATAACACCAACATGTGTTTGTCCGATCTGATCGCGCATGTACTCACACTTAAGCCAGGCGGTGACATCACGTACCGCATCCTCTGCGCGACGCTCCGTAACAGAACAATGATCACCTATCTCGGTAACACGGGCTGTGTCGTAGGCAAAATCTTTTTTACTCTTGTGTACGAGCCTGTGCTTAATGGCACGATGCACCATCAAGTCCGGGTAGCGTCGAATCGGAGAAGTAAAATGTGCATACTCTTCCAGCGCCAGACCAAAGTGCCCTGCATTGCGCGTGCTATACACGGCTTGATTCATTGAGCGCAGCATGACGGTTTGAATCACCAGGTAATCCACCCGCCCGGCTGCACTCGACAAGGTTCTCGCATAATCTGCCGGGTCCGGATTATCGCCACCACCTAAAGACAAGCCACGCTGACCAAGAAACTTTCGCACATCAATAAGCTTGTCAGCGCCAGGGCCTTCGTGGACTCGATAGAGTCCGGGCATGGAGTTTCGATTCAGATAACGCGCCGCACTGATATTTGCGGCAATCATGCATTCTTCAATTAACATGTGCGCATCGTTTCGCTCTATCGGGAGCAGCTTTTCTATTTTTCGTTGTTCGTTAAATACAATTCGGGTCTCAGAGCTCTCGAACTCTATCGCCCCGCGTTTGGCCCTTGCCTCGCGCATCACCAGAAACAGCTTGTGTAACTCACGCAGTTCTTTTTGATAGGGCCGCAAATTTTCAGCGGTTTCTGTGCCCTCTAGAAACTGCCCCACCTGGGTGTAGGTCAATCTGGCATGCGAGCGCATGGTCGCCGGATAGAAACGCGCCCGCTTAATCGAACCATCAGTGTTTATCGCCATGTCACACACCAGACATAAACGATCTACATTCGGATTAAGCGAGCACAATCCGTTTGACAAACTCTCTGGCAGCATCGGTATCACACGCTGTGGAAAATAGACCGATGTACCTCGAAGGTAAGCTTCTTTGTCCAGCGATTCTCCACTGTGAACATAGTGAGAGACATCGGCTATCGCCACGAGTAAACGCCAGCCATAGGGTTTGGCTTCAGCAAAAACCGCATCGTCAAAATCACGCGCATCTTCACCGTCAATAGTAACCAGCGGCAGGCTTCTGATATCACGTCGCTCAGCCACAACCCTCGGGTCTACTTCAGTACCAATCGCCGCACTCTCAGCGACCACGGCGTCCGGCCACACCTCGGGGATGTCTCTGGAGCGAATCGCAATATCGATTTCCATGCCGGGAGACATATGCTCCCCAAGCACCTCAATCACTGTTGCTATGGGCGGGTTTCGATTGGTTGGTTGTTCGACTATTTCGGCCAGAACAATCTGGCCATCTTTAGCCTTACCGGGCTCACTGATGAGCACTTCGTGACTGATACGTTTGTTGTCCGGTTGCAGAACCGCTACGCCACGATTAACCACCAGTCGTCCGACCAGGGTTTTGTTGGCGCGCTCCAGCACCTCGACCACAGCGCCTTCCGAGCGCCCGCGTCGGTCGGTTCCAACGATATGCACAACCACGCGGTCGCCATGCAGCACAGTGCGCATCTGCTTGGCACTGAGAAAAATATCATCACCGCCATATTCATTGATCAAAAACCCGAACCCGTCCGGGTGCGCAGAAACTCTGCCGCGGATCAGATTGGCTTCGTCAACGGGTAAAAATCCGCCTCGACGATTACGCACCAGTTGTCCGTCGCGCACCATCGCCCCCAGTCTGCGGCCCAGTGCCTCGTACTTGTCGGTGCGCTGATCAATTTTCAGTACACCAGCCAGTTGTTCATGTGTGACCGGCTGTCCGGCACGGATTATTTCTTCGAGTAGTGATTCCCGGCTGGCAATTTCAAACGCATATTTCTTTGCCACGGGGATTTTCGGCTTTTTGCCACCTTTTTTTCTTTTTGTTTTCTCTTTTCCACGCACCCTTGCACGTGACGGATCAGTTGTTTGTTTCGTCGTTTTTTTCTTTTTTTTCGCCATTAGCGGATTCTTCTCAGCGGCACGGACTTATTTCCGGCCAAATTAGATGACACCTGTAGATTGACACAGGATGCCGGTACTTTTATAGTTAATGATTACCACCTTGCCGAGGTGGCGGAATTGGTAGACGCGCTAGCTTCAGGTGCTAGTGAGCTTTGGCTCGTGGAGGTTCAAGTCCTCTTCTCGGCACCATAACTTCTTGATTCTAAAGAAGTTCCCACACTACAGTCTCACAGCCACCAAACTGTCCAAACTCTCGAAAACCTTCGGTCCGCAGTAATCGTGGGGTTGACCGTGATACCGGTATCGATACCGTTTTTGATTGTATTTTGACGGTCAATTCTAAGACGATTTGAGAGGTACAAACAGCCCACCTTCACATTGTTACTGTCAGCGGAAAGTACTCTCTGAGAATGTAGCACAGTGGCGTATTGTGAAGATATTGTCACGCATCTTACATCAAGAAAGATTTTCCACAATATCGGCACTGTGAGTTTACTGTGATTGGTTGGCAGTGTGGATACAGTTTCCACACAATCGTCAACTGTTGCCTGGATGGTGGAGATGGTGTAGCGAATGTCAAGGTGGAAGGTCGAAAAAGATGGTGGGAAATCAGCACTCTGCCCGTTGTCTCCAGCGATGAAGTTGTGCTTGCATATAATGATATCGTTATACGATTGTGGTGGTTACCTTCAAAAATCGCCGTTCTTACACAAGACTCGCGGGGAGTTTGGCGAAAACGGTTACCATAGTTATGGTCAGCTTCTTTCTTATATGAACCATATTATATTACCCCTTATATAAACCCCCACCCCCATATGAGTTAACTATGGTAACCAATAGGGGGTACATAGCAGATTAC
>CALGNZ010000152.1 GCA_937957915.1 uncultured Granulosicoccaceae bacterium | reverse complement strand
TCGCTAACCAAAGCTCAAAATCGCATTCTGAACTCTGAATTCAGAATATTAGTCTTACACAACGAAATCTTCTGTACAACTATTATTCGCAGCGGAAACGATCTGAGCTATTGACCCGACAACCACAAGATTTAACCTCACCACGGCGCGCTGACCGATTTGTGGCAGTGAGAGCGGCACTGCCGGCAGAACGCCTGTCGGGGAGGCGCACTGATTCAGCAAGTACAAAACAACTCGGAACCTAAATTAGAGCGGATCTTACGGAAGGGTATTTTTGGCCGAACCGGACTTTCGATCAGGAAATTACGGTTCGCATTCGAAATCCGTCAGAGGACGTCGGTCACGGCACCCTACTTCATGGGATAACGTCCTCGAAAACGAGGCGTGCCTTTTTTGTTGCTGCTCTTGCCTTCTAACCCTGATCTTCCTGCGTTTTATTAGTTTTGAGATTGATCGAGGAAACGGATCGGCGCGCCAGGGAGGGCGCAGAGAGCGCTGTCAACCAGGGAAGGCTGTTTGCGCGGTTCGCTCAGCGGTCACCCCAAACAGCGGCAGCCACCCTTGGGATTCCCCTGAGATTAGTGCGGCTCGCGTTGCTCGCCGACAACCTGCGTTGGCCACAAAAGAACTTTTTGCTTCGTTTGGGTTGTTGTAAAAATGAAGGCCTGGAGTGGGATGTCACACGAACAACTATTGATCCGGCCCTCGCCGCGAAACAATAGCGAGGAAAAGAAATGCAACGCTGAGGCACGCGAGCGCTTCGAGGGAAATAAGCAGTGACATCACAGATCTTTCGTTAGAGTAATGTTGTAAACATAACAACAATTGTGGCATTTAGCCAACAATTTTACCCGTCAACCAATCAGGGGTTTTTTACGGCTGTAGAACGGGTGAGTTTTCGGCACGACGCACAGGGCCTGATTCAGGCGATGCATACTCAAAAGGTGTCAAAAAGGGGGTACTAAGGCCGGAGACTAATACCGCACTCCGGCCGACTGATAGGCGTCCTTTATCCCACTCTAACGGCAGCAAAGTTTGCGCCATTGAGCGTTATCGAATCCGGTTTCGTATTTACCGGAAGAATACCTTAAACAACAGAAACGCTAGCCGCACAAGGCGCGAAAGGAGCTTGCCATCTACAAAAGAAGGCTACCAAAACAGCACTCTGCTGATTGTATGAGCAGATTGCGCCGCAGGAACGAATTTTCGAGAATGAGTACAGGTGTCTGAGGCTGGATCAGGAAACAGCGTCTTGCAGGGTGACAGCACGAAGAGTGGACTGCACGGTTGTCTTGCAATGGCGGAGAGGGAGGGATTCGAACCCCCGGACGGTTTAACCCGTCAACGGTTTTCAAGACCGCCGCATTCGACCACTCTGCCACCTCTCCGATGTCTGTGCAGTCATTGGCTTTTGCCAAGCGCGCATCATACTGAATTGTAGTCGGTAATTCTACGTTTGATGAGCACAATTCTTGTTGATATTTGATCATTCAGTCCCTATTGTTCGTACATAAGGTGCCGCAAACTTATTTGTTCACCTAACTTATTGAAATCACGACTACTGGAGTCCCATTTTGGCTATTCAAACTGTTGACCGCGCAAGTGCACTGACGACCAACAAGGTTTTACGCGACACTTATCGCCTTTTGTCGCTGACTCTTCTCTTTAGTGCTTTCACTGCAACAATTTCCTACTTCCTGCGCCTGCCACACATGGCTTCGCTGGGCTGCACCCTCGGCGCCATGGCGCTGCTGTGGTTCGTGCTGCCTAAGGTTGCAAATTCATCCAAAGGGTTACTGGTAGTTTTTGCTGTCACCGGGCTGCTGGGTGTTGGTCTCGGCCCAATGCTGAATCACTATTTGGCAACCAGCAATGGTCCGACCATGGTGGCAACGGCACTTGGCGGCACCGGCGCAATTTTCCTCGGACTTTCCGGCTACGCAATCGTTAGCAAACGCGACTTCACATTCATGGGTGGCTTCTTGTTCGCGGGCTTCATGGTCGTGATCCTTGCGATGCTGGCCAATTTGTTCCTGCAAATGCCTGCCCTGCAGATTGTTCTGTCAGCAGCCATCATTTTGCTGATGAGCGGATTTATCCTGTTTGACACCAGCCGCATCATCAATGGCGGTGAAACCAACTACATCAACGCTACTGTTGGCCTGTTTCTGTCAATCTACAACATCTTCCAAAGCCTGTTGTTGTTGCTGGGCATGGGTGGCGACGACTAGTCGAAACCTCTTCTACGAAAAACCCCGGCACAGTCCGGGGTTTTTTTATGCCTGAAGAACCTATAGATTTAGCTGTACACACAGGTCCATGTCGCCAGCGCTTATTCAACCGGCGATTGATTACAAAGCTTCTGTAGATCCAGAAACTGGATCCAGAACTTTATCTCCAGAACTTTATCTCCAGAACCTCGGGGCAAATAAAATGGGAATGGTAGGTAGCATTGCAATTGCCGCAATGTTGATTTTTATGTTGTTCAGACTTTGGCCCACCGCAAAAATGTGGCTCTCCGCTGATGCGCCCAAAGGATCAACGAACGACTGGATCTCTGCGGCACTGGCACTCGGGGGCGTGATGTTGTTTGTCTGGATCCTGATTCAGAGTGTCTGAGACTTTAGCCCACTGGCTTAGCTCTGCACCGCAGCACTTGTTGCCACGTTCCTGGAACCCACGGTCCTGGAACCCACAGTCCTGGAACCCACAGTCCTGGAACGCAGTGATCGACTGTGAGTTCGCATAGCGACTGTTGCACAGCCGGCCACGCTGAAAGCGTAGTCAAACACCTGCGAGGTATTTCTAACCCGGCGCGGGCAGTTTGCTCTGTCAAATTTCAGGCCTTGAAATGGCTTGAATCGGCGCCAGGACTTTTTTACTCCTTGTCTGGTTATTCTGCTAGCTGGCCATCAACGCTCGTACGAGGATTTGCTCCCGTCACCTAACGGGAGTCCGCGAACCGCAACGCACCCGCCCGCCTTTCGTCATCTGCTATCAATGCAACAACCTCGCTTAACCACAGGCAGCCACCAGCAGCATTAGCGCCACGTATGTACCGCTAACGGACCACGTCGGGGCTTTCAATCGTTGCTGTCCTGATCCGTGAATAACGATGCGTCTCATATCGTCGTTAAAACGCCCTCGCCGTATTTCGCTCTCGCCACACAGACTTCTACCACGCACACTGCCTGACTCTGTACAGACTCACGATACACAAGCCGCAAAAAGAAACACTGGACCACAACAATTGCTAAGCCGCTTTTTCTCAAACCATCAAGATGATCAAATTGGCCTGTCCATATCCCTGATGCTGTGCGGGCTTGTCTGTCTTTCTCTACAGGACGGGCTGATAAAAATCATCAGCGTCGAGACCACGCTGTGGCAACTGCAATCCTACCGGGCGCTGTTAAACATTGCTCTGGTCTGGTTAATTACCAGGCAGTTGATGCCGGATATGTCTATCAAACCAAAACGCCCTGCTATCGTTGCCATGCGATCACTGTTTCAGGTTGGCGCACTCACCCTGTTCTTCGGTGGTGCCCCATTTCTTACTCTGGCGCAAATGGCGGGCGGGCTGTATACATTTCCGCTTTTTGTGGGGTTATTCGGGTTGTTGCTTGGCGAGCCTGTCGGGCCTAGACGCATTGTTGCAATAGCAGCAGGGTTCTTTGGAACCCTGCTGGTGTTGCGACCAGACGCGGGCTCATTCAGCCTGATCAACCTGATGCCTGTCGGGGCAGGCTTTAGCTACGCGCTGTTTGTAATCACAACCCGCCGCCTGTGCCGCGACGAAACCCCCGCGGCACTTGTGCTCGGTGCTAACGTAGGCATTGCGACTATCGGATTCCTGGGGCTACTACTGGTGCCCTGGCTGCCGTTCAGCGCTGATGCTCGCGCCACCTATCCGTTTTTGCTAACGACCGATGCACCCTGGATAACACTGGTTGTAGTGGTCATCGTTAGCTGTGCATTTTTAAACACCATCGGTAACTTGTGCCTGAGCAAAGCCTACCAAAGTGCCGACTCTTCCTTTCTGGCACCAATTGATTACAGCTACCTGCTGTTCGCAACCGGCTGGGGCATATTGTTGTTTGGTGACTATCCGACATTAACAACGACTATGGGGCTGCTGCTGATTGCAGGTGCCGGTATCTTTGTCGCCTGGCGCGAACGCATACTCAACAAACGTAAGGGTTAACGAAAGGAGCGGCCTTTTCCTTCTAACGCTTCGCGGTAGCACCATCGCAGACATAAAACGCATATATCCACACACGAAATATCTTTAAGCTTGCACTAAACCCGGTGCTACAGCGCAGCTGATGAAGAGCTGCAGTTACACCAGATACTTCTCCACCGCGCTTTCATTCCAATCAATACCACTACCCGGGCGGTCTGGTATCTGCGCATAACCCGACTCTATCTGCAATGGCTCCTGTAGTACTGGCACAGCCCAGTCTACGTATTCCAGCCAGTGGCAGGTAGGTGTCACCGCAAGCAAATGGCTGCTGTATTCAGGAAACAAGTGTGAAGACATTTCGATCCTTTGTGCATCTGCCAGCGCAGCTGCACGCATCCAGCCAGACACGCCGGAAATACGCTGCACATCGGGCATTACAAAATCACAGCACTGGTGCCGCAATGCATCCTTCATTTGCTCTATTCCCATAAAATTTTCACCAATAGAAATGGGGGTATGTGTTGACTGCGATATTTTTGCAATGCCCGGATAGTCCTCTGCGGCGACGGGCTCCTCTATCCACAACAGACCACCCTCGTCATCAAGCATGCGACACCTCAAAATCGCCTCACTGACTGACAGGCCCTGATTGAAATCACACATCAGCGTCACATCGTCACCTGCCACCTGTTTAACTGCACGCACAGCCGCAAGGTCATCAGCCGCTTTCTCACGGCCCAGTCGAAGCTTCATTGCAGAGAAGCCCTCCGCCAATAGCTGTTCAGCCTCCTGTGGAAGATCGGCTATAGGCAGTATACCGAGCCCATTCGAGTTGTAGGCGGCCACCTGCTTTACGCTGCCACCCAGCGCCCTGACCAGAGGTAATTCGACTGACTTTGCGTATGCATCCCACACTGCCATGTCAATTCCGGATATCGCAAACAACACGACATTGTGTACCCCCAGCAATAAGTGCTTTGCTCGCAGTTTACGCTCGACCTCGTAGGGAGATGCGGCATCTCCCTGAATCATCGCGCCCATGCCGTCGAGCAATGCCAGTATTGATTGCTGTATATGCGGCGTAAAAGCGAACAGATAGCTGCGACCGGTAAAGCCCTGATTGGTCTCGACATCAACAAGAATCAAAGCGGCCTGCTCGACCGCCCCTGACGCTGTGTACAGTGGGCGCGCCATTGGCACCATCACTGGCCTGGCCATTACTCCGGTAATTTTCAATTCAGTATCTGTTGTCATGCCAGCCTGCTGCGTTCAATAGGAAACGGGTTAATTATGAGCCGGATTCTATAGAAGCCAACTCAGTAAGATAGCGGTCAACAAACATCTGGATAATTCACCGCGCTACTCAAAGAGCTAGTCAGAGAGCTAGTCAGAGAGCTAGTCAGAGCGTAGCTGCAAAGCGGGCAAGGGCCAGTAAATACTGGCATCGACCGGAATGCACGAACTGCTAGTTTGCCTGAAAGCAGCTACACAGTAAAAACTTCCGACAACAGTGAGTCGAATGGCAATTACGGTACACTACATCTCTTCGTCCGGGCTGAAGACTTTACCTATGACTATAAATGACCGACTTGATCAACAACTGGCTTTTCTTACCGAGGCAGACAAACTGAAGTCGACTTTGCGCGCCACACAATTGTGCGACGGATCCAGACGCGAGAACTCCGGTGAGCACTCTTGGCATATCGCATTATATGCCATGACCCTGGCGGAACACGCTAACCGCGAAATCAACACAGATCGAGTCATCAAAATGTTATTAATACATGACCTGGTTGAGATTGACGCTGGCGATGTGCCGATACATGCCAGCTACGACCACGCAAAGCAGCACGCTATAGAAACAGCCGCCGCCAATCGAATCTTCGGGTTGTTACCCGCCGACCAGAACAAAGCGTTTCTGGCTTTGTGGCATGAGTTTGAAGCGGCTGAAACGGATGATGCCGTATTTGCTAAGTCCATTGATCGGGTACAACCGGTTATAGCAAACCTGGAAACCAATGGCGGGTCATGGCCCGATTTCAACGTCACCGCCAAACAACTGGAAGACAGGGTTGGCGTGAAGGTTAATCGAGGCGCCCCGGCAGTCTGGAGCTTTTTGCAAAAACGAATCAGGAAATGGTTCGACTCGCGGCCCCGCTAAGCCAAACCCGAAAGTGACTCAGCAGTGGCAGCTGATTTACTCGCCATCGAGTCATTGCAATCGATAGAAAAAATCAACACATCTTGCGGTTGATCTGAAATATTAGGGCAGACCATGAATTCCGGTGCAATGCCTTTTCGCTGCATCCCTGCCCGCTCCAACACTGCAATTGACGCATCGTTACCAACAGCAGCGACCGCAACCACTCGATCAATGCTGCCGCACGACACTAGCTCAGCCAATAGTCGACGGGCAGCCTCAGTGGCATATCCCTGCCGCTGATGTTTTGTACTCAGCATGAAACCAAAGTCCGCATCGGTCCCTTTAATGCCACAGGCAATGCTGCCTATTACTGACGACGTTTCTGCCAGCTCTATGACCCAGTAGTACTCCTCACCGCGATTCCATAGCTCCTTATAACGTTCAATATCGCCGGCAAGCTGGACACTGTCGGTATACACAGGCCAGTCTAGCCAGTGAGCAACCGAGCTGTCAGAATAGATGTCATACAATGCAACCAAATCAGTGCTGACCGGTCTTCGCAGCAGCAACCGGTTGCTGGCCAGCACCTCAGGTAAAAATTCGGTTTGCATAACTTTCAGCCTTAACAATTATTGGTTGTGACCCGTTTTCATTTGAGCTTTCACTTTTCTACAAACCCGCTTTATTAAGAAATAGCGGGGGTCGACAACAGAGTAAGCATGCACTACCGCAGTTGAATTGCGAACTACTGTGAACAAAACTGTGCCTGAAACGCTCCATTTGCAACGTTATAGAGTCAAACACTGGTATAGACAACTCCAAAAAATTGTAAACAACAGGTAAGCAAGGCTTGAAAACACTACTCAACGCAGATTTACGTCATTTTTCAGCCTGAACTTTTGACACATTTTGCCACAGTATTCTACTTGTTAGAGCCGCTGACAAACATAACAATCACTCCTGTCGAAAACAACGGCATAGCGACCAGCACTCGATTTATCTGCCGGGCCAGCTCTAGCCGCGAAAAGTGTTATTGAATTTCGGCTGGCTACCAGCGTACAAAAACCGTGAATGGCTTACCTGAAACTCAGTAGCCATCAGTGGTATTTTCGATATGACTTCCGGAGCAATAATCAGTTCTACCGGCGGGCGTCAGCAAATGGCAGTCAATAGCCATTGAGTAGTAAAGTAAGTGCAGAGTAGTAAAGTAAGTGCAGAGTAGTAAAGTAAGTGCAGAGTAGTAAAGTAAGTGCGGAGTTGTATAGTCAGTACTGAGTGCAGTAGGTACTAAGTAGAGCAGTAGCAGTATCGGTCGGTGGTTTATTCAGTGTACGTGCAGTAACCGACCGTACAATAATCAGTCGTGACGAGTGTTAAGTTTACCCCCGAGGTATAATAATAATTACCCGCTATAGCAGTCTACTGAAACGCAGGTGCACTTTGCGCACCTGCTTTTTTTAAACTTGCTGCTTTTTGTGTAACGGCAGCCAGATTGTTTCAGAACAGGCAGCCTCTTAGTTACCTGTTTAACATCGTTAGAACGAATCTGCACGATACTCATCTATCATAAGAATTGTAGCAGGTGATGATCGCACCGCCATTCAGCACCGTCACCCGGCACCGTCGCGTGCGGTCGCCTCCATTGCCTTGCGCAAATCTATCGCCTGACTGCCGTTTCCGATATCTACGTCGTTCCAGGTGACCGGTTGATTTTCAGCAATAGCGTTGATTAGCTTCAGATTGTGTGCAAGCCCGATCGGCAAGCCACCAATCGCAAGTGATTTTTGCGCCGGATACAGCTTCCCCCACACCGTATACCCCCCTTCGCCGTCCAGCATTTCACCGGCTTTTAAACCTCGCTTGGCTGTGGCGACGACATCACCGACAAAACCTTTGGTCATGCCGGTAGGCTTGTTCAACAGCGCGGCAGACAGAATGGAGATGTTTAACTCAAGCCCAATCAAGTGGAATGGTTTAAACATCGCAGAGTAGCGACCACTGTCGTCGGTATTCATACCGTACTGGCGAAAGCATCCGGCTGCGTAATCATTAGGTGCCTCAATGACAACGTAAACGCCCCACCGCAAGTCTTTATGCACAGGCCGGCCGTCACGTTCTATCGATGTTACAACCTCTACCTGACCACTGGACGATAACTGCCCTCCCTCGGACACGGGCCGCAGCACGTGTGCAAGATCATCCATACCCGCGGCAGGGAACTGCAAACCATCAGGTGGCGGTTGCAGATCAGTTGCGTTGGCAATAGCTGCCATTTCAAGTGCCGATTTGGTGCCGTCAAGAAAGCTGTTGAACATCTGGCTGTTCATACCGGCTTCATGCGCCTGTTGCGCCGTCAATCCATAGTGCTCCCACACGGTGTCCGGTGTTGATGAGTGGTATTGAGGCAGATATTTCGTCCCCTTACCTGCCGCCACAACATTAAAACCGGTAGCACGTGCCCACTCGACCAACTCGCAGGTGAGTGCCGGCTGATCGCCATAGGCCATGGAGTAAACAATGTTAGCCTGAGCAGCCTCTTTAGCCAGCAGCGGGCCGGCGAGCACATCAGCTTCAACGTTAACCATCACAATGTGAATGCCGTACTCGATACAGGCACGGGCATGCTGCACGCCGGCAGCGGGGCTCCCTGTCGCCTCAACAACGACATCAATGGAACCATCGAGCGCCCCGACGCGAATCATCTCCATGGCATCGTCGACAAAGGCGGTATTGGCAGTCTGTTCGTCTGACCAACCTACTTCAGCGCAGGTTTGCACGGCCTGTGCAGGCTCGAGGTCGGCAATAACGGCGACTTCAACACCCGGTGTCGTCGGCACCTGCGACAAAAACATACTGCCAAACTTACCTGCACCGATAAGCCCGACTCTAACCGGCCTCCCTGCTGCCGCACGCGCTAACAAATCATTGTAGAGAAACATGATTCAGACGCTCCACAACAGGCAGTTTCTGCCACGACTTTCGTCGGACTCGGCGACCACAGACTCAACAGGCGTGAAATCTCTGCACGCGGTCCATACATCTCGATGCGATGCAGCGACGTGTTTACCTGGCCAAAACGCGCTTCGATCCGTTGAGCAGCCAACACCAGCTTCACAGGTCAATAGCGCTGATTGGTTAGCCGAAAGCTGGCTCGGGGGAAACCGGAACCCCGATTCCCCAGACTCGTGTAGTCGTTCATTAGCTATTTGCATATACAGGTGGCCTTCCAAAAATTTTTCAGCACCACAAAGATATCAGATTTACACCACGTTAAGCAGCCAGGCTACACATTCATCGGGGAGATTCAGGGTAAAAGCAGACGCAAGCTCACTGCACATCGAGCTCAAGGTTGAGACGTCGACCAGCCTGATGGTCGTTTGGCAAACCTGCGTCGCGTTCAACGGTTGCCGACTGCGGACACAGATGAGCAATCGAGTTAGCGTAGTAGTCGAGCAATTGCTGTTCATTTCGATTCAACAGAAAAACACCTTCGCGCTCAACAATTACACGCCTTATGGTTAACATTCTTATACCTACGGCGACAGCGTAGTCGCGATCACCACGCGGAATATAGGCTCGATAATTATGCGCTTCCAGCCACTCGAGTAAATCAAACACCTTGCTCTTAAGCTCGAGCTCACTTAATCCCTGCTGCGGACTTCTGCCGACGACAATCGACACCAGAGCCACTGGCAAAATAGGAATAATACTCCCGATGCGATCCATCAGCGAGTGTGCAAATGGCGCAATATCGAACACACCATCGCTATCTGTCGGGTGTTCTTTTATCCATGATTTTAACGAAAGCGGCTTGCCAAAATTAACGCAGGCGTAGCCATGCCGATAGCGTGTTCCTTTAAGTCTTTGCCAAAGACTCTTGCCAATAAATCGAAGAAAAATTCCAGAGGTCATCAACTTGCCGCGGCGCGGTAGTTTCATTGCCGCTCGAATCTGGGTTCTATCCTCTAAAACGCGATCATAATTAATACCCACCGGTATAAAAACAATGTCCCTGTCACCGCTCGCATCAAAGCCTCGCACCACGTAGCTCAACAGCCCCATCTTAGGCGCACCAAGGCGCCCGTCGCGGGTTAATCGACCTTCAGGAAAAATCGCCTGCGGCACACCACCCTCCGCGGCCATCTGCACATACAACTCAAGTACGCGGCGGTACAATGGATCGCCCGAGTCACGTCTTACAAAATACCCGCCCATAGATCTGATCAACTGTTGCAGTGGCCAGACCCGCGCCCATTCGCCAACGGCATAGGACAGAGCAGTTCTTTCGGCGGCCAGGTAAGTGGCAAGTATGTAGTCCATGTTGCTGCGATGATTCATCACAAACACAACACTGGTTTTTGCATCGAGCTCGGCCAGCGAGTGATCATCAGCAAACCCCAGCCGCACACGGTAAATGCTATGGACCAATTTGCGTGCAACAAAGTAGGCGGCCTTAAAATACATCAGCGCATTAAAGGCAGGCACAATCTCCCGAGCAATCTGCTGCACCTCGAGCATAAGCGCAGTGCGTGACACGCCTCGCTCAGTAGCAAGCTGATCTACTATTTCGAGGGTCTGAGGATGATGACAAAGCCGGTCAATAAGTACCTCGCGCTTTGTCAATTTGAACGACGGGATCTTCAGCGCAAGTCGGTGATTTACCTCGTCGATTACGCGATTGGCTCGATAGCGAAAAAACCAGCGTATAGAAGGCAGCAGCAAGTGCTGTAACAACCAGATGACCGCCAGCGCGACCAGCAGCAGAACAAGCCAGATTGGTAATTCGACAGTAGTGTTCATTGCCGACAAGCATACTCGATTTTAGCAACCGCAACTCGGCGTTGGTAACACGCTGTTAACAATACACCACACCGCAACAAAAATTGAGCTGACTCAATGCCCTGCAACTGCCAACAATCGCCCGATTACCCCCCATTTCGCCGAATACATTGCCCGCTCCGCGGAAACCACGACCGGGTGGCAGAACTAGTCGCGAAATTTTGTGTCGTACCAATATGTGCCCGGCACAGAACGACGGAACCTTTTTATTCGATCCATTGCTAATTGGAGCAGCTACAACAATGAATGACAAGACTATAAGTTTAGTTTCACGCAGAAAGTTCATCCAGATAATTGGCTGTGGTGCCTGTGGCGGCCTGGCCGCGGCTGGAACAAACGTCCTCGCCGGTGGACATGCAAAAGTCAACCCCGAAGACCCGCAGCCAAAAGCACTGGGATACGTCGAAGACTCAACCATGGCCGATAAAGATAAGTTTCCACAATTTGCTGACGGCAGTATGTGCAGCAAATGCCAACTCTACAGTGGTGGCGATGGCAAGGCCTACGGACCTTGTGGAATTTTCCCTGGAAAAGAAGTGTCTGCGACCGGCTGGTGCAGCGCATTTGCTGCAAAAGGTTAAGCAACCGGGTACCCCGCGTCGGGCGAGCAATGCCCGGCGCAGCTGCGCCTGCTGTTTCAATGTTGCATCAGGCACGTTTTACCCGATGGGTATCAGCGCTTCGAAAAACCAGTCAGTCAATTAACAGGTGGCCAAACCAGCCAAAGATACCGATGGTGATACCACTTGCGAATTGCGCATGAACCAGATAGGAGTATTTCTTCAGATCAGCTGATGAGTACTTCCAGCGCAAAAAGAAACCAAACAACCCCTGCCACACAATAAGCACTGACACGGCAACGAAAAACAGATTTGACAGTTCAAAGCCGGTAAAGGCGATGTGCAAAACGAATAACGCAAGTGTTGCTATTCCAATGTGCACATGGGTTTTGTTGAGAAAGCGAAGCGCTGATCGCCAAACGGAAGGAAAGCTTAATAATTGGGGTTTGGACGGAGTCCGGGAACAGAGTGACTGCTATATTACGCAATTTAACGGGATATTCGCCAGCGGGTAATCGCTGGTGCGTATTTCGCGATGTACAAAAGAGAGCCGCTTCAGGCTCGACCTGAAACGGCGCAATGTGCAACACTTACGGAGTGAGCGGAGCGACAAGCGCTCCGTTCATTTCTCAGACTCTTCGCCCTTCAAATAGTTGCACCCCTAAATGCAAAAAACCTGGAAAAAGCTCAAATTACAGAAATCGCTTGAGAGTGGCACACCTGCTTACAATAGATCGCTAAATTGGAGATAACTTACCCGAGAAAGGATTCAGATAGAGCTCATTATGTGACTCAACACCATCTTCAATTACACAATCACTAACAGGCCGGGATACACATAACAGGATGTACCCCGCCTTTGATTGGCGCCTATTCAAAGCGGTAGCACCAGGTTGTTTTACATTACCCGAAACGAGCTTTGCTGCACAGGTAATACACCCCCCGTAGTCACAGCCTATCGGCAACTGAACACCCGCCTCAAGGGCAGCCTTGTAGATCGGTTGGTCGTATGCCACGTCAATTGTGATACCACTGTTTCGCAGCTCAACTTTGTATGTGTTCATTTTGGTTGCAGCCTAAATTACCTGTCCGAGCTTTGGCTTCCAGAACGGGCGGAACAACTCTATCTTCGGGCAGCGGTTCATCACTACTCGCAGCCCTGCATCTTCTGCAATCAGCGCGGCTTCATCGCTGTAAACACCAATCTGGCTCCACAACACTTTTGCACCAATAGCTACCGCTTCCTGCGCAATACCCGGCAACGCCTCGGACGCACGAAACACCTGCACCATATCAACCGGCTCTTCAATGTCAGCCAGAGACCCAATCACTTTGAGTCCTCGTATTTCGTTTCCTGCTTCCCTCGGATTGACCGGGATCATGTTGTATCCCTGTTCGTGCAGCACACGCAATACACCGTAACTGAACTTGGTTGCGTCCGGGCTGGCACCGACCATTGCAATGGTTTTCACTTCAGCCAGAATACTGGCCAGATAGTCTGCGGGATATTCTTCTTGATGATTCATTCTTGTATGAGGTCCGTGCCGCTTGCTCGCTATAACCTGTGTTTGTAACAACTAATCTATAGCCAAATATCGGAAGTACAGTCGCCACCCGGGTAACGCGTTTCATGACAACGCGACGGGCCATTGGGCTCGTTGCCAAAGTTAACAATGAAATCTTTATTGATCTCCATACCGCCAGCTTCGTTGTCACAGTCGACCATCAACATCACACCACCCTTGTGGCGTATGTCCGGGTAGAACTGATTGTCCCAGGTAGAAAACAGAGAAGTCGTCACATAGAGGCGTTTGCCATCGAGACTCTGCTGTATCATCTGCGGGCCGCCCGCAATATCCACGCCGTTAACTGTTGGCGCCTTATTGAGCATGCCACCCATCCAAACCTGGCCGGTCATCACCGGGCTGTGCGGATCGGTGATATCGTACTGACGTATGTCGCCATGCAGCCAGTTGCAAAAGTACAAAAAGCGATCATCCATCGAGATGAGTATGACAGTTATCAAACCAGGCAGAGGGATAGGCCACTCGGGATGCTTTTCGTTTTCAACATCGATAACCTTCTCGACAATCCACTCCTGATCTTTTTTGTACCAGTGGATAATGTTGGATGACATCGCAGCACCAACAAAACCATGGCTTGAGTCAGGATCGTGCAGGAACCGCACTTCAAGAGGAACCAGTCCGTCCTCCCCAAGATAGACCGTGTTTTCCACTTTCTTTTTTTCGAAATCCCAAAAGTGAATTTCACGGCCGTATTTGAGGTGCCCCACCTCTTCCAGATCAAAGCCAGGCATGAAGGTATTGGGTGCCGCCCATTCACTTGACACCATGACGTTATGACGGGGCTGATACCAGAAGTCGTAGTTGAACTTCATGCCGCCAAGGTCATTTTCCCAACGACCTACGATTTCAAAATCTTTGTTTAGATGCAGAAATCCACCGGGCGCATTGCCTTTGGCATCACCTAACATTGAAATGATAATGTCAGAACCTAAACAGTGCACAGTGTGAGGTGCTGATAAATCAGTCCTTTCCTTTATCTCATCGCCACTGATGACTTTGTGAACCTTTGGGTTTCGCGGGTCGGTACCGCAATCAACGATGTGCAGATTAGAGCTTCGCACACCCGGCACGATGAGATACTTACGCTCCATTTCACCATCATTGAAACAGGATGAGCACGCATTCCAGCCCATATGGTGCAACTCATCACCAATACCTGGCATCTCGCAACGGCTGATCACCTGTGAATAAGTCGGACTGTCCGGATCTGCATCTACGGTCGCGAGATAATCGGGCTTCTGAATACCGGTGCCGACATAGATTGCGATGGTGTAGAGAATTTTCTCGCGCGGCGCCTGCATCGCCTCTGCCGGAGACGCATAGCCGGGACCACAGCAGGGAGCCATAGCATTTTCTGTCACTTTCTATCCGCCATTAGTTGTAAATCCTCCGCGAATGATGTCAATTGCCAACTGACCCAGTTCACGAACCGTGTCCTTTCTATCGTTAGTGCACTATCGAGATTGCGCGCCAATCGCTATTCTCGTAATATGAGAGACTATATCAATTAATGAGAATCTGCAATGCACCTCGACCGACTGGTCAGTGTCCTTGAGGCAATCGCCATTGCCGGGCGTCCGCTGTCGGCGTCAGAACTACACGATATGACCCAGTTGCCATTGCCGACATGTTACCGACTACTGCAAATGTTGAAGGAGCAGCGATTACTGGAGGACCCGGAATCAAACAGCCGCTACATCATCGGCGACAGATTAATCCGTATCGCACACCTGTCCAGAACCGATGCCGACGTGTGCGGCATTGCTGCCCCGGTGCTGAAAAACGCAACCAGTGATTTGGGTGATGCCGTTTTTCTTTCCCGCTTTAAAAAGACCGGGGTCAGTATTATTCACGTTGAAACCCCGTCAGACCCGGCAATATCCTATATACACCCGGGTCTGGGGTATCGCCCAATGCATGCCTGCTCATGCTCCAAGGCAATCGCCGCATTTGCAGACGAGCAGTTTCGCAGCCTGATACTCAATGGCCCAATGAAGGCTTATACCGATCAAACCAGAACTTCCAAAACCGAACTGGAATCGGAGTTTGATAAAATAAAAAACAATGGCTACGCCGAGTGCGTCGAAGAAATTGAAATCGGTATATCCAGCGTTGCGGCACCTGTGTCTATAGATAATGTCGGGGCGGTATTTAGTGTGGGGGCTATCGGACCTATCCGACGCTTTCACTCAAGGCATCGGAAATCACTTGGAAAAAAACTAATCGCACTCGCAGAAGAAGTCAGCGTTTCGATACAGTCCAGAGGCACCGCTATTTGAATTCCCTGCTGAGCTATAGTTTTTATTACCCAGCGCCGGGAAAACCGTGATGCAGCGATACTTGCAGAATCCACAAGGCATCTTCTATTGGCTGATCTGGAATCTGTCTGCGTAATCATTAACCCGGTTACTACTCAATCCCATACGTGAGTGAAGCTCGGTGGATACGCAAGCTTATACCTCCTACCCCCAGACAATGCTTCAAACCACTGTAGTGTGGATAAGCCTGCGCATACAACAACAACGCTGCAACCAACAGCACATAGACCTGTGAATTCACCCTGTAATACAATAACAGGCACAGCTGCCTCGCCTATCAAAACCTTGTGCAAAAAAGCACACGCATTATATCTCGCCAACCCGCGAGTTGGGAGATTCAAAAATGTCCTTCGATAGTTACGCTACCACGCCAACACCGGATAAAGTAACCGACAAAGCCGCCAACACCATGCTGGTGAAGTTTTACGGCATGGTTCCACCGCCGGGCCTGGTTTTACTGTCGATTCTCGCTATCCAGTTGGGCGCGGCGCTCGCCATACACCTGTTTCCCGTACTCGGTGCCAGCGGCACTGTTGCCATGCGTATTATTATCTCGGCACTGTTGTTAGGCGCTGTCGCTCACAGCAGCGTCAGCACGCTCGGTCGAATTTTCGTTCGTCACTGGCAACTGCTTGGCACTTTCGGTATATGCATAGCGGCGATGAATTTATTTTTCTATGAGTCCATTGCACGCATTCCACTGGGCGCGGCGGTAGCCATTGAGTTTATTGGACCACTGGGTGTCGCAGCACTGACATCACGTCGCCTCAGTCACTTCGGATGGGTAGCGCTGGCGGCAATGGGCATTGTTCTGCTTTCTCCCCTGTCAGGTTTAAACCTTGATCCACTCGGGGTTGGTTTTGCGTTACTGGCAGGCTGCGGCTGGGCGCTGTTTATTGTTTTAGCAGGCCGCGTAGGAACAACTGTGTCGGGTAACGACGGACTGGCCATCGGAATGGCAGTTGCCGCATTGACGATGATACCGTTCGCCGCACCCGTGGCGACTGAGCTATTTCTTGATCCGTTTATACTGCTTATCGCTTTTGGCGTTGCGCTGTTGTCGACAACCATCCCCTTCACCATGGAGTTTGAGGCTCTGAAACGCCTGCCCCCTCGAGCCTATGGCATACTGGTGAGCCTGGAACCGGCCGTTGCAGCGATTGTTGGCGCGTGGTTGCTCGGAGAGCGTATTGGGACACAGGGTACGATTGCTGTCTGTTGCGTCGTGGCTGCTGCCATTGGCATTACCCTGACCGACAAACGAGACCATC
>CALGNZ010000151.1 GCA_937957915.1 uncultured Granulosicoccaceae bacterium | reverse complement strand
GCCAGTTCGCCGAGTTTGTCGACCGACTCTTCCATGCTATCGCCAACGTAAACCATGGCGTCAATCGGCAGATCATTACTTTCGCGCAGCGCATGTTGCAGCACACGCTCTATTTGAGTGCGCCCGGCAAGACAGGTCACTGATGTCATAAGCCGAACGAGATCGATGGGGTTGTTGAGCCATTTTGTAGATTTACATTCCTTGTAACCGCGAAAAAACACCAGCTGCACATCGAGCTCGCCAATGCCGTTTGCCTCGGTGAACATCTTTCCCTGAAGCTGACAGGCCATGTCCCAGGTTGGCGCGCGACTGGCTGTCGCGTCCATTGCGAAAATTAGCCTGCCCGGACGGCCTTTGGGGGAAACTATAGGAAAGTTTTCAACTTTTTCCAGAAAGGCGTCGATTTCAGAGCTGCCGGCCTTGCTCACTGCTGATTTACTTCGGTTTGTCATTACTTCCATCCATTGGGGCCACATTATACGCTTGTTTGACAGGCAAACGATTCAGTGAAGCGCTGTTTTAACAAGGCGGACACAATGGGCTGCTCATGGTAAACAACCCAGAACAATACTAACAAATTCAGTACACTGCTCACTGGCACCTAACAAAACTAAATCGTGAGACTGATTTTTCTCGTTATCCTCTTTGGGGTGGGCTATTTGCTATACCACCTGTACCTCAAAAAAATGCTGAAGCAGGGCCCAAAGGGCTACATAAAGCCTGCTTTGCTTGTTCTTTTCGTGGTGGTTCTGCTGGCAGTCGCGACTGGCCGGGCAAATGCTATTTTGGCGGTTGTTGGCGGACTCATAGCCGCGGTGTGGCGTGCAGCCCCGTTGCTGATGCGTTTTTACCCGCAAATACGTCAGATTCTTGGCCAGTTTGGCTTTCGACCCGGGGGTACAACCGGGTCGTCTCGTGTTTCTACTGCCAGTCTGGAGATGACACTGGATCACCAATCGGGGAAAATCGATGGCGAAATTTCTGCCTCCCCGTTTGACGGACGCATGCTGTCGTCACTTTCAGTGGTTGAACTAAAGCAATTTTACCAGCAGTGCCAGCAACAAGATCCTGAAGCGATGCGCCTGCTTGATGCCTATATCAACAAGGAACACCCGCATCTCAGAGAAGGCGAAGACTGGGGCAAAGGCGGCAATCAGTCATCCGCGGCTGTCGATCAGGGCGCTATGTCTGAAGACGATGCACTGGATATCCTCGGGCTAAATGCGGGTGCGACCAAAACAGAGATTACCGCTGCACATCGAAAACTGATGTCTACCCTGCACCCTGACAAAGGAGGCAGCACCTATCTGGCAACCCGAGTGAATCAGGCAAAGGACAGGCTGCTGGCAGAACTGGAAAAGTAGCGCAATGAGATCACTCCTGGCGATACCGCTGAATGGCATTTTGCTGTTGTTTTATAACGCAATGATACTGGCGAGCAATAACGACACGTACCTGCCCGATGCTGTTGTCGCGACCTTTGAGATTCCATCATCAGGGGGTGTGCTGACCATCACCTGGAACATTGTGTTTGTTCTTGCAGGCATTTGTATTCTGTTCATCGAGATTGTTAAATCGACGAGATCAACCGAGCAGGCCCTGCTCGACCACATTCTTTCACTGGGTGTGTTTGTTGTGTTTCTGATTGAACTTCTGATATGGCGAGAGATGGGCTCGGCCACATTTCTTATCCTGACGCTGCTCGCACTCGTCGACGTCATTGCAGGATTTACCGTATCGCTGGCAACCGCACGACGAGACATTTCAATTGAAGGCTGACAGCAACAGGCATCTGTGGCAGGTGACTATGTTGTTGGCGACTACACCGTCGCCTGGCCGGCCGAGGCGCAGACCAGCTGTTGCACTAACCGATCATCGCTCTAACCCCAACCATGCTTTAACCCAGCCATGCTTTAACAAGCCATTGCTCTAATCGGTTAGAACCGCATACAGATCGTAGTCGTCAGAGTCTGTCACCTTGACCTGAGCCATTTCACCGATCGCAATATTGCCGGCGCCTTCAATAATTACCGAGCCATCAATTTCCGGCGCATCGGCGCTGGATCGGGCTATTGCTGCACCGTTGTCGTCGATAGAATCCACCAGCACCTGGATGCTGCGCCCTACTTTGTTGGCCAGCTGTTCGCGGCTTATTTGTGCCTGCAGCTCCATAAACCGATGCCATCGTTCTTCGGCCACATCAACCGGTACCGGATCAGCCAGCTGATTGGCTGAAGCCCCGTCTACGGGTGAATACTGAAAACAGCCGACACGATCGAGGCGCGCCTCTCGCAGAAAATCCAGTAGTTCTTCAAACTCGCTGTCGGTTTCACCGGGAAACCCGACAATAAACGTACTGCGCAGGGTGATATCCGGACACACTGCACGCCAGGCCTGAATACGATCGAGGTTTTTCTCTGCAGCCGCGGGACGTTTCATTGCTTTCAATACACGCTGGCTCGCGTGCTGAAACGGGATATCGAGATAGGGCAGAATTTTGTTGTCTGCCATCAGCGGCACCACATCATCGACATGCGGGTACGGGTAGACATAGTGCAGACGCACCCAAATACCAAACTCTGACAACGCCTCGCAAAGCTCTTTGAAACGCGCTTTTACCGGCCTGCCATTCCAGAAGGAGGTGGCATAGCGGGTATCCAGCCCATAGGCGCTGGTGTCCTGCGAGATAATCAGCAGCTCTTTCACACCAGCTGCGGCAAGGCGTTCTGCTTCTCCAAGCACATCGGCAGCCGGCCGACTCACGAGCTTGCCTCGCATTGACGGAATGATGCAAAAACTGCAATTGTGATTGCAGCCTTCGGAAATTTTTAGATAGGCGTAATGCCGCGGCGTCAGCTTGATTCCCTGCGGTGGCACCAGATCTATTAGTGCATCGTGGCTATCACTTGGTGGAAGTTCTGCGTGTACTGCTTCCATTACTTCTTCATAGGCCTGAGGGCCAGTGACTGCCAATACCTTGGGATAACGCGACTGTATATCAGCCGGTTTGGCGCCAAGACAGCCAGTAACGATAACTTTGCCGTTTTCGCTTAACGCTTCACCTATAGCATCGAACGATTCTTCGACAGCGCTATCGATAAACCCGCAGGTATTAACCACCACCAGGTCAGCGCCCTGATAGTCCGATTCAATCTGATAACCTTCAGTACGCAATTGAGTCAGAATTCTCTCTGAATCAACCAGTGCCTTCGGACATCCGAGGCTTACAAATCCAATTTTTCCGGCTTCTGACATGCTGGGTTACTTGCGTGATTAATCGGGTGAGAAGGTGGCTGTGTGTGGCTCGCTAAGCGAGCAGTGCGAAGGCACAGCGCAATTACTTATCTGTTTTTTTATCGAACTTTTCGAGTTGTTTTTCAAACCGCGCAGCGTGCGTTCGCTCGGCCTTGGCCAAAACGTCGAACCAATCGGCAATGTCATCAAGCCCTTCTTCCCGCGCTTGTTTCGCCATCGCCGGGTAGAGCTCATCACTCTCGTACTGCTCACCGGCAATGGCGCTTATCAGATTCGCCTCGGTGCCACCGATAGGT
This sequence comes from uncultured Granulosicoccaceae bacterium, assembly GCA_937957915.1. GTDB lineage: Bacteria > Pseudomonadota > Gammaproteobacteria > Granulosicoccales > Granulosicoccaceae. The sequence continues at coordinate 22,866 of CALGNZ010000151.1, read as the reverse complement.
GAACCAGTGGTCGGATCTCCACAGCTTTCCAGATACTCAAGAAGCCCTGCAGCATGACCTGTTTCGGCCTCTGCCGTCTTGCGAAAGAGGCTGGCGACATCAACGTAGCCTTCAATGTCAGCCTTCGACGCGAAATAGACGTAGCGCCGATTAGCCTCGGCCTCTCTGGCGAATGCCCGTTTCAGATTCTGTTCTGTTTTACTACCTTTCAGTGACATTTGAACTCTGAGTAACTATTTAGGGTAAGCAATGGTTTCGGATAGGTTTGGCTGACATATCTGACTTTTGGCCGGACAACCACGTTCAACCGCAAACCCGCAATTGTACACGCCATTCACACAAAATGTGCCTGGCGGATTGGCTCAGCGACGCATAGCACCGCATTTTGCCCCGGTGCACCGCTAAAACGCGCCGAAGAAAACGGCCCGCAACTATCTTCCATCACTACGACTTCGCCGCGCGGTAGTAAATGCAGATTAGGCCTTCAGACAAGTTACCTCGTTGCCATCGCTAAAGTCAGGGCCACTGCCGCCGATAAACTCGCGGGTGTGCAAATTGAACCACTGGCACACCTTATAACTAGAGACATCGCCAATCAGCTGAAACCAGGCGCCCTGGCGAATTAAACTTTTGGGGAACAATATGACCATCAGTAGCGAAGCAGAATATCAGGCAGCCATGGAACTCTTTCGCATCCATCGTTTTGATCCTGAGCGTTCAAAACATCATCCACTGCAGCAAAGCCTCGCTTTGCTCGCCGCTGCGGTAGATAACTACAAATACGTCAGCAAGGATGTTCGCAAGGCAGCATAGCTTGCCTGCATAGCCTTAACTTGAAAGTCAGGGTGTCTGCCCTGGCTTTCAGGCTCTGGCTTTCAGGCGCTCACGATCTGTTTTTTACCGGGCAACCTGCCATGCGCGAGCTCTGGCAGATCACCGGCCAAACCCATTGCCAGTTTTATACATTGTTTGTTCAGCGGGCCGACATGCTGAGCAGCGTTAAGCGCAAAGCGACGCGCGACTTCGATTGCACTCTGCGGCAGAAGGCCGTTTTCTATAGCTTCAGGTTGAAACGAGCGTTGAATACCGTGAAGCAATCGAATCATTATTTCATTGCTGCCCTGACGCCAGCGTTCGTAACGTCGCAGCACTCGTAACGAGCCGATGCCGTGTCTGCCAGCACCCGCGACAACATCGACTAACGCTGCAGCGTCAAGCATACCCATATTCACGCCTTGCCCAGCCAGCGGGTGTACTGAATGTGCGGCATCGCCGACGAGCGCTACACCCGGTTTCACGTAGTTGACAGCATGCTGCCAGTTCAGCGGGAAGCTTCCACTACCCCTGACAGATAAAACCTGCCCAAGCTCCTGCGGAAAATTTTCGTGAAAGGCAGTCACTAACTCTGTTTCAGACAGCGTCTTGAGCGATGCGATGAATTCCGCGTGCTGGTACCACACCAGAGATGCCTGATTACCAGTCAACGGCAAGAATGCCTGCGGGCCATCTGCAGTGAAACGCTGCCAGGTAATATCCTGTTGTGGCAGTTCTGTTTTAACGGTAGCAACAAATGCATGTTGATCATAAGGCTCGCCGTTGGTTGTGATTCCCGCCAGTCGTCGCACAGCAGAGTTAGCACCATCGGCCGCAATGACCAATGACGCCGATAGCTCATCACCGTTATCCAGCCGCACAGTTACCCCTTTGCTGTTTGGCGTCAGTGCCTCAATACTGGCCGGACAAATCAGATGTACCAGATCTTTGGCGCGCTGTAGCAGCGCGTGCTGAATGACGCTGTTCTCGACAATATGACCCAACTGCGGTCTTCCGATTGAATCGCTGTCGAATTCGGTTTTTGCATCACCCTCCCAGACACGCATGCGCGCATAGGGACATACCCGCATCGCTTGCATACTCGACCAGACATCCACGGCTTCGAACATTCTTTGGGTGGCGTGGCTAATGGCGGAGACGCGCAGGTCGTGTTTTTCTGAAGCGAATGCAGCAGGCGACGTACGCTCTATCAGCGCAACATCAAAGCCACACTCTGCCAGTGCAACAGCGGTGAGGGAACCAACCATTCCCCCGCCAATTACGATAATGTCTGTCGTTAACATACTTTAAGTAAAGTTTTTACTGCGTGGCTGCACCGGACGCAAGCTCTGTGCGATGCCAGCCGTCACTGTCTCTTTTCAGCTCTACAGTTGGCCAGAAATTATACTCTGGCTGAACACTGATCACAGAACGAAAGCCGTTCATTGTTACGACGGTCAAATTGACAGACGAGCTGGGATCTTTTTGCGCGATCTCGCTGATCATCTCATCGATTGTTGTGATCGGAACACCGTCCACGGCTACGATAAAACGATTCCTGTAAAGGCGATCCTGTATCGAGGGTGAACCAGCTAACGTGCTGCTGATAAACAATCCATCTGTAACGTTCCCACGCTGAAAAGACAGCTCGAAATGAGGCTCCTGAATTAACGACCCGGCCCATAGCAGTGCCCGGCCGGTACCTTTCTCATCATAGGTCAGGGTCTTCACGTCAACTTCCGTAACCGAACCATCACGCAGCACAGTGGCGACGACGCTCTCCTTGCGAAAGTAGCTTTCCAGCTCGCGAAAGGTTGATGGAATCTGATCATCGATTGCCAGCAGAATGTCACCAACCATTAGCGGGCTATCCTCTCCAACGGTTTGTCTTACCGCCAACACTCTGCGATGTTTGGCTTTCGCAGCTGCCAACCTCGACAACCATTCATTACTGAGCCCTCGCTCCCTGGCCACATCAAGTGATCGGTATTCAAACGCGGCCGGTGCAATATAGAGAGGCTGGTTTGCCAGATACTGCTGCACGACATCATCGACCAGCGCAGCGGGCATGGCCCACTCACCTTCTTTAACTTCATCACCTTCCTGGTACGCGAAGCTCTGCCACAGCGCTTGTACGGTGCCGTTTTCGTCTAACAGAGGCCCGCCAAGTGTAGGCCCGATCAATGAGGCGCTGAGTACGTCTATCGGCACTTGTTGAAAGCGAGGTAACTGCGGTAAATCAAAATACAAAGTCACCTCCGACAGGTTGGCTACTTTTTGCTTGCGTACTGTGCCGTCGCTGCGGTAACCAATTTGCTCAAGCGGCATTTCAATGTCGGGGAATGCAGTGGCCAGTTCCAACTCGGGTATTTCCACACCGCCCAGCAGCGCCGGGTCGTATTGCAGCAATGCGATATTGTGCAGGGGATGGAGGAATACCACTTTGGCTGGCAGCTTGTAGGTGGAGAAGAAGGTCATCTCAAGATCACCCAATTCTACCGGCACTGTATTTCTGTCAGTAACCACCAGCCCACGCTCTGCATCCACCACCAGGCCGACACCGCTAAAGCTCTTTGCATAAACGTTGTCAACAGAGTAGGGAATGTCAAAGGACAATCGCACCAGAGACATGGCTGTTTGCTGGATTAGCGGATCATCGTAGTCTGGCAACACAGCATCAACCAACGCACTGGCCTGCTCTATATCGTCGGACACATCGACATCGTTGCACTGCCAAAAACGCTGGTCATCTTTTTGATCACATACGCGCGCGGCAAACCACTTGTCATTGACTTCAACGGTGCCAATTGAAGAAGTAAACTCTCGACCTGGTACCACGTATCTTAGTCGCCATTCAGAATCGTTCTGTAAGTCAGCCAGCTGTGTAAGTAAATCATCCAGAGTGTCTATGGCCACTCCGTTTATTTCTGTAATAAGCGACCCTCTGGACACGCCCGCACGCGAAAAGGCATATCCCGCTTTTGCGACAATCACTCCCTTTTGAGGCAGGTTCATGCCGCGTGCGCGCTGTACTGAAATATTGTGTAAGACCGAATCACCGAGCTCCACTAACTGATCAGGTTGCAAAGCCTGCAGATCCTGAACATCAAGTGACAGATTTTGTTCTTGCCCGCGTCTGACAATAGTGAACTCAAGCGTCTGACCAATCGATCCGTCCAGCACTTCAGCAAGCCGAATAAAGTGAGTGATGTATTCACCGTTGATTTTTGTCAGTATGTCGCCTTCCTGCAGTTTGCCTTCAGCCACGCCGCCGGGCAGTATTTGCCGCACCAGCAACATGCCGTTGCCTTCGGGAAACTTCTGTTGTACCAGCTGACTGACTTCATCACTCAAACCCAGCCGACTCAATAGACGATAGGGGTGCTGCTCAAAAACTGTCTGCACAGTGCCACGCGCTACAGACTCACCCGCCTGTAGTTTTTCAAGTGCATACTGAATGCGATCAAGCGGCAGAAAAAAGCTGCTCGCTGTACTGCTATTGGCCGCCGCGTTCAACGCGATGACTTCACCGCGTCGATTGAGAACCGGAGAGCCGGAGGAACCACCGGAGGTGGATGATGCAGCCTGTAAGTAGAACGTATTGAAATCGTTGTGTCCGTATCGTCCGTAGTTTGGTGCTTTTCGATCGGTGCGGGCAATGGTTCCGGCCAGGATAGATAGCTGCTCACCACCGTCACTGCCGATGACCCGTATGTCGGTACCAACCGTGGCACCGTCCGCGTTGAGCTGCAGTGATTCAGGCTGATTGCGTTTCAGATCTTCGGGGTCATAACGCAGAAATCCGAAGTCATGGACCGGATCGCGATACAGCGGCACAACATCTACCCGCTCCAGATTCTGAAACGTGGCACTAATGGCAACCGGACCGCTGCCCATCACGTGTCGGTTGGTTAATATAATGCCGCGCTCTGCATCGACTACGAACCCGGTAGCCGAACTGACGCCTTGATTAGACTCTACGTAATTTCGAACATAGGAAACCTGCAGCGAAACAACCGAGGGCACGCTAGCTGCAATGGCCGCAGACCATTCGGCATCCGGACTCTGGGTTTGCGCTTCAACGCGCGACAGACTAAGAACCACAGTCAGCGCGACAGTCACACGGGAAATAAATGATAATGTTGGCAAGTCACTTGTCCAGGGTTGGGCACAAAGAATCAGAGCACACCACGAAAGCGAACTCAGAAGCGTGTCATTCGAGTATAGCCTTCATTGCGAAGTTCAAATAGTCGTGCTCAACTACGCAAGTGTGACGACAACAGAGCATCAAGTTTCGAACCGAAATGCTACCAATCGAATCCTACTGTGTAATAGATAGTGATGAGCGAGTGTAAAAACAACGATTTTCCGATTGAATGGCTGCGCCACACTTCACCGTATATCAATACGCACCGTGGCAGCACCTTCGTCGTTTGGGTAAGTGGCACGCATGTCGACCAGCCAGCATTTGCCAACCTCGTGCACGACCTGACGCTTTTATGCCACCTCGGTGTCCGTTTGGTGCTGGTCCACGGTATGCGCCCACAAATTGACGCCGAGTTACGCGCGCGCGGACTCGAGCCGCAGTTCGGCAATCCACTGCCAACAAACAACTCGGAAAACGAGTATCGCGTAAGAATTACAGACAGCCAGACAATGCCGGCAGTCCAGTCTGCTCTGGCCACACTGCGCAGCAACATCGAATCAGTTTTTTCCACAGGCTTACCTAATACGCCAATGTCTGGCGCGCAGGTCACTCTGTGCTCTGGCAACTTTGTTATGGCCAAGCCATTCGGTGTGCGAGATGGTATCGACTATTGCCACACGGGCGAAATCAGAAGAATCAGGAATCGTCAGATTAAACACATTCTCGACAAAGACATGGTTGTACTGCTTTCACCTGTCGGGTATTCACCCACTGGTGAACAGTTCAACCTTCACTCCGAAGATGTCGCCACTCGCGCCGCAATAGACTTGCAAGCGGATAAATTAATTTTCCTGCACGACGAGGCGCTTGAGGCAGGCGTTGGCCCCGAGTCAAGACACGAGAATACAAACCTCAGGGAGATTTCAGCCACCGACCACAACGCCGGCAGGGCGTTGCCGACGGCAATGGAACCACTACAGGGTGTCATCGATAATTCAATCTTTGCCTGCCGCAACGGCGTGCAACGCTGTCACATTGTCAGCACCGGCGACGGGGCGCTGCTAAAAGAACTATTTACCCGCGACGGTAGCGGATTACTGATCGACTCGGGCAGTTACGACACGATACGCCAGGCGAGTACCCGCGACGTCAGCGGAATAATGGCACTGGTCAAACCACTGATCGATGAAAACATTCTGATTCATCGCTCGGAGCAGGAACTCGAGCGGCATATTAATGACTTCTACGTTGCCGAACGCGATGGCAGTGTCATCGCATGCGCCAGCTTAACCATTTACGCAAAGCAGGCAGAACTGGGTTGTCTGGCGGTAAACCCTGACTTTCGGGCCAGTGGAAAAGCGGGTGAGATTGTTCAACATCTGGCACTGATCGCACAGGAGAAACAGTGTCAATCACTGTTCGCTTTGACCACCAGAAGCGGCGACTGGTTTCGCGAACAGGGCTTTGAGCCGGACACACTCGACAACCTGCCAACCGCCAGACAACAACGACATGATGCAACCGCCCGTGGGTCAAAGATGTTCACACGCAAACTCGATTAACTGCGCACACTATCATTAACCGTCAATCCTTGTTTGTTGCTCTGGCTTGCCTGGCCATCACCATTAACAATTCATTGACGGAGGTTAATCGATCGATCGGATCATCCATGGCCAGCAACTCGTGACGAATTTCTGCAGACATAGGTAACAGTTCTACAAACCGACTACCGAGCCACAAGCAATCATCCAGCTCCGGCTTTTCGTATGCTATCGATGGCGCTACCTGCTCCAGTATTTGTTGCATGGTGTCTTGCAGGTGAACCAATTCTTTCGGCACTGGCGAGCTCAATTCAGCTGGTAATAGCTCGACACTGCCCGTAAGCAAGCCTGAACTGGCGGCCGCAGTGTCAGTAATGCGGAATTTTTGTTTGCCGAGCGCAGAGATCGTCAACAGTCCGCTTTCGTCCTGATCCCAATCGACGATTTCAACCAGCGTGCCAAAGGCAAGGGGCACTGCGGCACCGCCTACCTCTGCGCCTTCTTTAATGAGACAAACACCAAATCCGCTCTGATGCTTAACACAATCGCGGACCATATCGAGGTAACGTGGCTCAAAGATTCGCAACGGCAGCAAGCCACCCGGCAGGACGACACTCGATAGCGGGAAAAGAGGTATTTGCATAGCAACAGTTCGTTGGTGATTCTATTCAGTGCCCAAAAAAGAAAGGCCGGACAATGTCCGGCCTTCACCATACCACTTCAACTTACGATCAGACTACTGTTGATGCAATACCACCTCTACCCGGCGATTTTGCTCTTTACCTTCACTGGTGCTGTTATCAGCGATCGGGTTGTACTCGCCGTATCCGGTAGCTGACAACTTCTCAGCCGCAATACCGCTGTTCTTACTCATGAAGCGAACAGCAGAGGCAGCTCTGGCAACAGACAATTCCCAGTTACTCTTGAAGGTTTTTGCCAGCACAGGACCTATCGGCACGTTGTCCGTATGACCTTCTACCCGCACATCGTAGTCAGGGTAGCCCTGCACTATTCCGCCGACAACATTGAGAACGTCCTCACCTTCGCCACTCAGCGTTGAGCTGCCGGTCCCGAACAGTCGTCCACTGGCAACACGAATACCGATGGAATTGTCGTCTCTGATGAAGACCTCCGCATTGTCGACATTGGCGACAGCAAGTTGCTCGCTGATAGAGTCTCGCACACCGGATGCCTGAACACTCTCCGCTCGCAGCTTGTCCTCGTTAGACAGCTTTACAGCCATCAATTGTTCGACTTCTGCGCGTGCTCCTTCGAGCAGATTTTCTGCATCGCCAAGCTGACTGCGCATCGCGGTCATATTGGCCTGAGCTTCGTCGCGTGACTGAGCCAGTTCAGAAAGCTGATCGTTTAATGCGCCGATTTTGCCCTCAAACTCCCCAATCTGTTGTTCGAGTGCCTCAGCTTCTTTTTGCTTCGCTTCTGCAGCCTGTCTGGCAGCAGCTAACTCATCTCTTAAGCCATCGGCCTCGCCACTGACCATCGCCAGCTTTTCGTCCGCCGCCTCCGCATCACTGGTGAAGCTGGCAATCGCCTCGCGCTCTTTGGTTAGCGCACCCAACAGGTAGTCTCGCTCCTGACCCAGCGTGTCCCGCGCAATGCCGATATCTTTGAGCTGTTTTTCCAGTTCGGCCAGCTGCTCCTGAGATTCAGCTTTGGCAGATTCCGCACCATCGAGCTTTTCGCTAACTGAAGCCACTTCGCCTTCAAGAGCTTCAATCTTTTGTGCAGCCGCTGCCTTTGCTTGCTCACCATCAGTTGTCAACTGCTGCTGACTGGCCTTTAGGTCCTCGAGCTCTTGCTCTAATGCCGCAACATCGGTGTCTCGCTGTGACTTCGCTCCTTGCAACTCGGCCTCGAGCGCGGCAATTTTTTCTTCGCTGGTTCGAGCTGTTGACGCAAGCGCTTCGTCGGCCAGGTCTTTCTCTTTCGACAAGTTGAGAATTTGCCCCTTCAGGCTATTTAGCATGCCTTCCATGTCGCCGATTTCGGCCTGCTTGATGCCAAGATCACCCTGTACCGTGTCTATGTGCGCCTGGAGCTTATCGCGCTCTGCCACGATTGAATCTCTGGCACTTGTCATGTCTGACAGCTCTTTTTCCAGCGTTGCGATGTTACTTGCAGCCTCAGCCTGCGCTGCAGTGGCAGCTTCAAGATCAGCGGCCAACTGTTGGTTCTTACCATCGAGTTCGGTTTGCAATTCAGCAGCTGCGGCGTTTTCGGATTGCAACGCTTCGCTGCTGGCGGTCAACTCTTCAAGTCGTTGTTTGGCAGTGGCCACCTCACCTTTCAGGACTTCCAACTCTTCCTGGCTGGCGCTGTTTTTCTTCATCAGCCCGGTGCGTTCAACACTGAGGTCTTCGATCTGTCCGTTAAGATCAGCAACGGTAGATTCAAGGTCAGCAATCTTCGCTTGTGACTGCTCCTTAAACGCAGCTGAAGCAGAACCCAGCTCATCGCGTTCACCGGTTAGTTTCGCGATACCTGACTGCAGATCTGCAATTTTAGTTTCACTGTCAGCTGCGATTTGCTGATTTTCGGCACTCAGGGAATCAACCTGACCGAGCAGCTCGTCACGCCTGGCTTCGAGATCTCCAACCTGGCCCGTGAGATCTTCAACTCGCCCCTCCAGGTCAGCTACTTTGGAGCCACTATCAGCTTTGAACAGATTAAGTGATTCTGACAGTTCATCTCTGGATTGCATCAAGCTGGCTATTTGCGAACCGCTGGATTCAGTCAGACCGCTCAAGTCAGTTTGCAAGGTCTGATTTTCCGCAACCAATTGATCGCGCCTGGCGGTCAGTTCATCAACCTGCGCTGTCAATGTGGTGACCCGCTCTTCAAGGCCGCCAATTTTCTCGTTGCTTGATCCTCGCAATCCTTCGAGTGTCTCGGAGATTTCATCACGCGATGAGGTCAGCTCTTCGACTTGTCCGGTTAGCGCAGCAATCTGCTCGTTACTACTGGCGCCTAGTTGCTCTACCGTCCCTTTCAGCTCAGTGTTCTCAGCCACAAGTGCATCACGCCGGGCGGTCAATTCGTCGATTTCCGCCGTCAGGCCCGTTACCTGCTCTTCCAGGCCTCCAATTCTCTCGTTACTGGAGCCCTTTAACTGCTCAAGCGTCCCGGAAACTTCATCACGCGACGCGGTGAGCTCTTCGACCTGTCCGGTTAGCGCTACAATCTGCTCGTTACTGCTGGCGCCTAGTTGCTCTACCGTGCCCTTGAGTTCTGTATTCTCAGCCAGCAGCGCATCACGCCTGGCAGTCAGCTCATCGATTTCTGTTTCAAGTCCGGTTACCTGCTCCTGCATCGCTGCAATCTGTTGCTCGCTGCCGAGCTTTACTGATTCCAGCTCTGACCCTAGCGCCGAGGCTTTTTTGTGCAGCTCATCGCGCTCCTGAGTGATGAAACCCAGCGATGATGTCAGCGATGAAAGCTTGCCATCTCGGTTTTGGATACCGAGTGTTGACGAATCTTTGAAGCTGGCAAATTGCGATTCAAGATCGGTTTTTTCCGACTGCACCGACGCCAGCTGTGTTTCCAGATCACCAACCTGGGTATCGAGCGCATCACTTTTCGCACTTAGCTCATCGATCCGGGCTTGCCTTTCGGCGATCTGTGCGGTCAACTCCTCTTTTTCCTGTGCCAGCGCTTCCGCCTGTTCGGCCAGCGCCGAGTTATCACCGGTTAGTTTGTCGCGCTCAGTAGTTAACTGTTCAACCTGTCCTTCCAAACCAGCGTACGACTCTTTAAGAGAATCATAAGAGGTAACACCCTCACTACCTTTCAGCGTTTCGAGCTCCGTAGCAAAACCCTGTTTTTCCTGGTTCAGGCCGTCAAGTCTGGCGAGCAGATCATCTCTCTCGGAGGTCACGCTCTCATGGTCAGCAAGCAATTGCTGCGAACGGCTCTCGATGTCTTCAAGTCTGGTGGTTAGCTGATCCCGAGCGCCACCCAGCTGATCAACCTCGGCCTGCAAATCAACAATGGTCTGCGTCATTTGGGCGGTTTCAGCGCTCGAATCACGATTGCGCAATGCGGTAATTTCTTCAACTGCCTGCACTCGAACCGCATCGAGCTCTTCGATGGTGGCCGTTTGCGAATCGATTTTTCCCTGCAGCGACGCTATTTCCTGCTCGAGTGCCGCTTTAGCTTCCAACTGCGCCTGCAGCTCGGCAGCCTCTTTAGCAGCCGACGCTTTGGCTGTCTCTGCGGCCTGGGTTGCGCTATCAACCGAACTCTTTAGCGACGCTATCTCAGACTCATATCCTTCTACTTTCGACGTGGTCTCGCCAAGAGTGCCTTCGAGCTCCAGCACCCGTGAATCAAGTACGGTGCGCTCCTGCTCAAGCCCCTGCAACTGGCCGTCGCGCTCTGCATTGCTGGACCACATACCCAGGACACCAAGACCCAACAGGCCTGCAGCGCCGTATTTAAGTGATTTTCGAACTTTTGGCTCATCAGGCAGTAAGTGCCTGTCGCGTATGTCCTCACGGACGCCGTCTGCATTGTTTTTCTGGTCTACCATTGGTCGATCCCCTTGGAATTCATGCTGGCCACATACACTCTTGTAAATGGCCGAAATTCTACTTCCCTAGCTTCTTGTCGGCATTCATTGCCAATCTGTCATCCTCGCCGATTATACGCGAATTAACCATTAAACCCCGCAAATAGACGCGTAAACAAGTGATAAATGATCAAATTCTTATCGAATTGCCTCAAAATATTGACATCAAACCACTTTGCGAACCTTAAACTTTTGCCCGCTGGCGCGACAGGCAGGATACGCCCGTAACAATTCCGACAGATTTGTACGCAGTTTAGCCGGTGAACCCGGCACTTCGAGAAAGGCACACACACTGTTGCCGTAACTCGGCTGGCTGAATTGATAACGAATATCCGGCCGAGAACCCAGCGTACCGCAGTACGCCAGCCCAGCCTCACGCATCTGCTCCGGCCCTTCAAAGTTGATAGTCAGTACACCGCCGGGCCGAAGCAACCGCTGAAGCTTGCGAAACCACGTTTTACCGACTGCAACCGCTTTTACCGGTTCGCCCGCCTGCTCGGTAAACAAATCCTCAACAACGACATCAAAACGGTCTCCCTGGTATCCGTCAATCCATTCAACCGCATCGGCCTGGTGCAGTTTCACCGGAGCACCCGGGAGTAAAAAATGCTCCCGAGCTATTTTTATATGAACGGGGTCCAGTTCCACGCCGACTATTTCCTGTGGATTTAACAATGTCGTGAACGTGTTAATCACAGCGCCCCCGCCGACGCCAAGAACCAATACTCTTTGTGTTGCCTGCGGTTGCCGGAACAATGCGGGTAAAAAAAGCAGATCCCATACACCATTCGACAACGGTCGGGTTGCATTCCATTGCGAGTGGAACACCCCATCCTTGTACAATCGACGAGAATTGCCGGCCATCCGCACCTCATAGTGACCGGTACTGGTTTGGTGCTGCCAAATTACCGCCATTGCTGTAACCCGACATCTGTCGCAACTGGCACAACTGGCACAACTGGCAAATGCTGTCCTGGCTGGCCGGAGCCGTTAATTCGTCTCAAAACCACACTCGATTCGTGAAGTACATTCATTGAAATGATAAGCTGTTCTGTCACGTTTCAGAACACCCGATGCTCACCTTTTGAATATTCACCTCAAAGCACTAGGCTGCCGCCTGAACGAAGCCGAACTCGAAAGCTGGGCGCTGGAGTTTCAGCAGGCAGGACACATCCTTGTCAACGATGTACAAGATGCCGATCTTACCGTCCTCAATACCTGCGCAGTTACTACCGAGGCTGTAAAAAAATCGCGCAAGCTTATCAATCGAGTCAGACGCGAAAACCCGACCGGGAAACTCGTCGTTAGTGGTTGCATGGTCTCCACTGGCGAAGCCGGCACCGGCGTTGAGCTTGGTATCGATATGTTGGTCGATAACAGCGAAAAGGATAAGCTGGTGCAGCGCGTTAACCGCCGCTGGCAGATCCCGATCATGCCAGAGGGTGCAACGCTGCCCAATGAATCAGCCTTGTTTGCTCGCAACAGGCAACGCGCCTTTATTAAAATTCAGGATGGCTGTCGCTACCGCTGTAGCTATTGCATTGTCACCATTGCGCGCGGCGTCGAGAAAAGCCGGAGTATCGATACGATTCTTGCGGAAATTAACAATCTTGAGCGTCAGGGCGTCAATGAAATCGTACTCACCGGGGTCCATGTCGGTGGCTACGGCTCAGACACCAACACTGATTTACACACTCTGGTCACAAGCATTCTCGAAAACACATCGATCCCCAGAATCAGATTTGCATCGGTAGAACCATGGGACCTGGGCGAGAACTTTTTTTCCCTGTTCGAGAACAAACGGCTAATGCCACACATGCACCTGCCAATCCAGTCAGGCTCCGACACTGTGCTGAAAAGGATGTCCAGGCGTTGTCATACAACAGAGTTCTCTGCATTGTTAACGCACGCAAAGAATGCCGTGCACGGATTTAATGTCACTACCGATATCATTGTTGGCTTTCCCGGAGAGACGAACGAGGAGTGGCAAGAGACTCTGCAATTCGTCAGTGACATCGGCTTCGGGCATGTACATGTATTTAGCTACTCGGCACGCGAAGGCACCAAAGCCGCCAATATGGCCGACCAGATTGGCGCTGACATCAAAACGCAGCGCAGCAGAGAATTAATTGAACTGACCGGCGCACAACGCAAAGATTTCCTGCGTGCACAAATTGACAACGAAGCGCAGGTGCTGTGGGAATCAACCCGAGACAACAATGGCCAGTTGGTTGCCTATGGATATACTGAAAACTACGCTCGCGTAGCAACCCGAGTGGCTGATGCAGACTCGGTAAGGAACACCATTAAGACCTGCAACATTGGCGAACTTGACGCTAATGGCCAACACCTTTGGGCTACCCCGCTCGACTAACCGTCGTTGGCTTTACCACTTGTAACCATCGTTGCCATGTCTGTGCACTCATCGCGGCACACCAGCCAGTGTGGTAGCACCTGTGTCACGAAACAGTCGCCATCAGGGATGGCTGTCCGTCAACAGCGGTCGTAGCGAGGGCGATAGATTGTTGAGTCAGATATTTCTGATCAATTGAGACGAATAGTCATTCGTACCTGACAAAATCGATCGCTATAGCTGCCCAAAAGATCGCGTCCACAGCAGGTCATCTGTTCTCGGACAGTCTCCCGGACCCTCGGCAGTAATCCTGATGGCACGTTATTCGTAGTAGTAAGCGTAGCCAACAATGCCGACTTTTATAAATTTTTGGTCTGTTACGTTATACTTCAATCTGTCAGCAGCAACTCTGCACGCTCAGGCCGGTCTACAAATCACGGCATCCGATATCTCCGCGGCAAACATGCATCGGAGACTACACTCTTAGAGGGTACATCCAGCCCTCAATGACATCAATTTGGCTATCCAACCAGGACAGACCATTAGCAAGAGGCTATCCATGCGCGAACTGCAAGACATCGATCCGCAAGAAACCCGGGAATGGCTAGAAGCACTCGACGCCATCATCGAGCATGAGGGTCCGGAACGGGCCCACTTTATTCTTGAGGCACTCATCGATCAGTCACGACGCTCGGGCACCAACCTGCCCTACAGCGCATCGACAGCGTACATCAACACCATCCCCCCGCACCTGGAAGCGAATAGTCCGGGCAATCATGAGTATGAGCATCAACTGCGATCTATGATTCGCTGGAATGCAACGGCGATGGTGTTGCGAGCCAACAGAGATGATTCCAATCTCGGCGGTCATATCGCAAGCTTCGCCTCGGCAGCCACTCTCTACGATGTGGGCTTTAACCATTTCTTCCGCGCCCCCGGACCAAAGAGCGGTGGCGATCTGGTATTCGTACAGGGACATTCCGCACCCGGTATCTATGCGCGAGCCTATCTTGAAGGCCGACTGACTGAAGAAGATCTGGACAACTTTCGACGCGAAGTAGATGGCAACGGTTTGTCTTCGTACCCGCATCCTTATCTGATGCCTGATTTTTGGCAGTTTCCCACCGTCTCGATGGGCCTGACTTCAATCATGGCCATCTATCAAGCTCGCTTTATGAAGTATCTGCACGATCGCAGTATGACCAATACAAAAGATCGGCAGGTATGGGCCTTCATGGGTGACGGCGAGATGGATGAACCGGAGTCTCTCGGTGCTATCTCACTGGCCGGTCGGGAGAAGCTCGACAACCTGACATTCGTGATCAACTGCAACCTGCAACGACTCGACGGACCGGTTCGTGGCAACGGTAAAATTATTCAGGAACTTGAAGCAGTGTTCCGCGGTGCAGGCTGGAATGTTATCAAGGTGATCTGGGGGTCATACTGGGATCCGCTCTTAGCGAAAGATCACGATGGCAAGCTGAAACAACTGATGATGGAAACCGTCGACGGTGAATATCAGAATTTTAAAGCCAAAGACGGTGCATACACAAGAGAGAAGTTTTTTGGTAAATACCCCGAAACCGCAGCCATGGTTTCCAAGTTATCAGATGAAGATATCTGGCGACTAAACCGTGGCGGTCATGACCCGCATAAAATTTACGCCGCCTACCACGCCGCCACCAACCATGAAGGACAGCCCACCGTTATCCTGATGAAGACGGTTAAAGGCTATGGCATGGGTGAGTCTGGCGAAGGGACCAACGCCACCCATCAACAGAAGAAGATGCCGCTCGATGCACTGATGGACATGCGCGACCGCTTCAATATTCCACTGACCGACGAGCAGGTCGAAAACCTTGAGTACTCGAAGCCTGAACCAAACAGCGATTTGCTGAAGTATATGCAAGACAGACGGGAGGCACTCGGTGGTTATCTGCCGCAGCGGAATAAGTTTGCCGCTCCTTTGGAGATACCACCACTGGAAACTTTTGATGCACTGTTGAAAGACTCGGGTGATCGCGAGCTATCTACCACGATGGCGTTTGTTCGTATGCTGACAATACTCACTCGCGACAAAAAAGTGGGTAAGAACGTTGTGCCCATCGTGCCAGATGAGGCCCGAACATTTGGCATGGATGGCATGTTCAGACAACTGGGCATTTACTCTTCGGTGGGTCAGCTTTATACCCCTGAAGACCGTGATCAGGTTATGTTTTATAAAGAAGATAAGACCGGACAAATTCTCGAAGAAGGTATCACCGAGGCTGGCAGTATGTCGTCATGGATCGCTGCTGCCACCGCCTACAGCACCCACGGCGTCAATATGATTCCGTTCTTCGTGTACTACTCAATGTTTGGCTTTCAACGCATTGGTGATTTGGCCTGGGCCGCCGGAGACATGCGCGCAAGAGGCTTTATGATCGGAGGTACTGCAGGCCGAACCACCCTGAACGGTGAAGGTTTGCAACACGAAGATGGCCATAGCCACCTGCTGGCCAGCACCATACCCAATTGCGTGTGTTACGACCCCTGCTATGCCTACGAACTGGCGATCATCATTCATGATGGTATGCGCCGAATGATGCAACAGCAGGAAGATGTCTACTACTACATCACTGTGATGAATGAAAACTACCACCACCCTGCTCTACCAGAAGGTATTGAAGAAGGCATCATCAAGGGAATGTACAAGTTGCAAAGCACTGAAGGAGATGCACCGAAGCGTGTCAATCTTATGGGTGCCGGCGTCATCCTGCGCGAAGTCATTGCAGCCGCAGAAATATTGAGCGCGGACTATAACGTTGGCTCGGACATTTGGAGTGTCACCAGCTTTACTGAATTGCGACGTGATGGTCTGAAAGCCACGCGCTGGAACAATCTCAATCCTTCAGAACCTGCCAAAGTGCCTTATGTGGCGGAGCTGCTAAGTGATTCTCCCTATCCGGTAATCGCATCCAGCGACTACATGAAAGCGGTAGCCGATGGCATTCGCGAGTTTATACCCACTGATTTCAAGGCACTTGGCACTGATGGCTTTGGTCGCTCCGACACTCGCGAGAAACTTCGCGACTTTTTTGAGGTGGACCGACGCTACATTGTTATTACCGCTCTTAACAGCCTGGTAGAACAGGGAACCATCGATGTCAGCGTCGTCACTGATGCGCTAAAGAAGTATGGCATCGATCCAAACAAACCAAATCCGGTTACGGTATAGGCGGGGGAGAAGAACATGTCCAGGCCTGTAGAAATTCGCGTACCTGATATTGGCGATTTCGATACTGTCGAAATCATAGAAGTGCTGGTCACCACAGGAGACTTAATAGAAGCAGAGCAATCGCTGATCACGCTCGAAAGCGATAAAGCCAGTATGGAGATACCCTCCACCCACAGCGGAACCATTGCTGATCTGCCAGTAAAGGTGGGCGACAAAATAGCCACCGGCGACCTGATCGCAACAGTTGCTGTAAACAATGACAGCGACACTGCCACACCTTCGCAGAGCGACGAAACTGCACAGGCTCAAGACTCAGGCGCTGACAGTCCGGATGCTGCCAGCGGTGCGTCAAACGCCACCGTGGTTGTCCCTGACATTGGCGAGTTCGAAGAGATAGAAGTCATCGAGCTGTTGGTGAGCGTGGGCGACACTGTCAAAGTCGATCAATCATTGATCACCCTTGAAAGTGACAAGGCGAGTATGGAGATACCTTCGCCAGAGGCCGGCGTCGTGGATGCAATACTGGTTGGTGTCGGTGACAAGGTTTCACACGGTCATCCCATAATCCAGTTGTCTAACGTGCAACAACAGGCAAGCTCCGCCAGTGCGGAAGAAACAACTACACAGTCAGCACCTGAAGCATCGTCGACAACAAGCGCTGCGGCAGTGCCAACAGCAACAAACACAACAGGCGGCAATCAACAGAACCGACAGCAACCACAAGACTCACCAACTCAAAAAATTGCTGATGAGTCTTATAGAAAGGCGCACGCCAGTCCGGCGGTACGTAAGTTCGCACGGCAACTTGGCGTTGATTTAATGCTGGTCAAAGGCACCGGACCAAAAACCCGCATTCTTAAAGAAGACATCAAACAATTCGTCAAATCTACCATGGCATCCAGTACCAGTGCCTACGGCGGCAGTGGTGCATCAGGTGGTGCAGGCATACCTCCAATACCCGAGGTTGATTTCAGCAAATTTGGTGAAGTAGAGCGCGTCGAAATGACTCGTATCAACGTGCTGACTGCCGAGAATTTGCATCGAGCCTGGCTTAACCTGCCCATGGTTACCTACCATGACGAAGCGGATGTAACCGAGCTTGAAGCGTTTCGACAGTCAATAAAAAATGAAGCAGCCGATCGCGGTGTCAGAGTCACCGGCCTGGTGTTTCATGTGAAAGCACTCGCAGCCACGCTTAAGGAATATCCGCGATTCAACTCTTCGTTGTCTGCAGATGGACAATCACTTTTTTACAAAAAGTATTTCAATATCGGCATCGCCGTGGACACACCAGCCGGGCTGGTTGTTCCCGTACTAAAGGATGTCGACAAGAAGAATATTTATCAGCTCTCTGAAGAGATGACTGACTTGAGCTCCCGAGCGCGGGAAAAGAAACTAAAGCCTGCCGAGATGCAGGGCGCGAGCATGACGATCTCAAGTCTGGGTGGTATTGGTGGCACGGCATTCACACCAATCGTCAACCCCCCAGAGGTTGCCATACTCGGTATCACCCGCGCAAAGATGCAACCCGTTTGGGATGGTTCAGAGTTCAAGCCACGGTTAATGTGTCCTCTGGATATAACCTACGACCATCGGGTAATCGACGGTGCAGTCGGTGCGCGCTTTATGACACACTACTGCAAAGTGGTTGGAGACATCCGCAAGATGCTGCTGTACTAATTGAGCCAGTTCCCGTAGCTAACTTCCCGTGGCTTTCCACCCGTGGCTCTCAAAGGGCTACGGGGTAACAACATAAGCCCGCTACCATAGCCAACCCCAAATTATACTGGAGACAAGGTTGAGCAATCTAACCACTATTGAAGTACCTGAAATCGGTGATTTCAAGGAAGTCGAAATCATTGAGATTTTGGTCAATGAGGGCGATAAAGTTGAGCTTGACCAATCGCTGCTAACGGTAGAGAGCGACAAGGCCAGCATGGAAATACCAGCGCCTATGGCTGGTGAAGTTACATCGGTTCTTGTTAAGGTTGGCGATAAAATTTCCAAGGGCAGTGCCATCGTCATGCTGGTACCGGACGAGACCGAAGCTACTCCGGAGCCTGCAACCAAGTCAGATGCACCTGCTGCGGCTGCTACTGCACATGCAGCCACCAGTGCTGCAGACGCCGACATGCAAACTGAAGTGGTGGTAATAGGCGCCGGACCCGGTGGCTATACCGCTGCTTTCAGAGCGGCCGACCTGGGTAAGTCTGTCGTACTGATAGAACGCTATCCTGATCTTGGCGGCGTTTGCCTCAACGTTGGATGCATTCCCTCCAAGGCGTTATTACACACAGCGCAAATCATCAATGAAACAAAGGAGATGGAAGCACACGGCATCTCCTTTGGTGAACCATCAATCGATATCGATAAGCTCCGCCACTTCAAAGAAAACGTGATCAGCCAGTTGACCGGAGGCCTGGCAGGCCTGGCCAAGCAGCGAAAGGTTACTGTGGTACAAGGCACTGCAAGTTTTCTGTCAGCCAATCAGTTACAGGTCGAGAACGACGGCAAAAAGCAGGTACTGCAGTTTGAAAACGCTATCGTTGCTGCAGGCTCAGAGGTAACCCGTATTCCCGGCTTCCCCTACGACGATGACAGACTGATTGATTCAACCGGTGCTCTGGCACTGGCAGATATTCCCAAACGTCTGCTGGTTATTGGCGGCGGTATCATCGGCCTCGAAATGAGTTGCGTCTATCAGGCTCTGGGCTCCGCTATCACTGTCGTTGAGTTGTCTGACACGTTGATACCCGGATGTGATCGAGACCTGGTGAGACCATTCGAAAAACGTGTTAAGAAACTGTTTGAAAATATATACCTGGGCTCCAAAGTCAGCGCCATAGAACCTGCGGCCGATGGATTGCGCGTGTCATTTGAAGGCGGTAAGGCACCTGCAACAGACACATTCGACCGCGTACTGCTGGCCGTGGGCCGAAGCCCCAATGGTGCCACCATGGCAGTAGAAAACGCCGGTGTTAAAGTCGACGAGCGCGGATTTATTCCGGTCGACAAACAACAACGTACGAACATCGACAATATCTTCGCCATTGGAGATATCGTCGGCCAACCCATGCTCGCGCACAAAGCCACACACGAGGGCAAGGTAGCGGCCGAGGTAATATCCGGCAAGAAAACCTTCTTTGATGCGCGTACTATTCCATCAGTGGCGTACACCGACCCGGAAATCGCATGGATGGGCCTCACCGAAACCGAGGCCAAAGAGCAAGGTGTAGCTATCGAGAAAGGCGTCTTCCCCTGGGCGGCAAGCGGCCGTGCCATTAGCATTGGTCGTACCGAAGGATTAACCAAAGTTATCCTCGACCCAAACACCAAACAGGTGCTGGGAGCTGGTATGGTTGGCCCTAACGCCGGGGAACTGATTGCAGAAGCCGTGCTTGCGCTGGAAATGGGTGCCGACATTGCCGATGTTGCGCTCACAGTGCATCCGCATCCGACGCTGTCAGAAACGTTCAACTTTGCCTGCGAAGTCGCAGAAGGCACTTGTACCGATATTTATGCGCCTAAGAAGTCCTGACGAATCCTGCTGCGCTATTAATCCTGCCATTCCATCTATCAAGTAGAGCCTTCACTTATGGCTGATGAGCTGCGCGAAGCTGCCCTCAACTATCATCGATACCCGAAACCGGGCAAGCTGGAAATCAGCGCAACGACCAACATGCTCAATCAGCGTGACCTTGCGCTTGCCTACTCGCCGGGTGTAGCAGCCGCTTGTGAAGCGATTGTCGACAACCCTGTCGAGGTAGCCAACCTGACCGCGCGCGGCAATCTCGTCGCTGTTATCACCAATGGTACTGCGGTGTTAGGACTTGGCGCTATCGGTGCCCTCGCCTCCAAACCGGTGATGGAAGGAAAGGCTGTTCTGTTCAAGAAGTTTGCGGATATCGATGTATTCGACCTTGAACTTGACACTACTGATGTCGATCGATTTGTCGATGCAGTGTCGCTGATGGAACCCTGCTTTGGCGGCATCAACCTCGAAGATATCAAAGCGCCGGAATGCTTTGAGATTGAACGACGGTTAAATGAACAGATGAACATCCCTGTTTTTCATGACGATCAACATGGTACGGCGATTTGCGTGGTGGCGGGTATCACCAACGCACTGCTGGTGGCAGAAAAAAACATTGCCGATGTAAAGCTGGTTTGTTCTGGCGCCGGTGCCGCCGCACTGGCCTGTCTCGATTTGTTGGTGACCATGGGGATGAGCCAGGAGAACATCACTGTCGTCGACATTGTCGGCGTGGTGTACTCGGGCCGCACAGAGCAGATGGACGATTATAAATCCAGATTTGCGGTTGAAACAGACGCTCGCGTACTGGCTGATGTTATCGATGGTGCAGACATTTTTCTGGGCTTGTCCGCAGGCGGAGTATTAAAACCTGAATATGTGGAGCAAATGGCCAGCAACCCGATCATTTTCGCGCTGGCTAATCCTACGCCTGAAATAATGCCAGAGCGGGTTACAGAAATTCGCAGCGACGCCATAATTGGCACCGGAAGATCGGACTACCCCAACCAGGTCAACAATGTTCTGTGTTTTCCCTTTTTGTTCCGCGGCGCACTGGATGTTGGCGCAACTACAATAAACCAGGAAATGAAAGTCGCTGCGGTAAACGCAATAGCTGAAATAGCGACGCGCGAAGTATCCGACGTTGTCGCTTCAGCCTATGGCGATACCGACTTCGGCTTCGGCCGTGAATATCTTATCCCCAAACCATTTGACCCCAGATTAATGACCACCGTTCCTCTTGCTGTTGCAAAGGCGGCCATGGCATCTGGCGTTGCTACCCGGCCGATTGAGGATTTCAAAGAATACAGTATCCGACTGAGTGACTTCGTTTTCAAATCGGGCATGGTGATGAAACCGGTGTTTTCCAAAGCCATGTCCAACCCGCAGCGTGTTGTCTTTGCTGAAGGTGAATCAACCCGGGTTATCAATGCGGTACAAGTGCTGGTTGACGATGGTATCTGCAAGCCTGTACTGCTGGGCCGAAAATCAGTCATTGAACAGAACATCAGTAAATATCACCTGCGTCTGACAATTGGTGAAAATATCACTGTGATCGATCCAATGGACAACCCGGATGAACCGGAGTTTGCGAAAGCCTATCATGCAATCGCCGCTCGCAATGGTGTTACACCCGCTTACGCACGGTCAGTGGTACGCACGCGCGCCACCGCACTCGGCGCTTTGATGGTTAAGGCAGGACAAGCGGACGCGTTGATTTGCGGCAGCCAGGGCGCCTACATTCGACATCTGCGCTATCTAAAAAGCATCATCGGAATGCAGCCGGGAGCATCAGACTGCTCCGCCGTTATTTTGCTGGTACTGCAGTCGGGTACCTTCTTCCTCACCGATACCCACGTGTCGGTCGACCCTTCAGCAGAGCACCTTGCCGAAACAGCAGCCATGGCAGCACGCACAGTAAAGCGATTTGGCATGGATCCAAAGATTGCCCTGTTATCACACTCAAACTTTGGCAGTCGCGACAACGACAGCACACGGAAAATGCGCAAGGCCAGAGAGATTATCGAACAAAACTATCCAGACTTGCCGGTAGACGGTGAAATGCACGCCGATGCAGCCGTCTGGGAGTCTGTCAGAGATCGCATATTCCCGGATTCCAGTTTCCGCGGTGCAGCCAATCTAATGGTTTTGCCGGATCTCGACGCCGCTAACATCGCCTACAACATGGTCAAAGTATTTGGCAACGGACTGCCGGTTGGTCCAATGCTGGTCGGTCTCAACCAACCAGCACATATTGTCACTGAGGCAGTAACCGTGCGTGGCCTGGTGAATATGAGTGCTATCGCGGCTGCCGAGGCCATAGATCTGAGTTAGGAATCTCGCCCTGGCGAGTAATGACCTTTGGCAATTTGAGAGTGATCGATCCGGCGAGCCGCACAAACGGGCATCCATGCCTTGCCAGGCTCTATAGCTCTTTAGCTGATTGGCTGATTGGCTGATTGACCATTTGTTTGTGTTACGTCAAAAACAGTAAACACAGAAATCCTCGCCCGGCGTAAACGTTGCAACAGACAGCTAGCCTGGACTATTCATGAGGATTCGGCGTCCAGAGGAAATCTGGCTAAACAGGTCGGTCAATCGTCTGAGAAACGTGGCCCGCCACGTGCCGAGGAGGATGGACCGAGATGTGACGCCAGATTTTCTTCTGGCGTCGA
>CALGNZ010000150.1 GCA_937957915.1 uncultured Granulosicoccaceae bacterium | reverse complement strand
AGCATGGCAAGTGTTGGCAACAACACCACCGTAGGATACACAAACAATGACACCCTGCCCCACCACGACTGCAGTCGCATCCATACAAACAGCCCCATACAACTGTGCAGCCAAACCACCATCAAACCAATGATCTGCCGCAGCCCGAGCCAGGGGTTGTCGATCCAGAAGTGGGCAAGCACCTGCTGGTAAGTGGCGTGCTGATCCGTCAGCACAGACCCCAGTGCCATGGTAATCATATGCGGGAAAAGCAGCACTGGGATGGAGAGTCCGAGCAGCAACTGAAAAGCATCAAAAGGATTCAGGCGCAATGTATTACGCTTATAAAGCGCGCGTAAGCCAAGAAGCATATGAAAGAACAGGCAGGCAAGCAGCAGGCCGGCACCAACCAGGTTTGTCCACGGCGCAATTAGCCAGCCTCGCGCCTGATCCATCGTATCGACAGAATGCAGGCCAAGAGATAAATTAACCAGGTGCGCAAACACAAACGCGAATAAATAGAGACCTGTAAACAAACTGATGCGACGCGCAATCAAGTTGCATGCTCCATGCAGTGGCCGCGCTGATTTGCTGCAAAGGCTGCATCAGGTGCGACAGAAGGGGGCTCTATTCTGCCACGGCAGCGCGGCCCTGCCTAATGATGCGAACGCTCCGACACACCCACCATTGGTAAATGCACAGCAGAGGTCGCGCGTTGACAATCAGCGCATCAGAGACATGCCTAAAGAGAAACTCGTGGATAGCCGGAACCGCTTGAAGCAGGCAATTAGTAATCCACCTGTAAAGCCTCAAGTAATTCAATAGTCACAGCACCGCGCGCCAATTCAGCGTCTACCTGGAAGGCCTCAACCGCCCCCAGCGTGCCCGCTCCGAGCACACCATCAATTTCCCCGGGGTCGAAGCCGCGCTGCTTAAGTGCACGTTGAAGACTGGTCACACCTCGCTCGCCAAGATCAGATTCGCAAACTGACTCGCGCCAGACAAACTGCTCGTCAGACAGTTTTTCCTTTTTCGTTATCGACTGGTATTCAACCGGCGATGACAACCGCTCTACTCGTGCGGGGGTTACCATCTTTTTAACTTTGACGGTCTCAAACACAGCAGGCTGTGGTGTCTTTACAATGCGCGCCGGTTTGTCGACCACGCGTCTGCGAATCTGCTTATAGGTGGCGGGTATCTCCACCCTGCGTGTAGTGGCCGGTTGCTTGACAATATAGCGAGTTATTGATTGATAGGTAGCAGGCTCGGCCAGCAGGCAAACAACATCACCTGTCATGTGTTCAATACTCTGCAGAGGCCCGCACCTCGTTTGCCAGCTTATTTGCTCGGGCTTATCGAGCACCTGCTCGGCAATCGTATCAAAGGTGGCGGGAACAGGCTCAAGCCGCAAAGATACCGGCTCGACCAACACTGTGTCCTCCACCCACCGATAGGTTTCGGGAACCACTGAAATGACTTCCGTGGCCTCTCGAACCATCACTTTCTCATCAACCCATTCGTATTTGGCTGGCACGATGGTGATCGACTCACTCGCCTCGCGCTTGACGATGGTGTGTCGAGTTGATTTGTATTTCGCGGGAACGATAACCTTTGCGTAACACTGCCCGGGTGCTGCCTCAGGTGGCGGTGATAAATACTGCTCCAGCAGGTCACTGGCGTGGACGACCGATGTAGCAGTCAGCCACAACACGGGCCATATTAACCACTGGCACACAGCAAGGGCCATGGCCTGGCGTTTATTGTCAATCTGCCTCATCATCAAAACTCATCAGGCACAGTCAGTCACCCCATGCAGATCTGTTAATCGATGGGTAACCAAAGAAACGCGGGCTACTATTAAAACTGCCAACCATGAGTCTCCTTATCACTTCGAATTGTTTTCTAAGCATGTTGCGGCTATAGATGCCGTTTGTCTGTTTATTGTAGTTGCTGCATTGTATAACGCATCTACCAGGTCTTCGATTGCCATTGCTATCTGAAAAATCTAACAGGAAATTGACCACAAGCCAACGCCACCGATGGCCAAAAAAATGCGCACAGCATGCTCCGCACAGATACAATAAGCATCCGTGTCAGTAATTTGTCAGTTGCTGCCTATAACCCACTCAACCACGACATACCAGTCCACTAAACCAGGGATACTTCGTCCACTCAATGACCTATAAGCCATCGGTTATCACCGTAACCTGCCTTAGTATCGGCACCCTGGTCGCGCTGGCGGTTGCCTCCGCGCTGTGGCTTGGCCTGTCCAGCGCAGCTGACAATACCCGCCGTCTGCTCGAAGCACAGGTCGGCATATTTATGGACCTGGTCGAGCAGCGCATTGACAGCCGCCTGCAGCCAGCGGTAGATCAGGCTAAGTGGATCGCCGAACGAATATCAGACGGCACGGTTGATCTGAACGACGCTGATGGCTTTGACAAGTTTATTCGCGGCACACTGGCAGCGACACCCCAGGTGGCCGGCATCACACATGTCGACCCGGAAGGGCAAAGTAAGCGCTGGCGCCGAATTGACGGCCTGATGCTCACCGAAGACTGGAGCAGTCGGCCCGGTATTATGGAGTGGCTTGAAGACGGCGCTGACGACAAACCCCAGTGGCGCGAGCCATTTTTCACCGACACCATCGGCGAGTACGTTGTGTTGCACGATACCGCGATAAAAACAGATGGTCAGTTCAGTGGCATGATCGGACAAATCATTCCGATATCAGATCTGTCGTTCGAGCTGGTAAAACTGGTAGACGGCACACCTCTGGTGCCGTTTGTCCTGTACGACAAAACCCGCGTACTGGCACACCCTTCCATATTGACAGACCTGCAAACGCCTAAACAACCCAATGCACAACTACCGGAGCTTCAATCACTCTACGACCCGGTGTTGAAAAAAATCTGGTCCAGCGACATGCGCGAGATGCGCCTGCTGGGTTCTGTCGAGCGTGCAGAAGCGGCAATGACCTGGACAGACGATTCAGCCTACGCAATCATGCACAGAGTCATTGATCGCTACGGTGATGCACCCTGGGTCATTGGCTTCTACTTTGATCTCGACGCTGAAGACAATACCGTAGTAGACCGGCTAATTGCAGCGATACTGGCCGGGCTTGCGGTCTTTTGCATTTCGGTTTTTGTCGCCGTGCTACTCGGGCGACGACTGGGACGACCCATTGCCTCTATAGCCGAAGTCGCCAATCAGATTGGAGAGGGAGATTTCGATAAAGTCGACACCCTGCCCATCAGCCGAGTCAAAGAAATAAACTCAGCCAATGTATCAATCAATAACATGGTGTCAGACCTGCGCGAACAAAAGATCATACGCGATACCCTGGGTCGGTATCTGCCAGAGCCGGTAGCACGAGCTATCCTGAAAGAACATGGAGAGCTGGCGCCGCAGACTTCAGTCGCTACCGTTCTGTTTTGCGATGTCGCAGGCTTTACCACACTGAGTGAAGACTTTGGTGCAGAGGCAACTATCGAAGTGTTGAACGCCTATTTCTCTGAGGCTGTTTCAATTCTGGAAAAACATCAGGGTATCGTCACGCAGTTTCAGGGCGATGGTATTTTGGCTGTGTTTAACTTACCGTTGACCAACCCCAGCCATGCCTACTCTGCAGTTATGGCGGCACTTGAAATCGTTAAATGTGTTGCTCACAACGAATTTTGCGGCAAGAAAATATCAGTCAGAATAGGTATTTGCACAGGCGAAGTTGTTGCAGGTGCAGTGGGTGCGAAAGGCCGGTTAACCTATACGGTACATGGCGATGCCGTGAACAGCGCTGCACGCATTGAATCGATTAATAAAACCACCGGCACCAACGTTTTAATATCCGCGTCTACCGCCACGCAGCTGCAACAATTGCGAACACACTCGATAGGCACATTCGACATACGCGGTAAAAGCAAAACAACAGAGCTATTTACGGTCGAGCCTTAAGCACCGAACAACTAAACAGGCGAAAAACATAACAACGCACGGGGGTTATCTGCAAAGGTTTGACTGTGTGTTGTTCCAGTAGAAGCTCTACCCGGGAGCCTCGCTTTCCACGACGCTATTCTGACCCGCCAGCACATCGATACCGCCGCGAATACTCGGGCCTAGAACCGCACTAAAACCTTGCACCTGTTGCTGATACTCTCGCACACAGTCGCGTCCACTTTGAAACAACTGTGCTGCCAGATTACCTGTCACCGGATCTGACAGCAGAGAGGCATCCGCACCAACTCCCCAGCATGCCAGGTCACCCAGGCGCTGTGGTCCGGCGCGGTGGCTGTCGAAAAATGGCGTGCCAGGCTGGCTGCCAAAGAACCAGCCGGCCAGCACCGAACCTTCTGACAAGCCGGACTCACCGAGTAACACCGCGGCTATCCCGTCGACATAGGATTCTTCAATACCAAGTACGGGCAAAGACAAAACATTGACCAGTGCGTGACCCAGTTCGTGCATCAACACAAATGTGCTGGCAAGAAAAGCCTGTTCGTTATTACCAAAGAAGTTTGCGAACAGCGCGGTCAGTTCGTGACACATAACGATGTCGCCCGCAACGTTTGGGGCTATGCCGTTCGCATCAAATGCAGAGGGTATAAAAAAGGCGTTGGCCACACCACAGTCTGCGAACATCACATTGACGTTCTGCGGTAACAGCAGCGATTCATTAAGTTGCTGCACCAGAGCCGCACCCGACTGTGCATAAGCCAGATCAACATCAGTTTGGGTAGCGAAAATGACAGGGATCAACTCACCCGTCAGTTCTGAAGAACCACTGGCGCTGATATCTCCAATCGGTTGTGTATTCGATTGCCGGAACATTTCAGATTGCTGAGCATCGACAGGTACTTCAACACCGGAGTCAAGATCAGCCATACCTGGTGGCAGCACACTCCGCTCGTCCACCGAACCATTGTCTGAATCACACGCACCAAGAAACATCAGCAGCGCAGCGCAAAAAAGCAGGCGAATCATCTTAGTTCTTTTCATAGAAAGCCCCTGGTACCACATAGATATAGTTGAGTCAGATGGCGACCGACCCACAACAAACTCAACCACTACAAAGGCCACCCTAAAGGGGCCACAGTTGAGTTTTCGGATAGAACTGTGACCACGCAAACCAAAAGGCCTGGTGACTGCCTAAATCTACACCATCAGCATCGTCAACCGCACGAATGCCACCGGCATCAAGTTCAAGCCGTATATTTTCGAAGGTGATTCGTTCGCCTTTGCTTAAAGCCGCAACAGCCTTACTTCTCTGGAATGCTATCGGCTTGCCAGAGTTGCTGACAACACCGATGATATCCTCGTGAACCGGCAGCCTTGGATCAACATCACCGACAGGGAAAATCGGGCCGTTGGCATCGCGGTTGTTTCTAAAATCAAAGTCGCGACCCAGTGCCAGAGACTCAACCAGTACTGTTGTATCGGGGTGTGCGTTTTTCCACGTTCCCCAATCTGTTGTAACCACACTCGCCTGCTTTAGCTTCACGCCTTTGTCGGCCAGCGGGCCCGTTACAGCTGTGCCAAGAAAGGTATCAAATACAGAGTGACTAACAATATCGTACATCACCTTGTTTGATCGAATCAGTAGTCCGGATGTGCGTAACACCGGTCGTTCAACCCCCTCGACAGGTTCATCCGTGTAGTAGGCTTGTGCAGCACCACACAGCGTGCAGTAGGGGATGCCAAGACTTCTGCCTCCCAGTGTGTCATTTACCATTTCCCTGACTTCCATGATGCGCCGCGGGTACGCACGATATTCACCATTGACCTCGATACCAAAAACGATATCGTCGTCTTTTAGCCAGGTGGCATCTTTCGCAAGGCTGACTTCGGGATTGTCAGCGGCGGGTATGCAGTTGCACAGTTCGTCAGTGGTATCAAATGGCCTGTCATCAATGAGTACCCCACCCCACGACACATGTCTCCAGTCGATATCGCCCTCAATAAACAGCTTGTCCCAACCGGGAACCACAGTCGTAAATATGGTGCGCTTTGCAGCCAGATAGTCAGGCGGGGCCGGTATGTCCCAGGCAATCAGATGATCCGTTATTACTCCCCAGTGGTTTTGCTTGGCGAGTTCAATACCCAGCAACTC
>CALGNZ010000149.1 GCA_937957915.1 uncultured Granulosicoccaceae bacterium | reverse complement strand
TCTTCTCTGTCTGCCCGCCTCACTCTGCACTCGACATTGCTCAACATGTTGCAACAGAAAAATTTACCGGCACTTTTGTAGACTGCAATGCTATTTCGACTGACACAACAGCTGCCATCGCCACCGTCATAGCCAACAGCGGTGCTGAATTTGTAGACGGTGGAATCATTGGACCGCCGGCGCGCAAAGCGGGATCTACGCGCCTATATCTCTCTGGCACGAAAGCCGACGACATTGTTGCATTGCTTACAGACGGGCTTCTGCCCGGCATTAGCATCAGTGACAAACCCGGAGATGCGTCGGTGCTTAAAATGGCTTATGCGTCTTATACGAAAGGTCACAGCGCACTGCTATTACTGTCGCGCGCACTCGCAAGCTCCGCCGGCATTGAGGAGCATCTATTGAATGAATGGACCCTTTCACAACCCGACCTTGAGCGCCGATGCGAAACTGAAGGTGCAGTTGCGGCAAGCAAGGCATGGCGTTTTAACGGTGAAATGAGGGAAATAGCCAGCACTATGCAAAGTGCATCGCTGCCACCCCAGATACACGAAGGTGCCGCGGCCATTTATGATCGACTGCAGAACTTCAAATATAACGCCGATCAGCCCGGGGCAGCACTGCCTGATATTGAAAAAATAATCGAGCAGTTAATCAGTGAGCACGGCTAATCAGGGAGATTGCTGTGCCAAGGGGATATGGTTATTACAAACGCAGATAAAACACAAAGGCCTTGTCGCAAATATGCGCATGCGCAAGAAACACAGAATACGCAGAGAAGCCAGGCTCACAAGTAAATGTGAGCCGACCTCACAGCTCTGCTAGGGAATACAAGTCTGCTGCCCGTCCCAGCCATAACCGTCGCCGTCTGTGTCAACACACGCGGCGCTCTCATTGATCAGGCATGTACGGAAACCATCCCATCCGTATCCATCGCCATCCTCGTCTATGCAGGTTCCGGAGCTCGCCGACGCTGACGACGAAGCTGACGTCTTCACTTTGCAGGACTTCTGGCCATCCCACCCCCACCCATCTCCGTCCGTATCTACACACTGACCAGATTGTTCTATTGCACCCGCAACTGAGATAGACCCACCTGATGATGTATCGCTGCCCTGCTGAGCGCTTTGAGAAAAACGGAACGTTACCGTATCAGACACTGCCGATCGCCACCCTTCGTTATCAATGGCTACGATACTATAAGCGTAGGTAATTCCTTGTGATACCGCAGTGTCCCGGTACCAGGTCACATTGCCCAGCCACTGTGCTGTACCGTTCTTAACGAGTTCGTAGCCAACGACGACACCATCAGCGTCAACGGAATTCGCCCACGTGATAACGAGGCCACTGCCTCCAGAGGCCGTAACAGACACCTGTCCCGGCGCAGTAGGAGCGTTAGCAAACACCGGATTTATACTGAGCAGATTAGTGAGTAATACACCAGCAACCAAGCCCACAACAGCGAACAACCCTGGAACCTTCGACACCAGTGTTATGGCAGCACACCCGGACTGTTTTTCCATGTCTCTATCCTTTCAATGGCCTGATGATCACCGACTAGGCTAATCTCCTGCAGGCTGAAAAGGTATTCCACAAAGGTATTATCAAGACCGGTAAACCTAAACGATAGTTGTAGAAAATTAAGACTTAAGAACAATGAGTAATAGTAATGGCCGGTCCATCCATACGTATTTAGTGTTGAAACCACAACCTGACACACTTTGTATATATTATTAAACAAAAATATTACTGGGTAGAAACAGAGTTTCAAATTTACTACACACTAGCCTACCAACAATCAAACAACTATTAGAACCAGATCTATTTTCTATAATATTCAATGAATTAAATGCGCTACTGCTGTGGATAACAATGCATCGATAAATATACAAAACTGCGCGCGAGCCTTTAATCTCTAGTACTTTTCTACTATTGACACAATAAAACTACCACTGTGTAATTCAATTATGAAACAAGCTTATATGTTTCCGCTGTAACAATACCCCACACGGAAGCGTCGTTTTTTATATATCTGAATCTTTCAGACGTAAGCGTAGGGAACACGTGATGATGCAACGCGAAGAGTTGGACCCAGTACAAGACATCCATTACATCAGCACACCAGGTAAACAAAACGCATGCCTGGTCGTTATGATTGATACCCGTGCCTGCATGATCGATGCAATCGCACAATCCATAAGAAGCGCACTTGGTTCACGCGTTCTTGTGGTGGGAAGGGCAGAAGAGCTAACCCGAGCCACGTTCGATATGGAGAGCGACTCGGAAACACTATTTGTGTACTGCGACGGTGCAATTAGTGACCAGACAAAAGTAGACCAGGACGTCAGAGAGCTGCGAAAGGCATTCCCGAATTCCAGGCTGGTATTACTAACCGATCGTTTAGAACAGCTTTCTCTGGATACGTTTCACGAGCACTCCCTCGATGGAATCATTCCGAGTTCTTACAACACAGATCAGCTGGTCGCTTGTATCTTTGCGATACTATCCGGTGTGCCGTATCTTCCACCAACACTGCTGCAGCAACAAATCTCCAGCCAGAAGTCTGGCAAACACAGGGGGAAATTTAACAAAAAGCTCACTCCCAGACAGCTGCAAATAATGAAATATATCGCCATTGGAAAATCAAACAAGTACATTGCTGCGGAACTATCACTGTGTGAGAGCACAGTCAAAGTACATGTTCACGAGGTTATGAAGAGGCTGGGTGCTACAAGTCGAACGCATGCCTCGTACATACTTGCAAACGATAGCGGTCTGGATTGAGCTGTTATGGTCGTCAGGCAATTTCAGGTAACACTCAGCTGCCCCGCACCTTTATTACCGCTGCACCAGAGCTCGGGCACAATTTGAATCGCCAGGCAAAGAACGCATGCCTCATTCAACCTCGCAATCGGGAACACCTATGCGCTCACTTAACAGCGCGTATTCAGTCAAATTGCAAGGACAGCCCTAAAGAGAACTGGTAATCAGTGGCGGCTTCGGTCAGGCCGAACCGCAATCCAGCCGACAGAAAGGCAGCCTGAGATATCACCGAAGAAGCGCCAATGGAAAATGACCCGATAGTGGTATCGGTGTCAGCCAACGAGGCGCCATCAAATTCAGACTCATTAACAAACACCTGATCAAACTCAAACTGCAGGGATGTATAAGGACTGGCGGCAAGCAACGTTCCCACCGACAACCTTGAAACCGACCCGGCTTTGAATTCATCTACGGTTTCAGATACGGAATGGGAAGCCGCAAACGTAAACACCAGTGGATCCTGCCGCTTGGTCAGATTGACCCCGACGGTAATCTCATCGGCGCCAGTGCCGGTTCGTTGCGGACCTGATTGGCGCCCTGAATCACCATCATAGCTCACATTCAACAACACATCCGGAAGCCGGCCTTTTTCGTAAAAAAGAGCTTTTGTAAAACCTATCGAATAGTCACCGACATCACTTAGCGATTGCGACTCGCTATTCACAGACACGCCACCGACTCGGCCAACGGAATCCGATTCAAGAATTTCGAATGGCACAGACAGGCTTATTTGCGAGTCACCGGGCAAACCATACTTAATGCCAAATGCCAAAAAATGCTGAGAATTTACATCTTCGAAGATTGCTATTACATCAGCAGAATCAGCGGCATTATTTTCATCATCACCTGAGTCAGTAACTAAAACGGGCACCAGCACACTGTCGTAAGCGTAGGTGTAATCAAAGGATATCTCTGTCGCCCCTCGGCTTAACAACAACGCATTCAACTGCACAAGAGATCTCTCAAGCGCCCTGACGGCAGCATCCTCATCTACATCAAACAATCCGGGCATCGGCGGGGGTGCCACTGGTTGTTCCTGCACCGGAGGCACCTGTTGCTGAACGGTTTGCGGTAGATCTGCATCTTCTGGTACGGCCCCCTGCTCACCCACTAAGTTTTCTGTTTCCACTTCTACCGTTTCTTCGATCGCCGGATTTGCATTCGCTTGACCAGGGGTATCATTGCCCGCGTCACTACTGGGCGACACAAGCTCATCGTCGGAGCTTGAGCTATCGACATCATCTGCCTGAAGGTCCGTATTGCCAACAGGCTCGATGACCTCGATGGTTTCATTGACACAAACCTCGGTATCCCCACAGGTTTGCTCGGTGTCTGAATTGCCCTCTTTAGACTGTGCAGCCTCCAAAGACTGACTCTCGGAATACACAGTCTCTGAAAACTGAATTTCCGAAACCGGATTCTCTAAAGCAGCATCATTGTCAATAGCGGTATCAGACTCCACCACCGCGTTACTGTCAGGCTCGTCCGTATTTTCATTGTCACTCACTGACCTGCCTTCTGCCTGTTCGCCCAGCACGGTCCAGTTGACTTGTGTCTTTTGAGAAGGCCTTGAACCAATCAACCTTGATGGAATGAGAAGTGTCGATCCAACTTTCAGGGGTTGCTGCGGATCGAGATTGTTATATTCAGCAATTTCCACCCAGATGTATCGCTCCTTTATACCGGTAGCTGCCCAGCCAATCTTGGAAAGTGAATCACCCGGCTTAACTACCACGGGATAATCACCTTCAGCAGCATGCGCAAACGTATCCAGTCTAATGAGAACTAGCAACCCCGCAAAAACGAGAACCTGCAAGCCGTACCGCCCGTCGGAAATCCGTCTCATTAACATCCCCATTTATATTTATATTTGTACTTACAAAATAACAATTCAGGCAACTCTTGCAACACGCCCGATTAAGGCCGCTTCTCTCCCGAGTCAGCGCAACATAACAAAATCAAGAGTATCCGGGCTGAGCAGATTGCCAGCTGCTGCCTGTACATCACTGGTCACTGTAAATCCAACACGCCCCAAATCCGGAAACTCCATCCAGGCTTCCATAAAATCGTCGAGCATTAATATGCGATTACCCCATGCAGGATCAGCCAGCAAAATCCGCTGGGAAGCCATTCCCCTGAAGACAACAAAATGATTGTATCCGTGCAGCCGCACCGGAATTAATACCGGTGCCATCTCTAGTAGATTCTGCAGCTCAAGTCCGCCAAAACCGTCGCCAACCAACCCCGCTCTTGTCACATACCTTTTGAGATCGAGTAGAGAAAAACCTTGCTTTATTCGCAAAAGCTCCGGATTTTCAATATATTCTGGCCGGTTGATGAGAGATGCTGCGACTTCCCGCTCAGTTACCTTCATTCCGTGCTGATACCGCAACAGAGTCGCAAGGGCAGCTGCACCGCAGCTTAAGTCCCATTTTTGAACCACCATATTGCGCTGCCGATACTCTAACAACGACGTTACCGGCTCGCGCGCCATGGCAGCAGGACTGGCGAGGGCAATGCTGACTACGGGAAGAAGCCATACGAGACGCTGGAAAAAAAAGTGAACGGCATCCTTACCTGCAAACCTGGAACCCACCAAAATTTCGCTCCATTATTTAGCAACACGGCCCTGCTTAGAGGGCCGTATTGACCAGTTCAACATTGTTAAATGCTAACTGATTAAAACACAATACACCAAACGGTGTAGTGTGGGTCGTGCTCAGTAATAGCGCTTACCATAATACTTGCGCGAGTAAGCCTTAGAACCTGAACTCGCAACAATTGCGCAGTGGCCACCAGCACAAACTGCTAGCTGTGAGCTGTAAGACTTTGACTTCTGCCCTTTAGCGTAAGCATTAGAGTAAACCTCAAGGCCATAATAGGTGTGTGCCACACCAGCGTTACCACCGGCTTCAGTGTAACCACCTCCGCTTACGGCATCCATTTGGCTGGCACCAAGCTTGAACGCGCCATCGGCTGACACAGTTCCAGCAACGGCCATAGCCACCCCAACCACTGCAGATAAAATTACCTTTTTCATCGTTCTTTCTCCGTAATAGTTTTAAACACACATGTGTGCATCGCGCTGGTGTGGCACAGACATCATTTACCGTGACAAATGCCTGTGCCTCATCAGTGCTACAAAGAGTGAACGTCTCCTTTCCATCGAGCAATATACAATTGGACTTAGGTACAGTTAAACCTTCTACCACTTTTTTAAGTAAACCAATTTACTATATGTGATGTTCTCCACTTGCTTTAACTTTGCGGTGCAGGCCCATTGAAATTCCATTTCGAAAATGAAGTAACAGGAGAAGAACAATGCACACACATATTCTAAAGGCAGGCCAAAGCGCAAGCCAAAAAAAGCGAACCCGGCTAATCATTGCCTCGACAGCTGCTACACTATTTACCATTTGCTCGGCAACAGCGAGTGCCAATAAGCCAGTACAGTTGACCAACCAACAACTCGATAGCGTGTCAGCCGGCGCAGTGTCCGTGCAGGTAAGAGCCCTGTCGAGGGGCAGCAACAGCTCTGCCAACGTTACGGTCAAATCAACGGCAGACACCGATGGCTCCTACACACTTGAAACAGCGATCGGTGTAGGACAGGCCATTGCTTGCTGTAACGGTGGCAAAACCAATGTTGAGATTAACCGCAACGGGGCTGCAATAAAAACCGGAGGCGGGAGCGTCACATCGACAATTAGAATTTTGAATCTTGGGTCGTACTCGTTCGGAATAGGCGTTCAAATTGGCCTTTCGGCCAACTAACCACTGTAGCATCCCCGGTCATCATCCCTGACCGGGGTTTCGCACAAACACTTAGTCAGCCAGTCTTCTGGTGACAACACTCACGTACAATTGCTGCTTCTCACGTGTAACACGCTTTCGCTTTTTCTTATTTTTCTGCTTCACACTCTGGTTGTTTTTGCGCTTTTTCTTCTTATTTTTATTGCTTGATTTCTTGACCGCCTGTTTCTTTTTTCGCTTTTGTTGTTTGTTTTTCTTATTTTTCTTTTTGTGCTTTCCTGCGCCAGATCGCGAAGAAAACTTGTGTATTACTTCGAAAGCCAGCACTTCCTCATCTGTCTGAAAAAAGTAACCAACTTCGGTTTGGACACGTCTTCCCTTTGCAAAAGCCTCTGCCAGACCATAAGTTGTAGTGTAAATATAATTATCTGACTGTACTTCGCCTATTGTCTGTTCAACGGTTGCCGAAAAACGCGAAACCGAATTTGGACCTACAGCCACCGCCCTGCCACTGAGCTCCAAATCGACGTATCCAGCAGAAACACGATCAAGCTCGAACTCTGAAAGCACTCTTGGTGCAGCATGAATTGATTGGAAAAACAAACAAGCTAAAACCAGAAACAGGGCTTTTCCCGACTGCCCTATTATTGCTCTCTCCATCTTCGTAAACATAGACTCCCTCGCAAGTATTTTTTTAAAAATCATTAACTTCCACCAACTGCCTCGCTGATATAACCACAGCATAGCCGCAGACAAAATTACTTAATGATTAGCATTAACCGCGTACCACACACCTGCTAGACACTTAGTTATAGATTTCGTTTTTGTCAGAACTTATGTGGTACTTATAAATACACTTAGGCATCACATTTAACTCTACAAGTTTACGCCCAATGCTCAACAGCGACACTTTGGCAGCGTTCCTGACAATCAGTACGGAAATTTGAAAACAGGAGAGACAGAACTTACCAGCGGATCGGCATGATTAGCTGAACCATCAAATGAGAGCACCAAAAACACGTTTATCTTCAGCAACTCCCACTGAGAGAACAGCAGGGAAGCAGTTTACCACCTCACTTACCCAGACCGGGTTACTTTCCGTGCTTGAGAGAAGAACTATATTTCCGCTTTAACATGGCGAGTTTCGGTTCTATGTAGGTGACACAAAAAGGCTTGTCTGGATTGGATGCATAGTAGTCTCTATAGCGATCCTCCGATGCCTTAAAACCAACCAGACTAAAAGTACTTGTCACTAACGGTTTCTCAAACTGGTATTGCAGCGATTCCAGCGCAACGCGACATCGTACTATCATGGCCTCGTCGGCTGCATAGATTGCACTTCGATACCTGGTACGCAGGGTGTGCTGTGAAGAGCTGGCATGGGTACGAAGGTGAATTTCGATTAAAATGTCTAATGAAATATGCCGCTCGTTGAATTCAACCAAGACAGCTTCCGAGTACTGATCATTCGGAGGGTGAGAACAGATAAAACCCTGCTGAACACAACTTACCCCTCGCAGAGATGCAAACACGGCTTCGGTACACCAATGACAGCCACCACCAAACCCGACCTGAGCAGACTCGGAACTATTCGATATCATCATATCTGTCATACGAAAACTGAGTTACCACGCCCGCTGTTACTACACCGTTACTAAGCAGGCAGCGATGCATCAGCGGGCACACGCTCTGAGCTGTCAACTTGCAAGCGCCATGGCTGTTGCGGCAACAACCATCACACACAGCACTGTTTTTGACATTACCTCCATAGTTCCTTCGATCAGCATCGCATGAATCACCGTGCCCAGGACGATCACAACCGTTAAAGTCTTGTGACTCAGGCGCCATATCCGTGCAGACGGTCGCCACCACCGCCGAACTGCGGCCAGCGTAGCAGCAGCAAATGCACCCCACATGGCAATTACCCCCCACACTGAAAATGGCGTTGGCGAGGCGAATAGAAGCGCGTCTATCACATCAGGCGGACTCGTCACCCAAAGGCCGACAACATGAACAACAATCAACACGACCAGGACACTGCCGACCCAGCGATGAATGCGTCGGCCACGCATGGTGGTCAGACCAGGCAGGTACCCTGCTGCCAACAACGGCTGGAAAAGCATCAGAGCCATTGCAATTACACCGGCGAGACCAGCGACTATGTAAGGAGGATCACGCCATGCCAGTAGCGGACTGGCCGCAGCGGCGCCAATCGCAACAACTGCGGCAATCACGGCAGCTGCGCAAACAAACACCACTCGATATCGGCTCACACCCGTGGACCGCCTCAGTCAGACTGGCTGCAGCACGAAGTGCGCGCTAAGGCTGGTATCCTTTGCGCTCGACATAACCGGGCGCAGAAATACGGTTTCGAAGTCACCACTGTCATACGCAAGGTGACCATGCGCTTGCCCGAAAGCGGGAACAATCTGCGGCATCTCGAGCCTGAACTCGCCGTTCTCATCGGTCAAAGTGGCACCATGGCTGTGTGGATCACGCTCATGGCCTTCGGTTGTATGCGCCCATATCTGAATACGCTGCCCGGCTAACGGGGTGCCGTCGCCTGCTCTGCGCACAGTCCCGGTCATCCAGAAGCCTCCTCCGCCGATCCGATCAACGATCGGGGCATCAGGACGATAATTGTTGGCCCCGCCTCGCATCGTACGTGTTGGCGCTACGTTTTGTGCCCTGGCGGGAGTAAAGATGCCGGCTATGCTGGTCGCTGCGACAACCCCAGTAGCGGCTACTCCAGTGACAGCAAGAAATTTACGCCGAGCGGGCTGTTCATTAGTCATTCAGGTTTCTCCTGATTTTACGGTCGAGTCTATTCAGACAACACTATCTCGCAATCGTGCAAAAAATACCGGGCATCGAGATAAAAATGCAAGACACAAAGCAACACCGGTCCTTTGCGGTGAATGGTATCTGATGGGCCGAATTATCAATCAGCCGGTTACGCGGCACACTATTGTGCACCCTTTACTAACGATCAAGATTCGAGATATCTGCATCATCTCCTTCACCTTCGAATACGCCATCCCTGCCGAAAGTATAAATATGAATTTCGTCTATTTCCGCGAAATATTCATAGTGATATTCTCGCCCCCACGGGTCCTTTGGCAATCTGTGAAGATAGCCTCCCTCAGACCAGTTAACCGCCTCAGGCAAGCCAATCGGCTTTTCTACCAATGCCCGCAACCCCTGCTCAGTGCTCGGGTAGACCAGGTTATCAAGCTTGTACATTTGCAAAGCGCTGACAAGGTTTACTATTTCAGTTCTTGCTTTAGCTCCGCGTGCCGGACCGGGACAACCCGATGGGGTATTTACGATCGCCCACACCACAACCAACATGAACGCCACAGCATAAAATGGCAAAACCGGCCTCAGTGACTGCCATCTTCGTACTCTGGTCTGTTTCGAGCGAAAAGCAGAATCAACGCTAAACAGCAATACGAAAAGCAAAACTGTTAGTATAATTAAGTAGCTTATCGTTGGTGTATAAATGACACAAGCATGGGCCGAACACGGCAGCAACAACCCAATCACACATACCGTGTTTCGCATTTACTCGTACCTCGCTCAACAATAAGTACCACCCGAACAACCACTACCCACCGAATAATTTCGGAGCTATATAATATCGGAGCTACTTAATATAGGAGCAGTGCCCTCACTTTATAGCTTAACATTCTATTACAGAACGCTACTACAGAACGCTATTACAGAACGCAGGTTCGCATACCAGATCCGCACCTGGCAAAAACAGAACACCTGCACATCAGTTCGAAGGGGCAAATGCCTAATATTTGCCATAGTACCCAACAGTGAACGAGCTCCTGACAAGCGCTTTAATTTGCACGGAAAGGCAGTTGCAGTACTCGCAAGAACTCTCCGTACTTCGGATAGCTACGGGGACTGTGTACCCCCAACTCTGCAGGAGCCACCCCAGGCTTGTATACAAAGGTGCCGAAAATAAGATCGAACAGTGACAATGTCGCCCCGTAGTTCTTACCTTCAGACATTTTTTCGCTGTGGTGGTAGCGATGCAACTCCGGCCCGATAAACATATAGTTCATAAAACCAATTCTGGCGTCGACATTAAAATGACTGATGAGTCCGTGCATTGAATTAAGCATCAGAAAAACCGTAACGACCAATTCGTCGTACCCCATAACCCAGATCGGCACAACGATAATAATACCCTGAACCAGTATTGCGTTAATTGGATGCCCTGCCACATGCATCAACACATAAACCTTATCAGGCAGATGATGAGCGCTGTGTACGCGCCACATGAAACGCCCGAACCGGCCCGGCCCCTCGTGCTCAAACCGATGCAGCGCGTATTGCAAGGCTTCAAAAATAAACAGCAAGACAATGAGCTGCAATAGAAATGGCCAACCCGAAGCATATCCATTCATCTGACCCGCTGTGGTAATGGCGTAGACACCCAGCAGCATCGAAAAAACGCCGACGGCAGCGCCATTAACCACCAGATACTTCAGGTCATTCAGAAAGCTGCCAGCTGTCATCGACCAGCGCGCCTGATACGGCACCAGGCGCTCAAGCACCACGTAGCTTAATGCCAGACTAATCACGAACAGTAGCCAGGCATCTCTGGATGCCATTAGCCCGCATTGAATGACCACAATTATCACGAGCAGAAGCACCCACGACATTGGATAGACGCCCCAACGCACCAGCTGTCGACAAAAAGTTTCCGGCATATTTTGATCAGTCATATGGACACTTGTCTTGTATTGGACAGATGGCCATATTCTGTGAAAACATCAGCTACGACCAGTGCAACACTGCACAGTCTGTCTGTTAGCGGACAGAATCGTTTGATATGAACGGAAACCAGGGCATGGATCGACGGATAAAAAGAACCCGCAACAGCCTGACTCAGGCACTGCCAGAGCTCATGATGCGATACGACTGGGACACCATTAACGTGCAACTGCTGTGCGATCATGCAGATGTGTCACGATCTGCGTTTTACACACACTTCAAACATAAGGCGGAGGTTCTGGAGCAGTGTTTTGATCGCCTCGAACAGGAATTGCTCGAGCCGGCAAACGCAAGAGGACTGGATAAACACGCCACTTTAATGTTTATACCCAACTTGCTGGGACATGTAGAGACTCACTGCGATCTGCTGCAACGAAATACATCGTCTGCTGCCGGCCTCGTCATTCTGAATCGCTTCAAGTCCCTTGTAAAACAACTAGCCGCAACGGAGTTTAATTAAAGCAAACAGTACAAACTAAAGAGAGATCAACTGACCTTTATCACCGGGGGTATATTCGCAATGCTGGAACAATGGAATGATGAACAATGCCGCACGTCAGTAAAAACACTCACATCACGGATTGACACGCTGGTGCGCGAGTTGTTGCCAATCTGATCAAGGACACTTACCAGGCACGAAAACCTCAAAGGGGTGCCTGATAGAAATAACTCACTGAGCAGATTCAAAAGACGGGTTTAAAGAGCTAATGCCAGAAGCATTGGCGTTTGTACCAGTCTAATGGTGATCAACAGGGCTTATCGGTGTATCTACACCCGTCGCAGAAGGCATCCATTGCAGCACTCTCTCATTCATCGTTTGCTCACCAATACCGGCTCCGCTGTCGTCTGCTGTATCAGTACCGCTATCAACTCGCAGACTGGCAAAATCAAACAGGTTGGCATCAGCCAATTGCGACGGCTTTACATTTTTAATTGCAGTAAATATCGACTCAACTCGACCGGGAAATTGCTTATCCCACTCCTGCAGCATTTGCTTGGTTAGCTGACGTTGCAGGTTAGGCTGTTGACCACATAAATCACAGGGAATGATCGGATAGCCTTTTTGCTCCGCATAGGCTGCAATGTCTTTTTCCTTGCAGTACGCCAATGGCCTGATCACGACGTTGTTGCCGTCGTTGCTTCTTAGCTTTGGAGGCATGGCTTCAAGGCTGCCGCCATGGAACATGTTCAGAAAAAGCGTTTCTATAATGTCGTCGCGGTGATGGCCGAGGGCTATTTTGTTAAAACCGTTTTCCTGTGCATAGCCATACAAAGTGCCACGCCTCAGCCTGGAACACAGTGCGCAGGTTGTTTTACCTTCGGGCACAACACGCTTAACCACGGAGTAGGTATCGCGCTCGATAACATGGTAGTCAACTCCCAGAGATTCTAAATACTCGGGCAGAATATGCTCTGGAAAATTTGGCTGCTTCTGAT
The DNA here is from genome assembly GCA_937957915.1 of uncultured Granulosicoccaceae bacterium. Classification (GTDB taxonomy): domain Bacteria; phylum Pseudomonadota; class Gammaproteobacteria; order Granulosicoccales; family Granulosicoccaceae. Next base: position 41,805 of record CALGNZ010000149.1, on the reverse strand, counting down.
CAAGATTTACCGCGGTTAGCGAAAAATCGATTGGTGCGCTGCGTGACAAACCAATCAATATGTCGAGCATGGTGTATGAGTCTTTGCCACCGGAGAGGCAAACCATCACCCGGTCACCATCTTCGATCATCTGATAGTCGACGATGGCTTCAGCCGTATTTTTGCGCAAGCGCTTGCCGAGCTTGTTAGCTTCGTATCGGGTTTTCGGTTTCAGCATGCTGTTATCGCGCTTGCAGGGAAATAGCCATAATTCTAGCCCGGATCATTCATCCGGTGCCGAGATTATCCGAATTAGTGCGTTGTAGCAGTGGAGCCCCGGATATTGGCGGGTCTGGCCTGACACGTTCACCTCTACCATCAGCGCCCGTGTACCCTGGCTCTCCCCGGAGAACTCCATCCGGTCGGACCGTTTGTGGAAACAACCCTGTACCTTCAGGACTTCGGAACCACCATTTTATTATTGTTTAGCCGTGCTGCCTGAGATCCACAGGCTAAGAATTCCTGCAGTGGTCCGCCTGAAAATGAGCGAAAGCACGCATAAAGGTACTTGGCACAGCCTTCATTCTCGCACCGGACGACGCCATCGTTGTACATATTTGCAACCTCCTGGTCAATTGGCGCTGCCGTTGCCAGGGAAACCGGTGCCAGTGGAGCGGCGGACATTCCACAAATAAACACTACAGCCTTAATACATTTCTTCATGTGAACCTCTCTGCCTCACTTTACTGAGATCGTCTGATCGGGCAACCGCACACGCCACCGATCAGAGCCGGACTCCTGCCCAACTCGTTAATTATCCACATATTTTTCGGTGATAACTATTACCCGATCGATGTACAGATCAATTACTGCCAGCACTGCGCCGCAGTTTCAATGCCACCCATTGGTAATATCGAGCGTTTTCTGCCCGCTATGGCTGGCGCGGGTTACGAGAAAATTGACAGTACAACCTTTTACTGTAAAAAATGACGCTCGCCAGGGTTTGATTACGAGGAAAGGAGTCCGGCGACGACAGCGCAGAGCTGATTGCTTCCGGACTGCGCGGGTTGCTTTCGGTGCAGCAGACGAAAAAACAGAGAATCAGGACGCCACAGATTCACAAACCACTGGATCACAAAACCACGGGATCACGAAATCGCGGAACCGAGAAAACCGGGCATTAAGAAACGCGGGTTCTGCCTGCAAATGCATGCGACAGCGTTCCGCCATCTACGTATTCGAGCTCGCCACCCAATGGCACACCGTGAGCAATGCGCATGACGGAAAGGCTTCTGGCTCTGGCGAGTTCACCAATGTAGTGGGCAGTTGCCTCGCCCTCAACGGTGGAATTAGTAGCAAGAATTACCTCTTTAATATCTCCGTCATCGAAACGGTTACATAACCCGGTCAGGCCCAATTGATCGGGACCGACGCCATCCAGTGGCGACAGCTTACCGTGTAACACGAAGTACAGACCTTGATAGTCAGTCGCTTTCTCCAGTGCCGCCATATCTGAGGGCGATTCGACAATGCATAATTTTCCATGCTCACGATTATTATCAGCACAGATTCGACAGACATCATCTTCAGTAAAGTTGCGGCAAACCCTGCACTCACCAATATTTTCCATCGCGAGCCTTAACATCTCGGCCAGTCGCAAGCCGCCATCCCGGTTACGCTGCAGTAGCTGGTATGCCATGCGCTGCGCGGACTTTGGCCCAACGCCTGGCAATACGCGCAACGAATTCACTAACTCGTCTAACAGATGTTCAGCCATAGGGGTTACTTGGTAAGGCGGTTCTTAACCACGTGCTAGAAGGGTAATTTCATGCCTGGCGGCAGTTGCAGACCATCAGTAGCGCCAGCCATCATTTCTCGAGTTTGTGTCTCCAGCCGCTGACTGGCGTCGTTCACTGCCGCCGCAACGAGATCTTCGAGCATTTCCTTATCATCCATTAAGCTGTCGTCGATGTTTACTGAGCGAAGTTCGTGGCGCCCCGTCATCACAACTTTCACTAGTCCACCACCGGACTGGCCTTCGACTTCCAGATTCGCTACTTCCTCCTGCGCCTTCTGCATTTTTTCCTGCATCTGCTGCGCTTGCTTCATCATCGCGCCTAAACCACCTTTCATAACCATACCTTTTCGTTTTCAATGTTTAGTTATCCGGTTAGCGGATTTGCATCCTGCATATTTTATACTGCGTTCCCGCTACCGCCTGGCAGGAACTGGCTACTTTTGCCCGATCGACGGTGAAGACGCCACCGCAGCACTTACCCTTCGCTTCCACAAGGTTATAGCGCAGGCTTCAGCAGTAGCAAACTGCTGACGCACTTACTTCTCTTCCTGGTCTTCATCTGACACGATAGGTTTTATGCTGCCAGTGCTGACGGTGCCATCGAATTGCTTACAGATTTCCTGCACCACAGGATCATCCTCGATTGCGGAACGCGCATGCTCAAGCCGGGCCTGTTCAGCTTGCTTTGCAGCCAGCGCCGGGGTGCTGCCCTCAAGTGTCTTTGGCACTTCAACCTTGAGTTGCACTTCGCCGTTAGCGTACACAGACATTTTTTCGCGTAAACGTTCTTTCCAGCGAGGCGCGGTCAGCGTTGAATATTCAGGATCTAACAGCAGATGCACAGTGTTACCCGTTGCCGATGCAAGCACGCAGTTTCGAGCAAGTTGCAATGGCATACCTGACACGGGCAACTCATCGACAATTGACAACCATTGATCTGGTTTCCAATCCAGCACCGCTGGCGGCAATGTCGGCGCCGGCGCTGTGTCAGGCTCTGCAGCCTCTGGATCAGTCGCGACATTCATAGCTGCAGTTGCACTGACCTCCGCATTACTGGCGGCCCGACCGGTTGTTGTACTGTCAGTGGGGCGAGGTGCAGCAGCAGGAGAATCTGTACGTGCTGCAGGGGCGCCCCGCGGTGCTTCAAGCGGTGCTTCAACAGGAGGCGCTGCCGGGGGAGCCGCAACTGGAAAAGCTGCGCCGGAAGGCGGTGGCACGGGCTGCGAGGCTGCTGGTGCCACACCCGTGCCGGCACCAGCTTGCTGCGGCGCACGCTGCGCGCCCGTATCTGGTTTGAACGCCAACATTCGGATGAGCGTCATCTCAAATGATTGCTGCGGGTTAGGAGCATAGGGCATATCGCGCCGGCCAATTAAGCCGATCTGATACCACAGCTGAATGTCTTCCGCTGAAATGGCTGAGGCGAAATGCCGAAGCCGCTTTTCATCGTGCGCTTCGCCCGGCCTTATTTTATCGACATTTTGCAACAGCGCCACCTGATGCAACAGCGCCAGCAGCTCGCCAAGCACAAAGTTGTAATCAGGTACGTACTCGGCCAGCGCCTCGACCTGAGTGAAAATTTCGGCCCCCTGTGCGTTGGCCACAGCATCGAGCAAATCGTAAAGGCGAGAAGGCGAAAACCGCCCGAGCATTGCCTCTACATCGTCAGCTTTGACATGTCCCTGACCATGAGCAATGGCCTGATCGAGCAAGCTCAGGGAGTCGCGCACACTGCCATCTGCGGCCTGCGCGATGTGCGCAACGCCCTCGGTTTCGTACTCTACTTTTTCACTTTTTAAAAGTTTTTCAAGATACGGAAGCAGCGACTGAGCTGGCAGTTGTTTCAAATTAAACTGCAGGCATCGCGACAGAACAGTGACCGGCAGTTTTTGCGGATCGGTTGTCGCCAGCAGGAACTTCACGTGCGGAGGTGGCTCTTCAAGGGTTTTCAGCAGTGCGTTAAAACTGCTTTTTGAAAACATGTGCACCTCGTCTATCAGGTACACTTTGTAGCGACCACTGCCCGGCGCATAGGCGACATTGTCGAGAAGTTCGCGAGTGTCATCGACACCTGTGCGAGAGGCGGCATCGACTTCAATCAGATCAAGAAAGCGACCTTCATCAACCTGCTTGCAGGCAGAGCACTCACCGCAAGGCGTAGAGCTAACGCCCTTCTGGCAATTCAGGCTTTTAGCGAATATCCGTGCGATAGTGGTTTTGCCGACACCGCGAGTACCGGTAAACAGATAAGCATGGTGCAGTCGATCCTGATCGAGTGCATTGGAAAGCGCGCGCAGCACGTGTTCCTGACCCAGCATTTCACTAAATTGACGGGGGCGCCAGCGACGCGCCAGCGCTTCATAAGCCATAGGCCGCTACCGTTTTCGACGGGTGCGTGCAAGCGCCACACGCTGCATTCAAGCGTACACCGTTGCACACTTCAGGTTGGTCGCGTACAGCTTGCCTTGAGGTACCTTGCCTTGAGGTACCTGGCGTTAGTGAGCATAGCTGCCAGGCATTTTGCTGAGGGTTAAGCTGTCTGATGACGATCGAACTCTTAACAGGCGACAAACGATTGGTGGCGTCTCACACCAGCCACATCCCGGCACCCGAGTCCACCGCTGCCGCTGCTCCCTTCCGGGCCTGACGGGGTTCACGGTTTATCGTCGCGAGAGGGCCGATGCAAGACACCATTAACCCGGATAATTCATGATCAGGCGAGCAAGTCGCCGAGCTACCCATTGTCGGGCTTTGTTGACCTGCTTTCAAGGAAAAGCTTAAATAAGTTTTCGTACGCTTGCCGATTTGACACGCCGACAGCGCCACTGTCACCTTAAACGGCTTCGACATGCCAGACTCTTACATAAGCGACTTTCACCACTTTACACGCCCGGCTCTGGTTTCAGACACTGACCTGGTTTCGCGAAGAGCCATGGAAACGATCTACACCAGGTGCTTTGCACAAATTACCGGCCACAGGAAATTTCATAGTGGACTCCTTACACCACGGTGTCTCAAACATTGGGCTCATAGCCATGTCCAATACGCAGCATAGAGCAGAGTAATGGCCGAACACATCCTTGTAGTTGAAGACGAAGAAGGCATTCGCCAGCTGATCTCGGACGCCCTGACACCACACGGCTTTTCGGTTTCTACCGCACGCAATGTGGCAGCGGCAACCGCGCTTATCGCATCAACCCCACCAGATTTGGCGATCATCGACTGGATGATGCCTCAGACGTCGGGCGTCGATCTGATCAGGCAATTGCGTGCCAGTGACACTACCCGTGCACTGCCAATAATGATGCTGACGGCCCGCAGCACGGAAAGCGATACTATTCACGGACTGGATGCAGGTGCTGACGATTATATGCACAAGCCATTCTCAACACGCGAGCTGGTGTCACGGGTAAAAGCCATGCTGCGACGCTCGGTAAATCACGCCCGGTCTTCGCTGTTGCAGGCAGGCCGTTTAAAGCTCGACCCTGCCACGCACCGGGTTTCTATCGACAAGGACCAGATTGAGCTGGCACAAACAGAGTTCAGACTATTGCAGTTCCTGCTTGGTCACCAGGATCGCGTATACAGCCGCGCACAGTTGCTTGACCATGTCTGGGGCGTTAACCATATGGTAGATGAGCGGACGGTGGATGTTCATATCCTGCGATTGCGCAAAGCACTGCGAGCTCACGGTATTGGTGATTTAGTTGAAACCGTTCGAGGCGCCGGTTACCGACTAACATCGAAAACGGAAAACAACTGATTGAAGACGCACAGGTTGCCGACTGTCTCCAATCGCTCCATAATTCGCCGCGCAAAGTTCGCCGCGCAAAGAAGGCGCAGATGCGTCAACAAAAGACGCACCATCTGTGGCACCCTGTTTCCGAGGTTCGCGATGATTTGCTCATCACCGCAATACGACGCTCTGCTTTACAACAGGCTGGTTCTGCGCTTTCAAAGCATAAAACTCTACCAGACACTGTTCTATGCACCGCAACTTGCACTATCATCGGCTCGGCGCAATCGTCAGACGCTGAACTCGAATTTACATCTGATTTACACACCATGCGGCAACCAACTTCCCGGTTATCAACGAGTTTTAACAAGCTGGCAGTTAACCGTCAGGAGCCATCCGAGAATGAATGATCTACAGCGGACACGATATTTTAGCCAGCTATATCGATCAATTTCCCCACTGCTGCAAGACAGTTTGCCTGCTTCGATCACCCTATCCGACTCGGTGTTTTACGTCCTCGCTACGCCCTTCATGCCCGGACACCGTCCAGGTTAACCGCGCTTACGCACGAGCAGCAAATGGCAGGCATACCTTTTAGCTATGGTGAAAAGACGCGACTGGCAGCAGTTGCGTTGACAGGCACAATTGTCGGGCTGATGTTGGGCAATGTCTGGATAGGGCTGGCAGTTGGTTATTTTTTGTACAGTCTGTGGCTGTTACATCAGGCCCATCTTGTCGACCACTGGCTTTCGACCGGCGCCAGACGCAGCCGGGTACCGGACACAGATGGCGTGCTGGGCCACATCGAACAGCTGATTTTTCGTCGAAGAACCAGCGACCGCAGTCGCAAAAAGCGACTGAAAAAAATACTCTCGCTTTACAACCAGTCTGCATCTGCGTTGCCCGATGCAACCGTCATTACTAACAATCGTTTCGAAATTGCGTGGGCAAACGATGCCGCCTGGCTGCATTTAGGTATTCGCGGGGCACGCGATAGCGGACAACGTATTGACAATCTGGTGCGCGCACCGGAGTTCCATCGCTACGTTGCCCACTTTGATCCTGACAGCGAAATCGAGTTTCCGTCACCGGTCAATCGTCAAATGATACTCGCGGTACGGTGCGTTAACTATGGCGAAGACCTGTATCTGTTCATTGCCCGTGACGTCAGCCAGCGGGTGTTATTGCGAGAAACCCGGGCAGCCTTTGTCGCCAATGCCTCGCATGAACTAAAAACACCGTTAACCGTTGTAAACGGCTACCTCGAAATGCTGGCCGACGATGAAACGCTATCTGAAGATGCCCGCAAAAAGTTGAAAATCGCAGAGCGACATGCAATGCGAATGAGTGAAATTGTCTCCGACCTGCTAACCCTTTCGCGGTTGGAAAATCAGGAACCTGACACCAAAAAAATGAAGCAACTGCCGGTTGCCACCCTGTTGCAGGCAGCGGTTGCGGATATATCAGGTACAACCGAGGACTTTAGTCATCAGTTTGAGCTTGACGTCGATCCATCCTTATTGCTGCATGGCAGCGAAGTGGAAATAAAAAGTCTTTGCAATAATCTTTGCCATAACGCCGTTCAACATACACCCGCAGCAACCACAGTACAGGTCGAATGGACAGCAACAGATACTGGCGCGCAGCTTTTGGTTAAAGACAATGGCCCTGGTATAGACCCGGTTCACCTTAATCACATCACCGAACGCTTTTATCGTGTAGACAATGATCACTCACGAGAATCCGGCGGCACCGGATTGGGCCTGTCAATTGTTAAGCACATAGTGCAGCGTCATCGCGGCGAACTCGACATACGCAGTGCACCCGGAGAGGGCACCAGTTTCACGATCAGGTTTCCCGCTGAAGTCATTGCCCGCGAAACCGCCACAGCACTGTAAATACAACCTGCTTGTAAACCTCCGCCAATTTAACAATTTTTAACGGCACACCGGAAAACCCGCAAATTCCAGGTTATTTCGTTCTTGTCATCAAACGTTCATATTGCGTTTATACACTAGAAGCCTGTCCGTAGCGGTAAGGAATTTTCGAACAGGCTTTTGATCCAGGGCTGGCAGCATTTTCAAGGCAATGCAGCCAGACGACCGGATTGCATTGTGCAATGTCTGCTACAACTCACACAAAGTTTTTACACTACAGACTCATACAGCTATCAGAGAGATACCTATGATGATCATTCGCTCAGTAGCGCTTTTAGCGCTGGCAACGACCCTGCTATATTTTGCCCCGTCTCACGCACAAACTGCACGTGATCAGATAAGCATCGTCGGCTCATCGACTGTCTATCCTTTCGCGACTGTTGTGGCCGAGCGGTTTGGCCAAACCACCAGCTTTAAAACACCCAAGATTGAATCAACGGGCTCAGGCGGCGGCATGAAACTGTTCTGCTCCGGTATTGGTGTTGGCTACCCGGATATTACTAACTCATCGCGGCAGATTAAATCCAGTGAGTATCAGGACTGCCAGGCAAACGGGGTGACCGACATCATTGAAGTACTCATTGGCTACGACGGTATTGCGATCGCCAACTCCGTTGAAGAAGACCAAATGAGCCTGTCACTAAAAGATATCTACCTGGCGCTGGCCAAACGCGTGCCTAACCCCGATGGCTCAGCGAGCTTTGTCGAAAACACCTACCAGACCTGGGCAGACGTTAACCCTGTCCTGCCGGCCAAGGATATAGAAGTTCTCGGCCCACCACCGACATCGGGAACCCGAGACGCATTCGCAGAGCTGGCACTCGAGGGAGGCTGCAAGCAGTTTGACTGGATAGTGGCACTAAAAAAGTCAGACAAAGATGAGTACAAAGATGCCTGCCACTCGGTTAGAGAAGATGGAAGGTTTGTCGAGGCAGGCGAAAACGACAATCTTATTGTGCAGAAACTGCAAGCCAACCCGAATGCTCTGGGTATCTTCGGATTCAGTTTCCTCGATCAAAACAGCGACTCGGTGCAACCGTCATTGATAGAAGACCATGAGCCTGACTTCGATACTATTGCAGACGGTTCCTATCCGGTGTCGCGACCACTGTATTTCTATGTCAAGAAAGCGCACGTTGGTGTAATTCCGGGCATCGCGGAGTACCTGACTGAATTCACCAGTGAAGCATCATGGGGTGAAGAAGGTTACCTGGCAGACAAAGGCATGATTCCGCTCGATGAAGACGCGCGCACCAGCGCTGCCGAGTCTATTGCCAACCTTGAAGTGATGGCTGAGCCCTAGCCCGCATTATTCATGAGGATTTAACGCCAGACACCTGTCTGGCGTTGTTGCGTTCAGGCATTGCACCAGCCAGTATTCAATAGTCCTGCAGGGTGCCAATACCGGTGACAGTGTGTCTGACGTCAGCGGTGTGATAAATTACCCCTGTTGGCCATTCTTCCGGTTTTACGAGTCTGCACAGTGAGCAATAACCTACTTCTACTGTTAATGTGCGCCATGTTTGTAGCGGCGTACTGGATCGGAAGATCAAAAGCTACCGGTATGCGCAACCTCGCAACCAAAGCTCAGCCGTTGCATTCGCTGCCACGCTACTACGGCTACCAAATGCTTATTTGGTGCGCAGTTCCGGCCATTACGGTTTTCGCCCTGTGGATGGGGCTCGAATCAACGGTGTTAACGAAACTGGTTAAACTCTCCCTGCCTGACGAGATCAGGAACTTGCCCGGTGGTGAATTTAATCTGATTATCAACGACATTAAAAATATTGCTGTCGGCAATATTTCGCAATCTCAGTCAGACCCGATTCGAACCACTGCCGCCGCCGACTACAGCATCAATCTGGGCTTTTCCAAATGGGCGCGTGCCGTCGTCGTGCTGGTCGCAGGCCTGCTCGGCGCCTACTTCGGATACAAGCGAATTACCTACTCTGCCAGAGCCAGAATATTCGTTGAAAAAGTGATAATGATTTTCCTCATTACCTGTAGCTGCCTGGCTATTCTGACTACGGTCGGTATTGTGCTATCGGTACTTTTTGAGTCGTTGCGGTTCTTTGACAAAGTGCCGTTCAGCGACTTTGCCTTCGGCCTGCACTGGAGCCCGCAGACGTCTATTCGTGCAGATCAGGTCGGCAGCTCCGGCAGTTTTGGTGCTGTACCCATTTTCGCAGGAACGCTGTTAATCTCTGCGATTGCCATGCTGGTTGCTGTGCCCTTCGGCCTGATGTCAGCCATCTATCTGGCTGAGTATGCCACCCCCCGTGTACGCGCCTGGGTCAAGCCACTTTTAGAGATACTGGCTGGTATACCTACTGTGGTTTACGGTTTTTTCGCGGCTCTTACTGTGGCACCTATGATTCGCGGTTTTGGAGAATCAATCGGCTTGAGTGTCGCCTCCGAAAGTGCGCTGGCTGCAGGTTTAGTGATGGGCATCATGATTATTCCGTTTGTGTCGTCCCTGTCTGATGATGTTATTACCGCAGTACCACAATCAATGCGTGACGGATCATTGGGGTTGGGCGCCACTAAATCAGAAACCATCCGCAAAGTTGTTATTCCTGCGGCACTGCCTGGTGTGGTGGGCGGAATTTTACTGGCGGTTTCTCGCGCCATTGGTGAAACCATGATTGTGGTGATGGCTGCCGGCCTGGCCGCCAACCTGACAATCAACCCTCTTGAAGCGGTAACCACCGTGACAGTGCAGATCGTGACACTGCTCACCGGCGACCAGGCTTTTGACAGTCCGAAAACACTGGCTGCATTTGCGCTGGGCTTAATGCTGTTTGTTACCACACTCATTCTTAATGTGATCGCATTGAGAACGGTCCGAAAATATCGCGAGCAATACGAATGAACCACACCGACCCAACAGATTCGGAGACCTCTGACGCAGACCGTTCGAGCACAGATACCCTCGGGATGACGCGTTCAGATACAACCGCGAAGGTGAAAGCCAGTATTAAAAAACGCTATGCCCGTGAGCGGCGTTTTCGACTGTACGGCCTCATTGCCATCTTATCGAGCCTGTCGTTTCTGGCAATTCTGGTTTTTACAATTACGAAAAACGGCTTGCCTGCGTTTAAGCAAACCTTCATCCAGCTCGACGTAACGCTTGATGCCAAAACACTCGGGCTGGGTGACGAACCCGACCAGGCACAACTGCTAAAAGCCAACTACAACGGCACTATTAAAAAAGCACTGCTTGCACAGTTTCCTGACGTAAAAAAGCGCAAAGACAAAAAGGCCCTTTACAAGCTGATCAGTAAAGGCGGGCAATATGATTTACAGCGTCAGGTGATGGAGTCGCCGGATTTGATCGGGCAATCGAAAACAGTCTGGCTACCCGCCGGAGATGACGCCAGCGGTTATCTGAAGGGGATGGTAGATGTGACCATACCCGAGAAGAAACGACGCTTTAAAGACAATCAGATTGAGTGGATTGAATCATTAAAGCAGGACAACCGAGTTGCTGAACGTTTCAACTGGACATTTTTTGAGCGCGGTGACTCCCGTGAACCCGAAATGGCAGGAATAAAAGGCGCGCTGTTTGGCAGCATTTTAACCTTAATGGTCACCCTGATACTGTCTTTCCCTATCGCCGTGGCCTCCGCGATCTACCTGGAAGAGTTTGCCCCCCGCAACAAGTGGACAGATATCATTGAAGTCAACATCAACAATCTGGCCGCCGTACCCTCTATCGTGTTCGGGCTATTGGGACTGGCCGTGTTTATAAACTTTTTCCAGCTGCCACGATCTGCTCCGGTTGTCGGGGGCCTGGTATTGTCACTCATGACCCTGCCCACCATTATCATTTCAAGTCGGGCGGCCCTGAAGTCCGTGCCGCCGTCTATCCGCGATGCCGCACTCGGGCTTGGCGCTTCTAACTTGCAGGTAGTGTTTCACCACGTGCTGCCACTGGCGTTGCCGGGCATACTTACCGGTACCATTATTGGGATGGCACAGGCTCTTGGAGAAACAGCACCACTACTGATGATTGGTATGGTTGCATTTATCGTGGATGTTCCGGCAACGATAACCGACCCGGCCACAGTACTGCCAGTGCAGATTTTTCAGTGGGCTGACTTACCTGAGAAAGGATTTGTTGAGAAAACATCCGCAGCCATTATGGTGCTGCTCGCGTTCCTTGTAGCAATGAATACTTTTGCGGTTATTCTGCGCAGAAAATTTGAACGCAAGTGGTAACCTGACATCAGCGGCGCTAAACAGACCGTTGAGCAACCTGTGTCAAGAAAAAACAACTTTGATGAATTACCATGACATCTAACAACAGCGACGCTTCCACCAACACCGATACCTCATCGGCGAGCAGCGTAACTTCGAGCCTTGGCCCGCTTGACCTTGAAAAGGGTCAGGGGACAAAGGAGCAATCGATCGAGGAAATAGTCGCATCGCTTGGCGACACCGTTGGTAAAACGCGGGTAGACAATCCCAAGATGTCGGCCACCGGCGTCGATGTTTTTTATGCCGACAAACAGGCCATATTCGGCGTTGATCTGGATATTGCAAACAATGAGGTCATCTCGATGATCGGACCTTCAGGCTGTGGCAAATCCACGCTGCTACGTTGCCTGAACCGGATGAACGACACGATACCCATTTGCAAGGTCACGGGTGAATTGACACTCGATGGTGAAGACATCTATGGCAGAGATACCGACCCGGTTCTGCTAAGAGCACGTGTTGGCATGGTCTTCCAAAAGCCTAACCCGTTCCCCAAGTCGATTTATGAAAACGTAGCCTACGGACCGAGATTGCACGGCTTAAGCCGCAACAAATCAGAACTGGATGACATCGTTATTACCAGCCTGCGAAAGGCGGGTATTTTCGAGGAAGTGAAGGACCGCCTCGATGCGCCTGGAACAGGTTTGTCAGGTGGGCAGCAGCAGCGCTTGTGCATCGCGCGTACCATTGCCTGTAGCCCGGAAGTTATACTGATGGACGAACCCTGCTCGGCACTCGACCCCATCGCCACAGCAAAAATTGAAGAACTGATCAACGAGCTGAGTGAAAACTATGCTATTGCAATTGTTACGCACTCAATGCAACAGGCGGCCAGAGTGTCACAGCGAACGGCGTACTTTCACCTCGGCAAACTGGTTGAAGTTGGCCATACCGCTGACATATTTACCAATCCAAGACATGAGCTTACAGAGAAATACATAACCGGCCGTTTCGGTTAAAAACCATAAATGGAAGGCCGTCAGTTGCGCAAATTGACCTGCCTGCTGACCGAACCTGCGACTAATACAGACAGTCAGACATGACTCTCAAACCGATAACTGGGTAAAGCGATGAAACAATTCAATCCGGAAGGACACACCAACCACCAGTTTGACGTCGAACTCAACGATGTAAAGCACAAGGTGATGACCATGGGCGGTCTGGTTGAGTCGATGGTAAGCGACGGACTGGAAGCGCTGCTGACGATGAACACCGAGCTTGGCACCAAAGTTTGCGAGGACGACAAAACGGTCAATAAGCTGGAACTCGAAATCGATCGTGAGTGCACTCGAATTCTGGCCCGCAGACAGCCAGCCGCAAGTGATTTGCGCATGGTACTGGCGATCATCAAAACCATCTCTGATCTCGAGCGCATTGGCGACGAAGCAGAAAAACTGGGACGCATCAGCCTGCAAATGGCTGAAGAAACAGACATGCCACACTACTACAAAGACCTGCGGCACCTCGGTGACCATGTCAAAACCATGCTCAGAGAGGCACTTGATGCCTTTACCAGAATGGACGTTGAAGCCGCCTTCAGCACAGCTGCAAAAGACGAAGCGATCGACACCGAGTATGCCAATCTTTCGCGACTGCTAATTTCGCACATGATGGAGCACCCTGCACTACTCAGCCATGCACTGAATATGAGCTGGTGTGCACGGTCACTGGAACGCATAGCAGACCATGCCTGTAATATCTGCGAGTATGTAATCTATCTGGTTGAGGGGCGCGACATACGACATGCCGATCTCGACGAAATGCGCAAGCAGATTTTACCTGCCAAGCATGGCTAGCCTGCACTATTCATGGGGATTTTCTTCTGGCGTCGAATAGACATACTGCTAAGTTTTCTGCAGGTCCTGCCAGTCAGTCCGGAGCTGTATAGATAGACTTTCGTTTCATTCTGTTGGTCGCCTCGTGAATAGTGCAGGTCAGGAGATCACGCCCCGGCGAGCGGTGCGCTGTCGTGGCATAAGCGCTAGGCACATCCGCCTCCATGGCATCACTGCCGGGACCTTCATTTTGAAAGGACCGGGCAATGGCTGCTTGTGCTTTGGCTACATCTTGAAAGGTATGTACAAAGCTAAATCCGGGTACAGGTAGAGCAAGGCGACTGTCAGCAACATCAAGACAAGGAACGGCAGCACCCCGCGCGACACATCAAACAGCGGCGCTTTGGCCACTGACTGAATGACATACAGGTTCAATCCTACTGGCGGTGTGATTAACGCACACTCAACCAGTATCACCATAAAAATACCGAACCAGATTGGGTCAAAACCGAGCCCCATTGCGCCAGGCAGCAATACGGGAGTCATTATCAATACCATCGACAACGCTTCAAATACCAGTCCCATCAACAGTAGTACAACGCTGACCACAACTATAAACGTCAGTGGTGTATCGAAGTTCTGACTGATAAAAACTGATATCTCCTGCGGTATGCGATAGAGCGCAATCGCCTTACCAAATATTTTTGCACCGGCAATAATTAGCAAAATGGCCACGGTTGTAACCATGGATTCATGAGCCGCCTCTTTAAAGCCACGCCAAGTCAGCGTTCGCAATACCAGTGCACCAGTAACCAATGCAGCAGCGAAACCGATGGCCGCAGCCTCTGTTGGTGTAAACGCGCCGGAATAGATTCCACCAATGATCAACAGCGCTATTGCCAGCGATGGCAACGCTCTGATGGTTAGCCTGAGGCGCTCACGTCGGTCGGCTTTCTGTTCATTTTTAAACTGGTTGATAAAGCGTGCATAAAACATCGAAAACACAATAAAGAGCACCACCAGCACAATACCCGGCCCGATACCGGCCAGAAAAAGTGCAATCACTGATTCTTCGGTTACAAACCCATAGACAATCATCGGGATGGAAGGCGGAATCAGGATACCCAGTGTGCCACCGGCAGCAAGCAAACCATAGACAAAGTGTTTGTGATAGCCTCTGGAGATCATCTCCGGAATAGCCACTGTACCGATGGTTGCGGCAGTCGCAACGGAAGAACCGGAAATCGCCGCAAAGAATGCACAAGAAATAATAGTGGCTACTGCCAATCCACCGGGCCAATGTCCAACCCAGGCCTGCACCGCATTAAACAAATCAGAACCAACCCCCGCCTTCAGCAGTATATTTGACATCAACAGAAACAATGGCACCGCAAGCAGAATAAACCCATCCAGTGTCGACAGCACCGCCTGCGGTGCCATCAGTGGCGAAAACCCGCCCACCAGTAACATCGATAAGCCGAGAAACCCCAATGCAAAAGCAACAGGCACACGGGCCAGCAGCAGAGTAAACAGGCAAGCGAGGATGATGACAACTGTCATAGCGCTCTTCCGGTGGTGCCGGCAGCGTCAGCAACTGAATCGTTACCCGTCGAAGATGGGTGGTCAGACGAATGGTTGCGCTTGAACGCTTCTAATAGCGATTGCAACGTTAATAATGCAAACCCGGCCGGCACCGCGAGTTCAACTATCCAGATAGGTATATTCAACAAGCTTCCTGTCGTGCGCCCGCGACTAAAAGAGTCGTAAAAGATTTCAAAACCGTACCAGCAAACCACCACCGAAAAAACAGCAATCACCAGCATTACCATTCTATCGATAACGCTTGCGACAGAGTCTGGCAACAGTCTGACAACCGCGTCTACCTGGATATGCTGACGCTTTTTCAACAGCCAGGCCATTGCCAGCAGGGAACCCCAGATCAAACACATTTGTGATAGCTCTGCCGCCCAGCGCGTGGGGCGCGTAAAAAAGTAACGCGCCACCACTTCGTAGGTGAGCATGACACCCGCCAACACAAAAAGAATGGATGCCACGCCAGCACATACCGCTGCTACTTTTTCAATGAGTATTCGCATCTGACCTGCATTCATTAACAATGACGGCCCGACGCTATGGATCGGGCACTTTTTTTCTGCTACAGGTTCTACAAGCCCTGCGCCGCCTTTAACACCTCGGCTCCCAACTCACCCGAGTTCTTAATGAAATCGTCGTAGACAGGCTGACTGGCTTCCCTCCATGCAGCCAGCTCTTCAGCGTTCGGCTTGTAAACACTCATGCCATTTTCCTCGGCTGCCGCATACGCATCGGCTTCAATTTGTGCGACGCGATCGCGTACATCCAGTTCGGCTTTGATAGCAGCGGCCTCAACAATCGACTTATGTTCATCACTCAGTGAATTCCAGAATTCGGTATTCACCACAACGACAAACTCGATGTCCGCGTGATTGGTAACAGAAATAGTGTCCATCACCTCCCACAGCTTGCGCGACTTTACACCGGATACGCCGGTCATACCGTAGTCAACGGTTCCTCGCTGATAGGCCAGGTATTGCTCAGACCCTGATATCAGTGTTGGTGCACCACCGGTTGCAGTGACGAAATCACCCAGGGTTTTACCAAACACCCTGACCTTTTTACCGGTCATATCGGCCGGGGATTTGACCGGCGCGCCTTTGGATAACATGATGGCTCCACCATAGGCCTGCCACCACAAAACCGTAGAACCGGTTCCTTCAATGGCTTTATCGAGCGGTGCGCGCACCGCTGAATCTCTGGCCACCGCCTTACGAACTTTTTCTTCGTTATCAAATAAAAACGGTTGATAAAATATATCTACCGCCGGTACATCGCCAACATAGCGCGTCAACGATGCCACCCCCATTTCGATCGACCCGGACCCCACTGCCGCCGGCACCTCTTTGTCTTTATAGAGTTGAGCGGAATCGTAGATTTCTACATCGATTGCTCCTGAAGACTTTTCCTCAACCTCTGATTCAAACAACACCAGGTTTTGACCAAGGTGACTTTTCAACGGTAATTGTAACGATACGCGGAGCGTAACATCCGCGGCAAAAGTGGAAGCAGACGACAACAGGGTTAAAGCAAACACGCCTGTTGCCAATGAAGTGCGCAGTAAAGATGTATGTGACAGGGAGCTGTTCATAAGTGACTGTTCCTGTAGTTCCGATTATCAGCCTGACCTCTTTCACGTCAATGGCGATTCATGCCACCGAATGAATAGTCAGGGTTGGCAGTTTCCTCAATGGAAGCAGAAAGCTCATCGCCCAGGGCAAAATGGCTATCTCCGGTCCGATCATAGCAAATCTCGGCCAGCGTTAAAGCAAAGGAATCACAAACAGCAATCGCACGACTTAGGATTGCCTGCAGGCACGCGGCTACTTCACGCTCTACTTAAAGACCAGAGAGGAAAAGCACTGCTATGGCAGATGAGAACAGGACACTGAATCAAAGAACCATAAAAAGGAAAGGGCGCAGAGCGCCCTTGATCCCCTGGTGCGAACGAGCCGCACCCCTACACACACGAAACTAGTGGAGCAAACCGTTTTGCGGAGCGCTGTTTTGAGGAGCGCTGTTTTGAGGAGAAAGCGGGGCACCATCGCTTGTAGCAGCGACTGTCCAGCCAAGCTCTGTTTCAACGCGCTGACAGACGTCACGCTCCCATTGCGGATCAATGCGACTGACCGCTTTGCTGAGACTGTGACCTTGTATTATCACGACTCCAATGTCATTGACGATTTCACTCAATGACAAATTACTGTGAATATCCACGCCTTCCAGAATGACAGAGGTACCACGCTCATGCTGACTCTTCAACAGGTAGCGTATCAGTGCATTGGCCATATCGGTATCGAATGACAATATATCTCTGTCGATTTTCACATAGTTAGGCTTGAGACTATCGAGTCTCGACAACGAAGCGTTACCGACACCAAAATCATCGATGGCAAAACGAACACCCGTCAACTCTGACAGCTGTGCCACAACTGAACGATACTCTTCGAGTTGCTTGCGTGCTTCGCTTTGCAGTTCCGGAGTCACTACAGTTTTTTCGGATACTTCCATAATCAAGTGCTCCCCACGTAACACCGGACTCTCCGTCAGAAGCTTGTATAACAGTTCACGGTATCGAGGCGTTCTGAGCGTTGCCGGGTACACATTTAACGACAACGGTGTAATGACCGCAGAGTCTGTAATACCCGATCGACTGAGTTGATCACTGTAGGCCGTTAAGGTGATGTCCAGCAGTGTGCAGTCGAGTTGTGACTGAAAGCCCATACCCCATAGACTAGCGGTATTAAAAACCTCAACAGGTGCTGAATTGGCATCAGCATGCTCTCTGGCCAGTGCTTCATAGGCGTATATATCAACCCGCTCGGAAACCCGGTCAAACTGAAACATGGGCTCAAAGTGCACGCCCAGGTTTTTCAGTTGATTGTTAAAAATTCGAAGTCGATCCTCGTACATGTCTTTGCTGACAAAGCGATAGGTACGCTTCAAAGAGTCATAGACACGTGCCTTGAGCTTCTCGAAGGTTTCAAACCGCGCCCATGCAAGAGCATCGTGCAATGTATTTATAACGTTACTTAGAATTTCAGTCAGTGGATACCGGTTTGATCCGCGCTCCACCGCAATGAACACACCGCAGTTTGGCAGCCGTTCATTAACGATAACCATGCATTCGATTTCCTTGCCATTAGCGGTAACCAGTTGCGGCAGGAAATTTTGTAAATGCAGGGAACGTTTGCCCAGTTGCTCCGAGTACCCCTCAAGTGCTTCTTCCAACACGCTGTGCACCGTATTCGCTGAGCAGTTGTGTATTGGCTTGCATGAGTCTGCCTCGTACAAGTGAAGGTCCCCGTTTTTACTGCGCAGGTAGCAGTAAACCATTTCCGCACCCAGCACCTGCAATAAGGCTTCCGAAAACAGATTTAGATTGCGTCTGCGATCGTTCATTCGCATCATTTGCAATCGCGCAATCAACTGCTCTATAAAAGTGTCATAGGCACTCATATGACAAGGCAGCGGATCGACGGCTTCAGCAATTTGCGATGCCGCAGCTATTGGTAAAACCTGGGGCAGTGAATTTCCTGCGACCTGGTTTTTGTTGGCAAAATCTCTCACCTGCACTTCCAGCGAATTTATCGCGGTTAGGCTGCTCTTGCTGCACACCAGATCTATTGGCTTTAAGAATGCCAGTGCGGATTCTTCAAACTTTACGTTTGCCTCAACCAGCACCGGTATCACGAGCGCGTCACCGCCAACACTCCGTCTAAGCGCCATAAATGCCAGTCGTCTGGAAACTGCAGACTCAAGTTGGTTCTTATCTACTAAGAATATAAAAATGTTTGCCAGGGCAATAAACGCATCGTTGGTGTCTGCCTGACCGGCATCGTGGAAACGATAAGTGCCAATGGCTCCCCCGTCAGCGAGCCTGCCAAGCGAGCTCTCAACCGACTGCTCGCACTGACTTTGACCACCAGACCCGAACACGACAACATTGTTGCACCGCGATAAAACCGGTGCTTCTACCGACTCAAACATTTAACACACCCATTCCCGATTTATAATTTAGCAACGGCTTATTCCCTGCCGTTTTACGCGTCACTCATGACGTTGAACAACGTTGTACCACGATGGCTTCTTTGCGTGCCACCGCGTTATTTTCACAACTTAATGTAAGTTCTCACCATTGTGTATGTAAGTGAAAGAAAACTAGTTGTTTCTTTTTCTTTACACTTTTCATTACACAGCAGACAGTTTGCTTGCAGAAAACACTGCCGGCTGCTCAGTAGTCCAAGAGCCGGTTTTTTCCAGTTGTCATGACAGGCCCGCTAATACAGCACCTATGCGCCCAAATCAGCGATTGCCCGCTGTTACGGATGTGGCCATAATTATCCTGCTGCTAATAAGAAGAGAACCCATGACAACATTCAAGATTGCTGTATTCGACGGGGATGGCATTGGCCCGGAGATCATGCAACCCACGGTGGAATTGCTGAAACACGCGACAGCAAATCAGAAAAAATTTGACTTGTCATTCACCTCTCTACCAGCGGGTGCCGCCCACTACGAACAAAGCGGCGAGTCACTTCCCGCAGAATCGGTCCGTGCAGCCCGAGATTGCGATGCCATTTTACTATCAGCCATGGGCCTGCCGCACATTCGAAAACCAGATGGCACTGAAATGGTGCCGCAAATCGATCTGCGCTTCGAGCTCGGACTGTTTGCGGGTGTTCGCCCGGTATTTACCTTCCCCCGGGGGCCTCGGGTACTGTCCGATGAGCGTGCTGCAACACTCGATTTTGTGCTGGTTCGGGAATCGATCGAGGGCCTGTTCGCGCACAAAGACGAAGGCGTGGTGGTCGATAACGAGTATGCAACCGAAACTCTGCGAATTACCCGTGAAGTGTCGAAAAAGCTCTTCGACTTCAGCTTCAAACTCGCCCAGCAACGTGCCAAAAGACTAAATCGCCCGGGCAAACTGATGTGTGTTGATAAAGCCAATGTGTTTCGGTCGTTCTGGTTTTTCCGCGAAATTTTCAACGAGTGCGCAGCGGACTACCCGGACATTGAACCCAGTGCCATGTATGTCGATGCGGTGGCGATGAAAATGGTGCAGTCACCCTGGGACTTCGATGTCATGGTGACAGAAAACATGTTCGGCGATATTTTGTCTGACCTCGGCGCCGGATTAATGGGCAGCCTCGGCCTTGCTCCATCTGCGGATATCGGGCTCGATCATGCCGTGTTTCAACCCTGTCATGGCAGCGCACCAGACATTGCCGGTAAGGGCCTGGCCAATCCATCTGCCATGGTACTGTCCGCGGCCATGATGCTTGAGTATCTGGGTGACAACAATCAATGCCCTGCTGCCGCCACCTGTGGTGAAAATCTGCGCGACGCAGTCATGCAGGCCACGGGTATGGAAAAGGGTAAAGGAAGAGATATCGGCGGCACCGCTGGCACCGATGACATAGCCAGCACCATTCAGAGTTGCCTCGGCGCCTGACACCGAGCTACCTATTGTGAATACAAAACTGCGGGTAATCGCGGTGGGTGCCGGGTACTTTGCACAGTTTCAACTGCGTGCCTGGCAGCGCCTTGCCGATACCGAATTAGTTGCCATTGTTGAACAAGATCGCTCAAGGCACCAAGCGCTTGCACAGCACTTTGTGGGTGTACAAATTTTTGCAACGCTGCAAGACGCACTGGCCTCAGACCGTTTATCCGGTACTGTCGATATTATTGATATCATTACACCACCCACAACACACCTTTCACTGATTCAGCAGCTATGTACCCTTACCGCAACTGCAGCCAACGCCACCCTTATTTGCCAGAAGCCCTTTTGCGAAAATCTGAATCAGGCACGTGAGGCAATCTCACTGGTAGAACAACACCAGCAGACATTGCTTGTACATGAGAACTTTCGCTTCCAGCCGTGGTACACACAAATCAAATCGATCATCGATGATGGCGCACTCGGCAAGATCTACAACGTACACTTCAAACTCAGACCGGGTGACGGACAAGGACCCGACGCCTATCTGGACCGGCAGCCTTACTTTCGCGAGATGCCAAAATTTTTAATTCACGAAACCGGTATACACTGGGTTGATGTTTTTCGCTTTTTGTTTGGCGAGCCATCTGCGGTATACGCCGACCTGCAAAAGCTAAACCCGGTGATCAATGGCGAGGATACCGGCTACTTCGTATTTCACTATCCCTGCGGGTTAAGAGCCCACTTTGATGGCAACCGTCTGCTGGATCATGCGGCAGAAAACACCCGGCTGACAATGGGCACAATGACCATAGAAGGGTCTGACGCCAGCCTGTCTCTTGATGGCAATGGACAAATTCATATTCGTCAAAAAGGTGAGTTGAGCAGCAATATTCACCCCTATGAATTTAACGACCATGACTTTGGCGGCGACTGCGTATACCTGTTGCAAAGGCACGTTGTTAATCATTTGCTAAAAGGCACAACACTGCAAAATACCGCCGCCGAGTATATGCGCAACGTTGAACTGGAGGCAGCAATCTATCAGTCCGCGACCACACAATCTCTGTACGCTATCGACAGCTAACAGCGCTTGATTAAACTGGCAAAGCCATTGACACCGAGCCAAATTTACCGCAATCATACAATCGTCGTAACGAATAAAGATGCATACACAGCGGTACTTTTTTAATTAAAACTTAACGGTTCGGAGCAACATCACCATGTCTGATACGTGGGAAATTTACGCCCTAAAGTACGCCGATCGCAGTGGCCGGACCCGCAATGAATCGTTTCTTTTCGACGATAATCACAGCGCACCACATGACATGGATTACTTCATCTGGTTACTAAAGAACGGATCACGCACGGTACTTATTGATACCGGCTACGATAGCAAGGAAGGCATCGCCCGCCAGCGCCCGGTAACTGAAGAACCCGCCGAGTTACTCAAAAGATTTGGCGTACAGCCAGACACGATTGATACGATAATCGTCACACACCTGCACTACGATCACGCTGGCAACCTGAATTCATTTCCAAACGCACGCTTTCATCTTCAGGAGCAGGAGATGAGCTATGCTACCGGCCCGTGCATGTGCCACGACGTGCTGAAGTACCCGTTCACCGGCGAGCATGTTTGCGACATGGTTCGTCATCTGTTTGCAGGCAGGGTGGTTTTTCATCGGGGCTCCGGGCAGGTTGCACCGGGCATAGAAGTCCACCTGCTGGGGGGCCACAGCCGAGGCCTGCAGTGTGTCAGAGTAAACACCAATCGTGGCAATGTTGTGCTGGCATCAGACGCCAGTCACTACTACGAAAATTTTCTGACCGGCAAGGCATTTCCAATTGTAGTTGACATGGAAGACATGCTAAGCGGCTTCAATCGACTGAAAACACTGGCCACCTCGATCGACCATATTATCCCTGGCCACGACCCGCTTGTGCGGCAACACTACCCCGCCGTGTTCGGCGATGACGACTCAATCGTGCGACTGGATGTCGAACCGATATCAACGGTGGTTCGGTAACCGGCCCGAGAACAGGGGTTTTGTGGAAGGAGCGAGATCTCCAGACAGATCTTTGATTGGCAAGGGCAAATAAGGCATCGATATCGACCGAGGTATGATCGCAACAGGTCGTTGAAAGACAGCGCCCGCAGCAAAGTATTTGCGCTCTAAAAAAACCTGGCGGTCGCTGAAAGTTACCGGGAAGGTAACAGCGCACTGCCGGGTTTATGGAGCGCCATCACTATACGACGAACATTCAGCTTCCAACTAACATAGGTTGTGGTATTATCGCCCGCCGAGTCTGCTGACGAATTTACTCTAGCCGCACCAGAGCCTGTAACATGCCGAAAGAACACGTTTATCGCGTACGATTTGTCAGCCAGGACAAGATTTATGAACTGTACGCTAAAGATGCTTTTCAGGGCGAGCTCTACGGCTTCGTGGTACTGGAAGATTTGCTGTTCGATGAGCACACGACAGTCGTCGTCGATCCATCGGAAGAAAAGCTGAAGAGTGAGTTCGAAGGCGTCGCCCGCACAATCATTCCAATGCATGCTGTCATCCGAATTGACGAGGTTGAAAAGCGCGGCACACCAAAAATTGCAGAGATGGCCGACAACGTCGCCTCTTTCCCGTCACCTATTTACACCCCCAGGGGCAGTGACGGAAAATAGCAGTTCAGTAACTGGCAACGCAAACAGCAGCAAAGTAGTACTATAATCAGTTAAGGAAATCGTTGTATTAAGTGGTAACTATTAAATGATGCTGGTGCCGCAAGGCCCGGTTTCAACCAGGTTCCGGAGAGGTGTCCGAGTGGCTGAAGGAGCACGCCTGGAAAGTGTGTATACGTTTACGCGTATCGAGGGTTCGAATCCCTCTCTCTCCGCCAAAAATCGCCCAGCTGTTTGCAGTTGGGCTTTTTTTTGCCTGCTGCGTACCCCGAATTACCGAACCTGGAAAGCGGCCCTGCCTTGTGCATACTTCAGGACAATCATTTAAAGCACATTGTTAGTTGTTCAAATGTCACGACACTGATCGATAACAAGCGAGCAATTGCAGCTGCACTCTTGCCCTGCTCTACCTGCGTTTAATCAGTTTTGAGATTGATCGAGGGAGTAGGTCGGCGCGCCATGGATAGCGCACAGAGCACTGCCAGGCAGAGATGCCCTACTTGCAAACCCATTGGAAAACACACTAAACCTGCCACGGGCATCTCCCCTCTAACGCCGACCTACCCGCCGGCGCCCACCACCTGCTCCTGCCCGCGCGTTGCCACGCGGCGAACTGCGACCTGGACCACCAGGCTTGCGCCCGCGGCTGCGAGGTGCTGTTTCAGGCACAAGTTTTAGTTCAGATGTCGAATCCGGGGATTCGAAGCCCGGCTTCTCCCGAGCTGGTCGACCGCCGGTATGCCGCGCTTTGCTGTCTTTTCCGCCACGGGGCTCTCCACGACTGTCACTGCGCTCATCCATGGCAGGCTCACCGCGAGCTTGCTTGCGGGGACTGGTTTTTTTCGGAGTCAGGCCGGTCATCTTCTGCAACTCGGTGACCAGATTATCGTCGACATCAACGAACTTACCGGCTCGAACATACGCTGGCAGTTCAACCGGCCCATAGCGCACCCGGATAAGTCGACTCACCTGATACCCGAGCGCTGTCCACATCCTCCGCACTTCACGATTTCGACCTTCACTGAGAACCACTCGGTACCACTGATTATTTTCGGTTCCACCATCGAACCAGCAGCGTTGAAATTTGGCTGGCCCATCATCAAGCTCAACGCCTTCCTGCAGCGCTTTTAAATGCTCTTCGCTGACCGGCCCGCGTATCCGACAGGAATACTCGCGTTCTATTTCTGAAGAAGGGTGCATGAGCTTGTGTGCAAGATCACCACTGGTGGTAAACAACAACAGACCACTGGTATTGATATCCAGCCTGCCAACGGCGATCCACCGCGAGTCTTTAAGCCGGGGCAGGTGTTCGAATACGGTTGGGCGGTTTTGCTCGTCAGAGCGCGTGGTGACCCGACCCTCCGGCTTGTGGTAGGCGATTAAACGGAAATCCGGACTAGATGATAAAACCACTCGATAACGGCGCAGACCATAGCGAATTCTGTCGCCCACCTGGGCCCGATCTCCGAGCTTTGCCAACTGCGCATTCAGATAAACCTCACCTCCGGTTATATCCGCTTCCAGCGAGCGTCGCGAACCCAATCCGGCTCGCGCCATTAGTTTTTGCAGACGCTCGGACATAGCTAAAGGTGATCTCGTAGTGATGACAGTGTTTGCGCAATACGCAGATCCGGAATAATACAGTAGACTGGGAGTCTGCGTGGCAGAAGTCCAGTAGCAGAGGCTCTGCCCGGCATACTGGACTCCTACACATCCAGTTAATATAAACACAATCCCCCTACACTTACGTTTGGATCCTGCTTATGAGTGAACCCGCTCAATTCAAGTCACTAAATATCGCTGTCCTGACTGTTTCCGATTCCCGCACAGAATCCGATGACAAATCGGGCAACTGGCTCAGGCAGGCAGTCGAAGACACCGGCCACCAGTGTGTCGACAAAACCATTGTCAAAGACGATATTTATCAGATTCGGGCGGCGGTTAGCAGCTGGATCGCCGATGCCACAATTGATGTCGTGCTAAGTACCGGTGGCACCGGGGTTACCGGACGCGACGGTACACCGGAGGCCATTGCACCTTTGCTCGACAAAGAGATTGAGGGCTTTGGCGAAATGTTCAGAGTGCTGTCTTATGAGGACATTAAAACCTCAACCCTGCAATCAAGAGCATTGGCCGGCGTTGCCAACGCGACCTATCTGTTTGTACTACCGGGATCTCCAGGCGCCTGCAAAACCGCATGGACGGCACTAATTTCCGAACAACTGGACAATCGCACCCGCCCCTGCAATCTGGTTATGCTGATGCCCCGGCTGAAAGAGTAGCGTTTCCTGATCAGCTGCACCCGACAGGATACACGAGCAGAAGATTACGCCCTGGCGCGTACTGCGTGTTCTCGCAGCTAACAAGCCCGGTCACTTTAATATGCGCCCGAAAATTTTTAAACCCTGAAACATCGGGCGTTTATAAATTTGTTAGCTGAAACTCCGCCCGGGTTACCAGCCGCGGCGCTCTTTAACCAGATCGTATGCGGCCTTAATTGCCTGCGTTTTTTCAGTCGCGATTTTTATCATTTCGGGAGGCAAGCCTTTCGCCACCAGCTTATCTGGATGGTGCTGGCTCATCAGCTTCCGATAAGCGCGCTTGGCCACCGCTTTATCCGCTGTTTTGTCTATACCCAGTAACTGGTAGGCCTCGGACAGGGAAAGACCTGCAGACTGAGCCGGCCTTCTGCCTTGATTGCCGCTATCTCCAGCTGGCCCGGAGTGCCTGCCCGCACGCACCAGTATCTCCATTTGGCGCAGCATGAATTTCGGAAATTTCAGGGTATCGCAAATTTCCCCCAGCAACTTCTCTTCAGCAGGGTGCAATGTGCCATCGGCATACACAGCATGCAGTTGTATTTCGACAAACATACGCATCAGGTTCGTGCGCCTGCGACACTCTATACGAAACTGTTCGACTACCGCTTTTACATCGTAGGATGGATCTTTTCCCTGTTGAAATAAATCGATTGCAACACGCTTTTGTTCTGGCGTTAACTGCATCTGGCTCATCACACTCTCGGCCATTCTTATTTCATCACGGGTGACCTTGCCATCAGCCTTGGCCAGATGACCCATAGTGGCAAATGTGGCGGTAAAAAAAGTTGCCTGAACGCGTTCCTGCGCTCCGGGCGACATATCTTCATCGCTTTCATGGTTTAAACGCTTGAGCCCGGCATCAAAGTTGTGGCCAAGCACAGCACCGATCAATCCACCTATCGGCCCCCCAATTAAAAAACCAAAAGCACCGCCAAGAAGCTTACCCCACCAATTCATTCTCTATCTCTTTATTCATAGCGCCTCGAGTTTGAAATTTGTGTAAAACAGAGCTGTACGCAACAGAACTTTTTGCAAGCGGACAATCGGTGGCAATCACCTGGTGTAGCGAGCAACTATTCTACAATTTCAACTAACTCCTGCAGCAAAGCAGTTGCGTAAACACCACGTGCCAAACTAAAACTTAACCGCAGTGTCTGCTCATCAACCCATTCAAATTGCAGACCTTCAGCAAGCGCCCGCAATGCTCGGCGCTCTTGTTTTAGCCCTGCGCTGATCAAACCATTAACTAAAATGGTTTCTTCCTGCATACATTGTTGCTCTAGCTCAAGTATGTCAAAAGAGGCAAGGCTTTCGCCGCTGCCTGCCAATGGGCCGGTCAGATGAAGATCGTGCTCATCATGGCGCGCCTGCAAACCAGCTTGCGAATCATCGGCCTGAAAAACACTGCGACTGCCGTCGAGCATGCAAACATCGCCGGTGTGCACAGTTAACCAGCTATCTTCTTCAACACGCCGTGCCAGAACCTGGTTAAAAAGCCAGGACCTCGCGGAAGACAAATAGAGGCCACGCTTAAATCGGGTAACCTTTTTGCGCTTACTTTGAAACATTGACCGGGCTGCAATAAGGTTGCGACCGTCATGGCCAAATCGTTGATGGCCGAAGTAATTTGGAAAACCATGCTGTACAACTTTATTTATCTGTACTTCGACCGGTTGACGATCACCGGTTAGTTCTCTTAACACAATAACGAACCGATTGCTTCGGTGACTGCCAGTGCGAAGTTTTCGGTCACTGCGCTCGGTTCGCAGTAACTCTATGCCATCAATATGACCAACCTCTGCTGGCAACGTGGCCTGCAAAGGCTGGCGAATGCTAAACCATTGCGTGGTCACTGCATTCTTGTCCTTTAAACCCGAGTATCCAATGTCGCGAGACGCCACCCCGGTAATGTCTGCAAATTTATCTACAAGATCCCGTGTGTTGCATCCCGTTTTTCGAACCTGAATCCAGATATGCTCCCCTTGTCCTGAGGGTTCGAAACCAAGAATTTCATCGACAACGAAATCCTCCGGTACTGTCTTGAATCGAGCCGTCGGCAACTGATCAGCGCCGATAGTTCGAGGTGAGTTAAAATTCATTTGGACCTGAGTGTTGCGGCAATCACACGGGTTTGTGGACGCTGGAAGCAAAATGAGCAATAGTAAACCACTTTGCAGCTACCCCGCGCAATGACTAGGGCAATGACTAGAGCAATGACTAGAGCAATGCTAGAGCAAAGAGAAGCGCCTGGCTGATGCAACGACTATTGCACTGATTGAAACGCAATGACTCACACACGCACAGCGAGCCGCGGTTTTAAAAGCGCAGGTACATGTAATCAGCAAGCACGTACGAATGGCAACGACCCGGTACGATCGACAGCGTTTTATCATCGCGAACGCCGTGCCGGGATATTAATTTTGTGGTTTCTGGCCTAAACTTCGCGTCCGCCAGCCCCTTCTCGGTAACTAAATGAGCAATATCGACGACATCGAACGACAGGAGCGCCAACAGCTGTTGATCAGGCTTGAAAATGAGCACGCCGAACTGGATAAGGATGTCGCGTTGCTAACCTGCAGCCCCGGAACAGACCAGCTGACAATCAGCCGAATGAAAAAAAGAAAGCTGCGGCTGAAAGATATGATCGCGAGGCTTCGCAGCAGTTTACTGCCCGATTTCATTGCCTGAGCCAGAAAATCATCTGCGATATCCTGCCTCGCATTGAATGTGCTTGAGCCCTGCAAACTGGTATCGATTTAAGGCTGACCAGACCTTCAACTCACCGTGATGCGTACTGACTTGATACAGGACGGGCACTGCGGTTTAAAGAGGTACAGCTGGCGGTTCCGGCTGTTGCAGCACTGGAGACACCGGTTTCGGCTTAGGTAGCACTTTACTAACGCACACCGTCGATTGCGGCGCGCGTCAGCAGCTATTATCGAACAGGCCGTTATTTCATAGCCATTGGTTCGCTATCGTTAATCATTTGTATCAGCTCATTGGCCGGTCTGTAGCCAGGAATCTTGGTTCCGTCATCGAGATAGATAAGCGGCGTTCCACGCAGGCCAACCCTGCCCGCCAGATCTACATGAGACTGAATGGGATTGTCGCAAGTAGCCTCCGCAACCGAGCCACCGGTTTTCGCTGCGGTCATTGCCTCTTGCTGATCAGCAGCACACCACACGCTTTGCAACTCTCGAAATGACGCGGATTCCATACCCGCACGCGGGAACATCAGGTACCTGACTTTAATGTCTGCATCAGTGATCATGTCGATCTCTCGGTGCAGTTTCTGGCAAAAGCCACAATCCGTATCGGTAAACACGGTTATCCATCGAGTCGCATCGTTTGATTCGTTATTAAACACGACCATCTGATCTTCCGGCACTTCGTGTATCAGCGCCAGTTGCAGATTGCCGCGACGCTGCTCGCTTAGATTCACACGATTTTCCAGGTCAATAATGCTTCCTTCAACCATAAACCGCCCATCTGGCGTCAGATAGTAGATCTGCCCTTCGCTGACCACCTCATAAACACCCGGCAATGGCGACTCCGCTATGGCGGTGACGGGTAAATCAGGTGCCAACTCGGCGAGCGATTCACGCAATTGCTGTTCGGGAGTCTTTTCATCCTGAGCCGTTGCCATACCGGCGATGCAACAAATGCAGAGTGAAGCCAGAATTCGATTTAATTTCATGCCTGTTCCTGTGTACTCAGGTTGTGACCGACATCAGATTTCACGCCGGGTTTGTCCGAAAAGAGTGCCTGGCCGTCTGTCGTTAGACAATTCTGCCACGAGCCCGTATCTCATAGACCGCATTGACCGGGGACGGTTCAGCCGTTTCAGGTCACCATTGCCGGGAACAATCCTGACGGTACCAATATAACGTCCGAATCTGCCAGTTGATGCCATGAGCCCCCGGTACCTTTAACTCACCACGGTACCGTCTGTTGCCTACTATCTGTGTTAACCAACATTCCATGTAAACCACCATTACTTCCTAACCACGGTTGCGTCCTAACCGCCGTTGTGTCTGAACCACGTGCGTCCGAACCACGTGCGCCCTAACCACCGTTGCGTCCTAACCACCGTTGCGTCCTAACCACCGTTGCGTCCTAACCACCGTTGCGTCCTAACCGCGGGGATGGTGTTCCGAGTGAAGTGATTTCAATCTCTCGGCCGCCACATGGGTATAAATCTGCGTAGTCGAGATACTACTGTGACCAAGCAGCATCTGCACCACACGAAGGTCTGCCTCATTATTAACCAGATGTGTAGCAAATGCATGCCTCAATGTATGTGGGGACAGAGCACCCCGAATACCGGCTTCCAGCGCATATTTTTTTACTCGGTACCAAAACGCCTGCCGCGTCAGACCGGCACCACGCCGAGTAACAAAAAGAAAATCGGTGCCCTCTCTGGTTTTTAGCAGCTCAAGCCGCGCCGACTGCAAATAATATTCCAGCTGTTCGACTGCCAGGTCGCCGATCGGCAGCATACGCTCCTTATTACCTTTACCAACAACGCGCAAAACAGCAGCTGAAAGGTTGAGCTGCTGTACCCTCAGACTAATCAGCTCACTGACACGCAGACCACTGGAGTAGGTGAGCTCCAGCATCGCTCGGTCACGCACACCTTCTGCGGTATCAAGATCGGGAGCTGCCAGCAGCTTTTCTATCTGTGCCTCACTCAACGTATCGGGCAGTGGTCTGCCGGTTTTTGGGGCATCTACTAACGCTGTGGGATCGATACTGATAAAGCCTTCGCGGCACAGCAAGGTGTAAAATCGCTTTAGACTAGACAGCAACCTTGCCGTTGTTCTGTTGCTATTACCCTGCTCCACGCGCACCGCCAGGTACGATAAAACGTTTTCGCCAGTCGCCTCGTTAAGTGTTAGCGCGTGATCATGCAGCCAATTAGCGAACAATCGAAGATCACTCGAATAAGATTGAATCGTGTTTTCGCTCAGACCTCTTTCAAGCCATAAGTAATGGCGAAATCGCTCCAGCATCTCATGATTGCCAGTTTGTGTTGTTGATGGAGCCATCCTGCATCCCGTTTTATTTTTGTTTTTTTTAACGTGCAACTCGATGATTAACTGCTGCCGGCTTAGTGTTTGATTACGACCTTGCGCACCGTTATTTTCTTATAATACGGAACAACACTCCCGCCTGCTGCTCTGCGCCACCCTGCTTGCGATGCCCTGTACTGCCATCATGCCTATGCTGAAAATGCGTTTGCCGACACCGTTCAATCGGGCCGGTATCAACCCGGGTGTAATGATGAGCGATTACCCTGCTCCGGCTCATCCCGGTCACAACGTGTGCACGATAAGTTCACCTAACAGAACCCTGCCAGACGATCACCTAATTGCCCACAAGGACGATACAAGCTCTGTTGCACTGACCTTACCTCGATTTGCACAGGCATATTCTGTCAAAGAGTCCATACAGAAGCCGTGAAGGTTAAGACTTCAACAATTGATCGAGCACTGCAGAGGGAGTTGTAATACGAGCATGATTATAGTTAAGTTGCCAGCTACGCTATCAACGACATGCATATGAGCGACAATAAAAAAAACCCACCGACTAATGCTGGCAACGCTGCACTGACAATCGACGAAGCGCGCAACGCCATTCTTAATCTGGTCTCGACGACATCAGAAACAGAATCTGTCGCCCTACTCGATAGTGTTGATCGGATCTGCGCCGAAGATATTTTTGCCCGGCAACAGATTCCACGCTTTCGCAACTCGGCTATGGACGGCTATGCCATACGTTTTGATGATCTCTCCGCATCAACATCGCTTAACGTTGTCGGCGAGTCGCTTGCAGGACATCCGTTTACCGGAACAATGACCGCTGGAACAGCGATAAGCATCACCACTGGCGCGAAGATCCCTGACGACGCCGATACCATCGTTATCATGGAGAACACAACAGTCTCGAATGGAACACTGACCGTGATGCAACCGCCGAGTCGACATCAGCATGTCAGAAACCCCGGAGATGATATTGCAGTCAACGCTAAGATAGTATCCCGGCTGCAACGGCTTAATCCATCCGACTGTGGATTGATTGCCGCACAAGGTATCGGCACCGTATCAGTTACCAGATTACCTCGAGTTGGTGTTTTTTCTACTGGCGACGAACTCTGCACCAGCGACGACACACCCGGCAATGGCCAAATTTATGACAGCAACCGTGTATCAATCACGGCACTATTGAAGCGATGCGGAATTAACCCGGACGATCTGGGTATCGTCAGGGATGACCCCTCTAGCCTGCAGCAATTATTAAATGACCATCGCAACTACGACTTCATTCTGTCCAGTGGTGGAGTATCGGTTGGCCAGGCAGACTATGTTAAAGATGTTATCGGTCAAAACGGGGAGTTGGTATTCTGGAAAGTAGCAATGAAACCAGGCAAGCCCATGGTGACAGCCAAGCTGGACAACGGTGCATTGTATTTCGGCCTTCCCGGTAACCCGGTTTCCAGTCTGGTGACTTGCGTGCAATTTGTTATCCCCGCCTTGCAGGCATTCAGTGGTGAGCAATACACACCGCCGCTCACCGTCGAGGCAACCTGCACATCAGAATTAAAGAAAGAAAAAGGACGATTCGAGTTTCAACGTGGATGGCTCAGCGCAAACCAACAGCAACTGAGCGTTGCAACGACAGGACTGCAGGACTCACATGTTTTATCGTCAGTTAGTCAGGCGAATTGTTTTATTTGTCTGCCTCAATTCTCAAGCGGCGCCGCTATCGGTGAGACGGTAACGGTATTGCCGTTTGACTCATTGCCTGGCTTGTAAAGATCAGTCCAGACACATACACGATAAAATTGTTACCTTTGGTAACACAACACAGCGTATGCAGATGCTTTATGAACGCTGGATGACGCCGACCACTGGTTAAGTGGAGCCCGGTGTGTTTATCGATAATCTGCGACAGTTCGTTTCACTGTGCATTTACGAAAGCATGTTGAGTGTTGGCAATATGGTGCGGGGCTTAAAACGACAAAAGCGACCCATTCAGCCGCCTTTCAACCTAATACAACCTGGTTGCTAATTCCTATATTTTTCAATCAGTTATATTCAGAAAGCTATGGCAGCAAACCTATCCTGATCTGCTGCCAGTTTGCTCAGCTTCCTAGCGCTTTTTCTTAGCGCTCTTTTTCTTGGATGTTTTCTTTTTAGAAGCTTTCTTCTTTGAAGCTTTCTTCTTTGAAGACTTCTTCTTTGAAGCTTTCTTCTTTGAGGACTTCTTCTTTGAAGCTTTCTTCTTTGAAGACTTCTTCTTTGAAGCTTTCTTCTTTGAGGACTTCTTCTTTGAAGACTTCTTCTTCGAAGCTTTCTTCTTTGAAGACTTTTTCTTACTCATCTTCTTCTTAGAAGTTTTCTTTTTAGACAACTTCTTTTTTGAAGCTTTCTTTTTGGATACTTTCTTCTTGGACTTCTTTTTCTTGGAAGAGGCCTTCTTCTTACCGCTGGCCTTCTTCTTTGCTACTGACTTTTTCTTACCCGCTGGACGTCCGCGTTTTTTTGCAGCAGACTTTTTCGTTCTAGCCATTAAGTTCTCCTGAAGAGTTATAGGCGATTGGATTATAATCGTTAATCGATTGATTTCAATAAGAATCAAGAGTTTTACAACGCTTTTTATACAAAAATGGCACCACAAGTGTAAAAAAAGCCGCTTAATTGAAAAAAAACCCGTTTAAATATACGTTTGCCGCTGCTCAACCATAAGCTCGATAAATCTTACTTGTTCGTTATTCAATGTTAGTTCAAACAACATAATCATGCTTTCGAGTGAGTTATTCGTATTAGTTAGTGGTGATGTGTACCGGTAAGATGAATATCGTTCACAACGTTTTAGACAACAGCATGCAAACTATTTTCGGTTGTTTCAACCTATTAAGGAGTCTGCGTGACAGAACCTCTGCGACAGAAAATATGTCCCGACAGTGCTTTTTTATCGATCTTTTTGTTGCTCATGAATAGCCATGCACCTCAATTGATCGCTCTGTATTGGCAAGAGCCGGGTCCTCGACGTAACTCGCTCTTGTACGCGCACTTCGACCGCACAGACTGCTAAAGCTCAGCACAATGCGGCATTCCTCAGCCAATTAAAACGGCTTAACGCCGCTACATTAACTATCTTCAATCAACATCCACAGCAAATTCCTTTCAATAGTGACAATTGATGACAGACATTAACCTTCCAACCGCTGGAATCATTCGTCGAATCGCTGCCATGGTGTATGACGCACTGTTGTTAACGGCCGTGTTATTCGTCGCTACCGCCATTGCTGTTGCACTTAACAAGGGGCAAGCGGTATCGCACCCGCTCTACTATCTGTCGCTAATCGCAATCAGCTATCTATTTTTTTGCTGGTTTTGGACGCATGGCGGTCAAACACTGGGCATGCGTACCTGGCGTTTAAAGCTGATAAGTGTTGAAGAGGCGCAAATATCATGGAGCCTGGCAACCACCAGGTTTCTATTCGCTTTGGTTGCACTTCTGCCATTTGCAGCCGGATTGTTCTGGATGATCTTCGATTCGGATCGGTTGGCTGTTCACGATCGCCTTTCAAAAAGCAAAATTATTATTATTGCCAAGGGGCAAATTGATACCACTTCAGAGTAGCTGACAGTTTCAATTTTTAGTGCGCAAGCCGCATCTAACCGGCAGTTGCCAGCCAATCACAACACACAAAAGCGGCGGTATCCGGCAATCGAAGCAGTCAGAATCAAGTAATTCGGCGTAATCCCAGTATCGCCAAAAGCGTAAAAAGTATCAGTGGAATTAATGTGCTGATGGATGGTGACAGACCATTAGCCAGGCCGAGGTGGGTAAATAAACGGTTCAACAGAAAATAGCCAATACCGAGCAATATACCGACGAACATTTTCTGACCAACCCCACCCGCTCGCTGCGACGCAAACACAAACGGAAGAGACAGCATAAGCATCACCAACGTCGACAATGGATTGGTAATCTTCGTCCACAGAGCAAGCTCTATAGGGTCACTATCGAGTTGATTGCGGCGAAGGTAGCTAATTTGGGCCAACAGGTTGCCGATCGACATCGACTCAACCGGCACCGACAGGCCCTGCAGTAGTTCGGCATTCACCAGATTACTACGTGTTTCTGTAGCAGCGGTTTCGGTATCCAATGATGTCGGATTAAAGCGAGTTTTGGTTAGATCCGTTAACTGCCATTCTCCGGTCGGCAGTTGCTGCGCCTGCTTTGCATTGGTGACACTGGCCAGATCTCCCTCATCAAATTCGTAAATATTTACATTGATCAGGGTCATATCGGGAAGAACAGACTTTATATTGATAAAAAGCGATCCGGATTTTGCCCAATAGCCCGTTTTCGACTTAATCGATACTCGTTTCGATAGCGCCGCCAGCCTTACCTCATGCGCCCGACTCTCGCTGGCCGGCATCACAAATTCGCCGATGATCGCCACCGCGGCCATTAGCATCAAACCACTCAGGGCCACTGCACCGGCCAACTGAAAAATGGATAGACCAGCTGACCGCATGACAGTCAATTCGCTGTGCGAGGCAAGTCCGCCGAGACCCAGCAAGCTACCGAGCAACACTGCAGATGGAAATAATTCGTAAGCTGTGCCGGGCATTTTAAGCAAAATATACAAACCCGCGGACGCAACAGAGTAGTCTCCCTTGCCGACATCATCCAACTCACGAATAAAACTAAACAATCCCGTGAGTACCACTAACACTGCCAGCACCAACAGCGTGTTCAGCAGAACAGTGCTGCCGATATATCTAACAATCAGTTTCATAGGATTTTCAAACCGATGTTCCGGTCAGACGCGCCTTAACCCAGCCAAACCCGAAGCGGCGCACGGTAAAGTAGATAACAACGACGAAAAACACCAAATGCACCCACCAAAGACCCAGCCAGGCCGGAACCGTCCCTGCGCTGAGCCACTTTCGCGCCAGCACCAACAGGTTTGCGTAGGGTATGTAGATCAGTATCGCCAGCACAATCTTCGAATAACGCCCCTCTCGAGGCGATGCATGAGACAGTGGCACTGCAAGGATAGCCAACAACATAGCCGCCAACGGTATGGACACTCGCCACTGTATTTCAGCACGGGACTGCGAATCGTCCGCACGCCAAAGCTGCCTCAGCGTCTTTGCTGAATTCTCCAGTGTTCTGTTTTCAAGCGGATCTCGCGGCAGCAGTACACCGTGTCGGGAAAATCGGGTTCGACGATACTCGTCACCTCCGGCTTTGCCCACCAGACTCACACCATCTACAAATACGATGTACTCTTTCGCCATGCCATCTGCTTCGGCGCTTTCAACGCGCTGGTAGTAGGCAGACTTTGCAGTTTCTACTTCGAATGCACCATCTTCCAGATCGCGATGCACAAAGACGCGCTGAAATTGCTGTTTATTTTCCGACAATGCCTCGGTAAATACGACAGCTTCACCATTGAGTATTTCTACAAAGTTGCCCGCACTCAGCAAACTGGCAACCGATTGGCTTGCAACTCGCTGGTTAATCTCACGTTCAAACCTTGCAGCCCAGGGTGAAGCCCAGAACGTCAGAAACGCAATCAGCACAACCCCGATCAGACCATTTAAGATCACCGGCCGGTAAAGCGAACGAATACCAGTTCCGCAAGCGGATATGGCGGCCATTTCGCTATCTCGATACAGGCGCCCAAAGGCGAGCAAAACACCCAGATATAAACCAAGGGGTATCAGTGTGACCAGCAAATTGATCACTTTCAGGCCGACCAGCAGTAATAGCGCATCGGCGGGTACCGTGCCGGCAGTCACTTTGGCCAGAATACGGGTCAGCACGTTGGCTACCATAATGACCAACAGCACCGTGGTGACCGCGAACCAGGTAAGCGAGATTTCGCGGAAGATATACCTGTCAAGGATGTTCAGCATTACTCGGGTACCAGGGATTTCATATTGATGGCAGAGAGAAGATGCGACAGCATAGCAAACCCGGTAGCATTGGGGTTTATACAGTCGGTACACTTCCAACATCACCCGCAGCGAATGAAATGACTCCCTGCATTTGCAACACTGAATGTGACGAACAGAGGTGTCAAACTCGCATTTCCTGGTGACAAAGTATGAAGCGTACGGCCTGGCGTGTGAGCCTCGATTGGTGAAAAACGTAGTGAATGATGGTGGCAAACACCCAGAGTGCCCAACCGACGAAGTTTCAGGCACTTTGCAGCTCACAGTCAGGGCATCGGCCCCTATAGAGCTGACAATACCGTTTAATTCTCATCAGCACTAAAAGGAAAACCCTTGAATATCATCTTGTCCAATGCAGATCCGGTTAAGCTTAAAACAGCGTGCCTTGTGGTGCCGGTGGCCAGTCAAAAAAAACTGACAGGCTGTACAGCCGAACTCGATGCTGCTGCATCCGGCGCAATTCGCGACATCCTCAAGCAGGGTGATCTTGAAAACAAATTAGGTGCGTCTGTGATGCTGCAACAGCTACCGGGCATTGCTGCGAAACGTGTTTTGTTGCTCAGCTGCGGCGACAAAGCAGTAGATGCACAAGGTTTTGACAAACTCGCTGACGCGATGGCCAAAGCACTCGACAACCCGGCCATCAAAGACGCCGCAAGTTGCATGACCGAGGTCGACGTAACTGATCGCAACCCTGACTGGAAAGCCCGCTCTCTGTCTCAGGCTCTGGTTGCAAACGGTTATCGGTTTGATCTGCACAAGTCGAGCAAAGCTGAAAAAGCACACCTGACCAAGCTGACTATTCACAACGGCGACCGCAAGCTGAACAAAGCTATGGAAACAGGTATTGCCCGGGGAATTGCTATCGCCAATGGCATGCAAACCGCACGCGATCTGGGCAACATGGCACCGAATGTCTGTACCCCTACTTACCTGGCAAAACACGCTCGGGACCTTAAAAAAACACATAAGTCGCTGAAGGTGTCGGTGCTAAATGAAGCACAAATGGAAAAACTCAACATGGGAGCACTGCTCAGCGTATCAGCCGGCAGTGAGGAACCCGCCACTTTAATCAGTATGGAGTATAAAGGAGGGAAGCCCGGTCAAAAGCCGGTCGTGTTGGTAGGTAAAGGCATCACCTTTGATACTGGAGGTATTTCAATCAAGCCGTCTGCCGGCATGGATGAAATGAAGTTCGACATGTGTGGTGCGGCGAGCGTGTTTGGCGTTATGCGTTCCGTTGCCGAGCTGGGACTACCGATCAATGTTGTCGGCGTTGTCGCCGCTGCTGAAAACATGCCCGGTGGCAAAGCAACCAAACCCGGTGATATCGTCACATCCATGTCCGGAAAAACCGTCGAGATCCTGAACACTGATGCAGAGGGCAGACTCGTGTTATGTGATGCCCTCACTTATATCTCGAAATACAAACCTGACGTGGTCATAGACATTGCCACACTAACCGGTGCCGTGATTATCGCACTGGGACACCATACAACCGGAATGATGAGCAACACAGATGAACTGGCCGATGAACTGTATCAGGCTGGCGCAGATGCCGGAGACCGTTGCTGGAGATTACCGATATGGCAAGACTATCAAAACCAGCTTGCGAGCAATTTCGCTGACCTTCCAAACATTGGCGGACGTGCCGCGGGCAGTATTACTGCCGGTTGTTTCCTGTCACGCTTTGCTGAAGACTATAAGTGGGCACACCTCGACATTGCCGGCGTCGCCTGGAAACAGGGAGGCGCTAAAGGCGCCACCGGCCGACCCGTACCGTTGCTGATGGAATTTATACTAAAGCGATGCTGAGCAACACACCCTCGCTCGCAGGCGCAAACCACTGCCGTGGACGCTCCCGAGTCCCTGGAATAGCACCGTCTAAGCCATGACTTCTATACAGTTCTACATACTGGCCAGCGATAAAATCGAAGATCGCTGGCACTATACTCAACGGTTGGTGTCGCAGAGTTTGCGCGGTGGTAAATCGGTGCACATACACACAGCGTGCTCTCACGACACCCGAATGCTTATAGAGCGACTGGAGAGCAGCACGGGAATTGCTGATGAGTGTTTGTTTGTTGACCATAAGGGCGAGCCGGAAGCGGATCGCCAGGTACTTATTAACCTGTCAGAGGAGGTGCCTCACTTCTTCAGCAGCTTTGAAACAACACTGGAAGTGATTCACGCCGAACCCAAAGCGAAAGCGGTTGGCCGTGAGCGATATCGATACTACCAGGAGCGAGGGTATCCGCTCAGGCACCATGAAATACAATTGGAACTCGCTATTATTTAGAAGGCCGGCTTGTGTTAACTCGTACTGACACAGGCCGGACGGTAACGAGACTGATTGCTGCAACCGGCTTTGTTGCGATTGGTATCGGACACTTTTTGTCAGCGCTTCACGCTGAAGCCTGTTACCTGCCCGGATACACAGCGCTCGGCCGCTGATCCTGCTACTATTTTACCCATCTCTTTTTACCTACCACGTGACAACATCCGATGGATACAACCTACGATCCCGCCGCCATTGAAAAAACCTGGTACGACTACTGGGAAAGCAAACAACATTTTGTACCAAGCGGCACCGGTGATCCCTACTGCATCATGATTCCACCACCGAATGTTACCGGCACCTTGCATATGGGGCATGCATTTCAGGATACCGTGATGGACACCCTGATTCGCTATCATCGGATGCTGGGCGACAACACGCTATGGCAACCAGGTACTGATCACGCCGGAATTGCCACACAGATGGTCGTCGAACGGCAACTGGCGATGAAACAGCAAACTCGACATGATCTCGGTCGCGAGAAGTTCATTGAACGTGTGTGGCAGTGGAAAGAGGAATCCGGCGGCCAGATAACTCGCCAGCTACGAAGAATGGGCACATCGCCAGACTGGACTCGCGAACGGTTCACCATGGACGAAGGACTTTCCAATGCCGTCAAGGAAGTGTTTATCACCCTTTTCGATGAAGGCCTGATCTATCGCGGCAAGCGACTGGTGAACTGGGATCCGGTGTTACACACGGCATTGTCCGACCTGGAAGTACTTAACGAGGAAGAGAACGGACATTTGTGGCATCTGCGCTACCCGCTTGCAGATGGCAGTGGCCAGTTGATAGTCGCCACCACCAGACCTGAAACCATGCTCGGAGACTCCGCCGTTGCAGTGCACCCGGAGGACGAACGCTATCAGCACCTGATTGGTACGATGGTTAAACTACCACTGGTTGATCGAGAGATTCCAATCGTCGCAGACGACTATGTTGACCCGGAGTTTGGCTCAGGTTGCGTTAAGATAACCCCCGCACACGATTTTAATGACTATGCGGTTGGTCAGCGGCATCAACTCGATATCATCAATGTATTCACACCCAGTGCCGAAATTAATGACAACTCGCCACCGAAGTACCGTGGCATGGACCGATACGTTGCCCGAAAAGCGATTGTTGCCGATCTCGAAGCACTCGATCTCATCGAAAAAATTGACGACCACAAACTCATGGTACCGCGTGGTGATCGCTCCAATTCTGTTGTCGAGCCTTACCTGACCGACCAGTGGTACGTTGACTTAACTCGCGAAACGCTTGACGACGGTCGCCCCGGTGGCAAGACGCTGATCACGAACCCTTCCATCGAAGCGGTCAAAAACGGCTCGATCAAGTTTGTACCTGAAAACTGGTCCAAAACGTACTTTCAATGGCTGGACAATATAGAAGACTGGTGCATCAGCAGACAGATCTGGTGGGGCCATCGCATACCCGCCTGGTACGATAACGACGGCAACGTGTACGTCGCCGACAGCGAAGAAGACGTACGAAAAAAATACAAGCTGGCCGCCGATCTGCCACTGACTCAGGACGAAGACGTACTTGATACGTGGTTCTCTTCAGGGCTGTGGCCATTCTCAACACTGGGCTGGCCAGAGCAAACGGATGCACTAAAAACCTGGTATCCAACGAGTGTTCTGGTCACCGGCTTTGATATCATCTTTTTCTGGGTTGCCCGAATGATTATGTTCGGCGTGAAATTTATGGATGGCCAGGTTCCGTTCAAAGAAGTGTATATACACGGACTGGTCAGAGATGCCAACGGACAAAAAATGTCGAAGTCCAAAGGCAATGTGCTCGATCCGCTCGATATTATCGATGGTATTGATCTCGAAGCACTGGTCGAGAAACGCACCGGCAACATGATGCAGGAGCACCTCGCTGCCAAAATCGAAAAACAAACACGAAAAGAATTTGCAGATGGCATCAATGGCTACGGTACCGACGCCGTGCGCTTTACCTTTGCTGCCCTCGCCTCTACAGGACGGGATATCCGCTTCGATCTGAAGCGCGTCGAGGGCTACCGAAACTTCTGCAACAAGCTCTGGAACGCAAGCCGGTATGTACTGATGAATACCGAGCAGCTGGAAGCGGACAATCAGAAGAACATAGAAGCAGAATTATCATTGGCTGATCGCTGGATAATTTCTCTGCTGCAGCAACTGGAACAAAAGGTAACTGACCACCTCGATCACTATCGACTGGACCTTGCTGCCAACGATATCTACGAGTTTGCATGGAATGAGTATTGTGACTGGTACCTTGAGTTTGCAAAGCCTGCTCTCAATGGCAAAGCCACTGATGCGGAACAAATGGGTACCCGGCAAACACTGGTAGGTGTATTGGAGGCATTGTTGCGATTATGCCACCCGGTAATGCCCTATATCACTGAGGAACTGTGGCAAAAAGTTGCTCCTCGCGCCGGTAAGATTGATGCGGACGGCGCAGATAGCTCAATTATGCGCCAGCCATGGCCAACACCTCAGCCCGACCGTATTGACGACCATGCAATCGACGAAATCAATTGGGTCAAAGAGTTTGTACTCGGCATCAGACGAATTCGTGCAGAAAACGATATCGCCCCCGGTAAAACGCTTGATGTGTTGTGCCAAAACGTTTCAAGCGCCAACGCCAACCGCGTTGCAGCCCACGCTCCATTACTGCAGGCGATGGCAAGAATTTCTGAAGTCACCATCCTGTCTGCAAGCGACGAGGCACCTGAATCGGCAACAGCGCTCGTTGGCGATATGCGAATCCTGATTCCACTGGCAGGGTTGATCGACGTCGCTGCAGAACGCGAGCGACTGATCAAGGAGAGCGCAAAACTCGCCAAGCAAAAATCGATGCTTGAGGGCAAGCTGAGTAATGCCAGCTTTACTGAAAAAGCGCCGGCTGAGGTTGTTGAGAAAGAACGAAAAAAGCTGGATGACGTATTGCTCGCACTGACTCAACTT
>CALGNZ010000148.1 GCA_937957915.1 uncultured Granulosicoccaceae bacterium | reverse complement strand
TAATCCTTGGTTTACAATGGGTGTCTCCGTAAGAACATCTGTACAGGATTCAATGAGCATCACCAATCGACTATTCGGCCCCTTTGAAAAGCTAATCGCGCCGCTCGATCTACCCATCGTGCCAATGCCGAATGACGGGCCGGTGAAGCTTGTCTGGCACTTTGCAAAAATGTTTCGCGGGATATTGATTGCCGTTTCATTATTGTCGGCCATTTCCGCACTTATCTCCCTGCTGATGGTTTGGGCGTTGGCATTTATTGTTGATGGCGTCTCTTCGCTTGGCGCTGCCAGTTTTGTTGAACAACATACAACTGCGCTTATCGGCCTCATTGTCCTGTTGGCTATCGTCGATCCTGTGATTGAATTTCTCAACCGGGCTTTCATGTCCCAATCGGTGCAAACGCTGCTGCCCGCCGCTTTGCGCTGGCAGGGGCACAAGGCCGTAGAGGCGCAGGATGTCGCCTTTTTTGAGGATATGTTTGCAGGTCAGGTCGCCTCTCGCATTGCGCAAGTGACAGGCTCAGTGCAACGCCAGATGATGATTGCGATGCAGACCATTCCGCGTGTCACTATTCAGTTTGTCGGCTCGTTCGCTCTGTTATTTGTTCTATCCTGGCAACTCGCCATGCCCGTGCTGGTGTGGATTGTTGCCAATATCGTGCTGGCTTATTTCGCCGTGCCAAGGTTCATGGCACGCTCCAAAAAAGTGGCGGCTGCCAATGCAAAAGCAACCGGTGCGATGACCGATATTTACAGCAATATCTCGATGGTGAAATTGTTTGCTGCCGAGGATTCTGAAGCTGGTGCCATCCGCGATGTCATCACTCAAACCATTGACACACAGCACAGCGAGAACCGTGCGCATATTCTCTCGAGCTTTGCTGTTCATGTGTTCAATGTCGCGCTCGTTGTTGCCGTTTTGCTGATCGGTCTTTTGGGCATGGTTTCGGAATTTGTCACCCTCGGTGAATTTGTGGCTGCCATTACCGTCACGCGAACACTCTCAAATTCATCAGATGCTTTCATCAACCTTGGTCAGGCCATTACACGATCACTGGGTACAATCAGTGATGCCATGCCGGTGCTCACCACTTTGCCCACCGTGACAGACGATCAGAATGCAAAAGCCCTGGATGTGCAGAATGGAGAAATTTCTTTCAAAAACGTGTGCTTTGCATATGGCGATGAAACAAAACCGGTTTTGAAAAACCTGTCGCTGAACATTCAGTCAGGCGAAAAAGTTGGCATTGTCGGCCTGTCCGGCGCAGGCAAGTCAACGCTCATCGCTCTGCTGCTTCGTCTACGAGACATTGATGAAGGTGCGATAGAAGTTGATGGTCAATCCATTACAGCCGTCACACAAAACTCCTTGCGGGAAGCGGTGGGTGTTGTCACTCAGGATGTATCGCTTCTGCACCGCTCCATCCGCGATAACATTCGCTATGGCAAGCCGGTGGCGACAGACGCTGAAGTTATAAAAGCCGCGGAGCAGGCAGAGGCCGGTGAATTTATTAGTGAGCTTGAAGACAATGAGGGCCGCAAAGGACTTGATGCCCATGTGGGCGAACGCGGCGTCAAACTATCGGGCGGGCAACGGCAACGTATTACCATTGCGCGTGTATTGCTGAAAAACGCGCCGATACTGGCATTGGACGAGGCAACATCTGCTCTCGATTCAGAAGCAGAAGCGGCCATCCAGAAAAACCTCGACCTTCTGATGGAGGGTAAAACCACCATCGCTGTGGCACATCGGCTGTCTACCATTGCCGCGATGGATCGCCTTGTTGTGATGGACAAAGGTCAGATTGTTGAAACGGGCACCCATGATGAACTCATTGCAAGCAATGGCATTTATGCAAAATTGTGGGCTCGACAATCCGGTGGATTTCTACTCACCGAACCAACTTAGTATGTGCCAATCAGTCACGAGCGGCAGTCAAACATCATTGTGGGTCAGGGCCTGATATAGCATCATCGGTGTTGGTGGGCATTGCCCGCGTGATTAAAGACAAAATCCTGAGTTTCAACGGCACCGCTCAGTTATCCTTTGTCATTCATTACAGCGAATCCCAGGTCTGCACAGAGGAATTTATGACGCACGGTATGATCGCGGCTCCACAGCCGGAGGCAGTTGATACAGGGCTTGAAGTCCTGAAAGCGGGCGGCAATGTGATGGATGCCGCAATCGCCGCTGCATTGGTACAGACCGTGGTTGATCCGCAGATGTGTGGTGTCGCGGGATTTGGTTCCATGCAAGTCTACACCGCTGCAACAAATGAGTTCACTATTATCGATTTCCATGGTCGTGCACCGCTATCGACCCGCGAGGATATGTGGGAATCATTGATTGAGCGCGAGTCTGACGATGGCTTCGGCTTTGTCCTGAAGGGCCGTGTGAATGAAGTTGGCTATACATCGATGACTACACCGTTGACCATTAAGGCGTTCGACGAAGCGCTCGAGCAGTTTGGAACACAAACGATGTCTGAACTCATTCAACCAGCGATTCAATACTGTGAAGAAGGGTTTATGGTGCGGCCGTTCGTTCATCACTTCTGGAATTTGCCGGCGGTTGCAGGTCGAATCGGGCGGCGCGAGGCGATGACATCGCTGCCCTCTACCGCCAAAATTTACACCAAACCTGATGGCAGTCTGTACAACATCGGCGAGACCCTCAAAAACCCGGACATGGGGCGCACCTACAGACGCATTGCTGACGCGGGCGTGAGCGATTTTTACACCGGCGAGATAGCACGCGCGATTGATGCTGATATGCGAGCAAATGGCGGACATATTACTCTTGCGGATCTTGCCAGTTGCGAAACAGAAAAGTCAGAGCCGCTGCGCAGCCAATATCGTGGCCTCGAGGTAGTCACGAACCCTCCACCAGGCGGTGGGCTGATGATTGTGCTGATGTTAAACATCCTGCAAAACTTTGATCTCGCAGCGATGGGCCATAACTCACCGCAGTACATTTCTGTTGTCGCCGAAGCGATGAAAGT
This sequence comes from uncultured Granulosicoccaceae bacterium, assembly GCA_937957915.1. Lineage (GTDB taxonomy): Bacteria > Pseudomonadota > Gammaproteobacteria > Granulosicoccales > Granulosicoccaceae. The sequence goes on along the minus strand of CALGNZ010000148.1, from coordinate 1,463 downwards.
CGCCACGATTGATAAAGATCAGCGTATGGGTGACCCGCGATTTATAGACTTGCCTGTTGATGAGTTGATGTCCACAGAATATGCAGCTAAACGTGCCGAGGCAATCAAACGTGGCGAGAAGGTATCGGTGCCCCGGCTCAACCCGGGTGGCCCGGTGAGCCGGGAGACCACCCATATCTGCGTCGCCGATACAGACGGCAATGTCGTTAATTTAACGCACTCACTCGGTTCAAGCTCGGGTGTTGTTACCGATGGCCTTGGCTTTATGTACAACAACTGCATGATGGTGTTTGACCCGCGTCCGGGTAGGCCGGGGTCACTGGCGCCGGGCAAGGCACGTTTTACGGCCTTATGCCCAACGATGTTACTGCGTGACGGCAAACCCTTTTTGACACTGGGAGCACCAGGTGGAACAACGATAACGATGGGTGTGCTGCAAACCATTCTCAATGTTGTGGATTTCGATATGAGCGCCCAGGAAGCGGTATCGGCTCCACGATTTTGCGCAACCTCCGATACCATCGAAATGACAAACCGTATTCTGCATTCGACTGAGCGGGAAGTAGTAGCACTGGGCCACCCCGTAGTGCGACTGCCAGTCAGCTACACGATGCCTTTTGTGCATGCCATTCGGTTCCAGAGTGGTCGTCTGGACGGCGGTGCAGATCCGGCAGCAGACGGCGTCGCCGCACAGGTTTGATGCAACATTAGTGGCAGGCTGGCAGGCTGGCAGGCTGGCGGGGCGAAAGTGAATGTATTCTTGCCAGGTATAGTTAGTGAACAGGCCGATCGCGCAATATTCACTACTGAAGACCTGACTCTGGACTTTTCATAGCAGTCGAACGAGGTAAATGGAAACCCGACGCGTAAGCGAGAACGCATTTGTTTGATCCTCGCTCACGCGTCGGGTTTCCAGTGTTCGGGCTTTGCCTGTCATCAGTTATGATGCGGGTGATGACAACTCTGTGTTTAGGTATTACGAAAACCGGCATGCTATCCACACGCGAAGAAACGTCGAGTCTGTCTATCGAAATACTACGAAAGCCAATAGAGCCGTCAAAGTTCCATCCATTGTTTATCCATGTCTTGCCAACGGTCAGGACTGTACTGGGTAAATCAGCTGTTACGGAGTCACTGCGATTCGACGTCTCGGCTTCACCCACCAGAAAACCGAAATTAAGATACGTATCGGTGGTTAGATCGCTATTGAAGTAGCGGCGTACACTCATGCCATGCGTTTTCAACCAGAGGTGTCGTGGCAAGGGGTGGTGCCTGCACGCTTCCACATCCTTTAACGGCTGAGATTAAAGCAAGCGCAACACTGGCCGCTGATTGACCAGGAACCATTTGAGGCTTACAATGACATCATATGAGCACATCAGCACAACAAATTGCCCGCATTCTTGGCACCCAAAAAGATTTGGGGCGCAGGGTGCGCAGTTATCATGATCTCGAATCCGTGG
>CALGNZ010000147.1 GCA_937957915.1 uncultured Granulosicoccaceae bacterium | reverse complement strand
GCGTTGGGCGCGAGCACCCTACTTTCCCGGATTTAATAGGGAAGTGGCACTACCCCAGAATGCTCACACAATGGAAACCCGACGCGTCAGCGAGAGCCGTCTATTAGCGATCTTGCTTACGCTGCGTGTTTCCACTATCTGTGACTGAGTGCGGTGTGCGGCGCCAATGCAGACGAACTGCTGGTCGGAGGTATTAAAACAGCGTGGAGGTGCTAGAGGCGCTGCCGAGAGAATGCTCACTCGGGGGAAACCCGACGCGTCAGCGAGACCTTGCTTATGCCGCGAGTTGCCATGTGAGTGCTTTGCCAGAGAGGTCATACTTGCAAAATCTTGTAGCTGCGCGACAACACAGCCCCCACCGAGGTGAAATCTCCTGACAACCTGCCTGTTCTACAGATAACTGAACTGCATTGATTCTGTTAATCTTGTCACACTTTTGAATCAAATGGCCGTCAGTTTTTTGTAAGAAAACTTATCCACTGAACCTGTGGATAACTTAGTGGATAAAATTGGTATAGCGGTCGTGAGGCAAGGTGAATCAAGCATTTATGTCAAATTGGTTAAAAAGTGACCAATTCACTAAATTCTTTTAATTTCAATAACATAGATATCAGCTGTGAGATTTGTGTCGGTTTCACACAAGTGATATCGGCAGTTCTCATTGTCAATCGCCCGATTGTGCATAACCCACTACCAATTCAGAAAAAAATACTTTCCGTCAAGTAATTTTTTGACGTATTTCAAACTTTTTTTTGCTGCCTGCCGGTTGAAAAATGCTTAATAAAATTGTAGCGAGGTTCGCACCAGGCGCGCAATGCTAAAAAAGTAATCGGTGCGCGCGTTCACTATTATCGACACCAGTGATCGATACCACCGGCATAAAAAAAGGCGGCCCTTTGGAGGCCGCCTTCAGCTTACAACTCTTGCGCTGGCTCTCTAGCCAAGCTTGCGAGCAAGTTTCTTTTTGGTCTCTTTCACATTCTTGGAATTAGCCGCCATTTTCTTCACATCGATCTGGGCCATTTCCGAGATCTCAGGCATCTCGGCAACTCGGCGACGCTCAACTTCGAGCAGTGACTCAAGCTCAAGAATACGAGACATCAGTTCCTGTCCGGCTTTTTGTCTTTCGATTACCAGCAGACGCTCAAGCTCGGAGATACGATCGCGCAACTCGGAGTCAACCGATTCGAACTCGCTGATCGTTTCACGCAGTTCAGCAATCTCGCGATCAGAATCTGCACCAGCGGTTTTGGCCTGGTCAGCTTCACGTTGAAGATTCGCCAGTTTGTCGCGCAATGATTTCGCTTCTTCAGCTGCCTCAGAGTGCTGACGCTGCAGACTGTCAACATCTTTGCCCAGGGTTTTGATCTCAAGGTTGAGAACCGAGATATCAGCGTTCTTGGCACCCAGCTCTTCTTTTAGCGCAGTAATCTGAGCTTCGAAGTCCTTGTTGGCCTGAGATGCTGCCCCGGCTTGCGCCTGCGCATCTGCGGCTTTCTGGGTTTGCTGCTCAAGCAGTTTCTCGAGTTCACGGATACGCGAATCGCCACAGGCAACTGCCTCGCTCAGGTTTGCCACCAAACCCGAGATATCTTTCTCGATCTTCTGACGTTCGCTAACGGTTAATCTTGCATGCATTTGATTGGTCTTCTCTGGTAAATATAAAATTTAAGTGCCGTGTGTCCAGTCACTCGGTTACGATCAGAATTCTGTACATCACCAACGGCTTGCACCTCACCAGCGGTCGGATCAATTACCGTGGGCGGTGCGCTGTATGTCTGGTATATGTAACGACTAACATCTATGCACTGTTGAGACCGAAAATACCTTTCAAATGTATAATAATGTTTTGCAACGGTTTTTTTGAAACAGTTTTGTGCACCTGTTTGCGCCCGCGTCAGGATTTCATCGTCACGGCTCCCGAGCACTGTGACCCGCTTCACTGAACAGCGCAGATGAGCCATTTACCCAACACTGTGACCGGAATCGTCCCTGACCAATATCAGGATTGATCACCCGGAGCACTCATAATCCTGTGTGGTGCGGCCATTTTATTCTGTACAATTGCTGCAAATTTCCGACAGGTTATGGCATGCCCAACGTCCTTTACGATGCGCTATTCACACCACACAAGCACAATCAGGCTCGCTACATCGGCGATACCGCAGATAACAGTCACAGTTACGAACAATTTTTACAGCTGTCGAGCAAAGTAGCTGGCGCTCTTATCTCAGCGGGTTTAAAACCAGGTGATCGAGTTGCCGCGCAGGTAAACAAGTCTGTTGAAGCGCTGGCGCTGTATACCGCGTGTGTGCAATGCGGCTGTGTATACCTGCCATTGAACACCGCTTATACCCCCATGGAGATAAGCTACTTTGTAGGCGATGCAGAGCCAGGCATGCTGGTGTGCGACAGCACGGCAAAGGTGGCTCTCGCTGCAGCACTGGCCGACGGTCCAGCCTGTCAAATAATGACCCTCGACGCCGATGGCAGCGGCAGCCTGACAGATGCCGCAAGGGACAAACCGGACCAGTTTGAGCCCATAGATCGCGATGCTGGTGACCTCGCCGCCATACTCTATACATCTGGCACCACTGGCAGATCGAAAGGCGCGATGCTAACGCATGCCAATCTTCTGTCCAACGCCCAAACGCTGGTCGAGTATTGGCAATTCACTGAAACAGATGTACTGCTGCACGCGCTACCGATCTACCACACGCACGGCCTGTTTGTCGCCTGCAACACTATCGCCCTGGCTGGCGCCTCGATGATCTTTCAACCCGGCTTCAAGCTTGACAACGTCATTGATCAGTTGCCACAAGCCACCACCATGATGGGTGTACCCACCTTTTATACGAGGCTGTTGAGTGATGACAGATTCAATGCAGATTTGACTCGTCATATGCGTTTGTTTATTTCAGGCAGTGCTCCGTTGCTGGCCGAAACACACGATGAATTTGCCGCAAGAACCGGTCATAAGATTCTGGAACGCTATGGCATGACTGAAACCAACATGAATACATCAAACCCTTTTGACGGTGACCGTCGTGCCGGTACTGTTGGATTCCCGCTACCTGGAGTAGAGGTGAAAATCTGCAACCCGGAAACTGGCGAAGATCTGCCCGCCAACACCATTGGCATGCTGCAGGTCCGAGGCCCCAATGTGTTCAGTGGCTATTGGCGCATGCCTGAAAAAACCGCCGAAGAGTTGCTGGAAAGCGGATTTTTTATCACCGGTGATTTGGCAAAAATCGACAGTCATGGTTATGTCCATATCGTTGGTCGCGACAAAGATCTTATTATCTCAGGCGGCTTCAACATCTACCCGAAGGAGCTGGAGCTGTTACTGGATGAACAACCCGGTGTGCTCGAATCAGCCGTCATCGGGGCACCACATGCCGACTTTGGTGAAGGCGTTGTAGCAGTGCTGGTGCAAAAAAATGGCGAGACAATTGATTGCGATTCCATCGCCAGCAACCTGTCTGCCACTATCGCAAAGTTCAAGCAGCCGAAGGAATATATCGTCGTGTCAGAACTCCCCCGGAACGCAATGGGTAAGGTACAGAAAAATGTACTGCGAGATCAGAACGCCGGTATCTTTCAGACCAGCTCCTGAACCTGCTGCGCCAGACCGCTTTCAGAAGAGTGAGCGGCAGCAGCCTGCACGGCAATTGACCGACAGCGTGATGAACAATACCAGGCAATTTTAACCGGGGGTTTAAGCACTCCGGTTTTCACAGATCTGCTGCTATTTTGTAACTACCAGAAATACTCCATTCACTCACTCTCGGGTGCAGTGGCAATGTATACTTCGTCGCTACCATTCGCTCGGTGATTTTATGACCACAGGCGCATGTACACCGGAGTCATGGCGTTAGCAACTACACCGCCATTTACGTCCGCATCTTCCTGCACTTCACTTGTTACCAGCCACATGCCTACATTTTCTCCAGGACAAAGATGGATCAGTGATGCCGAAACTGATCTCGGACTCGGCACTATTTTAAAAGTCGAAAGCAGACTTATCACCATCGTCTACATGGCCAGTGGAGAAACGCGCACCTATTCAGTAGAGACGGCACCGCTCACCCGGGTGTTATTTGCCAGCGGTGATCGTATCCGCAGCGCAGACAAACAGGAGATCATAGTTTCCGATACGGAAGCTGTAGACGGACTGGTGGTGTACTACGGCATCGCTGAAAACGGCGAACAGGTAACGCTGAGCGAGACGCAGCTGGATAACTTCACCCAGTTCAATCGCCCATCAGACAAATTGTTAAACGGCCAGTTCGATCGTGAGCGGCGTTACCACATTCGCCTGCGCTCACGAGAAATGCAGCAAGAGCTGTTGCGCTCTCCTGTGTTCGGGCTGTGCGGTGCACGGGTAGACCTGATTCCGCACCAGCTGTACATCGCCAACGAAGTCGCCAACCGACATCAGCCTCGAGTATTACTTGCAGATGAAGTGGGCCTGGGCAAGACCATTGAAGCCGGTCTGATCATTCATAAGCAATTGACCGCTGACCTGATTAATCGGGTACTGGTTATCGTTCCGGAGCCCTTGCTGCATCAATGGCTGGTCGAGATGCGTCGCCGTTTCAATTTGAATTTCAGCATCATGGATGATGTTCTGTACGAGGAATCACTGGAGTCTGCGACCGAAGGCAATCCCTTCCTTAACCGACAGTTGATCCTCACATCATTGCAATTTCTGACCAGCAATGACAAAGCGCAACAGCACGCACTGGATGCCACCTGGGATGTATTGATCGTCGACGAAGCGCACCACATAGAATTGCCTGCTGCCACCGCTGAAGGTGCTGAGCCTTCAGCTGACGCCAGGGCCTATCACTGTGTTGCCGCGCTGGCGGACGCCGTGCCATCAGTATTGTTACTAACTGCGACACCCGAGCAACTCGGACACAGCGGGCACTTCGCAAGGCTGCAGCTGCTGGACAAGAATCGATTTCCATCGCTCGAAAAATTTGCCGCAGAGGAACAGAGCTATCGTGAACTCGCGAGCCTCGCAAGCCACCTGCTCTCCGATGATACCTCGTTAACAACGGCACAGACCGAGCAACTCGCAGCGTTAGACCTTACCGCAGACGACCCGAGGGCCTGTGTCGATGCTATGATCGATTTACACGGCACCGGACGCGTCATGTTTCGCAACACTCGCAGTGCTGTCAGCGGGTTTCCTGCACGAGAGGCACACTTTTATGCACTGCAAAAAGGAGGCATCAATGACTGGCTTGCTGACATCATCAAAGAGCTTGCACCGGAAAAATTGCTGCTGATTTGCGAGAGCATCCGGAAAGTGGAAACACTCGCCAGCAACCTGCGAGACAAACACGGCATTCATGCGGCCATATTTCACGAGGAGATGTCGATTGTTGAACGTGACCGCGCCGCCGAGTATTTTGCAGATGAGGATTCAGGCGGCCAGATTTTGCTGTGCTCCGAAATCGGCAGCGAAGGCAGAAACTTCCAGTTCCTGCATCATCTGATTCTCTTTGATTTGCCCGAAAATGCCGACCTGCTTGAGCAAAGAATTGGTCGTGTTGATCGTATCGGGCAAACCCACACCATTAAGATTCTTATCCCTTACGAAACAGGTACAAAAGCCGATTTCCTGCAGAACTGGTATCACACAGGCCTCGATGCTTTCGAGCACACCTGTCAGGTTGGAGAATCCGTGCGACGTGAACTTGCAGAGAGATTCGAGTTGGCTATTGATGGCGAACTCGAAGATATAAACAGCCTTATCGATGAAGCAACCGTCCTCGCTACCGCCAAACGCGAGCAAATTCAGCAAGGACGCGATCGTCTGCTCGAGATGAGTTCGCACCGACCGGAAATTTCATCGACCATTATTGAAGAGATAGATCGGTACGATACCGATACCGGGCTGCAGAAATATATGGATCAGGCGCTCGACAACCTGGGCGTTGAAATTGAAGATCAATCGGCCCACACTTTTATTATATCACCGGGCGAGCATCTCGCGGTCAGTGAGTATCCGGGCTTACCAGAGGACGGTACCACCATTACCTACCGGCGCCACATTGCGCTGGCACGTGAGGAAGTGCAACTACTTACCTGGGAGCACCCGTTGGTACAGACCGCCATCGAACAGATTATTTCCGGCGGCTTCGGACAGGTACTCGCCGGCGCCATGCAACACGAGTCACTGACTCGCGGCAGCGTTGTCATTGAGGCTCACTATGTTTTCGATTGCCCGGCGCCCAGGTCGCTTGGCGTAGAACAATTTCTGAATGGTGAATTGCTGCGAGTCGTTCTCAGTGAGAACCTGCAGGATCTGACCGGGCAATTTTCGCACGACATGTTAAACGACGCATTTCACTCGATAAAAAAACCGCTGGCCAAGCAGTTGATATCGGTGAAACGCGCTCAGCTGCAGGCACAGTTAAACGAGGCTGAAAACATCGCCAATGCATCACTCGACGACCTCAAATCACAGGCCAGCGCCAACGCGAAAGCGATGCTGGGCAATGAAATAGAACGACTCGAGGCGCTTGCCGCACGCAACAGCTCGGTACGTCGCGATGAGATTGACGGCATGCGCACCAGGCTCGACGAAACCCTGAGAGCGCTGACACAATTGCGATGCGTACTGGACGCCGTTAGAGTATTCGGTATCGCCTGAACGCTAACAGCAACCAGCCAACGGCGCCGCAAAGCTGCATAGCTGCATAGCTGCATAGCTGCAACAAGGCTAATGGTTTTTTACAACGCTTATTCGGACTAACTTGTGAAAATTGTCTCTTTCAATGTCAACAGCCTGCGCTTGAGATTCCATCAACTCGAAGCCCTGATCGACAAACATGCGCCAGACATCATCGGCTTGCAGGAAACCAAGGTCCCCGACCTCGACTTTCCGATTGAGGAAATCTGCAACTTCGGCTATCACGTCGAGTTTCACGGTCAGAAAACCCACTACGGCGTCGCTCTGATGTCGATGCTGCCGTTTAAGTCTGTTACCAAAGGTCTGCCCGGCGATACCGAAGACTCACAAAGACGGCTGATTTCAGGCACCTTCACAACAAAGAAAGGCAACGATCTAACCGTTTTTAACGGCTACTTTCCGAATGGCGAAAAACGCGATCACCCGACCAAGTTCCCGGACAAATCAAATTTCTATTCCGGGTTAACCGAGCACCTGAACAACGACTTCAGTAGCGATGACGCGCTGGCCGTCATTGGTGATTTTAATATCGCCCCTGTCGATGAAGACATTGGCATTAGTGAAAAGAGCGTCAAAGACTGGCTGCGTAAAGGGCACGTTAGCTTCCTGCCAGAAGAACGCGAATGGTTTAAGAAACTCTCAGACTTCGGCCTCGACGATACCTACCGAGTCAAATACCCTGACTCAACCGAGTGCCTGAGCTGGTTTGACTATCGCACCAGAGGATTCGATCGCGATCCGAAAAGCGGGTTGAGAATAGACCATATTCTTACAACCTCGTCGCTTACCAGCACGCTGGTGGACAGCGGTGTGGACTACGATGTCCGTGGTATGGAAAAACCCTCTGACCACGCTCCGGTATGGAGCGAGTTTGATTTCTAGCAGTTGCCTCGGGTACCGCCAGGTTTACCCGCTGGATAACGCTTACTTCTTGCGTTTTTTCTCGTCGTCTTTATCCGGAATTATGGCACCCGCAACGGCGGCCGTGCCCTTAACCGCAGTGGTCGTTACCCCTACAGTGGCTTTGGTTACGCCGACTGCTGTACTCGCTGCCGCATCGACAATAGCTATTGCCGTACAGCCGGATAAGATCGGGCTGGCTAAGGCGGCAAACAAAAAAATGACAGGTGCGCGCTTGCGATAACGGGTAGGTGATCGGGTCATAATGGTTTCCGAAAATTAGTATGTTAGAGCTTCGGCTAGCGAAAGTTAACCTTTAACGGCAGAGTGACTTCACCGATACCGGTGGCAGCAACCCTGTGTGCCGAACCCGATCATCTAAAACAGCTTAACGCAGCCTGCCCGGCGTTCACGCACTGACCAGAAAAATCTGGCAGCCCGCAGCTGATTCAGCCAAAATTCCATTGTCCTCGGCAAACCACTCGACCAGGAAACGATTCAATGACTTCATCGATACTGCATGGCGACGTTGCCAATGCCTTGACCGCACTGAACATAGCGTACGAGGCGCTCGACTGCGACCCGGCCTTGGCTGACACGGCCGATTTTTGCGCACACTACGGATACACGCCCGATCAATCAGCCAATACTCTGCTGGTCGGTTCTACCAAGGGCGATCCGGTATTTGCCTGTTGTGTATTGCTGGCTAATTGCCGACTCGATGTGAACAAAACGGTCAGAAAAAAACTGGGGGTCAGGCGGCTGTCTTTTGCCACTCCCGAGATCACCAAACAAATGACAGGCATGGAGTTGGGTGGTGTCACGCCCTTCGCCCTGCCAGACACTTTGCCATTGTGGATTGATTCCAGGGTCATGCAGTGCGAAAAAATAATACTCGGTGGCGGTAACCGATCATCAAAAGTGCTGATGCCGCCCGAGGGCCTGTTGAATGTAGTCAATGCGGAGGTTGTTGAGGGGCTGGCTTTTACCTTTGAAGATAAACCGCAGCCGCAATAATTATCCGGCGCTGTCGTTGGCGCTATAAGCCTTTGCTCTTACAAAACCAGCGCTCGCTAAAATAGCTTTTCAGGCCCTGGATACAAACTTGCCGTCTTTGGTTGAAACTCTGGCTACCTCTTCTGCATCCAGATATTCAGGCACCTGAATAACCAGCCCGGTACTCAGCGTTGCCGGCTTGGTTCGACCCGTGGCACTTGCCCCTTTGATAGCCGGGTCAGTTTCAACAACCGGAATATCTACCGTTTGCGGCAGTTCGATTGCCGCAATTTCACCATCAAGCAGCAAAGCATAGATCCCCTCAAGTCCGTCAACCAGATACTCGACCTGCTCCTCAAGTGCACTTTCATCCAGGCTGTATTGACTGTAGTCATCAAGATTCATGAAATTAAAGGTATCGCCATCACGATACGAGTATTGCACTGCAACCCGCTGGCAATCAGCATCCTTCAGAAAGTCTTCACCTTTGAACGATTCATCTCTCTTTTGTCTGGTGCGGGCATGAGTAAACCGGACTTTATACAGCGTCGATGCACCCCGTGAAGACGGACTTTTCGACTCCACCTGCTTGACCGACCACGGCTCTCCACCGATCTCGACCACCTGGCCCTTTTTCAATTCGCTGGCTTTAGGCATAACTTTCTGACTGGCCGTACATTGAATAGAAGCGGCATGATAATTCATGCGGCCAAAAAACAGGTAACAAATCTCGGGCGGAAACACACAAGCCGCGAACTCATGCAGCGAATATTACTCAGACTTGGGCATGGGCGGCGCCCCATGAATTGCGCATAGAACGCTGTAGTTTTGGTCTTTTCAAAAATGAAGCCCCCGCGGGGCCATGCTGTTAGCGCGACAGCGCTCTATTCGCCTTTAACAGTCCTGCGAATCGTTGATTGCGTGATAATCAGAACTGGTTATGTGGCCAACCAGGGTAAACGAGAAAATATCGACGGTTGGGCGCCATTTGACGATGGCCGAACGCGCGCCCGTGGTGATTAGCGCTGATTTTCGAATATTTTCCGGCGGCAGGCTATTGCTAACAATTCGACGCTTGACATAGGACCGCAACCACTGCGGAGCAAGGCCGTTGTGAAGGAAATCCATAAACAACGCCTGCAGCACCTCCTCTTCAGCCGGGTAACCGTGACCATCATAGAATGCCAAAGAGAACAGCTCATACTCTGTCGTGCTGTACCGACTGGCCAACACATTTAATTCTTCGGAATCTCGACTGGTTTCGCTTTCAATCAAAGGTCTGTTCTCTCATCCGCCGCCATGGTGCCTGCTGGTGTCAGCAAGGAGTATGCACAACCCGAGCGCTCTCCTCGCTATGACGGCATTTGTACCGGGAGCTTGATTGAGTCGGTAAAACCTTTGCCAGTCTGGTCACATTTGCAATGCCGGCTCTGACAGGTCTATGCTGGTGATTCGTGCCGGGATTGCGAGCCCTCGCCCTCGTCGTGCATCAGCCCGAAAAACTGCTCCGAACTCCAAACCCCGTATGCCCCCTCGTGCTCAACCAAAAGATCAGCCATTTGGTAGTAAACGGATCTGCCAATGAGCGCTGGCAGATTGTCTCGCACCATGAGGTATGGCAACTGCTCGTCACCCAGCCATAAATGGTGGTCCTGGTCAGCTATCGTTTTATTACCGCAATTGTCTGTGAAGGTGAGTATTTGACCGTTATCCACGCCTGACACCTCGAGCAACAGCACCACAAAGGGTGCAAGCTCTACCGTGATCTGCAGTTTCTCGGTCGGTGTAACGAGAAAGTACTGATCGCCTTCTCGTCGCAGCACCGACGAAAAAAGTGCCGCCATACGCGGCCGGTTTATCGCAGAATCGTTGTAGTGCCAGGTGCCTGCGCGATCAATGCGCATGTTTACGGCGCGTTCGCGTGGTGGATCCCACTTGTTAACCGGTGGTAGGTCTCTGTTTGAAAATTGCTCAACTAGGGCTTCAAGGCTCACAGAATTTTTCCAATGCACCGGCCACGCCGATGGTTTGTAATTACAACGTGCGAATCTGATTCAAACAGGTCTTCACATTGGCAATGCGATTGTCAGGTACAGTTACGAACGCCAACTGTGTGCAGATTGTTGTCCCCTGTAACGCCAGGAGTCCATGAATGGCCGCCTGGCGCTGTAAGCGCATTGTTTTGGGGTCATGATTATTGTTGGCAGCACTACGAGTTTGCCGCATTACTGCTCTAATACGACACTCCAGTGTACCCGGCAGTGCGTACAGCATGTTGCCAGTACCAGGCATCGCTTTAAAAGCGATCCCAACGAGCGTTGATACCAGCGAGCATTGATACAACGAGCATTAAAACGAAACCATCAACCCGGATCAGCGAGGACACGTTTTGGACTACCAGCTTATTGATTTTGACGTACGCAATCACGTTGCGCACATTACGATTAACCGAGAAAAATCTTTTAACGCACTGAATCTGCAGGCAATGCAGGAACTTTTCCACATCGCAAATCGATGCGGCAGTGACAAAGGTATCCGTGCCGCCATACTTACCGGCAGCGGCAGTAAAGCGTTCTGTGCCGGCGGCGACGTTGCCGCGTTCGCGGATGACCCTGACCAGGTGCAAGTGCTGTTAAAAGAAATGACTGCCTATCTGCACATGGCAGTGTCGCGTTTTGCCAGAATGAACGCCCCGCTGATAGCAAAAGTAAATGGCGTGGCAGCTGGCGCAGGTCTCAGTATGTCAGCCTGCTGCGACCTGGCAATCTGTGCCGAAAGCGCCAAGTTTACAAGCGCCTATACAGCAATTGGATTAACACCAGACGGCAGTTCCACCTGGTTCCTGACCCGACTTATTGGCAATCGCCGAGCGATGGAAATGTTTCTGACCAATCGCACCCTCAGCGCCAGCGAAGCGCTCGATTGGGGGCTGGTCAATCAGGTTGTTGCTGACGACCAACTGGATGCCACCGTAGATGCGCTAGCCGAGAAACTGGCCAAAGGCCCGACACTGGCTCATGGCGGCATTAAAAAACTGGTGCAAATGTCACTGAACGATACGCTGGAATCGCAAATGGAGCGCGAGACTCGAAGCATTGTTGACCTCAGCACCAGCACCGACGGTCTTGAGGGCGTAAACGCATTCGTCGGCAAACGCCGGCCCGATTTTAAAGGCGAGTAATCCGCGCGAAATGCTGACTCACTGGAAACCCGACAAGTCAGCGAGAGCCACCTGTTAGTGGTCTTGCTTACGCTACGGGTTTCCTTTGTCCGAGACTGAGTACGGTGTGCGGCGCAAATGCTGACGAATTGCTGGTCGCTAGTATTTATACAGCTTACAGGAGCTGCCGCGAGAACACTCTCTCAGGGAAACCCGACGCGTCAGCGAGAGCTATGTGTTAGCGGGCTTGCTTACGCTGCGGGTTTCCATTCTCCGTGACTGAGTGCGGTGTGCGGCGCCAACGCAGATGAATTGCTGGTCGCTGGTATTAACAGCGCAGAGGCGCTGCCGCGAGAATACTCTCTCGAGGGAAACCCGACGCGTCATCGAGAGCCGTCTGTTAGTGGGCTTGCTTACGCTGCGGGTTTCCACTCTCTGTGACTGAGTGCAGTGTGCGGCGCAATGCAGACGAATTGCTGGTCGGTGGTATTAAAACAGCGCAACGGGTGCTGCCGCGAGAATACTAGCGCTTGTAGAGACGATTCAAATCGACAATCAAATCATCAAGATCATCACTGTTATCGCCATTTAACGCCGTCGGGACTGGTTTGCGCGGCACCTCATTGTCGATGATGCTGTCGTCCTGTGCTGGCTCTGCGCTGGCAGTGTCGCCCAGCATACGCTCACGCACCGCCTCAAAATTGTCGAGATAATGCGCCTCTACTTCGGTTTCGACGACATCGACAGCAGCGTCAGACAGCACCGGCAGCATCTCATAAGCTTGTCCGTCTGGGGTTTCTCGCTCGGACAGTATGACGCCCGCCTCCACCAGCATGATTGATCCGGCAACGACATTGGACCTGATATCGTCGATCAGCTCACCAGACAGCGCACCGATCCGCTCCAGCTCATCCAGCGATTCTAAAAACGGCAGTTGCTGCACCAGGGTTTCAACATCTTGTTCTGAATCACTACCGGCGTTCGTTGCATCCTCAGCCATCGAGGAAATTGCACTCAGGTGCCTGATTATTCGGCGAACTGCTGTCGCTGATTCCTGCTGACCGTGGAATAAAAGCCTGCGATCTTCATGTCCGGTAATTGACACCAGCCTTAGAGACTCAGCAGTACCGCCGGCCAACAATGCAGCCCCCTGATACACCATATTAGCGCCATCGATTACCCGCGCAATTCGATCGGGATCCGCAGCAGACTCTACCTTTTCTTCCGCACCGGCAGTGGCAATCGTCAATTCAGTTAGCTTGAGGGAAAACCCGGATTTCGCTGATCCAGTAGTAACTCCGCCAGACCCGGCTGAGCCGGTTTCTCTGATCAGCGAAAGCAAACGCGGCAGGTGACTGCTGGCGAACATCAGCCGGCTATACAGTGATACAAGCTCACGCAGGCGACCGGCAGCGGGCATACTTTCATCCACCATGCCTTCCCAGTATGTCGTCGAGGAAAGTTCATGCAGGTGAAAATGTTCCGCCACGCGCAGATCATTCACAGAAAAGCGCCTGGCATGCTCGATGTAATCGTTGCCAGCTCGCAGCAACATTGCCTCGGCCAGCCTGCGACCTGCTTCCGTCGTACTGTCTCCAACAGTTAGCTGGCCTCGGCAATTTTTTACAGCGGGCATCACGCCACTGCTCTCTACCGCCAGTGCGAGCCTGTTTGCCGAGTTGTAGAACTGATAAATGTCCAAGCTAATCTTTCGTCAGTTGAAAAACAGAAGCAGTATACCGTTGGCCAGCTTGCGCAATTGCCCGATTCGAGCAGATCGTATTTCAGCTGCCTGTTTGGCGCATCGTACAACAGCTTGTATTGCACTTTCGTGCCACGAATCAGCAACAGATCAATTGTTTTGAGAGTTTGAGAAGAGCGGATCAGGGTGATTTGGAGGGAGCGGGTGAAAACTACTAATCGAGCGGAGCCACTCTTAAACATTCGGGATTCGGACGCTCGTCCAACGCACAGTGCCGCTCCCAGTAGAACGACAAGGCACTCTCGTGAGTGCAAACGGGTAAGGCAAATCAAGAACTGAATTGGTCGGGGCGAGAGGATTCGAACCTCCGACCCCCACAACCCCATTGTGGTGCGCTACCAGGCTGCGCCACGCCCCGACAACTCAGTTTTCACATCTGCTGCTTTTGAGGTTAACAGCAAGCGCGCAAGCAT
The DNA here is from genome assembly GCA_937957915.1 of uncultured Granulosicoccaceae bacterium. Classification (GTDB taxonomy): domain Bacteria; phylum Pseudomonadota; class Gammaproteobacteria; order Granulosicoccales; family Granulosicoccaceae. The sequence goes on along the minus strand of CALGNZ010000147.1, from coordinate 47,105 downwards.
ATCATGCTTTGAGGATTTTTAGCACGTCTTCGAGTTCCTGACGTAACTGCCTGACCACTTGTTGTGCCTGTCCGCTGTCTTCCTTGCCAGTTTCGCCGGAAAGTTGCTGGCGTGCGCCACCAATCGTATACCCCTGCTGGTACAGAAGATCTCGAATGGTACGAATCAGCATGACGTCATGGCGTTGGTAGTAGCGCCGATTGCCACGACGTTTAACCGGCTTGAGATCAGGGAATTCCTGCTCCCAGTAGCGCAGTACATGGGGTTTGACGTCGCACAAATCACTGACTTCACCAATGGTGAAATAGCGTTTGTTGGGGATCGACGGCAACTCGCTATTGTTGCTGGTTTCCAGCATAGGCCTCAACTCGAGCTTTCAGTTTTTGTCCAGGACGAAATGTCACAACCCGCCGTGCGGAAATAGGAATTTCCTCACCGGTTTTCGGATTACGCCCGGGACGCTCATTTTTACTTCGAAGAATAAAGTTGCCGAAGCCGGAGAGTTTAACGTCCTCGCCCTTCTCCAGTGCCACGCGCACTTCTTCGAAAAACTGTTCGACGAACTCCTTGGCTTCCCGCTTGTTGAGCCCGAGTTCATCAAACAGCATCTCTGCCATCGATGCCTTGGTTAGTGCCATTTCAGGTCCTGAGTGTCGCGCCGAGGTCACCTTCTAATCCGTTAAGGATCAGTGACACTGCGGAATCAATTTCAATGTCGTCAAGGGTGCGTGAAAACTCTTGTAGAATCAACCCTAAAGCGACGCTTTTTGAACCATCTGTAATGCCCGAACCTGTGTAAACAGACATAATCCGTACAGCTTGCAATGACGCTGGAGCATGCTTTTCAACGCACTCCCTGATCGCCGCATAGCTTACTGTCTGATCAAGAATAACCGCCAGGTCGCGACGCACAGATGGAAATTTCGAAATGTCTTCAAAAGCCGGGATTTTGCCCTGATCTAACTGCTCCAGCTCAATTTCGAACATTATTGGAAGTTGCGACAAATTCAGCGTTTTCTGTAGCTTCGGGTGCATAGTACCCAGCCACCCACACGCCTCACTGTCCACCATAATTCTTGCACTCATGCCCGGATGCAACGCTGGATGGCTGCCAGACTCAAAGTGAAATTTACGACCATTAGCCAGACCCAACACCGCTTCTACGTCTGCCTTTACATCGTAAAAATCTGCTGAATCAGGCGATGCACTCCAGTGATCCGGGTTGCGTAACCCGGCGACAAGGCCAGCCAGCACAGGTTTTTGAATCAAATCATCACCTTGCATTACAAACTTCAGGCCACACTCAAAGAGGCGGATATCGCTTTGTTGACGGTTAAGGTTGTTCTGCAGTGTTTCGCACAAGCCAACCCACAGCGTATTTCGCATCACGCCCATGTCACTTGCAATTGGATTAGCCAACGCCAGTGCATCGCTTTCCGGATCAAAGTGAATTTGTTTTTCACCATCTACAAAGCTGTAACACACCGCCTCCTGATAGCCACGATCAACCAGCAACTGCTGAATTCGGAAACGCGGCAGATCGGATTCAGAAAATGCCCCGATTGATGGTGTGAAAAGCGGATTGGTGCGCGGCATTTGATCGTAACCGTGCACGCGAGCGATCTCTTCAATCAAATCTTCCTCGATGGCAATGTCGTAACGCCAGGTGGGGCTGGAAGCCATCCAGCCGTCTTCCACTTCTCGCGTGTTAATGCCCAGTCTTTGCAGGATCTCTATTACTCGCTGATCATCAACCGTGGTGCCTAAAAACTCGGCAAGTCGTTTACGGCGCAGCTGCACTTCGGGGAATTGTCGATCAAGTGAATCGTTGCGTACCTCAAATATTGGCCCCGCCTGGCCACCAACAATGCTGGTCAGCAACTCCGTCGCCCGTTCTATGGCACGCTGCTGCAGATCACTGTCGACTCCACGCTCAAACCGCTGTGCTGAGTCCGTATAAGCGTTATAGCGGCGGGGTTTTCCGGCAATGCCCAACGGCGTAAACAGCGCCGCCTCAAGCAGTACATTGTTGGTATCACCCGTTACTCCGGTGGCATTGCCGCCCATGATGCCGGCGATAGCAACGGCCTTTTTTCGATCGGCTATGACCGTAGTGTCGTCATCGAGAGTCACTTCCCGTTCATCCAGTAATGTTAGCTTTTCGCCCTGCTGCGCAAGCCTGACGTGGATGCCTTCCTCGAGCATATCCATGTCAAAGGCATGCATGGGCTGGCCAAACTCCATCATCACAAAATTGGTTACATCGACCGACGGCGAAATCGACCGCAATCCGCAACGGCGGAGTTTTTCGACCATCCACAGCGGTGATTGTGCGCTTGCATCAATGCCACGGATAACCCTGCCCGCGTAACTGGCACAGCAACTGTTCGAATCTATCTTTACGTCAAAGGTATCACTCAGCGCCTGCGCTACCGATTCGAACTCTGGCTCCCGCATCGGCGCATTGTTGCGGGCACTAATCTCACGGGCTACGCCACGAATGCTCAAACAGTCACCACGATTAGGGGTCAGGTCAATCTCGATCAGATGATCATCAAGACCAAGGTAATCTGTTAACGACTGTCCCAATGGTGCGTCAACCGGCAACTCATGCAGACCGTCAGCGTCTTCAGCCAGCTTTAACTCGGCTGCAGAGCAGAGCATGCCGTCTGACTTAACGCCTCGAAGCTTACTGCTTTTGATCTTGAAGCCGCCAGGCAATACCGCACCAACACGAGCAAATGGCACACAAATTCCGGCACGGGCATTTGGCGCACCGCAAACGACGTTATGGGTACTGCCAGTGCCATCATTCACCTGACAAACCCGCAAACGGTCAGCATCCGGGTGCTGTTCAACTGACTCGATTTTACCAACCACGACATCGCTAAAATCGCCACCGGCGGTAGTATAGTCGTCTACTTCAAGCCCTAACATGGTTAGCTGATCGGCCAGCTCTTCGGAACTGATTCCCGGGTCAACCCATTCCCGCACCCACGACTCACTGAATTTCATTTCTGTGTTCTTCGATTAGTTTCTTGATTGGCTCTGGCGACTTCATCGGCAGGATGAATAACACGGGCCACTATGCACACTTACAAGGGCACACATACAAGGCAGCACAAACAGAAGCTGCACCTGTGTCGTTAGTTAAATTGACTCAAAAAGCGCAGATCGTTCTCGAAAAACATGCGCAAATCATCAACGCCGTAGCGCAGCATCGCCAGTCTTTCCACGCCCATTCCAAACGCATACCCGCTAAACTGCTGATGATCGATGCCGACACTTTTGAACACCTCCGGATGCACCATTCCCGCGCCCAGAACTTCAAGCCATTTGCCACCACCAATTCGAATATCTACCTCTGTAGATGGCTCGGTAAACGGGAAGTACGACGGGCGAAAGCGTATCTCAACGTCATCCTGATCAAAGAAGCGTTGCAGAAACATTTCAAGATGGCCCATCAGATCTGAAAACGCGATGTCACTATCAACCAGCAACCCTTCAACCTGATGAAACATTGGCGTGTGAGTCATATCAGAGTCGCAGCGATATACCCTGCCCGGCGCAATTATTCGAATCGGTGGCGGATTTTTCTCCATGTAGCGAATCTGCACCGATGAGGTGTGGGTCCGCAGCAGCCTGCCAGCATCGAAGTAAAAAGTATCGTGCATTGCTCTGGCGGGATGATGAGCCGGGATATTCAACGCTTCAAAGTTGTAGTAGTCGTTTTCAACTTCCGGGCCCTCGGAAATGCTAAAGCCGAGATCGGAAAACAACGAATTGATACGCATTATTGTGCGCGTCACCGGATGAAAACCACCCGTGGTTCTGCCACGTCCGGGCAAGGTGACATCTATTGCCTCACTTTGCAGCCGCTGATCGAGAGCAAAAGCTTCCAGGTTTTGACGCTTTTGCTCAATCCGCTGCTGTAACAACCGCTTACCTTCATTGATCTTTTGGCCAGCGGCCTTTTTTTCTTCGACCGGCAATTGACCAAGGCTCTTGAGCTGTTGCGTCAGCTCTCCTTTTTTGCCCAAAAACTCCACTCGAATCGTATCAAGCATCTTCAGATCCTGAGACGACTCGATGGATTCGGTGGCACGAACAATCAATTTGTCTAGTTGTATTTCGTTTTGCATATCTTCTGTCGCTGCCTGGGCTTTCTTTACTTACCGGACGTCTGTCTTCATCTGGTACAGCCTGATTTTGTCCGGCGCAGTTTGCCCGGGAGTCCATCAGTCTGGATTAAATGATGCAAAAGCTAAAATGTTCCGCTTGCTTCGCTTTGATTCAGCGCTTCAGAAACGACAACGGGAAAAGACACGGCGTGCCTTTTCCCGTCGGCTGAACTCAAACTAACCGGCAAATCAATGCCGATCATCAGCAATCACTGCTTACGCGGCGACCGGCTGTTGCAGTCCCGCTTTTGCTTTTTCAGCCAATTGGCTAAATGCAGCGGAGTCATGTACTGCAATGTCTGCAAGTACCTTACGGTCAATTTCGATTCCAGCCTTGTTCAGACCGTCCATAAATCGACTGTAAGACATATCGCACTGACGTGCAGCGGCATTAATACGCGCAATCCACAGGGCACGAAACTGACGTTTACGCTGACGACGATCGCGATAGGCGTATTGACCAGCCTTGGTCACCGCCTGGACCGCTACGCGATAGACCTTACTGCGCGCGCCGCGATAGCCTTTGGCTTTTTTCAGTACTTTCTTGTGTTTGGCGTGCGCCTGCACACCACGTTTTACTCTTGGCATATCTTTCCCCTAGCTGTAAGGCAACATCTGGACAATGAGTGGCTTATCAGCCTCATGTACCAGGGACTTACCGCGCAACTGGCGCTTACGCTTGGAGTTTTTCTTGGTCAGGATATGACGCAGATGGCTCTGCTTTCTCTTGAAACCGCCGCCGCCTGTGCGCTTAAAACGCTTGGCCGCGCCGCTGTTACTCTTCATCTTTGGCACGTTGAACTCCCGTTCATTTAATATTTAATTTGATGCCCGGCTGAGTCGGAGTATGTACTACAGCTCGGGCCCGTGATGGACGCAAAAACCCTGTTTACCGCCGCCTGACGGCAGCCGTAATCAGGTTTTCTTGGGTGCGAGAACCATCACCATTTGTCTGCCTTCGAGTTTTGGAAACTGTTCAACAATCGCCAACTCACTTAGGTCTTTTTCCACACGTTGCAACAGTTTCAGGCCAAGATCGCGATGAGCCATCTCTCTGCCTCTGAAGCGCAGCGTGATCTTTGTCTTGTCCCCGTTTTCCAGGAACTTAACAAGATTCCGTAGTTTAACCTGATAATCCGCATCTTCGGTACCGGGTCTGAACTTTATTTCCTTCAACTGGACTTGTTTCTGTTTCTTTTTCGCGCTGTGCTGCTTCTTGTTGAGCTCGAATTTGAAACGCCCGTAGTCCATTATCTTGCATACGGGGGGGGTGACGTTAGGAGAAATTTCAACCAGGTCAAGCCCGGCTTCCTCCGCCGTCTTGATGGCTTCGTCAATATCGACAACGCCAACCTGTTCTCCGTCTTGCCTTATCAGCCTGACTTGCGCAACCTCAATTTCGTGATTCCGCCTATTTGCTTTGGGTGAAGCTATGGATTAACCCTCCAGGGTTTCGCGACCGCGGCTCGCGAGTTCAAGTTTAAGCCCCGAAATTAACGTTTCGAGGTCCATGGGTTCCAGCTCAACGGCATCGCGTGTGCGCACTGGTATTTTTCCGGATTCAACTTCCTTGTCGCCAACGACAAGCATGTATGGGACCCGCAAAAGAGTTGCCTCACGGATTTTAAGTCCTATCTTCTCATTTCTCAAGTCGGTTTCAACTCTGAACCCTTGATCTGACAGGCTTTTTTCCAGTTTTTCACTAAATTCACGCTGTCGATCGGTAATGTTGAGGATTTTCAGCTGAATCGGCGACAGCCACAAGGGCATTTTCCCCTCGTGATTTTCTACCAGTATGCCAATAAATCGCTCAAACGAGCCGAGGATTGCCCGGTGCAACATAACCGGCACCTTTCGCTCACCACCGGCATCGACGTATTCGGCATCAAGGCGGCCAGGCATAGAGAAGTCAACCTGCACAGTACCGCACTGCCAAACCCGGCCTATGCAATCTTTTAAAGAAAACTCCACTTTCGGCCCGTAAAACGCGCCCTCGCCTGGCAGCTCTTTCCAGTCGAGCTGCTTGGCATCGAGTGCATCAGCCAGCGCTTTTTCCGATCGATCCCAGTCGGCATCGCTGCCCACGCGCTGCGCTGGCCTTGTAGACAGCCGGTAAATAATTTCGGTAAAGCCGAAATCTTCGTAAACCGAGTGCAGAAAATCGATAAATGTGGCGCACTCTTCCTGGATTTGCTCTTCAGTGCAAAAGATATGACCGTCATCCTGCACAAATCCACGCACACGCATGATGCCGTGCAAAGCACCCGACAGTTCGTTGCGATGGCAGGACCCAAACTCTGCCAATCGCAGTGGCAATTCACGATAACTCCGCAAGCCCTGATTAAACACCTGCACGTGGCAGGGGCAGTTCATAGGTTTTAACGCAAACTTGCGATCGTCAGTCTCGACCGAGAACATGTCGTCACCAAACTTATCTGCGTGACCAGACCGCTCCCAAAGCGACATATCTACGACCTGCGGAGTGCGAATCTCCTTGTAGCCCTGCTCTCGCTGGCGATCTCGCATGTATTGCTCGATTACCTGATAGATTGTCCAGCCAGCCGGATGCCAAAAGACCATTCCGGGCGCTTCTTCCTGCAGATGAAATAAGTCGAGTTGTTTACCGATTTTGCGATGATCGCGCTTTTCTGCCTCTTCAAGCCGATGCAGATAGCCCTTCAGATCTTTTTTGTTGGCCCAGGCAGTGCCGTAGATTCGCTGCAACATCTCGTTGTCGGAATCACCACGCCAATAGGCGCCAGCCAATTTCATTAATTTGAAATGCCCGAGATGCCCGGTACTCGGCACGTGCGGACCGCGACACAGGTCGGTGAAATCACCCTGCTCGTATAGCGACAGCACTTCGTCTGCCGGAATATCGCGGATAATCTCGGCTTTGTAGGCTTCTGACAGCCCGTCGAAAAACTCCACTGCCTTGTCCCGGCCTATCTCGCTGCGCTGAATCGGAATTTTCTGTTTAACCAGTTCGGACATACGTTTCTCGATTTGCTCGAGATCGTCGGGCGTAAACGGGCGCTCATACGCGAAGTCGTAATAAAAACCATCTTCTATGACCGGCCCAATCGTGACCTGCGCTTCCGGGAACAACTGCTTTACCGCTTGCGCCATCAGATGAGCTGTCGAGTGGCGCAGCAAATGAAGCCCGTCGTCATCGCGTGATGTGATGATCGATAGTTCGGCGTCGCTGGAAAGCACTGTGTCAGCATCAACCAGTTCGCCGTTGACTCGCCCGGCCAGGGTTGCCTTCGCGAGCCCGGGACCGATATCAGCCGCGACATCCATGACAGATACCGGATTATCAAAGTGGCGCTGGCTGCCGTCAGGCAGTGTAATGGAAGGCATAACGTTCCCGTCAGTGGTGACCCATACGAGAGGCCACGTGTTGTGTGTAGTATCACTTCAGTAGTATATAGTGCAACTGGTCGAAAGCTGCTGGTGATCAACTCGGTATACCTGCCGGCCGGGCAATCCACAAAGAACTACCGGCCACAAAGAACTACCGGCGTGCCCTGCATACCAGATGCCTCAGAAAACAGGCAACAAGCTGGAGCCTCGCTGGCATTCAAAAAAACCTGGCACAACTCTTAGCCTGAGCCACGAGCCAGAACCAAGGTTCCTGGGACGATACCGGGACAGTTGAATGGGGTACTAAAGGAATTGGTAGGCGCGATTGGATTCGAACCAACGACCCCCACCATGTCAAGGTGGTGCTCTAACCAACTGAGCTACGCGCCTGCCGAACCCGTAGTGTAAGCGATGGCAGTCACCACCGCAATCAAACAATCCCGCTTTTAGCAGAATTCTGCCGCGACGTGCGCATGGCAAAATCGCTTCCCGATGCTGCGCTACCTGCGATGGTTGCTCCGCTACAAGGTGTTAACAACAGGTCCCTGGCAATGGCATTAACAAAGGCATTGACGAACCCGCCGACATTCAACCGTTGCCAGACAATCAGGGAACGCGGAAATGAAAAAGCACGATGCAGGCAATCACCGCTTTATAGCCCGCGCTTTATGATGTAATAGGCGTTTTTCTAACCCACATACAATTATGAATTTCGATGCATTGATGGCGATCTCTCCGGTTGACGGGCGCTACGCCGCCAAAACAGAGTCATTGAGAGAATCTTTTAGCGAATACGGCCTCATTCGCTACCGCAGCATTGTTGAATTACGCTGGCTGCAGGCGCTGGCTCGCCACCCGCAAATCACCGAGGTGACTCTATCCGATAGCGCCCACAGCATCATTGACAACATGATCTCCGGCTTTTCGCTCAAGGACGCGCAGCGGGTAAAGGATATCGAACGACAAACCAATCACGACGTAAAGGCGGTTGAGTACTTTCTGCAAGAGAAATTCGCCGACCACGATGAGCTGAACAACGCCAGTGGCTTTTTACACTTCGCGTGCACGTCGGAAGATATCAACAACCTTTGCCATGCACTTGCCCTGCGCGACGGCGCACGTCAATTTGCGCTGCCGCTGGCAGAAAAAATACAGCAGATACTGCATGCACTGGCGATAGAGTTTGCCGACGTTCCGATGCTCAGCCGTACCCACGGACAAACAGCGTCACCGACCACCATGGGTAAGGAGTTCGCCAATGTCGCAGCACGCCTGCAACGGCAACTTGAAATCGCGCGCGGTATCTCTTACCTCGGCAAGCTCAACGGTGCGGTCGGCAACTTTAACGCTCACTACGTCGCCTACCCGGACGTAGACTGGCAAACATTCGGCAAAGACTTTGTCGAATCACTCGGCCTGACCTACAACCCCTACACCACACAAATCGAACCCCACGACTACATGGCCGAGCTGTTTGATTCATTTGCTCGCATCAACACCATTTGTATTGATTTCGCTCGCGATATCTGGAGCTATATCTCTATTGGATATTTCAAACAAAAAGTTGTCGCCGGAGAGGTGGGTTCATCGACTATGCCACACAAGGTCAACCCCATTGATTTTGAAAATGCAGAAGGCAACTTCGGCATCGCCAATGCAATGTACGGTCACTTCAGCGCCAAGCTGCCTGTTTCGCGCTGGCAGCGAGACCTGACCGACTCCACCGTTTTACGCAACACGGGTGTCGCCTTTGCACATTCCGTGATCGGCTATGAATCCCTGCTCAAGGGCATCGCTAAACTGCAACTGGATGAACAACGTCTGGCAGCAGACCTGAATCAGTCGTGGGAGGTTTTGGCGGAACCGATTCAAACCGTTATGCGACGCTACGGCATCGAAAACCCCTACGAGAAACTTAAAGCACTGACGCGTGGCAGTGCAATCACACCGGAAAACCTGCAAGACTTCATCAACACACTGGAGTTGCCGGAAGAAGCCGTCGCCGGGCTACGAACGCTGACGCCCGCAAGCTATACCGGCATTGCAGCAGAACTGGCCGCCGCATTACCCGCAGACACGGCTGATACCCAGTGAACACATTGACCATAAACTGGCCTGATTCGATCAATGAGCAGACGTTCCTGCAGCAATACTGGCAGCAGAAACCACTTTTGATTCCGCAGGCATTCCCTTCATTTGATAACCCGCTCGACCCGAATGAACTTGCCGGACTGGCTTGCGACGATGACGCTAATTCTCGATTTATGCAACGCGTTCAGGGTAACGAGTGGCGCATGTGCGGCGGACCGTTAAGCGATGATTTCTTCGACGACATAAGCGGCCACGAATGGTCATTACTGGTCTCTGACGTTGAAAAGCTGCTGCCTGACTTTCGCTCTTATCTGCAACCGTTTCGTTTCCTGCCCGACTGGCGTATTGACGATTTAATGATTAGCTACGCACCTGTCGGTGGCTCTGTTGGTGCTCACGTGGATCAATACGATGTATTTCTATTGCAGGCCGACGGCGTTAGGGAATGGCGTATAGAAAACACACCCAGAGTCGGGCATCAGCCCTCGATCAGCACCAGCATATCGTTACTTGCGGACTTCAAAGCGGATACCACTATGCACCTGAGTGCAGGCGACATGCTCTACCTGCCGCCAGGCTACGCGCATCATGGCATTGCCACCGAGGAGCCATGTATGACCTGGTCAATTGGTTTCAGAGCCCCTTCCGCCGAAGAAATGCTGCCCTCAGTTCTGCGTTATCTTTGCGACAGCCCCGATGATTCACTGACTACCCGTTTTACAGATCCAAAAAGACTGGCAACCGATAACCCCGGTCATATTGACAAGCGGGACATCAGCAAACTTCGCGACCTGTTACGCACAGCGCTGTCAGCCGAAGACACTGCACTCGATCTATGCATTGGTCGTTACCTGACTGAATCTCTCAACGATGAAACGGAAGAGCTAACGGAACCCGTTAGCTGGAAAACACTGAGCCCACAATTAAAAGGCGATGGCATTCTGATTTGCAATTCGCTGGTTAAGTTTGCAACGATGGAAGTTGACTCTGCCGGCACGTCAGCTGATTCAAAACACAAAACAGCATCAACGACCAGGCTACTGGTGAACAGTGATGCCTACGACTGCACTGAACATCTGGGGACAAGCCTGTGCAACAGCAGACAATGTCGTGCATCTGATATTCAAACCGAGCAAGACCGTCAGACTGTTGTTGAATTGTTTAACCGGCAGCATCTGTTAATCGACAACCAGACTGATCATTAGCTCTTGTGGATATCTGCATGTTTGCAATCCTGAACACACTCAACAGATGCGTCAATCTACCTGTCACACACTTGAGTTAATTAACCAGACAATCGCCACGCGACTGCAGCGCGGCAGGTCTCGGGAGTCAGTTATGTCACCGTGGTACAGACCAGACCGGGTATCGATCAAACGCAGTGTCCTGGCCGCTTTCATTGTGGTGACGGCCTGTGCCAGTCTTCGAGCTGTTGCCGAAAATACTGCGACAGACAAAGTGACGCAGACATCAACACTGACACCTGACAAGCTCGCGCTGCTAGCAAACACAGTGTGCCTTGCCGGAGAGGCAACAACCGAGCAACTGGCAGCAGCAATTGGGCAAAGCGTTAACCTGCTCGACGAACCCATCCATTTCCGCCAAACGGAAATTGGCAACACAGTAACTGCGACTTTAAAAAGTACCTCAGCGCGTTTACTGGAAATACAATTTCTTCAACCACCGGGTCGACCAGCGCAAACCAACGTTACCAGCTATATCACAAGCCCGACATCAAACTCTGTGTCTACAGCAAAGCCGGATACCAGACTGACACTGACCAGTAACTGTGAAATCAGAAGTGCACATCAACTGGTGTATGACATCGACCAAAAGACACAGCTATACGTTGCAGCACTTGATGCAAACCTGCAGGCGACAGGTGAAAAGCAGTGGTTAAATCCTCAACTCCCTGAACTTCCGGAAACCCCTTCAGATGCAATCAAGGTAGGATTGATTGACTCCGGCGTAAACTACCTGCTACCAGAAATAAAGAGCGGACTGTCAACAGATGCACAAGGCAATCTGAACGGCTTTGATTTTTGGGATATGGATAATAGACCCTACGACGCCAACCCTGCTCGCTCGCCGTTCTTTGTGCAGCGCCATGGAACACGCACCGCATCAATCGTGTTGAGAGAGGCACCCGGCGTCAAGCTTGTACCCTATCGGTATCCGCGTCACTCCATGGCCCGGATGATCGATCTGATACAGCACGCGAACGAACTTGGTATCAAGGTCATCGGGATGCCTCTGGGCAGCAACACCTACGCTGACTGGACAGACTTCGAGTCCGCTGCAAAAGAACACCCGCACATTCTTTTTATAGTATCGGCTGGCAACAACGGCAGGGACATCGACACTGCAGCCGTGTATCCGGCCGCCATGGATTTGAAGAATATGCTGGTTGTAACTTCCGCAGATGATTTTGTGCATCCGGCCGAGCGCACCAATTACGGACGCATGTCGGTCGACTACCTGGTGCCTGCCGAACATATCCGGGCCACTGACTTTAATGGCGACAGCATAAAGGTTTCCGGTTCCAGCTACGCTGTGGCAAGAGTACTTGCGCTGGCAGCGCGACTCCTGCAACAGAACCCTGACCGCACAATCGCGGACATTCAGTCAGCAATACGTGACTTGTCGGTGAGAGCCGAAACATCACGTTTTGTATCAATTGGCTATCTGGGGGATCCGCTTGCCATGAACGATCAGTCAAACCTGCACATTACGACTGATGATCCGACTCAGTTTACAGGTAAGGCCGACAAGCGCACAAAGTACTCGATGCCGCTACGCCTGATCAAACTTGACACACGCTGGAACAACGCAGCCTTGAAAACCGCTATAGCCGCTGCCAATCGGCTATACCAACAGTGCGACATTAAACTGGAAGTGGAGAGCATTGTCTCTTTAACAGCCCCGGACTACCTGCAAGATCTTTCCTCTGGCCACGCCCTGACGCTAGCCAGAGCCACGGGCATGGTGAACAACACTACTGGCAGCGAAACAGTTACCCGTGTATTTCTCGCCCGAAACACTGTCATGCTGGATCAGTATGACGCCAACGCATTTGGTCTGGGTAATACGAGAAATCGGCCGTGGATGACGAACAGCCTGTGGCTAACGTTTGGAATTACCGATACAGATATCGCTCTTGCCCACGAGCTGTTTCATATCATGAGCAATAGCGGGGAGCACTCAACACGGCAAAACAACCTGATGCAGAACCGCACTGATCCCGACAACACCATGCTCACAGAAGATCAATGCGCCGGTGCTATTGAAAACGGCATTACCAATGGCATCCTGAGAAAGTACCGGTGACTGTAGTTGCCACCAGCACCGGGAGCTTAGCTATAGTTTGTCACCAAACACAACAGCCCAGTAAGTTCCATAGTCTGTATCAGTGCCAGGTACACAAGCCGCACCAACCTCGGTAAACAATGGATTCATAATATTGCGGCAGTGTCCGGGGCTATCGAGCCACCCCTGATGCACCTCTTCTATTTCCAGCTGCCCGGCGGCGATATTTTCGCCAATAGCACGCCAGTTATAACCCACATTGTCGGCGCGATTAGACACACTCAGCCCGTCCGAACCCTCGTGACTGAAGAAGTTTACATAGGCCATGTCTTGTACATGATTCAGCGCAGCCTGTGCAAGCAACGGATTCCAGGTTACCGTACCGGTGGCTTCATGACCGCTTTCTCCACACATTCTATAAGCCGAGCGCGCTGCGCGTATAACCGCGAGCATTGTTTCCCTGAACTCATCGGTATTACTGGCAGTACACGATACAGATGACGCATTGTCGACGAGCTGTTGATTGACAGCAGTGCTGTTTTCCGCACCCGTGTTTTCCGTGCCCGCGTTTTCCGCATCGGTGTTACCGCCTGTTTGATCTACGCTCACCGGTGTTGCTGTTTGCTCAGCAGCACTCGACGGTGCAGCTGGCTGTGCCGCACCCGTCGCTGGTGGCGCCATGTCGCTGGTGCCCGAACATGCAGTCAGAAAAACCGAAAGCCCGAAAAAGAACGGTACCACTACACGATCCCTCATTGCTATTCCCTTTTTATTAGTCTTATTGTTATATTCTTGTTGCAATATTACTCGCCAGCACTAACTAGTCAGCATTGGCCAGTTGTATTTTCGAAAGCAGCTGTCGGCGTTTTTCCTTATCCTCGATCACAGAGCTCGCATCAAACGCCTTTTGTATCACTTCAGTCGCCATCGCGTAGTCTTTATTCGATTCATACTCCAACGCGATACCATGATAAGCAGACACCGAAGCAAACGGATCTATAATCTGATCAGTGTGCTTTATCGCCTCCTCAAACAAACCCATACTGGCTTCTGTTAATGCTATGTGTCTGAGCGCCAGATCTCTCGCAGCACTATTGGATGGCAACTCGAGCGCTGCTCCGATAGACCGATCCAGCTGCTTTCGCGCCTCCGCTTCCAATCCAGCGCGCATCAGGTAATCAGAGACCGCGGTGTGACCAATCGTTTTATATTCCGAACGATTGAGACTGGCAGCGAGAATCGACACGCTCAGGTAAGAGTCGAGTGCATCTTCACGCTGTCCAATTACATACTCCGAGTAGGCGTAATCAGCCATCGCCACTACGCGCTCCGCAGGAGACGCAATCGAGTAAGTGTTGCGAGCTGCCTTTTCAAGCAACGCTAATGCTTCGGCGCGATTGCCCTCTCTCTTGTAAGCCCTGGCGATACTTTGCTTACCCATTACAGCGAAGAGATTATCTTTTGTGCGATTGCACAACTCGGTTGCTGCAATAATATCTCCCGCATCAATGAGGCGATCAACCAGCTCGATATACAAGCGTAAATCTATTTCCCGCCGTGACCACTCGTCAAAGTATTTGTCTCCGCTATGCGGTACGCGGTTTTTAAGTAACTTCATCGAGTTACTGTCTGCAGGAATTGCAGCGCCAGCCCTGGGCTTGTTCTCATCGCTATCGGTATTATCGGTCGTTCGTGAGGAACCGCCTAAAATATAGCGACGCAGGTCACCGAGTGAATCCTGTGCACTGCCCTTGGCCAGAGTCACCAGCAGCTCTTCCGTAGTAAGGTTTTCCGGATTGATTAACGTCGCCGACCGTTCAATCGCCGCATTCAGAGATTCCTGCTCTCGATCTGCCTGTGGCTGGGCCGCTGCAGCCTCAATCTGTACAGCGGGCTCGGGAGCCGGAGTCAGAATGCCCGAGAAAAAGACCCCGCCGCCGATTGCCGCAACCACAGCCGCAGTAGCAACGCCCGCAGCAACCTTTGCGACTGTGCGTTTTTTGGCGATCTGCTCAAATTCCTGATAGACCTGCTCTTCCTCTTCCAGGTCTTCGTCGATTTTGCCCTGCAGAGCCGCGACCTGTTCTCGACTTTTTCGCAACTGCTCCTGCTCATCATTCCCACTAAAAACTGCTGACTCGGCAGCAGGTATTACCGACTCGGCAGCAGGGGCCGGAGTCGCTGCAGCATCACTACCGCCAAGAGATTCAATAAGCTCCTCTGCAATACTCTTTGGTGCCGAGGCCTTGCCTGACTCTGCAGCCGCGGAAGGTGCAATTGAGTGTTGCGACGCCTCAATCGAAGCCCCATCTGAATCGGCCGGCGCAGCAGGTGATTCGCTCTCAGCAGGTTTTGCTGTCAGCGTGTCCGGTGCCGAGTCAGTAGCTTCATCTGCAATTGATTCAGGTACCGCATCTTGTTCAATCGTGTCGAGTATTTGTTGCAAATCTGCGGTACCGGCAGTATCCGACAGATCGCCGATATTCAGCTGTTCAGCTGACTCATCAAGCTCAGGTTCCTCTGCTATCGAAGCGTCCACTGCCACATCGGGATCATCAGGTAAACGGGTATCGTCCAATTCACTTGCCACTGCTGCGTCGTCGGCAGGCGACTGAACTTCAACGCTCGGTTCAACTACCAGGTCAGCCAGCTCACCTGCCGATTCCAGATCAACACTATCAGATTTTTGCAGCGGGCTTTGAGTGGCGCTTTTTTTAACTTCGCTAGCACTGGAATCTGAATCATCAAGCGACAGACTCAACTCTTCAGCCGCGCCGTTAGAAGATCGATTCGCCAGCGCCTCCGGTACATCAGTGGCAGCAGCCTTGATCGGTGCTATTTGATCGTCAGATGCCAATGACAGACCACCGTCATCCAGTTCTGTGTTTGAACTCATTCGCGGCTTGGTCAACGGTGTGTTGTCATCATCACTAAGCGCGATATCTGATATGTCCGGCTCGACGGACTTGTTTTCTACAGCACTGCTGTCGTCGATTACACTGTCGTCAGTCGCAACGGGGTCGACATCGAGCTCCAGGCTCGTAACTTCTCCATCCAGCTGTACCGCATCTGCAACAACCGCGGCGTCAGATTCAACGCTATCACTCAGTGCCTGCAGATCATCCAGCGCATCGCCGAACTCCAGTTGTTCCGCTGCCGAGTCGGGCGACTCTTCTGCTGCCACTGCTGGCGCGCAGCTAACGTCGTCGGCGCCAAGCGCCTCAAGCTCATCAGCAAAATCAAACCCGATCTCTTCGCTATCACCAGAGATATCAACAACGGACTCAGATGTCGCATTATCACTTGCTTGCTGATCATCATCGTTGGATTCACTGTCAAAGGATGACATAAGGTCATCTTCGTCAGAGCCGGAAACATCAAACTCCGCATCGGCAAAATCAGAGAGTTCAATAGCATCATCGCTGTCGGCGCCAGACGCTTCCTCGTCGGCGGGCTCGTCACTTTCTGCGGTGAGTTCACTTGCCGTTTGTTCTGCGTGCTCTTGATTAGCAGCCGGTTGCTCGTCCACTCCGGGGATACTGCACACAACCCCCAGCGATTCGAGCTTCTCTTTGCCCTCCAATGCAACCGCAAGTTCTACATTCGATTGTGCAGCATAGGCAGGACCAGCACCAATGGCGGCCGTCACTAACGCATCAAATGCATCAGCAGGTTGCTTGAATTCTTTTACCAGTCGTTCGGACAGCTCTTCGGCTGATAATGCTTCCGACATACCAACGACCATCAGATCTACAGTGTCTGACATTTGACCTTGCTCCGCTCACCGCTAATTGCCAATCGACTGACGTTGATCGGCTTCTGCTTATTATTGTCAACAAGCTAGCGGCGTATGGCCGGGCAAATTAAATGTTAAAGAGCTGTGACGCAGGTCTATGTGCCAAAGAATTGCCGGTAAGTCTGTGGTTTACGAGCGTTTTTTTAAGGAATTCTGGTGTCGATAAAACCACAATAACAGTATCATCGTCACAGAATTGTTGATCTCTCCCGTGTCTAGCATGGCCATTGCCTTATCCATTGGTACCACACTGGCTCGAATATCCTCACCTTCCGATGCCAGACCAAAATACCCACCGGCGTTAGTCAGATCGCAGGGTGCCCAATACAACGCAATCGTTTCAGAACTACCACCGGGAGTCGGATAGTAGGTTGTCAGATAATGAACCTCGTTAAGCTCCAGTCCGGCCTCTTCCATCGCCTCGCGACGCACCACATCTTCGGCTGCCTCGCCGTCATCGACAATGCCGGCAATGCATTCGTGCAGCCACGGCCCGCGCTCGTTGTGCATCGCCCCGGCCCTGAATTGCTCGATAAGCAGTGTTGAATCAGAGCTCATGTCGTAGGGAATAACTGCCGCGGCACAACCACGCTGCAGCACTTCTCTGTTGAGGGTCTCGCTCCATCCACCCGTGAAAAGCTCGTGCTTTAACCGATACACGACGAGCCGAAAGAAACCTGCAAAGCCGGTACGTTCCTCAACAACGTTCCACTTCAGGGTCATGATGCTTCACCGGATTGAATCAAGCGCTCAACAAGTGCCAGTTGCTCAGGTGTATCAACGCCCATTCCCGGGGTTTCTTTCGCTACCGCCACATGAATACGCTCACCATTGTAGAGCGCACGCAGTTGTTCGAGCATCTCAACCGACTCGATCGTGCAAGGTTGCATATCAGAGTAGCGCCGCAGAAACCCCGCACGATACGCATACAATCCGATGTGTCGGTAGCCGAGTGTTTGATTGGCACTACCGTCCCGATCAAACGGAATTGGGGAGCGACTAAAATAAAGCGCCAGACCACGATGATCAAAAACAACCTTAACCGCAGTCGGGTCTGAAAACTCCTGCGCACTGTCGATCGGCGTTGCCAGCGTGGCAATAGATGCCTCCGGTATGGCAGAGAGGTTTTCACCAACCTGGCGCACAATCGCTACGGGAATCAACGGCTCATCGCCCTGCACGTTAACGACGATCTCGCTGTCGTCCCATTGCATGTTCACTGCAACTTCAGCCAGACGGTCTGTACCGTTGATATGATCAGAGCGCGTCATTACTACTGTCGCCCCGTGCTGCAGACAGACATCCCTGATGCGTTCATCATCGGTGGCAACAATGACACTTTGTGCCCCGCAAGTCAGACATCGCTGCTGCACTCGCACAACCATCGGAACCCCGTCAATCAATGCCAAAGGCTTACCCGGAAAACGACTAGAGGCGTACCTGGCAGGAATCACGATGCTAAATTTAAACTGGTCGCTTCTGTCCGTATTCACTAGTCAACTTTCTCCGCTACTGTGTTGCACACGCTGTCGTTAGTCGTTCCAGTACTGCATCCACAATGCCACTGTCCAGTTCAGCCACAACCTTAACCGACCAGAAATTTCGCGGCGCCCAGGCTTCGCATTTAACGCTGTCCTTCTCGGTCATCAGAACATCCAGCCCGTCGCCAAATGTTAGATCAGATTCCTGAAACAGGTGATGATCAGCAAATGCATGCTCGATGATATTCAGACCTGCAGCCCTCAGTTGCCGGAAGAACTTGTCGGGCTGACCAATGCCGGCAACCGCATGCACCCGCCCGCCGGAAAAATCTGCCAGGTTTCTGCATAAAGATGGCTCTCGCAGATTGGCTACTTCTTCCACCCGCAGCTTGTAGGTATATTGGTCTGGCTTTACAACCGTGGCTGATGTGGCCGTGGTCGAGGCGCCCGTGGTCGAGGCGACAGGCGCCGACTGCGCAAGCCATTGCGCGATGCTATCGCGCACAGTTTTACGCCTATCTGAATTGCCTGCCACACCGCTGTATACGATCAGATCAACTTCGCGCAACCGGGATGGCGGCTCACGCAACGGTCCGGCGGGCAGGCACCACCCGTTGCCCAGACCCGCCGTCGCATCAATAACACAAATTTCCAGTTGCCGGGCAAGTGCATAATGCTGCAGACCGTCATCGCTGACGATAACATTGCAGCCGGAATCAGCCGTAAGCAACGCTGCCGCATCAGCACGCTTTGCACAAACTGCCACCGGTACACCGGTACGGCGAGCCAGCATCAATGCCTCGTCTCCAACGACAGAATGGGCTGAAGCGTTATCAACCAGAGTTGGTGCGGCCTCGCTGCCACCATAACCTCTGCTCACTATTGCCGGTCGCCAGCCGCTGGTTTGAAGGTGTTCCACCAGAGCGATGACCAACGGCGTTTTACCGGCGCCGCCAACGCTCAAATTACCGACAACAATAACCGGAGCCGAAGCAGTAGCAACCTGCTTTAATCCGTAGCGAAAGCCAAGACGTCGCAGCCACACCAGCAATCTGAACAACAGCGAGAGCGGATACAGCAGCAGTGCAATTCCTCGTCGGCTTTGCCAGTAACCCGGAGCACGTAAGTTCACTACATTGCCAGCGGTTTTCGACTATCACCATCAGTCGAGCTGCTTTCTTCAGTCCTGACTAAATTGCTGTGCCCACTGTGCAGGAATGCGTAGTAACCGTTGTTATCTATTAACTGTGAATGTGTGCCCGTTTCGACAATGCTGCCTTCATCCATCACATGGATTCTATCGGCGTTTTCAATCGTGCTTAGCCGGTGTGCAATCACAAGAGTCGTTCGATCTTTCATCAAAGCCGATAAACCGCTTTGTACTGCTCGCTCAGACTCAGTGTCCAGCGCAGAGGTTGCCTCGTCGAGTATTAGCAACGGTGCATCTTTTAAGATCGCACGTGCTATGGCCAGTCTCTGCCGCTGCCCGCCGGACAGCATAACGCCATTCTCACCGACGACCGTGTCATAGCCTTCTCCGAGGGACTCTATAAAACCATGAGCATGCGCTTTGCGGCAGGCTTCGACAACGCGCTCTCGAGACATGCCATGCATTTGCCCATAGGCAATGTTTGCCAACACAGTGTCGTTAAACAACACCACATCCTGGCCAACATAGGAGATATGTGCACGCAAACTATGCAGTGTGTAGTCGCGAATATCCGTGCCATTTATCAGTATGCTGCCATCGCTAATGTCATACAGCCGCGGCAGCAAATTAGCGATCGTAGATTTGCCACTACCCGATCCACCCACCAGCGCTACTGTCTCGCCAACATTTACGTCGATACTGATATCGCGCAATACGGGTTTGTCATCGCGGTAGGAAAAATTCACCTGCTGAAACTGAAAACCTATGGCATCACTTTGCAGGGTTTTGGTGCCTTTATCCAGTTCAGAATCAGCGTCAAGAATTTCAAACACGCTCTCTCCGGCTGCAATACCAGCCTGAATTTTCGCATTGACCATAGTGAGTTGCTTAAGCGGCGCAAACAACATCATCATCGCCGTAATAAACGACATAAAAACACCCACGGTAATCTGCCCCACCAGCACGCCTGATGAAGACAAATACACAATGAGTGCTAACGCGATTGCTACCAGAAACTGAATCGCCGGTGAGCTTGCCGCACTGGTGATCGTATGCTTAAGATTTTGACTTCTGTTGCGCTGGTTGACCTTTTCGAATTGATCTTGCTCGTAACGCTGACCACCGAATACCTTGACCAGCCGCTGACCTTCGACGGCTTCCTCGATTACGCTGGCAACTTCCCCCATCGACTCCTGAATGCCGCGGCTAATACGACGGAAGCGACCACTGACCAGATAAATGATCGTCGCCACCACTGGTCCCAGAATCAAAAAGCCGAGTGACAGTTTCCAGCTGTGATACACCATTAAACACAACAGGCCGATGATGGTTAATGAGTCACGTACCAGAATGGTCAAACACTCAGCCGCAACAGTTGCGATGTTTCGGACGTTGAACGTGACTCTGGAGATCAGGTCACCGGTTGAGGTTGTATCGTATCTTGCGGTGGGCATGGCAAGGTACTTGTCGAACAACTGACGTCGAATATGAGTGACCACTGACCAGCCAATCGACGCCATCAGGTAAGTCGATACAAAACCTGCAACACCACGGCACAAAAACACGAAGACGATCATGATCGGGACGAACATAATAGAATCAGAATCGCGCTCTACGAAGCTGCCATCGAGCATTGGCTGCATTAATGCAGCAAAGCCGGTGCTTGATGCCGCATACACCACCATGGCGACCACTGCCATAGCCAGCAGACGTGAGTGTGGTTTTACGTAGGTAATCAAACGGCGGTAGACCGCGAATGAATCGGCGCGCGCCGTGGCAGACTTGCTCAAGGTTATTCCAGCTAGCCGGCAGCAGCCGGACAAACGTTGCAGACCGTATTAACCCGGATCTATGTAACGTATGCAGCGAGTGCCGTGGTACTCACTGTAACCAGCTGCCCTGCCGAACAGTTTCAGTTAACAGAGCCAGACTCTCTAAGCCTGGTTAACCCTGTAATGCAGAACGACGCAACGCAGCCAATACAGCAAGATCAAACAGCAGGATCAACTACAGCAATATCAACGCTTACTGACTTTGAGCTGCGGCGAGCGAGAATTTTACCATACCCAGTTGACCGGCGGCATCCATTGCCGTAATGACAGACTGGTGCGGCGCCATGGCATCAGCCCGGATCACTAGCGGTGTATCCTTTTTACCTCGGGCGAGCTTGTTGATGGCGTTACGTACAGTGACAATTTTACTGTCGCCCAATTCACGGCCATTGACAAAATACCCGCCGCGCGCATTGATCACCACCTCAATACTGTGCGTGTCTTCCGTGGGTGCTTGCTCAGACGCCTGCGGCAACTGAATTTTAAGCTCGGTCTCTTTTTGAAACGTTGTCGACACCATAAAAAAGATCAACAACAAAAACACCACATCGATAAGCGGTGTCATGTTGAGATCGAGCTCTTCGATCGCTGGTGCGTTAAATCTCATCGCTATCCTGCTCGCGCATCGGATGCCGGCTTGATCGAATCAATCAGTTTCAGTGATTCGTGCTCCATACCAACGATCAGGCCTTCAACCCGGCCTTTGAAGTAGCGATACATCATTAATGCAGGGATCGCCACACCCAGCCCCGCAGCTGTGGTAATGAGCGCTTGTGAGATACCCCCTGCAAGCTCGGTCGGGTTACCTACACCGGCGCTGGTGATGCGTGTGAATACCTGAATCATACCGATCACCGTACCGAGTAACCCCAGCAGTGGCGTCACTGTGGCGATTGTCCCCAGCGCATTTAAAAATCGCTGCAGCTCATGAGCCACATGCGAGCCCACTTCCTCAACGGCATTTTTCATTGATTCTCGTGACTGGTTTCGATGAGCAATGCCTGCCGCAAGCACCCGGCCCAGCGGTGAATGCCGCTTCAGCTCTCCAAGCTTATCGTCAGAAATTCTGTCTTGCGCCAGAAGTCGCCTGGCCTGATTAACCAGTGTCGTCGGCACCACCTTATCTGTTCTTAAACTCCACAGCCGCTCGGCGACAATTGCCATGGCGACAACTGAGCAGGTCAGGATAGGCAACATCAACCAGCCACCAGCAGTTACAATTTCAAGCACTTAAGTATTACCCTAGTATGTTTTTAGCGCCCGCTCCGGCAGGCAAATGGTCTTCGGCGTGAACCATTCGCCGCACCGACTATCAATTTCGATCCCTTATGGAAGTGTAGCAGTCATTGCAAAAACATCATCCGCTTCACGGTGCCAGATTTTCTGCCGATCAACGCGATAACGACGCATTTCAATAGCGCCATTGCCGACTGCAAACGTCGTAGCTCCGCTTGCAGCCGTACTGATTTGTAATGCACCTGTGGCCTGATATCGCTGTGCGACTTCGGGCCTGGGAAATCCAAAACGATTGTTGTAGCCAACCGTGTACACGACGTACTTTGGCCGCGTTACGTGCAGAAAATCAGCACTCGATGAAGTCAGACTGCCATGGTGTGGGGCCATTAATAGTTCCACCTGCCCTATAGATGACAGCAGCATCTGTTCTGCTTCCTGCTCGATGTCTCCGGTGAGTACAGTACGCTCACCTGAAGCAGCTGTTATTCTGAGCACACACGACAGATTGTTGTCACTGCCGTTGAAATTTGCCGGTGGATGCAAAAACTCAAAATGGACGTTATCCCAGTGCCACGCCACACCTGACTCACACCAGTGGCTGTCGACAGCGGGAGCCGGGTTGATAAAAGTTGCAAGCGGCTGTGAATGCCACAGCTGATCCACCGCAATCTCCGCTATTAGCTCGTCGACACCCCCGCTGTGATCATTGTCGCTGTGAGACACAACCACTGCGTCCAGCTTATCGATGCGCTGCGAGCGCAGATACGGAATGATCACGGCGTCCGCCGCATTGAACGATGTTGAAAACTGCGCGCCGGTATCGTACACGAGCACTCTCGTTGCAGTGCGCACAACCACCGCACTGCCCTGGCCGACATCAAGAAAGGTCACTCGATAGCTGCCCGCATCCGGACTGCCAGATCTGGCAAAAACCAGTGGCATGATCAGCGGCAACAGTAACCAGCGTATCTCTGCCTTGCCGGGCATTATCGCCAGTAGCACGCCGATGATAACCATCAACAAAACCGGTAGTGTCACCTTTCCGGTACTCACGATGGCAAGCGGCAGCGTCGCTATTACCCCCAGATACGCTGACATCACATTTAAAAGCCAGTCAACCGGAGCCAGCAGAATCGCGGCGAACCTGACACTGACGGTTGCCACCAGTGTGCAAATGAATACCGCGGGCGTTACCACCAGACCAATCAGCGGCACACTAATAAAGTTGGCAATCGGCGAAACCAAAGACGCCTGCTGAAACAGCAGTACCGTTGCCGGGTACAGACCAAGGGTTATCAACAGATGCCCGCGTAGCAGCGCCAGCAATTTTGGTTTAAACCCCTCTCGCGGAGCCGATGAATAAATCAAATACAGTATTGCTACCGCGCAAAAAGACATCCAGAAACCTGCTGACAACACAGATAGCGGGTTCCAAATTGTCACCAGTATTAGTGCGACAGACAAAGCGGTCAATCGCTTGTGGTGCCTTTGAGTCAGCACAAAAACGGCGAGTACCATGAACATGATTAGCGCACGCTGGGTAGGTATAGCGAACCCGGCCATCGCAGCGTAGATAAATGCCGCCGCCGATGCAGCACAGATCACCAGCGTTTGTCGAGGTATCCGGTGCAATAACTTCGACTGCAACCAGAGCAACCTGAACAACAGCCCGGCAGCGGTTGCCACCAGCGTGATATGCAGTCCGGAAATTGCCAGCAGATGATTGGTACCGGTCGTGATAAACCGTTGCCATTGATCTGCGTCTATGTCGGAGCGATCACCGACAGCCAGCGCCAGCATCACCCCGCGCTGGCTGTGCTCAGCCGCTGCCATGCGCACACGTTCGGTCAGCCAGGCTCGCGCTGACGCAAAGGAGAAACTACCAGCCCCCCGTTGCAGCGCATGATTGTGTTGCCATGATGCAAGGGCCTTGTCTGAATCACGCACATAGCCTGTCGCCACGATACGATGCTGGAACAGCCATTTTTCATAGTCAAAACCGCCCGGATTTAGAAAGCCCGATGGTTTCCTTAGCTTGACCACCAGTTGTAGTCGATCACCATCACGCAGCGACGGACTGTCATCGCCATACCAATTGAGCCTAACCAGTGACTGCAATCCGGCTACTGCGTTGTTCGTTGCAGACAATTCTGCAGGGCTATCCCGGGTTTCGAGTTGAGCTCGACGCGGCGATTCGAGTTGTGATTTGGACTGCGCGTCGATTTCCGGCGCTTCGACCTGTGATACTCGGAACAGGAACCGCATGCGTCTGCCATCGTGCTCGGGTGCGGCAACGACCTCCCCCTGAATCAGCACATCACGATTAAACAAATTATCCGGTAACCGCTGACGCACTAGCATGTGCGTATATAACCAGGCGTAGACAAAACCCGCCAATAAGAAAGTGATTGCAATGCCGGCGGGCGAAGAGACGAACTGACGACAAACCGGAGAGATAGATGCGAAGTAGCCAGTAGCCGGCTGCATAGAACGGCGTTTGACAAGCACCAGCAGCGCAAACGCTACTATCAACGCTAATAATAGAAGCCAAAGATAGCTGGCTGCCGGTAGCACTGATAGCTGAAACAAAATAGAAATGCCTGAGACAAAGGCAAGGGCACTAATCACCACGACACTACAAACCTGCTTACTGCTTTACTACTACCGACACAATAGCATTCCTGCATTGCTCAGACCACCCGCGTCGTGCACAGCACCTCGCGGTACCGCATGCGCAGCCATAGACAGTTCGCGGATCGGAGATCTGCTCCCACAATGGTCCGGGGCTATAGCTATTCTTCCGTGCGTTCCGCAGCTTGCGAATACTTGTGGGAGAACAACTCCGTTGCGCGAACATGCTGCTTTGGTACGATGCGATTTGCACTAACTGCGACAGCCATACAAACAGTTCGCGGATCGGTGATCTGCTCCCACAATGGCCCGGGGCTATAGCTATTCTGCCGTGCGTTACGTGGCTTGCGAATGCTTGTGGGAGCACTACCCCGTTGCGCGAACATGCCGCGTTGAAACACACACAGAAGCCAGCTAACGCTGGCGTATGCCTGGCAGGATCTGTGTTACTGCTCGCGGTGCAACTGACCGCCACTGAGACGATACACAGACTGCATACGTGCCGCCAGGCGGGTATCGTGCGTCACAATCATGAAGGCTGTTCCTCGCTCTCTATTCAGGTCGAGCATTAACTCGTACACCGTTTCAGCGGTTGCTTCATCCAGATTGCCGGTCGGCTCATCTGCCAACACCAGCATGGGATCGTTAATCAATGCCCTTGCAATCGCTGCTCGCTGCCTTTCGCCACCAGACAGCTCTGAGGGCTTGTGTGTCAAACGATCACCGAGACCGACTCGCGTCAGCAAATCCTCAGCCGCTTTCCTGGCCTTGGCTGTATCCTGACGACCGATCAGCAACGGCATGGCCACATTTTCAACTGCCGAAAATTCTGGCAACAAGTGATGAAACTGATAGACGAACCCCAGTTTCGCATTGCGCAACTTGCCTCTGGCTGCAGCGCCCAGTGCGAAAATATTTTGTCCGCCAAGTTCGATATGGCCTTTATCAGGAGTATCGAGGCCCGCTAACAGATGCAACAGCGTGCTTTTGCCACAACCCGATGATCCGATGATAGCCAGCTGCTCTCCCTGAGCGACACTGAGTTCGAGGTTGTGCAATACCTCAACGCGCTGATGACCCTGTCGATACACTTTTTCAATATTGATGGCCTGCAGCGCAAGCATTTCAGAGTTACTCATATGCAAGTGCCTCTGCAGGTTCTGTGCGCGCCGCTCGCCATGCCGGGTACAGCGTGGCCAGCAGGGTAAGTACCAGCGACAGCAGCGCAACGCGCCATACATCGTTGTAGTCGAGTTCCGATGGCAGCACGCTGATGTAGTATACGCTGGGGTCAATAAACTGGGTCTGGAAAAGCCGCTCAATAGCAGGCACCAGCGTCTCTACGTTCAACGCTAACAGCACACCGCCAATCACACCCAGCACCGTGCCGATTATTCCAATCAACGCACCCTGAATCAAAAATACCAGCATAATTGAAGCTGGTGACGACCCCATCGTTCGCATAATCGCAATTGCCGACTGCTTGTCTGTTACCACCATCACCAGCGTACTCACAATATTAAATGCGGCAACTGCCACGATCAGCGCAAGAATCACAAACATCACGGTTTTTTCCGTTTTTACCGCTCGAAAAAAATTCGCGTGGCGCTGCGTCCAGTCGCTAACCCAGTAGTCTTCTCCGACCGACTCTGCAAGATCATAGGCGACTCGACGAGCAGCAAACATGTCGTCGAGTCGCAGGCGCACACCCGTGTAACCTTTATTGAGTCGTAACAACACGGAGGCATCGTCTGCGTGCATCAGGGCGAAGTTTCGATCGTACTCAAACATGCCGATCTCAAAGATACCAATAACATTAAAGCGTTTCATACGCGGTAATACCCCCACCGGCGTCACGCTCGCCTCCGGCGTAATTACAGTGATCTTGTCGCCTACTATCGCACCCAGATACTGCGCCAGTGAACTGCCCAAAATAATATCGAACGAACCCGGCTGAAGATCAGGCAAGGTACCGACCACCATTTTTTCGCCAATATCAGACACCTGCGGTTCTTTGTCCGGCAGTATGCCGCGCACCACGATACCGGTGACTTGCTTGCCTTTCACCACCATTACCTGCCCTTCGACATAAGGTGCGGCGCCCTCGACCTGCGGGTGCTCGGTGGCCGCCGTCGCCAGCTGCTGCCATTCCAGCATCGGTTCTTCGTACAGGGTAATCGTGGCGTGCGATGCGGCGCCCAGGATGCGTTCACGCAACTCTTTTTCGAAACCGTTCATTACCGCCATCACGGTGATCAGCGCGGTTACCCCCAGCGCAATGCCCAAAATGGAAATTAGCGAGATGAACGATATAAAATGGTTGCGACGCTTCGCCCTGGTATACCGAAGCCCGACAAATAATTCGTATGGTTGCAGCATGCGTTGTGTTGCGGGTTATCCGGTTTAATGTGCAAGGTAGCTCGACCGCCCAGCGACTACTGGCTGCGGACAGGTGCGAGCAAACAAAGAGCATTCACTTGTCAGGTGCTGCTCGGCTACTATGTTCTCGTCGACTATTTGGCGACTGCGATTTCGAGCGACTGATTTGACGTCTCTTTGAACAATCAACGCCGCAGCCACAGCAACTCTAACAACTATTTTGGCAACTTGTCCGGCAGCGATTTTGGCGACTATCTGTCAGCGAATATGACGGCAATCTGTCAGCAGTTATGACGATAACAACGCAGCCACACACAGCGAAACATGGTAATTTCACTGCGTTCGAACGCGTTGGATCGTAACACACGATGTGCCAGAACCGGGTCGCCTCGCATTACCGGATCTACTGAATTCGATTAACCTTACGAGCTCTACCTGATGAAACTTCTTGTTTTTCAACATATCGCCTGCGAGCACCCCGGACAGCTGCGCGTTTATCTGGAGCGCGAGGGCATCGACTGGCAGGCCATTGAACTGGACGAGGGCGAAAAAATTCCGCCGCTCGAACCGTTTGATGCACTGTGGGTGATGGGTGGCCCGATGGACGTCTGGGACACCGACGAGCATCCCTGGCTGATCGACGAAAAGGAAGCCATACGACACTGGGTCGCAGAGTTAAAACGCCCGTACCTGGGGCTTTGCCTCGGCCATCAGCTGTTAGCAGACGCCCTCGGCGGAACCTGCGATCGGCTGGATCCACCGGAAATTGGTGTGCTCGATGTGCAATTGACAGACGCTGGTATCAACGACCCGATCTTCGCAGATATGCCCGCAACCCAGCGCGCATTGCAATGGCATTCCGTGCAGGTAACAGAGTGCCCGTCAAATACCACTATCCTTGCCGAGTCAAACGTTTGCGCCAATCAGGCTATGCGTGTTGGCAGCAATGCGTGGTCAATGCAGTATCACGTGGAAGTCGAGCCTGATACGGTTAGCACCTGGTCGCAAGTGCCCGCTTACCGGCAGGCGCTGATCAACACGCTGGGTGAAGCCGCGCTCCCAACAATGCTCGCAGATGCCACTGAGCAGCTACCCTCGTTTATGCGGAACTCTGAAATTCTCTACCGAAATTTTATCCGTGCTGCATTTTGAACGAGGACAACACCGAATGTATGCGTATTACCACAGGCACATTGCCACATGACTGAGTCCACCGTACAGACCCTTGTCATCGGTGCCGGCGTGGTGGGCCTTGCCTGCGCCGCCGCACTGGCTCGCAGTGGCCGGGAAGTATTCGTGCTAGAACGCGAGAGCGCCATCGGTCAGGGCGTAAGCTCACGTAATTCAGAAGTGATTCATGCCGGTATCTACTACACCCCGGGCTCTCTGAAAGCGCAGCTCTGCAGGCGTGGTCGCGACCTGCTCTACGCCTATGCCGATGAAAGACAGATCAATGCCAGCAAAATAGGCAAACTCATTGTTGCCACCAGCGAAAATGAAAATGCGAAACTCGATCTGCTCGCCGCGCGCGCCAGCCAAAACGGCGTTGAGGATCTGCACAAAATTGATGCCGCCACAGCGATAGCGATGCAGCCGGGTCTGCATTGCACAGCTGCGCTGCACTCGCCCTCTACCGGCATCATTGACAGCCACTCTCTTATGATCAGTCTGGTTGCGGAGATTGAGCACTATGGCGGCGCCGTTGTTTGTCGTGCTCCGGTTGAACATATCGACATCGCCAACGACCGGCAATTGCGTGTCACTGTCGGTGGTGATGACCCAATGATGCTTCAGTGCAATGAAGTAATAAACAGCAGCGGGCTGAGTGCGGTGGCAATGGCACGCAGCACAAGCGGATTGAGCACGCAAACCATTCCCCGTGCCCGCTTTGCCAAAGGTAACTACTTTCGACTGCAGGGCAAAGCGCCATTCACCATGTTGATTTATCCCGCACCGGTCGACGGCGGACTCGGTGTGCATTTAACGCTGGATCATGGTTCGCAAGCGCGCTTCGGGCCGGATGTCGAGTGGCTTGATGATGATAGCCCGCAACAATCAGATGGTGCCGGGTTTGATTACGCCGTTGATCCGAACCGATCAAAAAGTTTTTACAGCGCCATTCGCACTTACTGGCCAGAGCTGCCCGACGATGCCTTGCTGGCGGACTACTCAGGGATTAGACCAAAGGCGATATACGAAAACCCTCAGTCAGGCAAAAGTGCGGAAGTCGACTTTCAAATTTCAACACCATCAGACCATGGTATTGCAGGTTTGGTTAATCTTTACGGAATCGAATCTCCGGGCCTGACCTCTTCTCTTGCGATCGCAGAACGCGTAACACTGGCACTCGACAACTAAAGCCTGGACGGCAGCATTACACAACCAGGGCCCGCAATCAGGACCCACAATCAGCGGCGTGCACAAAACAATGTGCCGAGGAACACTCATGGCTGGTGGTATTTACACGAATGATAAATTGCAGCTTGACCTTTGATTCCACAAGTCATTATCTTCGCGTATTAAACGGTATCGGGGCGGTCTGAGCGCTCCTTGCTAAACACGAGCCACCTGACAACCAGTCTCTGCACGGTACTCTCGCCCACGGGTGAATCACCGGGGCACACATAATTGAGAAAGATATGCCTATTCCTTTCACTCAACTGGTAAACACACTGCCAGCCACGACGCCATTTGTCGGACCAGAAACTCTCGAGCGTCAGCGCGGAAAACCATTCCGCGCCAGAATTGGTGCTAACGAGAGTGTCTTCGGCATGTCCGATGCAGCCCTGCAGGCTATGCAGCAGGCAGTTGCAGGCAGTGCCTGGTATGCAGATCCAGAGAACTATGATTTGCGCCAGGCACTTGCACAAAAGCACGGTGTAGATATCGATGAAATCTGTGTCGACGCCGGCATTGACACACTACTTGGCCTGACTGTACGCATGCTGCTCGAGCACAACGGCAAAGCAGTGACTTCGCATGGTGCCTACCCCACATTTAACTACCATGTTGCCGGCTTCGGCGCAGAGCTGGTCACGGTGCCCTTCCAGGGTTTTCACGAAGACCCGGACGCTCTGATAGAGACCACCAAAAAAGTCAATGCACCACTGGTGTACCTGTCCAACCCCGACAACCCAATGGGCACCTGGCACAGTGCCGATGTTATTCAGTCCATGATTGATGCGGTGCCTGAAAACTCTATCCTCGCCCTCGACGAGGCCTATATAGAATTTGCCGTCGATGATATTGCACCGGCAATCGACACCAGCAACCCAAGGGTCATTCGCTTTCGCACTTTCTCTAAAGCCTATGGCATGGCAGGACAAAGAATCGCCTATGCGATAGCGCACCAAGACATCATTCAGGGGTTTAACAAAATACGTAATCACTTTGGCATCAACCGCATCGCACAGATCGGTGCACTCGCCTCTGTCAAAGACGGAGGATTTCTGGATACCGTAACGCAGGCTGCCGAATCCGGCAGGCAACGGGTGATGAATTTCGCAAGTGACCTGGGTCTCTACGCAGAACCCTCATCGACCAACTTTGTCGCTGTCGATCTGGAGAGCACTGAGCGTGCCCAGGCCATGATTACAAAGCTTGCAGATCTGGATGTGTTTATGAGAATGCCAGGCGTTGCACCGCTAAATCGCTGTGTGCGGGTCGGGCTCGGTTCAGATGCAGAGTTCGACCTGTTCGCAACAGCGTTTAAACAGGCGCTATAGCAAAACGAACCACACAAAGAAAAACGGCGGACAGTTGTCCGCCGTCAATTATTGAACCGACAGGCAACTGATTAACGACGAAGAATAAAATCTACTCGTCGGTTTTGCTCTCTGCCCTGAGCCGTTTCGTTTGTTGCCAGTGGCCGCGTATCTCCCAGTCCGCGCGCAGATAGCTTATCTGCATCCACACCTGACTTGGAAGCCAGATATCTTACTGCCGCAGATGCACGAGCTGTTGAAAGCTCCCAGTTTGTCGGGTATCGCTTTCTTAACTCGGCACCAATGCCCTGTGAATCAGTATGGCCGACTACATCGACATTCCAGTCAGAGTATCCGGTTACAACTGATCCAACATTTGACAACACCGCATTGCCCTGCGGGCTCAACGAGGCGCTACCAACCTGGTAGAGATCTCCAGATCCCAGTGTAATGGCAACCGCACGATCATCATCAATTGCGCTGACAGATGCAGCAGTGACGCCTGCTGCCAAGAGCTTTTGTTCAATTTCTGCTCTTACCGCCAGTGTTGCGTCTCGAGTGGACTGTTCTCTCGCTGCCGCATCACTAATTTGCTGTTGCAAATCGTCGCGCTCGACACTTAATGACTCTATCTGTCCACCTGCGCTATCGAGCTTTTGCTGCAACATGGCAATATCGCCAAGCGCTGCGTCACGTTCGCCTGTCAAGGTGGCGTTGGCGCCGTCCAGATCAGCCACCGACCCATTCAATTGACCAACTGTTTTCTGCTCGTACTTAAGTGCACCTTTGAGTGTCTGCAACTGTCCGGTCAAATTGGCCACGATCTGTTTTGCACCGTCGCGATCACCGGCTATTGAGGTCTTTAACTCGTCAAGTGATGCCAGTGACGCCTGCAACTCGCTAACCGTCGATTGCTCTTGCTGCAAAGTTGCCTGCAAGGAGTCGAGTTGCTCACGCAGCTCAGCACCTTGTGCAGTTGCAGCTTCAAGCTCTCCGGTCAGCGCAGCGTTACTCTCACGCAATGAGGCGACCGATGCGCTTAACTCTGACACATTAGCCTGCTCCACTTGCATGGCACTTTGTACAACCTGCATTTCTTCTGTCAGACCTGACAAACTGCTTTTCGCACTGTCACGATCTGCAGTCAGCGCTGCATTCTGCTCTTCCAGTGTTGCGACCCTCGTATTGAGCTCAGCCACAGTCGCCTGTTCCGAAGTCAGAGCATCGTTGGTGGCATCAATTCGGGCAGTCAGGCTGGTCACCTCACTTAACGCTTCGTCGCGCTCACCGGTCAAAGAAGCACGGGTCTCGTCGAGTGCAGCAACCTTAGACTGCAGCTCGGAAACAGAGGCCACCTCTTCCTGCAACGAGGCTTCCAGTTGGCCGGTCTGCCCCTGCAACTCATCGATCTTAGCTTGCGCCTCTGCCTTCTGCACATTTAACGCATCCAGTTCAGCATTAGCTTCTGTAACCTGAGCCAGTGCCTCATCGCGCTGCGTGGTTAAGGTGTCGATCTCGGCGCCCAGCTCTGTCTTAACACCATCGAGCTCAGTCTGCGCGCTGTCACGCTCTGTTTGCATGGCTGCAAGCGCTGCGTCGTGTTCTTCCTGAGCGCGTTGTAAACCGGACTGAAGTTCAACAGTAGTCTTTTTCAGATCAGCAACTTCAATGCGCAGTCCTTTCGCCTGATTAGACGCCTCGTCACGCGCACCGGTAACAAGACTGAGTTTGTCCTGCAATCCACTGAACGATGAATTCAGCAAGCCGAGCTTGTTACGAGAATCGGCATCAGAGGTTCTTGCGCTCTCGAGATTTCCGTTCAGGGTTTCGATTTGCGCTTTCAAATCGTCTGTTTCGGCGACGACGGTATCTTTTTCGGCCAGCAACTCACTAACCCGCGCTGCCAGCGCATCACGTTTGTTCAGCAGCTCATCACGTTCACTGGTGAGCTCACCCATCTCCGTGCGCGCGGTTTCGAGATCAGTGTTTATCGAAGTAAGCGATTCCTCGCGCTGCGCGAGCGTCGACTCAGTCTCCGTAACTTTGGCCTGAGTCGTTTCCAGCTCACCATTTAACGACTGGATCTGTTGCTCCAGTGCCGCGGCTTCCTCGCGCGCTTTTGCATTCGCTTCCTGTAAACCGGTTACTTCGTTAAGAGCCGCATCACGCTCGACAAGCACTTTATCGAACTCTGTCTGCAGTTCGTTTTTGCTGGCAACAAACGCATCGCGCTCAGCCGTGGCACTTGCCAAAAGCCCCTGCAATTCAGCGGTATCTGTAGGGATTGCCTTTACTTCTTCAAGCTCGGCGGTAACCGTGTCGACTTCACCCTGTAAGCGAACAACGTTAGCGTTTGCGCCTTCCAGTTCGGTACTGAGACTGGCCACTTTTGCTGTTGACGATTCTGCCTGTTCGCGCACACCGACAAGTTCCGACTGCAGGTCGTCACGATCTTTAGCAACGACTCGAGTGTGCTCGACATTGCTGCAATATTTCATGGTTCCGAGGAGCAACGCACCCAGCAGTAGAAATGGCAACGCAAATCGCCGTATCCACGACACATCGCCGCTGGCCGCAGTTGTCACATTACCTGCCGTCTGTGCTGTAGGGTGCGCGTGACTGGTGTTGGCATACGCCGCAGAGTTTGCCGGCACCTGCCCACCCTTCACTGTATCCGCATTTGCTGTCACCACAGCAGCGCCAGTGTTGCTTTTGCCCAGTAGCTGCGTAAGGCCCACCGAGCTATTGGCAACGACACCGGCACTGATCTGTTTTTTCATTCCGCCCAACACACCGGGCGCGATATAACCAAGAACATCCTCGGCTTCAGTGCTCGACAATCCCGCTGCCAAACGCAGCTTTTCCGTCATGCGGTTTTTGTTGGCAATACCAACGATGTTTGCCAGCTTGTTGTTACCGTCGACAAGCACAGACTGACGATCGCGTCCGCGCAGGATGACGCCAGGGTCTTCCATTGCGCGCTCATCGCTTTGCGTAACCGCTTCAAACAGGCGCTCTCGCGCACTGGCATCGTTCGACAAGCTGGAGAAACTGTCTAGTACAGTCTCTATTGATTTGTCTGTAATGGGACCGACTTCACTTGAACTTCGGCCAAGTATCTCGCTGAGACCGCGGCTGGCAGCTCCGCTAAATTTCTCACGTAGCAATTCATAAATATTTACATTCATATAACTCTATTCAACGATTCCTCGTTGCTACCTCCTATTACAAAGATCTCAGAACTCTACTTGTTCGAGAGTCAAATTATTTGTCTGTGAGGTAAAGAGATGTAAATTCGACCAGCGGACAAAACAGCAACTGGTCTTTTCGATTGTTAATCGCTGTCGCGCAAAATCATGTCGGCGCCTTTCTCTCCAATCATAATACTGGCAGCGCAGGTATTCGATGACGTTACGGTCGGCATGACCGACGCATCAATGACTCGCAAACCAGACAGCCCATGTACATGGAGAGACGAATCTACCACCGCCTGCGGATTGGAACGCGGCCCCATCATACAACTACCGACCAGATGATACCCCGTGTTCCCGGTTTGTCGTGCGTATTCAAGTATCTCGGCATCGCTGTTCACGTCAGTACCCGGCACTTCTTCATTGCGTACCCACTGCGCCAGTTGCGGGCTCTGCAAATACTGCCTGGCCATCTTCAAACCGCGCACCACTACTTCGCAGTCATAGTCATCATCCAGATAGTTGGGCTGAACCTCTGGCGCAACCGTTGGGTCTGCCGACGTGATTCGTGTATAACCCCGGCTTTTCGGACGTTGCTGCGTAAAGCCACAGGTGACCGCAGGGAATCGATCGAGCTCGTACACTTTGCCAGGTCGATAGCTTCCATGGCTGAACACAAACTGCAGGTCAGGTGTGCTTTGTGTACCATCTGAATTGAGAAAGGCATAGGCAATCGATGGTGTCCATGCAAGAATGCTCGGCTTTTTTGTGAACCATCGGAAGATCTCGCGAGCCAGCCGCAGTCCTCTCGCCTGCTGGTTAAGCGTAATCATATCCGGAGATACACGAGCCGCGAGCCGTACAAAATAGTGATCCTGCAAGTTCTTGCCGACGCCGGGCAAATGGTGCACGACATCAACGCCCGCACTACGCAGCCATTGTTCATCACCAATACCACTGCACTGCAGCAAACGACTGCTGTTAATAGTGCCGGCACATAGCAGTACTTGTCGATTGGCAGTAATCGTCTCAGCCTCACCGCTACCGGCACGGCTGATTTGTACGCCGGTTACCCTGCCTGATTCAACAAGCAGCTTTGACACTGGCGAATCCGTTTTTAAATCAATTTTACCTTGACTCACGGCCGGATGAAGAAATTCACGCGCGGTTGTCTGACGAGAACCTTCACTGATAAAGCGCTGGTAGTAGCCTGTACCGCGTTGTGACTCTGCGTTGTAGTCATTGTGTTTCGGTGCACCGGTAGCGGTTGCCACTGCATCGATAAATGCATCACACAGAGGATGAGTCTGATCGGGGTCTGAAATTTTTAAAGGACCCAGACTGCCACGGTACTGTGACTCAGTTGACAGGCGTGTTTCAGATTTTCTGAAATAAGGCAGCACATCCTGATAACCCCAGCCTGGATTACCGAGAGACGCCCAGTGGTCAAAGTCACCAGACTGGCCACGGTTGTAGATCATGCCATTGATCGACGTGGAGCCACCAAGCAATTTGCCCTGCGGCAGATAGACACTACGCCCCGCGGTATTAGCACCAGCAACACTGCCAAATTGCCACATAATTTTAGGGTTGTTCAGGTTTTTTACAAAACCGGCAGGGATGGTGACAAAAGGCCTCCGGTCGCTGCCACCTGCCTCAACAACGCAAACGCTATACTTTCCCGACTCTGCAAGTCGGGCTGCCACCACGGAACCCGCAGCGCCGCTACCAACTATCACGTAATCGTAGTGACCCGCCATGTGATTCCCCGCCGTACAATTGTGGCGTCAATATGTCAGAAATTGAACCACAGGTCGAGCGTGCAAAGACTTTCAGCGACACAAAAAACACCGGTGAAAACCGCTTGCGAGTTGCGCTGCATTGCAACGCTTTCCTTAAGTTGAGTGCGCTCGTTCGTTCACAGGCACTCGCAGGGTTGGTGCGGATCGCATTGCTCACTGTCACCCTGGTTTAGGATTGACCATGGTGACGGGACAACTAACCCGAACAAAGAGAGCGAGTTGCTCAACCCACGATTGAAGTCAAAAATAAAGGCCCCGGCAGAGATATCGTTTATACGCTCCACTCTCTAAACCCTAAACAAATCGATTAACGATATTCTCGAGATATTCCTGTCTGCCTGATATCGGCTCGGGATTAACGTTATTCTTTTCAACGCTTGCTGCCAGTTCGTCAAGTGTCACAGAGCCAGCTAGAATATCGGCTGCAGATGCAGCACTCCAGCCTGCGTAGCGGTCAGTGACAAATTTATCCATCGCACCATCAGCTACCATCGCTGCTGCAGCTTTCAGTCCTCTGGCGCAACAGTCCATACCACCTATGTGTGCAATCAACAGATCATCGGGTGCAATCGACTGGCGTCGCAGTTTCGCATCGAAGTTGGTGCCACCGGTAGTAAACCCGCCTGCGTTCAGTACCTGATAATAGGCCAGTGCCATCTCGGGCACATTATTGGGAAATTGATCGGTATCCCACCCCGACTGGTAGTCGTTGCGGTTCATATCTATCGAGCCGAATATGCCCAGGGCGTCGGCCAGAGCTAACTCGTGCTCGAAGGTATGGCCGGCCAGAATCGCATGTCCCTGCTCTATGTTTACCTTTACTTCGTTCTCTAGCCCGTAGCGCTTCAGGAATCCGTAAACAGTGGCGACATCATAGTCGTACTGATGTTTGGTTGGTTCCTGCGGCTTGGGCTCAACCAGGATGGCGCCTTTAAAACCGATTTTATGTTTGTAGTCGACCACCATCGATAAAAACCTGCCCAGCTGATCGAGTTCGCGCTGCAAACTGGTATTGAGCAGAGTCTCATAACCTTCTCTGCCACCCCACAACACATAGTTCTCGCCGCCCAGACGATGGGTCGCATCAATACAGGTTTTAACAGTTGCAGCAGCAAACGAAAATACATCCGGATCAGGGTTAGTTGCCGCACCAGCCATATAACGTCGATGAGAAAAAAGGTTGGCAGTACCCCATAAAAGCTTTGTTCCTGTCTCTGCCATCTTCTGCTCGAAGTAATCGACAATCTCGTTAAGATTGCCGGTGTTTTCTGCAAAAGTTCTCCCTTCGGGTCTGACATCGGCATCGTGAAAACAAAAGTACGGCATGCCAAGCTTGGCAAACATCTCAAAGGCAACATCCGCCTTGAGTTTTGCATTGGCCATTGGATCAGCGGAACGGTTTACATCGTCAAACCATGGTCGCTCAAAGGTTAGGCCACCAAACGGGTCAGAGCCGGGCCAGGTAAAGTTATGCCAATAACACACAGCAAAGCGCAGATGATCTTCCATACGCTTGCCGGCAACCACTTCATCAGGTTGATAGTAGCGAAACGCCAGCGGGTTTGTGCTATCAGGGCCTTCGTAGGGAATGCGATCAGTATCGCTAAAGAAGCCGGTGGTCATTGCATGTCCTCGCCATATATCTGTGTGTTACTTATTTCTGCCTGGCTATAAAACAGCCGGGGGTTAGCTGTCGACATCAATCAGATGATGCGCCCGGGCCAGGTGTTGCACCAGGCGGACACTTGCCAAGTATAATCATACCAAGTACTTCATCTTTGCTGACATCTTCGGTTCTGGCCGAGCCTACAACCGCACCGTTTTTCATAACAACAACACGATCCGCCAGATCGAACACGTCATGTATATCGTGACTGATCAAAAAAATACCGATACCATCATTTTTTAATTGATGTATCAGCTGACCAACCTGCTCCGTTTCTGCCGGACCAAGCGCGGCAGTCGGCTCGTCCATAATGAGTATTCGTGCATTAAAATGAATAGCACGCGCTATGGCCACAGATTGCCGCTGCCCGCCCGACAACTGTTTCACTGGATCTTTAAATCGTGTGAAGTTAGGATTCAGGCGATTCATCACCTTGCGCGTTTCAGCTTCCATTGCAGCGTCGTCAAGTGTCCCCCAGCGGGTTAACAACTCGCGACCAAGATACAAATTGGCTGCAGCATCGACATTATCTGCCAGTGCCAGTGTTTGATAGATTGTTTCAATACCATAGGCTTTAGCCTGGCGCGGGTTATTGATCGTCGCTTCTTTGCCGTCGACAAAAATCGATCCACTGTCTCGTGTGTAAGCGCCGGAAAGAATTTTGATTAATGTCGACTTACCAGCACCGTTGTGACCCAGCAGCCCCACTACTTCACCCGGGTACAGCTCACAGGATGCTTTTTCTACCGCATGAACACCGCCAAAGGATATGGAAATATCTTTCATTTCCACCAGCGCAGATTGCGCACTGGCAGCAGCCTGATTGTTTTGAGAATTTGCCATGAGCCTTCGCTTTCAGTTAAGCCGAGTTTCTGCGGTATAGATTGTCCAGATACACGGCAAGCACCAGAACACCACCGACCACCATCTGCTGAATGGCAGAATCAAACCCGATCAGAACCATACCTGACTGCAGCGACTGCATGACCAGTGCACCGAGAATGGCGCCGTAAATTGTGCCGATACCGCCGGCGAATGACGTGCCACCAATCACTGCCGCTGCGATCACATAGAGTTCATCGAACTGACCAAGCGCAAGCGTTGCGGACTTTAGTCTCGCGCTGGCAATTACGGCAGCTATACCTGTGAGTGCGCCCATCAATGAAAAGATGAGCATAGTCATTTTGCGGGTATTAATACCTGCCAGCTCTGCCGCTTCCGGGTTGCCACCAATGGCAAACACATAGCGACCAAAACGCGTGCGGTTAGCAAGAAATGTCATCACTATACCCACTGAAATGGCCACTAACACAGGTATGGCAAATCCGTGTGAGATAAAAATACC
The DNA here is from genome assembly GCA_937957915.1 of uncultured Granulosicoccaceae bacterium. GTDB lineage: Bacteria > Pseudomonadota > Gammaproteobacteria > Granulosicoccales > Granulosicoccaceae. The sequence goes on along the minus strand of CALGNZ010000147.1, from coordinate 7,948 downwards.
GCCTTCAGGTACCTCGATATTATTCGCTGCAGCGTAGCGCCTGATAATGCCCTTTGGCCACGGATAGGCGTTCATCACCATCACGGCACCAATAACCACTGCGGAACCCAGCCCGCCAATAAGACACTCTGCCCACATAGGGCGAGTCGGAAAGCCGAAGCGAATGCGTTGCCTTCTGCCGCTAATCAGCAATAACAGAATACCAATGCAACACAGAATACCCAGTATCCACGAGCCGGTAGCGCCAATCGTTCCGTATGGCCCGCCACCAATCAATGAGAAGGTTTGATCAACTGGTGCGATCGTCTCTCCCCTGGCGACAAGGTACGAGGCACCACGCCAGATCAGCAATCCACCCAGCGTGACGATAAACGCGGGGATGTTTAAATAGGCAATCAGGAACCCCTGAAATGCACCGATCAGTGCACCAAAAGCAACACCGACAACAACGGTGATCGCCCAGATCATCGGATGCCCAAGGCCAAGGAACTTTGGCAGCACCCACACCTGCATAACACCCATGATCATGGCGGTAAAGCCTAATAGCGAGCCGACCGACAAATCGATATGGCGGGTTACAATCACCAGCACCATACCGGTTGCCATCACGGCAATTGAAGAGGTTTGTACCGACAAATTCCAAAGGTTACGCGGCGTCAGGAACGCACCGTAGCCATTGACGAAATGCCCGTAGAAATGGAACCCGATCCAAATCAGCATCAGCGCGCCGATCATGCCCAGCAAACGCGTATCAACCTCTGTCGCGCGCAGAAACCTGACGACGGCGCTCTCCCTGAAGTCTTGTTCTTTTTCGGCCAAACTAAATTCTCCGCACGGGACTGAATGACGACCGCTATGGCAGCGGAACGTGGAAATAACGACAGGTTAAACTGAGCCTTTACTCACGTGATTCGCGACAGACAGCGCGACAGGTGCGCCAGCCCTATCGCGAGCAAACCGGACACAATGTACATCTTGTAGCAGCTTCAATCTGTAACAGCGGCTGAAACACCTCGGGTTAGCGCCAGCCAACCCGAGTTAACACATCGCTGTGCGCAAACCGCACAGCGTAAAACGAACAAGCCCTAACTAGCAGCCGTCGACACCGTCCATAGCACCTTCACAGGCCTGTGACTTTTCGATCCAGCCAGCGTCGATCACAGCACTGATGTTGCTTTTAGTGATCGGTGTTGGTGGCAACAGAATTGAAACCACTTCAACGCCACGCTTACCGCCGGAAAACGGTGCAGTGTTTGGCACATCAGTCATTGCTTTGCCGTCAGCCAGCATCAACGCCGCCTCTGCAGCAACCTTACCCAGCGCACGCGAGTCTTTCCATACCGAGACCAGTTGAGTGCCACGAGCAACACGGTTGATGGCTGCAAGATCGCCGTCCTGACCTGTAACCGGTACGTTACCAGCCATGCCCTGTGCTTCCAGTGCTGCTACAACACCACCGGCCATGCCATCATTTTCAGAGATAACCGCATCGACTTCGTTGTTCTGGGAAGTCAGGCATTGCTCCATATTCTTCTGAGCATTTTCAGGCTTCCAGCCATCAGTGAAGGTTTCGCAAACGTTTTTGATTTTGCCGCCGTCAATGTTCTCTTTGAGAACTTCCATGATGCCTTCGAACAGGAACGTAGCGTTTGGATCGCCCTGGTCACCCTTGATGAATGCAAAGTTGCCTTCAGTCTGACCACTGTCGAGCATGGTCTTTGCCATCATGCGGCCAACGCCAACGTTGTCAAAAGTAATGTACAGTGAATCGGGGTGTTCGATCTGCACGTCGTAGGCGATCATCGGGATGCCTTCAGCGGAAGCCTGCTCAACGGCTGGCAAAATAGCCTCGGAATCAAATGGCACAATCATCAGTACGTCTGCGCCCTGTGAAATAAGAGACTCGACATCTGTTAACTGCTTGGCTGCAGAACCCTGCGCATCGGCTGAAATATACTTGTCGCCGTTTGCTTCAACGATCTCTTTAATAACCGCTTCATCACGCTTCCAGCGCTCTTCCTGAAAGACTTTCCAGGATACACCAATAATTTTATCCTTCGCCATTGCAGGTGTTGCCACTGCTGCAATCAGGGAAGACGCAGCAATTGCCAGTAGAGTTTTTTTCATAGAGATTTCCTCTTGGAATATAAAGTGAGTGAGTCTTCCTATAGTTGACTCCCGACCTGCAAACGCGCCTGAATCAGTTGGTTTACCAACAGTTCGACAGAAACGGATTTACAACCCCGTATCTCTCGACTGAAGAACCATTTGTCCGAACACCGGCCATGCGGACGGGGTTGTTCGGTCAGGACTGCAGCAGGACAGCAGCACCTATTATTTTTAGCCTCAAAAAAATAGTGACTCCTGCGGCCAGATGTGTCAAGTTATTTTTAATGACGACCATAACCCGATCCGACGAACTCAGATACGCCAATCGCGCTCGCGTGCTGGCGAGTTTGCGATCGTACGGCTGCCAGTCGCGCAAACAGCTGTCAAAAAACACCGGGCTCAGCGCCGCTACCGTCACTCAGGTGACCGCCGCCCTGCTCGACGAACACATCCTCGTAGAATCGAGCACTGCGGATTCAGGCCTGGCTGAAACCCGTGGCACTGGCACGGCCGCTGAGCCGGAAAGCTCAAAGGCAGGTTCGGAAACGCGGCAGGCAGGAACTGCGGCGATCTCTGCAAAACCTGCATTGACATCAAGCAGAACCAACCGGCGCGGGCGACCGCAGGTGGTATTGGAGATGACTGCCGACGCTGCAATGGTCGCGACGGTTACCATCAATGTTGACTGGATAGAAGTAACTGTTTTCGACTACACGGGTACTGTACTGCAACAGATTACCAGCGCCATTAAACGCACTAAGCTGACCGGGCGTTCTTTACTGGCACAGGTAAGCGGCAGTTTGCAGCGGGCGTTGGACAGCGGGCATCTTGAACCATCCGCGCTGAAGCACATTACCGTCGCCTGCCAGGGCAAAGTATCCAAGCAGGACGGTATTCTGTTGTGGTCACCACTCTCACAGTCAGAGATAATCAACTTTGGCAGTCATCTGCAATCGCAATTTGGCGTGGGTGTCAGTGTCGACAACGACTGTAATATGATTGCACGAGCTCTGTATCGATCCAAGCTGCCATCCGATGTACCTGCCACGATAGACAGTGACGGTGAAGATGCTGCCAGCGGCAACTTTGCAGCAGTACTCATTTCCTATGGTGTCGGCCTCGGCCTGATCCATGAAGGCGCCATTTTAACCGGCTCCAGATCCAGCGGTACCGAGCTGGGCCATATGCAAATAGCCGCCGATGGCCCCTTGTGCCGATGCGGCAACCACGGCTGCATCGAGGCCTACGCCGCCGATTACGCCATTTGGCGGCGGGTGCAGGGGTTGAGCACCGATCAATTTGCCGAGGCAACAGTCAGCCGGCAAACCATGCACGACATTTTTACCGCAGCCTGCGCCAGTGACGGCATCGAACGGCTTGCACTCAGAGAGGCGGGAACCGCAATTGGACATGGTCTGGCCAACCTGTTCGCTATCTTTGACTCCTTTCCGACACGCCTCGTCGGGCTCAGTGACCCTGCTGCCATGTTTGTCGCAGAGGCGATTCACAAGCGCTTGCAGGACAGCGTAGATATTGGCTCGGAAGACATCGTTTCAGTCCATGACAGTGACACTGAAAACGAATTAATTCGCAAGGGCGCGGCGATGCAATGCCTGCACTACGTTGACAGTCAGATATTCTCTATTGGCTCAACACACAGCGCCACTAAAAGCGCGACCAGTAACTGATTTCGGACTTGCAATCCATGCGAACTACAAATTTAGCTTTACGCACAGGCACACCGTTAACACGGCTGGCACAGCATCGATGTTCGGCTATCAGTTTTGCTATGGGAGTTACCGCCGCAAGCCTGTCTGTGTTGTTTGGCACTTACACGAATACAACCGCTGCGAATGCGACCACAGACAGTGCCGAGACTTCCACACCTGCAGAACCCCGCAGCTATCCATGGGATGAACGCGCGCTTATCCATCATGTCGATCAACACAGCTATGCCGGGCGTTTGACCGAAGCAGCATTGATGGAGTTGGTGGCACGTGGCGAGCATTTGTTTAGTGCGCAGTTTACCAGTATCGATGGCGCCGGCCGACCCATGTCGACGCAAGCCATCATTCCGACGAAACGCAAGCGGCCACCCAGGAACCGCTTCTCCCGAACATCTGGCCTCGACGCGACCTCTTGTGCAAACTGCCACAATCAGCCAGTCGCTGGCGGCGCTGGTGATTTTGTCACTAATGTCTTTGTATCAGAGGGCTTTCAGAATACCGACTTCGACAACACCGACCCGCAGTTCTCCAACGAACGAAATACCAATCACCTGTTTGGCGCCGGATTGATCGAGCTACTGGCGCGCGAAATGACAGAAGACCTGCAAACACTGCGCAGCAGTGCGATAGCAACAGCAAGAGCCAACGGCACTGCAGTTACCGTTAAATTACACACCAAGGGTGTCGATTTCGGTGCACTGGTCGCCCATAGCGATGGCACTGTAGATCTAAACCAGATAGAAGGCATTGACCCGGATCTGGTGATCAGACCTTTCAGCCAAAAGGGTGTTATCACCTCATTGCGACAGTTCACCATTAATGCTCTGAACCATCACCACGGTATGCTGGCAACAGAGCGTTACGGGTCTCGCTGGACCGGCACCGACGATTTCGATGAAGACACCGTCCGCAACGAAATTACGGATGGCGATGTAACAGCACTGGTTGCCTGGCAGGCAACCCTGCCGCAGCCTGAGATTGATATTCCCGAAAACCGACAGTGGCAACAAGCGGCGGCAAGAGGAGAGTTGATCTTCGCCAACACGGGTTGCACGCACTGCCATATTCCCGCACTGCCGTTACGCTCTACTGTGTTCCACGACCCTGGCCCTTACGATGCTGCGGGTACCCGTCGACAGGCAGAAGACGAATACGGCAGCAGCTACGATCTGGCGCTGCTGCCCTGGATCGAAGATCTGCCGCGCAATGAAAACGGCGATATTATGGTGCCGCTATTCGGTGACTTAAAGCGACACAAAATAGCTGATCAGGATGTAGCAACACTGGGCAATGAGTTACTGGCACAGCGTTTTGTCGAGCGCGATGTGTTTAGCACAACCGAGTTGTGGGGCATTGCAGCCACGCCACCTTATGGACATCGTGGTGACCTCGGTACTTTGCATGAAGTTATCGCAGCGCACGGAGGCGACGGCAGAGCATCGAGAGATCGCTATTTGTCACTTGCCGAAGCAGACCGGCAATCACTCATCGCCTTTCTGAAAACTCTGACTATCGCTGATGACCACAACAATAACTAACACATTCAGCACGCGTAACGACGCCCCTGCAGCAGACCAACCGATACCCGCCTGTAGCAATGCACACCGGGGCTCTTTTGTAGCTACAGTATTCATGAAAGCGAGCATTCGGCTTAGCAACAAGCTAACTGGTTGCGCTGCCCGAGGCATAGTCAGTTGCATAACGGTCGTGATGTTTGCCACCAGTGCATACGCACAGCAGCGTGCCGCTGACCAGACCGCGGACAGCACACCGACGACAGACACCAGTGCCGCCACAACACAAAACAACGAAAGCCACGCCAACCCGATACCTGACTTTTACGCCGACATACCTCTGTTCATCAATGATGCCGAACGCGCCGGCGTTACCCATCAGTACAGCGGCCCGTGGGAGTATTTTGTGGGCGGCGGCGTTGCTGTATTTGATTGCAACGGAGACCGCAAACCCGACCTGTACATCGCTGGTGGCGAAGGGCCCGCCGCGTTGTATATCAACGCCAGTCCGGCAGGCGGTGCGCTTGAGTTTATTAAGCCCTCAAACCAATCGGCACCAGGCATTAAAAAAGTCACCGGTGCTTATCCGCTCGATATAGACAACGATGGCAATATGGACCTTGCTGTTTTACGGGTGGGGCAAAACCGCTTGCTCCGTGGCAATGGAGACTGCACTTTTGATCAGAACTTTGCGCCGTTCATGCTGCCTGCAGACAATGCATGGACCACGGCATTCAGCGCGACATTCGAAGAAGGCAAACCCTACCCGACTCTGGCATTTGGCAACTATGTTGATCGCACCGCGCCCGGCTCACCCTGGGGCACCTGCGATGATCACCAGTTACTAAGGCCGGCGCCACAACCACGAGGTGAGCTAACCCGGGCCCTCTACCCCGAAGCGATCAATCTGCATCCTGGCTACTGCGCACTGTCACTGTTGTTCACTGACTGGAATCGATCAGGCACTGCCTCACTCAGAGTCACTAACGACAGACAGTACCATCGAGGGGGGCAGGAGCAACTGTGGCATTTTAACAGCGGCGAGTTACCCAGATTGTATGGCAAACGTGATGGCTGGCAGCCGGTAGTGATCTGGGGGATGGGCATTGCCAGTGCCGATCTTAATGCTGATGGTTATCCCGAATATGCCTTGACCTCGATGGGTGATACCAAACTACAGCAACTTGATCTTGAAAGTTTTGACGAGAACGGATGGCCACAGTATCGCGATATCGCCTGGGAGAAAGGAGCAACGGCACACCGACCCTATGTTGGAGAAGATCTTAAACCCTCAACCGGGTGGCATGCCGAATTCAATGATGCAAACAACGACGGTCTGACAGATCTGTTTATCGCCAAGGGCAATGTCGAGCAAATGCCTGACTTCGCGGCTTTTGACCCGGACAATCTGTTATTGGGCAACCATGATGGAAGATTCGTTGAAGCCGGCGCCATTGCCGGACTGGCACAGCCGACACAGGGCCGAGGCGCATCACTGGTCGATCTGAACCTTGACGGTCAACTCGACATCGTGGTGGTAAACAGAAATAAAAACGTATCGTTGTTTCGCAACCGTGGAGCTTATCAATCCAACGAATCAACGGCCACGAGGCCAACGGGCAACTGGATACAACTTGCGCTTCAACAATCCGGCATCAATCGCAATGCGATTGGCGCCAAAATTTCCGTAAAGTCAGGTAACAGTACTCGCAACAGAACCATCAGTGTCGGCGGCGGACACGCCTCCGGCCATGCAGGCTTCATACATGTCGGGTTGGGAGTGGCCGAGCGCGCAAGCATCCGCATTCAATGGCCTGACGGCCAATGGAGCGCTAATTACAGGGCGTTTGCCAACAACTTTCTGATCATCGATCGTCAGCACAGCACACCAACGTACTGGTACCCAGGCAATTAAAAAATGTTGTCTGTAGCAAAGCTTGCTGATATCACCGAGAAAGCCAGTATCTTCACTTCCGAAGCCAACTATATCGTTGTTGCAAGTCCTGCTATTCGGCCCGTGGATAATCGCTGGTGCGGCCCACATTGAAGGGTTCAGCTGTAGCGTCGACGACGGTGCCAATCCTGATGCAGCTAAAGCGCCCACTGCCAGTCAGTGTACTGAACGGCGCGCTGATTGTGACCCGTATGATGGGTCCTTAAAACAGAGCCCCGGGCGGGCCCTGTCACTCCTTTTATTTGAGCACCTTTTCTGATGGCGACCACTTCGATGCGCCAGCCCTGAGAACACTCGGTCGCAGCTATGCTGACGCCTATATCAGCATGCCTGAGCACGCATTAAGGCTGGCTTATAAGAATCACTTAAATTTATTGCCACCAACCACAATTGGAGACAGTTAAGACCCACTGTGATCGTTAGAAACTTGGTAACTCTGACCAATATGTTCGCTGCACCAGCTTACCAAAACCAATGTCGGGTATTTCCTCTGGTCCGACCATTATTTTTGGCTCTTGCGCGTCTGGAAAGAACGCAAACGGTTCAGTAGGTATGCCCGGCCGCATTAGCGTTTTGTATCGATCTGAAGCATCCTCAACCTCGCCATTCGAATCGCCATCCAGATCAGCAACAGGCGCTCCATT
>CALGNZ010000146.1 GCA_937957915.1 uncultured Granulosicoccaceae bacterium | reverse complement strand
AGATACACCCAACGGTGATTTTCTGTGCGGAGAATTCAGCATCGTCGACGCGATGTTTGCACCGGTCGCATGGCGAGCCATTGGCTATCAGTTAAAAATATCAGACTCGTTTGAGCGCTGGAGCGATGCGGTTATGGCACTGCCAGCGATGGCTGAATGGGTGAAAGACGGGAAAGCCGAAAGCTGGCGGGTGGAGGAAACCGAGCAAATTGGTATTTGATGCCTTCGGCATGTTGAGGGTTTTTCAGCGGACCGCACAAGTAGAACATGCCCTGCCGGGGTGCTTCATTTTTGAAAAAAAGAACAAAAAATCATGCGGCAATCAGGCACATCCACCACCATGCCTCGCTTGAACAACCGCATGCGCTCCGGCACAGCCCCTGAAATGCACTGACCAGCCACACTGCAAAACCGACTGGATCAAATCAATGTGACATGGCACAGTCAGCCTATGAATGACCTCACTAATACATGTACCGATTGCATTGTTAGCAGCGAGCTGTACCTGCCGGCTGACGATCTGAAAACCGAAATGCCTTTTTTTATCAAGACACTCGGCTTTAAGCTCGATGAGATTTTCCCGGCAGATGACCCTGCTGTGGCTGTGCTATCGGGCCACGGGCTCAGAATTCGTCTCGATCGCAATACCACCACCCCCGCTGGTCGCCTGAGGCTTCGCTGCAGCGATGCCTCCACCTTTGCAGCTGGCGCTGAATCCCTGACTTCACCCAGCGGTAACATCGTTGAGATAGTTGAAGCGCATCCAAAGCTAGAGCAGCCAGAGACTCAGCATTCCTTTATGGTGCGACACTTACGCGACAGCGATTCCTGGGTGATTGGTCGCGCCGGTATGCACTACCGTGACCTGATTCCGAACCGGCTCGGTGGCTCCATAATAGCTTCGCATATACGCATACCCGACGGCGGCCCTGTGCCTGATATGGTCCACTACCACACCGTCGGCTTCCAGTTGATCTTTTGTTATCGAGGCTGGGTACGACTGGTTTACGAAGATCAGGGCGAGCCGTTTATCCTTGAAGCCAACGACTGTGTCATTCAACCACCTGAAATTCGTCATCGGGTGCTTGAAGCTTCAGATAATGTCGAGGTGATTGAAATCGGCGTGCCGGCTGAGCACATCACCACTATTGATCATGACATGGAGCTGCCCAACCCGACTGTCAACACAAATAGACAATGGCAGGGCACGCACTTCATACACTACAAGGCTGACGAAACACCCTGGACATCGTGGCGACTACCAGGCTGGGTTGCTCGAGATACCGGCATCGGCACGGCAACAGCGGGAGTGGCCGGCGTTAAGGTAAGCAGGCCAGAAACAGAATCAACGGAGCCAACCTGGAACAGCCACGACACCGACATTCTTTTCACCTTCGTTAAGGAAGGCAGCCTGACACTTGAAGTACAGGGAGAGCAATCATGCAATCTGACGGCAGGTGATGCGTTTGTCTTACCACCGTTTGTAAACTCCAGGTACCTCAACCCAGGTACCGACTGCGAACTTATTGAGATAGCGCTGCAGTCAGATTTCAATACCACCATCGCGAAAATCTGAACGACGGAGCTTTGGCACAATCAACACTACTGCTAACGAGATAGCAAGCGAAGCTTATACCGGCCTTTGCTAACCCACCAGCTTCAGCGCCAGCCATGGCACCAGATTAAACACAAAAAACAATATTTTGTAGTATCCGAGAAATCGATACATCGTTTCTGCAAACACCTCCTTTGTTAGCGGGAACCATTGATACTGAGTGCGATATACCAGATCCGGCGCAAACATCATCATTACCGCCCACAGTAAAAGCACGCAGCCATTAATTACACTGCACCAGAAAAAGAAATTTGTAACTTGTGTAATATCCATAGGTCTGACTTTTCGCAATAGACATGACTGTTTTTACAGCAAAATTGCGGAAAAGAAAAACTGCTTTTGGATGTTTGCTCTGTGGCGCTGCGCTAGCGTTCGCCGACCGGGGATCAGCTCCCACCGGCCACGCGGCTTACTCAATGATCGAATACACCACGATCTGTGGGAGGACAACTCCGTTGCACGAACTATTTCGTGTTCATGTCTTCTGCTTTTTACTAAGCGCTATAAGCGTGGCACTACGCTACAGTTCGCCGATCGAGGATCAGCTCCCACCGGCCACGTGGCTTACTCAATGACTGCAAACACCACGATCTGTGGGAGGACAACTCCGTTGCACGAACTCAGTTTTGACCGATCGACTTCAAAAAGTTAGGATCGCGAAAATCTGTGGGCAGTGTGCGATTATCTGATATCCACGCTTCCATATCTGTGGCAGTAAGCGCTTTACTGATGAGATACCCCTGCGCCTCATCGCAGCCAAAATCTTTCAGCATTTGCATTTCTTCTTCGCGTTCAATACCTTCAGCAACCACTTTCAGCCCAAGGTTATGGCCCAGCTCGATCGTAGAGCGTACGATCGCTACGTCTTCCTTATTTTCAATCATGTTCTTGATGAACTCACGATCGATCTTTAGCTCATTGACTGGCAGATTCTTCACGTAAGCAAGTGAGCTGTAGCCTGTGCCATAGTCATCTATAGAGATCGACAACCCAAGTTTATGCAGCTCTTCAACGGTACGCCGTGCCTTGATGGGATCTTCCATTAACGCACTTTCTGTAATTTCCATACAAATCATCGACGGCTCCACCCCGTTTTCTTTAAGGCGTTTGTCAATGTAAGTGGAGAAATCAGAATCAAGCAGATCACGCGCAGATATGTTGAGCGACATCTTTATCATCAAGCCCTGATCAACCCAGCTCCGAGCCTGGGTCATTGCCTTGGCAATCAACCAGCGGGTGATCAATCTGATCGCACCGGTTCGCTCAGCGAACGGTATAAACTCGTCAGGAGGAATGAGCCCGCGCTTCGGATGCTGCCAACGCAGTAACGTTTCCACTGACAGCACAGACGAATCACCAAATGTTACCTTCGGCTGATAGAACAACTGCAGTTCATCTTTCTCGATGGCGCGCTTAATTTCACTGAGCAGTGACAGATGCTCTTCACGATGCTCTTCGCAATTCGGATCATAGAAGGCAAAGACCATATCAGATCGTTTTGCAGAATACATAGCCATATCAGCGCGACGCAACAGCGTGCTCGCATCTTCGCCGTGCACCGGGTACTTGGCAATGCCGATACTGCAACCGATATCGATAGGCTGATTATTGAGTGTTACCGGCTCTTCAAAGACCGCTGCTATTCTATCAACTGCGGCCATGATGTCAGCTTCGCTGACGTCCTGCAGCAGAAGCGCAAATTCATCTCCACCCAATCTCGCAACCGTGTCTGATCGTCGAAGTGTTGTCTTCAGACGTAAAGCTACTTCCTTCAGTACGGAGTCACCTGATTCATGGCCAAGCACGTCATTTATGTACTTAAACCGATTCATATCAAGAATGACTACAGCAAACGGTTCATCTCTGCGCTGACCAAGAGCCACCGTCGTGTTTAGCCTGTCGTCGAAAAGCGCTCTGTTGGGTAAGTCTGTCAGGGTATCGGCATACGCGAGTTTAAGAATTTCGTCTTCTCGTTCGCCGACGTGCTCTCGCATTAGATCGATAGTTTCGGCAAGCTCTCCGATTTCATCACGATGCATCATTGGCACCTTGACTGAATAATCACCGTTTTTAATTTTCTTGGTTGCTTCAACCAGCATCTGAAGCGGCTTGGTTAATTCGCGAGCCAGCGCCATACCAAGGAAAAGTACAATGACTAAGCTCGACGCCAACAATATTTGCAGCCTGGTTTGCTGCATGTTGATGAGTTTATCGATCTCATGAGAACCCCGATAGTCGCTCGCAATTTTCGCCTCAGGGAAATCTGTAATCTGCGCACTACCGGACTCATTACCCGTTGCACTACCGGCGCTGCCTTTCACTTGTTTCACAACTTTGGCGCTAACCTGGGCAAGCTTCTCTACCGACGGCAGGATGTTCTGCTCTATACTTGATGCAATAGACACGCTGTACCTGGCTGCCCCGACATCCATACCAGTGGTTGCCATCAGGTAGGACTGGTCCTTGTCAAAATAACCACCGAAGCTTAGATCGTCAACAGATGAAGCAACGTCATTCAACGCGGGGATGCTCTCGAGCTGAGTTCCGCCAGAATACAAAACAGACCCACCTGAGTCTCGCAGAATAAGGTGGCGATTCTCGGAAGAAAGCGCGCCTGTGACCTGCGTGTCGAGCAATGCTATTGTGTCGCTGGCATTGCCACCGCGATTTGAAATATCGCTGTCGCTCAGTTGAATTTCAAGTCGCAGCAATTCATTGGCAAGCAACTGATATTCAGCATTGACAACCGAAGGTACTATATCTGCAACCCGGCTCGACATGGACTTTTCATGCGACAGTTGGAAGTCCTGATTGGTTCTGTCTACGATGGCGTAGATAGCCAACTGAACAGCAACCGTCATCAATGAAATTATAATGACGATCCTGGAGCGCAGACTACCGATCAAAGCGATTCTCGATAAAGACAATTTCATATTTCCAGCCGACCATAATAGCTAACTTCTTGTTAGTTTCTCTTAATTCGAGAAAAATTGGATTTTCCCCACTACCGGCATTCCTTACCTTTCAACATCACTGTTCGAAAACACCTGTTTGACGATACTGCGGGAAACGCACTGGCTTCAACTCGCCTTATCTCCCTCAGAATCGCTGTCCTGTCTTTGCTCCACCACAGGAAGACTATCGGCCCATGCAGAAATTTCCACAGCACCGGATCACGCAAACATACTCGAATAGTGTGTGAAGCCATTCAAAGGCAATTCTCTTCATTGTCAATTGTGACATCGCCCGTTTTTTCTCAATCAAATCCTCAAGTGATAACGCTTTAACAACGCAGGAGAACAGCCTGCTGTAGATTTAACTGCCAATCAGGAATACCATTAACGACCGCCCGAGCGTGACGAAAGCCACATTTTTGGGTCAGCTCGATGAAAGCCACGTCATACGATCAATGTAGTTACCCACGACAAGACGCCACAACAGTGAACCTCACACGACTGCCCTGCAACCCGATAATTCATCCAGCGCTTGACGCCAGCCTCGGCGGCAACATCAATGGCCCATCGCTGATAGCAGTTCCAGACTGGGTCAACGACCCATTGGGCAAATTCTATCTTTATTTCGCCCATCACAACGGTGCTCACATACGACTCGCATATAGCGATAATCTACAAGGCCCGTGGCATATCCATGCGGCTGGTGTACTGCCGCTTTCGACCAGTCATTTCAAAGGCCATATCGCATCGCCGGACGTGCATATCGACAACGCCGCCAGGCAGCTACGGATGTACTTCCATGGCAGCGACGAGGCAACAGATTCAAATCTTCCGCAATACACACGTGTAGCACTTTCAGACAATGGAATCGACTTCAACACCAGGCCCGAGATTCTTGGTAACTCCTACCTGAGAGCATTCGAGCACAATCAATTCACCTACGCGATTGCAATGCCGGGGGTGATCTATCGATCAATAGACGGGTTAACAAACTTCGAGCAGGGACCAACGCTGTTTACGGAAGACATGCGCCACTGCGCTGTACATAAACAAGGGCAGACGCTGAGCGTCTACTACACCAACGTTGGGGATTGCCCTGAAAGTATTCTGGTCAGTGAAATTGCATTGACCGATGACTGGCACCACTGGCAGCACACTGAACCAACACTGGTGGCAAGCCCTGAGCACGACTATGAAGGTGCTCGGGAACCGCTGGTGCCATCCGTTCGAGGAATGGCAAAACAACCAGTCAACGAACTAAGAGACCCCGCTATATTTGAACACGATGGTCAGTTGTGGCTGCTTTACGCGGTGGCCGGGGAACAGGGCATTGCACTGGCACACCTCGAGAGGTGAGACGCTCACGACTGAGTCCACCTCAGGGTAGCAGCTAGCCAGGAATATCCGCCCCGTGCGCGATGCGCTGTCGCACAACGAACGATGGCTTGAAGATAGTCGTCCCTGCGACTCGGTGATGGATAGACCATGCGACCCATCCGGTCACAACGCGCTTTCGTAGGGGCCGTAAGCCGCCAGGCGCACGTACCATCTATAACTCAAAACACCAGAGATACACAAATGATGCACAAAGGTTGTATCGCGATAGACCTTTCCAGCAGAACGAGTGTGTCATGCCGAGTTGATGATCTGATGCGGTTCGTTTCTCTCACCACACCCTACAACTAGAATGGAATGCGACAGTATCGGAAACGTAACTACAGGCAAATACAACGCAGTGTGTGCTGAGTGGGCGAAGCGCACCAGCTTGTAGTGGTTTGAAGCGTCGGTGCGATTCGTGTTACTCACGACACCCTGCGATACGTGTGTCTTCTCGTGGATGCGGCACGACACCAAATGATATGAGTTACACCACTCGAAATCACTGATCTTTGGTTTTATCGATGGCTTCAGTAACTCCAGTGACCCCCTTATCCATACTCATACCAAGCTCTTCACCAAGCTTCTTTAGTGCAGGCAATTGCACAGCCATATCCATCACGGAGTCGAGTGCCTGATTCACCACCGGCTTTTGATGATCTCCGGAGGAACCGGACCCGACACCGAGGCCTGAAATCTGATGCACATTAATCGAGTTAATCTTCTCCGCAGGCTTGACCATCTGCGCAACTATCCTTGGCAGCGCTTCAAGCTTTGCCAGGTCAGCCTTTAGCCCGACCATTTCCTTGGTAAGCACATTGTCAGCCTCGTTAAGTGCTCGACGACCATCCGCCTTGACACTTAAACTGGCACGCAAGGCTTCTATTCGCATTTTGCTGATCTGCGCTTTAGCTTCTGCTTTGGCAAGCGTTGCCTTTGCCATTTCGACAGAGGACTGTGCTTCCGCCTGCGCGTGCGCTACTAACTGCTCGGTACTGATTGCACTCTGCTGTTTTGCCTGGAGCAGTGCGACTTCTTTCTTGCGCTCGGCTTCGGCCACCGCTCGCGCAGTGGCTATTGCCTCTGCCGCTGACACTGCCTCGGCCCTGGCTAAATCTGCTGCTGCCAAAGCCCTGCTCTCTTCCTGTGAACGCGTTGCCACGGCTATATTGCGATCCTGCTCTGCTGCCTCCAGCGCTGTGTTGCGTGCGATCTCAGCCTCACGAATTGCCTGCTCACGTGCAATGTCTTCATAGCGGATGGCACGTTCCATCTGAATGCGCGCAGCATTGCTCGCCTTTTCACTTTCAGCCTTGCGCTCTGCAATCTCCGCCAACTGCTGTGCGCGCAGAGTTTCTATCTCGCGGACCTGGTCTAGTTCAGCCGCCTGTTGCTCAAGATCTATATTGAGTTTGAGTTTCGATGCTTCCATGGTCGACCGGTGAACAGCGACTTCTGCATCGCGATCGATCAGCGCACGCTCTTTTTTTGAAGTCGCTATGACCTCTGCCAAACGGCGCATGCCCACGGCGTTAAAGGCATTGTTTTCATCGAGCGATCCGAATGGTGTTTGATCAAGCGATGTCAGTGACACACTCTCGAGTGCAAGTCCATTGCGACTCAGCGACTCGGCAACGTTTTGCCTGACTTCAGCCACAAAGTCACTGCGATTTTCATGTAGCTCATCAAGTGTCATGCGCGCTGCAACTGAACGCAATGTATCAATCAGTTTGCCATCAATCAGTTCGTGCAGTTTGTCCGGGTTACTGGTTCTGTTGCCAAGGGTTTGTGCGGCTCTCGATATTGCCTCAATCGTCGGGTCAACTGACACATAAAATTCAACACCGACGTCCACGCGCATACGATCCTTGGTGATCAGCGCCTGATCGGCAGACCGGTTCACCTCAAAGCGGATCGTTTGCATATTAACCCGCGCAACATCGTGAAAATACGGCAGCACCACTACACCACCATCCATCACTACCTTGCGTCCACCGAGACCAGTCCTGATCAGGCTGTATTCTCTGGTAGAGCGTTTATAGAATGTCGCCAGCAGTGCGATCAGAATCAGCAGCAATACCAGCGCCACCACCACCAACAGAATTATTGTATTCATCGTCAGTCTCGCTGTAGCTGATTTATTTTGCAGAGAAGGTGAGACATCATGCCTCCGTCAACCGGTAAATTGGTGCCGCGAATCCAGCTCGTCATATCCGATAGTAAAAAGGTAACTACCGGGGCTATGTCCTCCGGCAAACCTGGTCTGTCCATAACCCGGTTATCTTCCTCGGCACGTTCACCAAGGGTTTCCAGAAAATCCTTCAGGATCGGTGTATCAACCGGGCCAGGCGACACTGCATTCATACGGATACCCCGGTCACGCCATGACCAACGCTCCTGCATGGTCCAGACAACCAGCGCTTCCTTGCTGAAGAAGTAACTGCGCCCTTCTGCATTGCTGATGTTGTGGTCGCGCATAAACTGAGGCACGTCTTCGAACTCAAGTTCCTGGCTCGCCCTGATACTTTCAAGTGAATCCTGCCACCCGAAGCCAGCCAAAGAAGCCAGATTTACGATGGAGGCATTGTCGTTAAGCTTCGGAATCATGTTCTCGGTAAAAAATTTCAAACCAACAAGATTCACCAGCAGTACTTTATCTGCCGGTGCCGTCGGCGGCAGCCCCGCAATATTGGCAATGCCGTCTATACCGGTTGGCAGTGCCATGATTAACGCCTTTATCGTGCGCCGATCAGACATATCCGCCAAATATAACTCGTCGACATAATCATCGGTCTTGTTAACATCGACACCGAGAACATCACCCCCCAGCTGCTTGATCAGTCGCGCAGTTTCTTTTCCGATACCGGAAGAGCAACCAGTCACAACAATAGTTTTGTCGCGCAGAATTTTACCGGATGTCCAGCGTTGATCCGTGACATCGAACTCAGCCATGCTGCCAACCCTTGATCTTTTCCATGACCTGTCTCGTGATGTGATTTAGCATTGCCATGTTCAGCATTACCTGTGTCGCTGGGCTCGATGGATGATTAATCATATGATAAACCTTTGATTAAAAAACCGGCGGGTAGGGTCGTGCACCACGGTCCATCGTGATCCAGCGAGTTTCCGTAAACGTTTCGGTTGACCAGCGCCCTCCGTGTCGCCCCAGCCCGGATGACTTGGAACCACCGAACGGTATATGTGGCTCATCATTAACAGACGAGCAGTTAATGTGGCACATGCCAGTATCCAGTGCAGACGCAATCGCAAGGCCTCGCCGTTCATTTTGTGTAATAACCCCGGAAGAAAGACCGTACTCGGTATCGTTGGCAATTGCGACTGCATGCTCATCAGTGCTAAACGGTATCACTGGCACAACCGGACCAAAGGTTTCGTTTTGATAGACAAGCATGTCAGGCGTTACACCGGTTAATATGGTGGGTTCAACAAAACGACCACTGACATTGCCACCCACCTCAACATTGGCACCACGAGCGACGGCGTCGTCTAATTGTGCTTTAACGTGTGCTACCTGCTTGTCATTAATAAGTGGCCCAATCACATTTCCTTTGTCTTTACCTGGATCACCCACTTGCAATGCACCAGCGCGCTTTACAAATGCTTTCAGGAAAGCGTCAAACAGACTTTGTTGCACCAACACCTTTTCAACACTCATACAAATCTGGCCCTGATGCATAAAACTGCCAAAGTTTGCGGCACCTACTGCGCGTTCCAGATCAGCATCATCACAAATAATCAAAGCGTCCTTACCGCCCAACTCAACACAGGCTTTTTTTAGATGTGCACCGGCCGTTGCAGCTATTTGCCGGCCCACTGCGGTGGAACCGGTAAATGAGATACCTTTTACCAGCGGATTTTCTATCAGCTCGTTGCCAACCGACTGAATACTGTCGCGAGAGCAGGTAACGACGTTAAGCACGCCCGCAGGCACTCCAACCGCATCTGCAATTTCAGCAAATATAAGCCCGCCGGTAAACGGCGTTTCCTCCGAAGGTTTGATCACTACTGTATTTCCTGCGGCCATCGGAAAAGCGAAACCTCTGCTTGTCAGTAGCGACGGGAAATTCCACGGTGATATAACAGTCACCACACCGATAGGTCGACGCATGGCAATCGACAACTTGTGATGCTCTGATGGCATTACCTCACCGATCGGCGCATAGTTTGATGCCGCCGCTGCATGAAATACTTCCGGTACATAGCCAGTCTCAAACATACCCTTGCCAAACCAGCCCCCCGCCTCGGCCTGCAGCGCATCTACTATATCTGACTGCCTGCGCTTAAACTCATCAGCCATGGCGATCATTATATGCGCGCGCTCAGAATGCGACAGTGCAGCCCAGGCAGGAAACGCTTTGTGTGCGGAACTAATTGCGCTCTGTACCGCTGACACATCAGCATCCGCCACATCAGCCCACACAGAGCTGTCAGCAGGGTTTAAATCTGTGAATCGTTGGTTTGATCCCAACCACTGCCCGCCACTATAGTAATCAAGCATTCTTGCCATAATACTGTTCTCTGTTAGCCCGGATTATTCATACAGTGGTCATCAGCAATAGTCATCAGCGGTCCTGCTTGCGCAGTGTGCCTGACATGTCACGTCGGTAAACAGTAACCGGAGATTTACGATAGACCGGTATGTGCGGCAGGTTGTGGACATCGTCGACTTCGCGGTTACTCGACTCAGGTAACTTAGCCGGTGCCGAACCCGTAGATGCTGCCAGCGCTGCCGCTTCAAAATCAGCTAACAATTGCTGTACTTTCGCATCCTGCGTAGCCGGCAACTCCGTGCGCTTGGTACTGTTTACATCAGGGGGTACATCAACAGTTGTCGCAGCCGGCGCTTGCAACAGATTCGTCACAGGTGGATGCGAAGTAACTGTTGTTGCGAAGCTACCGGGTCTGATTGTGGCAGTCGCCGATGCTCGTGCAACCAGGGCATTGATATCGTCACCAATCAGGGCATCAGCACCAACAGTTCGAGGTGCAGTTACACGCGGACTGAATGACTGACTGGCAGATGTTTGCGGTGTTACCACCGCAGTCCGCGCAGCTACAGCAGTAGTATTAGAGACTGCGGTTGAGGTTGTGGCAGCATGGCCGGCCGATGCACCGGACACCGCACCACCTAAGTACGCGGCCTGCACCGATGGATCATGCAACAGCTGACTGGCACTGTCCTCTCCGACAATTTTTCCGTTCTCAAGCAGGTAGCCGCGATCAGCAATACCCAGACTTTGTTTTGCGTTCTGCTCAACCAGCAATATACCGACACCGGTTTCGCGAACCTGTTTAAGGGAACTGAATAACTCCTTGCATAACAGAGGCGACAGGCCCAGTGATGGTTCATCAAGCATTAATATTGATGGCGCTGACATTAGTGCTCGGCCAATAGCTACCATCTGTTGTTCACCGCCAGACATGGTGCGGGCGATCTGTTTTTTTCGTTCGCCAAGCTTTGGAAACAACGTTACTACGCGATCGAGATTTTCGCGTTGTTTTTCCCGCGCGTGATCGGTATAGGCACCCAGCAGCAGATTTTCCTGTACTGATAAATCGCCAAAAATGCCGCGCCCCTCAGGCACAAAGGCGATACCGGCTTCAACAATTTGCTCTGCATCAAGATCAACCAGTGAGCGACCATCAAGACTTACCTCACCGCTGCTCTCACCCTCGCAGATTCCGGCAATTGCCTTGAGCAAGGTACTTTTACCGGCGCCGTTGGCACCAAGGATCACAACTATCTCGTTACTCTCCACATGCAGGCTGACCGAAGACAGCGCCTGGTGCATGCCATAACTTGCAGCGAGCTCAGTGACGTTCAGGCTGGACACTAGTCTTCTCCCAGATACGCCGAAATAACAGTTGGGTCAGACAACACCTGTTCCGGTGTGCCCTCTGCGATCAGCTTTCCGGAGTTAACCACTATGCAGCGATCACACAACGTGCGGATTGCGTCCATCACGTGTTCAACCAGAATGATGGTGCGACCTTCATTGCTGAGTGACTCGATCAGTTCAATACCGGTTTGCAATTCACTGGGGTTTAAACCGGCTAACCATTCGTCAAGCAACAGTACCTGTGGCTCCCCGGCTAACGCGCGTGCCAGTTCAACGCGTTTTTGGTCGATGTAGGTTAACGCCGAGACCGGTTGCGATTGTTTGTCCGCCAGCCCTACTCTGTCTAACAGGTGAGTGGCCATAGATTCTGCGTCATATCCCCAGCGACGCCTGTGCCCGAACACTGCACCGGCTATCACGTTATCGATCACACTAAGACGTGGCAACACCCGCACCAGCTGAAAAGTTCGACCAACACCGGCTCGGGCAATTTTATGCGCGGGTCGGTTTGATAACTCGCGACCTGCCAATCGAATGGTGCCTGATGTCAGCGGAAAAACACCGGAAATTAAATTCATTACCGTTGTCTTGCCCGAGCCGTTCGGGCCAATAACACCAACCACCTCCTGCTCTTTAACGTTAAAACTCAAACTGTTGACAGCGATAAGTCCACCAAAGGACTTGCTGATGTTTTGTATCTCCAGCAGGGTTCGGCCGGCGCTCATTGCCAGCTCCTGGATTTGGCTCGCAACTTTTCAAACAGACCGACAAAACCGTTCGGTATAAAGTAGACAATAGTAAGAAACGCAAGCCCTAGAAACAGCGTTGTGAAATTGGGAATCCAGATACTGATTGCCTCCCAGATCAACGTGAACGGAATCACCCCGACCAGCGGGCCCCACAAGCGGTGCGTACCACCCAGTAACGCCATAATCACCACCAGAAAACTCAACTCCGGTGAAAATACCAGATTCGGCTCTATATACGAGTAACGTGGCGCGATGATGGCACCAACCAGTGCCGCAAAGAAACCGGTAGACATAAACAAAATCACTTTTGTCCACGCGGTATTAATGCCGACATGGCGAGCGACTGTCTCGTCATTGCCGATGATCTTTAACGCAAACCCAAGTCGCGATCGGTCGATTAGCCAGCCGAAAATAAACACGGCTGTCGCCACCGCCAGTAACATCCAGTAAATATGCGCTTCAGTAAAATCAGTGAGTACATACAAACCGCGTGAGCCAAGAAAGTTATTCTGCACCCAGGACACCAGATTGCGAATCATCTCGGCAAGGCCCAGTGTAAATATCACAAAATAAACACCTGACAGCCGCAGCGTGGCAAGTCCGATCAAGCCTGCCAGCACTGTTGCGACCAGCGCAGAGATCGCCATCATTAACCAGAACGACTGGTTGTAATCACTCATGCCAGTGGCCACCAGATAACCACCAACACCGAAGAATGCTCCACTGGCCAGTGAGATGTAATGCGTCGGACCAGAAAACAACGCCCAGCTGGTAGACAGTGCGATATACATCATTGCCGTCAGGGCAATACTGAGCCAGTAACCATTAGCGACATACGGGACTAACGCTGCAACAACAACCAGCACAACACCGATTAGCAGTGGAACCACTTCTTTTCGGCTCATGTCTGCGCCCTGCCAAACAAACCCTGCGGCTTGAACAGCAGCACCAGCAGAAAGATCAGATAGGCAGACACCAGTGTTAACCCCGGATCAATCAGCGTGGCAACAGCTGTCTCGACCAAACCGAGAATGAGCGCCGCGACTATCGCGCCGCGGATATCACCAACGCCACCCATAATCACAATAATCAACGCCTTCATGGTGAAGATCACGCCAACTGATGCATCGAGAGTTAT
Organism: uncultured Granulosicoccaceae bacterium; assembly: GCA_937957915.1. Lineage (GTDB taxonomy): Bacteria > Pseudomonadota > Gammaproteobacteria > Granulosicoccales > Granulosicoccaceae. The sequence goes on along the minus strand of CALGNZ010000146.1, from coordinate 8,450 downwards.
GAATGTCGAGATCAATACACCGGCCACTGCAGATACGGCCCCACCCACTGCGAATGCCAGCGCCGACACCTTTAGCACATTGATACCGACGAGCTTTGCCGAGTCCGGATTCACCGCAACAGCGCGAACCGCCATACCGGCTCGACTATGGTTTAACCAAAGATAGAGCACCAGCCCGATCACCACGGCAAAGGCAAAGGCCACCAGTCGGTTCAAAGCGACAGTTGTCCCAAGAATGGATAGTGGACTGGCAAGAAAGGAATAGGTGAAATACTCGCCATGCAGAGACACAACGATCCCCACCAGCACAAAGCTCATACCAAAGGTCGCAAGTATTGAGTCTACTTCGAGCTGACCCTGGTTCTTTGCTCGTCGCACCAGAGGGACTAACAGCAACCGATAGATTAACCAGTTACCGACAAATGCAATCGGTGCCACCAGGAACAGCGTCAGCAACGGGCTGACCATTGAACTGGTAAACACCCAAAAGCTGGCCAGCGCCCCCAATACAATCATTTCGCCATTGGCCAGATTCATAATGCGGGCGACGCCATACTGCAGGTTCAACCCCATGGCGATCAGCACATACGTGCCACCCAGTAACAATCCGGATATCAGTATATCCATACTTGCGCGATATCCGGTTTGCTAACGACGGTTGGTGTTAATTCCAGCCCGACTTTTCCTTGATTTCCGCAGCGCCTTCCATATTGGACGAAGCAACACCACGGAACACCCCATCCTGCCACTGACCCACAGTCCAGTATTTGTGTGACACCTGATTTTCAAATTTGATGTCACCCATTATGGTGTCAAAGGTGTTGTCTTTGATGTATTGAGTGACCGCGTTACGGTCTACCTCACCGACGCCTTCGATAGCCTGCTCCAGAATCTGCAGCGATACATAGGTATTGGCTGATGCCCAGTAGTCAGCATCCTTACCAGTCAGTTCCTTGTGCCTTGCGAAGTAGGCTTTCATTTTGTCGGTATCAGGGTTGACGCCACCGGCACCAAACACGCCATCGATCTTGGATCCGAACTTTTGACCAAAGGCTGGAAAACAGGTTGCAACAGCCGTATAGAACGCGCCAACGTCCAGATCTTCAATAATAGCCTGCTCGGTCAGACCAAAGGTATCCGGAGGATAGGACCATGCCACGAAAGCGTCTGGCGCGGCAGCTTTTGCACCCTTCATAATGGGCGACAAATCAGGTGTACCCAGCGGGTACGACTTGTCGTAAACCAGCTCAAAACCGGCATCTTTGAAGATTGGTCTGGCAGCTTCCGCCAACTCGATGCCAAAGGCATCTGCGACATTTACCATCGCAATCTTGTTACCGATTTTCCCGGCATCTCTCATTCCGACCAGTATGTCCTTTACACCATTGACGAAAGCGGTGGTGGTACCAAGGGTAAAAAACAGACTCGGGTAACGCGACGTCAGCTCATCCATCTTGTCGGAGATGGCGCTGACTGCTATCTGCGGATATCCATATTTTGCGTAGATCGGGGCCGCTGCAACGTTAAAGCCGGTGCCATAGGGTGCAACAATAAAATCGACTTTGTCTTGTGTGGCCAGGCGCTGCACCGCCTTCATGTGCTCACCCGGGTTGGTTTTATCGTCGTACTCAATCAACTCAAGCATGCGCTGGCCGTCTTTCATATTCAGGCCACCACGAGCGTTAACCTCTTTGACCCACATTTCTATATTCGGCCACTGAGTGACCGTTGCACCACCAGCCAGCGGGCCGGTCTTCGGTGCTACTGCGCCAATTTTTATTGGATCAGCTGCATGAGCATTCAACGCAAGCCCAGCCAGCAGAACGACGGCAGCCACCGAGCGGGCAGCAACCTGTCCGAGCAGATTCGCTGTTTGTTTCACATTCATTTGAAGACCTCCAGGGTGATATTTTGATCCGGATCAGCAACCAGTGAATAATGCGAACTGCCCGTCCGGGCATCCAAGGTTATACATAAAGAATGGCTTTGTCACGATTATGCCGTGTCTATCGGGGTATTGGGTTTCTGAGCCATGTCGTTTACAGTAATGTATGCAAGTAATCTTTGCTGCATCACAACCGGAGCCCCGCCATGTCTGCCTTTATCGTTAATCCTCACGGTCGTTTGCAAGAGTGGATAGCAGACGAAAAAGGCTACTTTACTGTGGCCGGGCTCAGTGACTATCAGCTTTCAGCACATACACTACTCACCCGAGACACACCAAAGCAGCAGTACGCCGAGGCACAGGTTCCAGAAAATAAAGCGGGCGCCTACCAAACTTACGAACAGGGTCGAGATGCATCGATCAGCTGCGCATGCCACTGGACTGTCAATATGGCCGCAGCCGACAGCCATGGCCGACTTTGGGGAGAGTGTTATTCAGTCACCCCGTGCGCCATCTTTGTTGCAGAAGATTCCCCGATCAGAAAACCGGCAGATCTCGCCGGCGTCGAGGTACACGTCGGCTATCAGTCCGGTAGCCACTACACCACAATTCAGGCACTCGAGCCCTATCTGGCCAGCACGGACATCACATTGAAATTTGGTGGTAACCCGGCTGAACGAGTCGATCAGCTCCTTGATGGGCTGGCACCTGCAGCCACTGTGTTCGGGCCACAGCTGTATATGCTTGAGCAACTGCCCTATAGAAAGATTATTGACTGTACTTTTATGGTGGCCGCGATGATTCCGGACGGCGTTGATCTTGAGCAGGTAGCGCAATATTACGAGGCACTACGCCTCGCCCAGACCGACATTGATCAAATGCACCAGCCTTACCTTCACTACTACCTGAATGAATTACCGGAAAGGCACGCCAAACTGATCGATGTCAACCGCTTCGGCCCCGGCGAGCGACTGGTGTTTGAGCCATACACAAAAAAAATGTACAGCTCCACTCAGGATTGGATAAGAGAGCGCGGAATATTTGAAGGCGGTGCAACAAAACAAAGTGCTTATGAGTTAGCAGTCGCTCGTGTGGGCGCCAACGCCGCTAACTGACCACGCAACTTCAGTTCAACTGCTTATGGACCACACCCCGTATTTGTTATTTGCCACCACCAGGCTTTTCTACCGAAAAACAAATTAACAAAGCGATCGCACCGAGCACCCCAAACCCGACCACAACCGGATAGACAGTCCCCTCAAGCTGAGAACCGATGAGCGTCGCCATCGCAATGGCAATCATGGTGCTGAGCGAGTTAACAACCGATGAGGCAGCCCCGGCAATATGACCCATGGGCTCCATAGCAAGCGAAGTCGTGTTGCCAAACAGGAAAGCAAAAGCCCCCATAATCAGTGCAATATAGATCATATGCACAATCAGCGGCGGTGACACACTATGATCTCGAAACACCAACAGATAAACCACTGATGAAATAACAATCAGCGCCACAGCACATTTCACTAGCACAGCAGGGGCGATGCGAACGACGAGTTTAGAATTCAGGAAGGATGCTACTCCGAATACACCGGCAAGCGATGCGAAAACGATCGGAAACCGTGTGCCCAGCTGATACATCTCCTGGAACACTTGTTGTGCGGTGCTTAAATAGGCAATAAACGCCCCGGCCAACAACCCGATAACAATCATGTAGCGAAACGTAACCGGATGCACCAGCACTTCTGACACAGATTGCTTGATTGTAGATACAGACAAGGCCTGATGATTTTCCGCCGACAATGACTCGCGCTGGCGCAATGCAAACCAGATCATGGTCAGCAAGGCATATACCGTTAGTACCGCAAAAATACTTCGCCAGCCGGCCAACAGCAAAAGTCCCTGGCCGATGAATGGCGCAATCATAGGCACACCAATGAACACCATCATTATCAATGAAAGCAACCGTGCCATTTCATCGCCCTTAAACGAGTCACGAACGATTGCAATTGATAAAACATAGGGCCCGGCAGCTCCCAACCCCTGCAAAACACGCCCGACCAGCATCACACTGAAGCTTTCTGCCAACAGGCAAGCCAGTGAGCCCGCAACAAACACCAGGAAACCAGCGATAACCGGTAATCGCCTGCCAAAGTGATCAGCAAGGAACCCGTAAAACAACACACCAATTGAAAAACCGAGAAAAAGTGCAGTGATAACAAACTGACGGTCATTTTCAGCTGCAATCCCGAGATCATCACCAATCTGTTCCAGAGCCGGCATCATCGCATCAATGGAAAAAGCATCCAGCGCAGACATCGCTGCCATCAGCAGAATAAACTCTACCCGGCCGATAGATTTTTTAAGTAACGTAGAAATGAGTATTCCAAATGTTGGTGAGAATTGCTGACACCAAACATGGCGGGGATCAGCGCACTCGCTTACGGAAACAGCTATACGACTGCGTTCCTGACACTGCAAAGAGTAGTGCATCCGGGCTCTGATCGCAGTTGCGACTGTCACACCTGGTGTAACCACCACAGCGCCTTTCTGCGTCAGGTATTGAGTGGGTCGCCAATAAACACAACACACCTGTAATTACGACTCTGGCTGTGAAGGCCACTCCCCGCTCCGCTAGCGAGTGACCGGCAACCGAGGCCACCTGATCTGCCTGAGTCAATCCGGCAACAGCTTTACGAACTATACACCAACCTTGCTCCCTAAATTTGCCAGGGTCAGCTTAATCGCTCTATATATCAAATTCGCCCCACACGGCACCATGATCTGAAGCTGCGTTCCTCCAGTTTGTAATTCCGGGGAGCGACTGTTCAGCACCGTGCGTAAACAGATCGAGATCCGCCATACCGGTACGATCCACACCGGCGTCTGTCACATGATTAGCCAATGCATTGGAAACCAGGATATAGTCAATCTGATTTAAGGCGCCTCGATACTCATAGGTCCACCGTAACTCTTTGGGGATTCCTGCGACTTCCAAAACATCAATGAGATTAGGATGTGCTGTAAGCGCGGACAAAGGGCTCCCATCCGGGGTGTCATTTAAATCACCAGAGACGATTACAAACTCTGTATTCAAATCGTATTCACTGTTCAGTATTTCAGCAACACGATCTGCCTGCTTTTTTCTGCGACTATCGCTCGATTGCTGATCACCAAGCTTACTTTTAAGGTGATTTTGCAAAATCCACAGTGAGTTCCCCGAAGGCAATAGAACTTCAACCTCCAGACAATCGCGAGAGAATGTACGCCGCGCTCTGGACGATGTTTTATGGTGTATATTCGTTCTCATCAGCCCAAACGGAAATTTGCTGTAAAAGCCAATGTCTATCCCGCGCGGGTCATTACCATCTACCAAAAGCTCATTGCGCAGCTTCAGCCTCGAAAGCTGGTCACTGCGAAACTTTCTCATCGCTTCTATATTCTCGACCTCACAAATACCAAACACATCAGCGTCAATCCGTCGCATGAATTTGCCAGTATTCCGAACTGTTTCAAACGCAAATCCATCACGTTTCAACTCAATAAATCCATCCCATTCATCGCTCCCGTCTACCTTAACAAGGTACTTATTTACCGCATTACTCCAACTCAGGGGTGTTTTTCCGCGGGTTTTATTAATCGAGAAATAGCCACGAGCTTCCTTTGCCAGCCTCGCGATCTCGGGCTTATCATAAACTTCGCTGGCGAGTTCTTCCTGCAACCGGGCAATTGCAATCAGTTTATCCGTGCCTAACTCATGGTTAGACAGGTTCATGGCTTTTGGCCGGGTAAATAGATTTTCAACATTAAATGTAGAGAATTTCATTGGCAATACTCCCTGTGTTGTCCAATAGAACCACGGTACAGCAACCACTCATTTCCACAAGATGCATATAGGTAAGCGCCGCCGAAAACAGTGTCCCTGCAAGGGCCTGCAGATGGGCAAACAGATAGTTACCAAATACGACGCATTAGCCGGGCATTACAACTGCGTTAAATTTGCCTGGTAAACAAATTTACTCTTCGTGGGCCAGCCACTGACATGGTTCCAGCTTCATCTCTGAAAAGGTAGCAGTAAACGATGACCTGGCGGGGCTACAGGCATACACCCCGAAGCTAACACTGCTTTCCGCTGGTTGCGGTGGATTACATGCCCCCATTTGTTTTGTGGTTTCACCTAACTGGAACAAGTGGAAAACGCGCATTTGCTTAAAATGCTTACCATCAAACGATGACTCAATCAGGAAATCCGGACCTCTGCGACTTAGCCTGTACCAGGCGTGTCGGGGCAACGGAATATCAGTTGTCGCCCAATCCGAATATCCCTGGTTAGTCACCACACTCCCCAATCGGGAGAATTCCTCATTTTCATATTCAATTGAAGCCTTAAACCAGTTATTGCTATCCAGGTAAATGACAGGGCCACACTGATCGAATAGTGCCTGATACTCAAAACCGGCTTTTACAGTAAAGGTGAAATTATCAGTAGATTCAAGCAACACTGCTGGAGCATTGTCATTGCGAAATCCATAGTAAGTACGTTGCCAGAAGTCAGTTTCGGGCTCAGTCACAATCTCTACAGAATTGGCGGTAACCTGTTTTCGCTTTGGCTCATAAATCCACTTGCCATTTGTAAAATCAACCATTGAGTAATCTTCCATTTATGTATCTGCAACACAAAAGTGCTGCTCAGCCAGCATAGTTTAAGCGCAGGACTTCAGACTGTGAACATGCAGGGAACACTGACTCGTAGAAGTCAGACAGTTTTGCTATTGTTACTGAAGTAGATATTTAACAATAAGGCGCCCGTTTAATGACCAGGCAAGTAACCGTTGCAGCGACACAAATGCACGATCATGACGCTGGACGGCAACTTGTAGAACGAGCGGAATCACCACCATGGCAAACATCATCCAAGACAGTACCCCCGCTCAATTGGGCTTCAGAATGCCAGCTGAATGGGAGCGACAAGCGGCTATCTGGTTGCAATGGCCGGGCAAGCATCCCTCGGCAACCATCGATGATGATTTATCCTATCAACTGCAAATGGAAAAGACCTGGATGCTGATGTCATGGGAAATCCATCAGCAGGTTCAGTTATGCATTCTCACCAGCAACGAGTCGCAAAGAGATCATATTTTCAGATCAATGCGCTATTTTGGCTTTAACATGAGCAAGGTTGAATTCCATATCACTCAGCTGGTCGATGTCTGGCACCGTGACACCGGACCAACTTTCCTGATCGACGACAAAGGGAATACGGCTGTAAGCGATTGGAATTTCAATGGCTGGGGTACCTACCCTGACTGGGGCGAAGCTGAATGTCACATCGCCCAAACGGTCGCCGGAATTACCGATGTGTCTGTTTTCGTAGCACCTCTGGTGACTGAAGGCGGTGCAATAGAGGTTAATGGCAGTGGCACCTTAATGGCGACCCGCAGCTCAATCATCAATGACAATCGGAATCCTGGTTTAAGTCAGGAACAAATTGAACAAGGGCTTAAAGACTATCTGGGCGTTAGCCACTTCATCTGGCTCTCGGGAGCGCCCGCTGAAGTTTGCGAACAAATACTCGGCGACAGTACAGACTACCATGTTGATATCGCAGCGCGATTCACCGGAAAAAACAAAGTACTTTACGCGTGGACGGACGACCGCGATGATCCAAGATACCCGTACCTGACCCGGCATCTGGAGGAACTCAAGGTAGCTACCGATGAAAACGGCGAGCCACTTAGCCTGACGCCGGTCCTGCTGCCCGCCGGAGGAGTGTATGCAATAGGCGGGCGGCATGATCCTGCTCTGGATTCAGGCAGCCTCTTTACCGACGCCAGCTACTTAAACTACCTGGTTTGTAACGATATTATTCTGGTGCCGGCATTCGGTAACGCCAACGATGTACCGGCACGGAAAATTCTGGCCGCTTGTTTCCCCCACTGCAAAATAATACCGATACCAGTCGTTAGCCTGACTGCAGAAGGTGGTGCTATTCACTGCGTTACCCAACAGCAGCCAATGTCGCCTTCCACAAAATGAATATCCCGACCGCCGCACGACGTAATACGCGTGATCAACCCCGCTAACAGATGCTGTATTAGCGTTAATTGGAAGTATTACGATACCTGTCTGTGTATTTCCCTATATGCGCAAAGCAAGCAAGAATATTTCACCTGAAAACGATCGCCACTGGCACATGAACCACGGGCTCGTGCACCAGCTACGGTTACGCTAACTTACTCCACCACACCCAGGACACTTAAAATGCGATCACTGATCGGCACATGGCAACTAATTCACACTGAATGCATCGCCGACAACGGTGACCTACTGCCCCCTCCCTACGCAGGTGATACTGCAATGGGCCTGGTATCGTTACGTGCGGATGGTCGTATGATCTGCGTTTTGTGCGATAGCCGCACTGAACTGCCAACTGACGGTGTACGCGAGTACAACTCCTACTGCGGAAATTTTCGCATCGATGGTAAACAACTGGTTACACGTGTTGATACCAGTGCGAATCCGGACTGGATCGGCACCGATCAAATCAGAGATGTCAGCTTCGACGGCGAGA
>CALGNZ010000145.1 GCA_937957915.1 uncultured Granulosicoccaceae bacterium | reverse complement strand
CCGGAGCCTGACGGGCCACAGATAACAATTTTCTCACCGACCTGTACGTCGAGGTTGATGTCGCGCAGTACATGAAACTGATCAAACCACTTGTTGACGGCTTGCATAGACACTGCGGCAACGGTTGCAGAACCATTGCTCGCGAGGTTACCCGCGAGATTGCCCGCGTCATTTTCTGCGGAGTTGTCGGTATGGCCCGCGGTGTCAGTGTCAGGCATGTCCAACCCTCAGTCGTTTTTCAAGATAGGCACCGTATCTTGACAGTGAAAATACAAAGATAAAGTAGATCAGACCGATAAACACGTAGACCTCAATATAGTGTGGTGTCCACTCGCCGGTGCCATAGGCGGCATGGCCTGATGCCAGCACCTCAAAAAAGCCGACGATGGTGACAATCGAGGTCTCTTTGAAGGTAATTACAAACTGATTGATAATTGATGGCAGTGAATTGCGAAACGCCTGTGGCAGCTGTATGTAACCCACCCGATGCCAGTAGTTCATACCGAGTGTCAGCGCGGCTTCGTCTTGTCCGCTGGACAATGACTGCAAGCCGGCACGAATATTCTCCGCCTGGTAGCATGCGAAAAACAGCGCAAAGCCTGCAATAACTCGATAGAGCTTGTCGCCCTGCAGCCAGCCGGGCATTACGAACGGTGTAATTACGGCGGCCGCAAACAGTATGGTCAGCAGCGGCAGTGATCGAACCAGGTCAATCAACAGGCCAACCAGCTTTGCAATCACCGGCAGCCTCGAGCGTCTGCCGAGAGCAAGTAAAATCGACAATGGCATGCCAATCAGACTGACGGATGCAAAGATAAATATAGTCAGTGCCAGTCCGCCCCAGCGTTCCGGTGTAATCACTGATAGTCCGAACAAGCCTCCATGCATCAACAGGTAAAACACCCCAAAGCCAGCTATCCACAGCAGCGCCAGCCGTCGTACAGACCAGAACCATGAAAAGCACGATGCGATAACGGTAACAATAATGACCACGCAGGCGAGCGCAGAACGCCAGTGTTCCTCGTAGGGGAACAGGCCAAACAAAATGATTCGATGTCGTGCATCGATGATCGACCAGCAGGCGCCGCTCGCTTCACGACACAGTGGTTCATCTTCAGCGCGCCACACGCTGGACAGAAATGCCCAGTCGATAACCAGGTATGAAATCCACACCAGCAGTAGCGCGCAGATGATGGTGATGACTGTGTCGGTGGCCGTGCCAAACAGATTGCCAAGCACCCGCTGGCCAATCGACATTGGTACTGGTGCTGCCCGGGCATTTGCATTGATGGCTGCGGTCGAAGCGTTAGACATCAGCTTTTCACCTCATAGCCCTTTAATGCAATTTGTCGGTTAATGGTATTCATCACAAAAGCGATCGACAGGTTAATCAATAAAAACCCGCCCATGAGGATCGCGATAAGCTCGAGGGTCTGGCCACTTTGGTTGATTGAGGTTGACACAATCATAAAGAAATCGGAAAAACCAATAGCCAGTCCAATGGTTGTGGCTTTCATCAGCTGCACGTACTGATTGGTGAGTGATGGCAATACGGCGCGTACGGCCAGTGGCAAACGGATACGTGTGAAAATATGCCGGTTTTTTATACCCAGTACCCGGGCGGCCTCTATCTGCCCTTTGGGCACTGACATCAGACCGGCTCGCACCACTTCACCAATGTAGGCACCGCCATATAGTGCGATGGCGACTATCAATGCACTGAGCTCGGGAGGGACACGAAATCCGCCTCGAAAATTAAGCCCCTTCAGTGCCGGTTTGTTGAACCAGGGCGTGCCTGTTTGATGGCCGGTATAGATAAGCACGCCAATCAGGCACAACACAACCAGCCAGGCAATTCGTTTGAAGGTTATATAGTTGCGTATGCGGTTAAACTTATCGCGCGCAAACCACAGCACAATCCACAGAGTGATCAACAGCGCAAATGCGCCAACTACTGAAGAAACACTGAGGTTTACTACCGGAATATAAAAGCCGCGCCCGCTCAGGAAAACAGCATCACCAATGGAGTAAGCCTGCTTTGGTCGCGGCAGGTGAATAATGATTGAGTACCAGAAAACTGCCTGCAATATGAGTGGCACATTGCGGAATATTTCGACATAAACGGTGCCTAGCAGTGAAAACAGGTAGTTGCCGGAGTTACGAACAAGCCCAATGATAACGCCGATAATGGTGGCGAAAAAAATCCCGGTCACACCGAGTACCAGGGTATTCAGCAGGCCAATAAACAGAGTGCGCTGGTAGGTGTCGCTGATGGAGTATTCGAGTGTACTGAACGAAAAATCCCAACCGGTGGACCGCTCCAGAAAAGCGAAACCGCTGGTCATCCCCTGCGCGTTGAGTGACTGTCTGGCATTGACGATCATCGCAATCAACAGTGCGGCTATCACTGACACCAGCAGTGCCTGCAGCATGGCTTCGCGAAACTTTCGATTGCGAAAGAGGGCGCCCACTAGATGAAACCCTGTCCGTAGTTGGTAATACAGGGGCTGGCAATACCGAGCCGGGCAAGCGCGTATCGACTACAACGGTTCAGCTCAAAATATTGTCTGCATATACATAAATCGGATTGATCGGGCGATCGGCTTACGGCCGGAGCACAGTTATGTGCACAATTCATAGTCTGGCGGTCAGCGTTGTTGCGTCGGTCTGTGCAGTCGACCCGCGATATTGCGGGCCGACCTGGAGAAACCGCTTGTAACCGGCGCGCCAAAGCACGCGCCAGTGTTACGGTAGCGTTGATCAGTCGAGGATCATCGGTACGATAACGCCGCCGTCACTCCATAGCGCGTTGAGCCCACGATCCAGTTTATAAACCGAGCCTTCACCGATATTGCGATCAAAAATCTCTTTCGAGTTGCCGACCTGCTTGATGACATTGTAAGCCCAGTCATCGGACAAACCGAGGCGCTCACCGATACCTGGCGTCACACCGAGTAATTTCTCGACAATGGAATCTTCCGGATTGGCTTTGTGTTCGTCGACGTTCTCAGAGGTAATGCCCTTTGATTCGGCAATCCATGTAGCGGCAAACATCCAGTTGGCGATATCAACCCAGTTATCGTCGCCCTGGCGCATGGCCGCAGACTCTGGCTCCAGTGCCAATGCAACATTCATGAAAGTGTGATCGTCAGGGTTATCAGCAGATTGTCGTGTGACCGCAAGATTAGGGCCCCAGCCAACCAGGCTGTCGCAGCGCCCGGCAAAATAGGCAGCGCGAACTTCCTCACTCTTTTCAAAGGTAATCATCTCAATTTCGATGCCCTGGCTTTTAAAGAAGTTGGCTGCCAGTCTTTCGGTTGAGGTGCCTGCCGCGGCACACAGAGAACCCCCTTCGAGTGCCGATGGGTCGTTGCTGCCGAGTTCCTTCGGCATCATTACGTTCGTAGCACCAACAAAGTAAGGGCGGGAAAACTGCAGCCCCAGTTCTGTGTCACGACCCATCGTCCAGCCTGTTGCCTTGATAATGATGTCTATGTCGCCTGATTGCAGCGATGGAAATCGTTGTGCCCAGCTGATTGGTACAACCTTGAGCTTGTCGTCCGAGCCCAGCACTGCGGTGGCCATAGCGCGGCAGTAGTCTATATCGTAGCCGCTCCATTTGTTGTCGTCTGTCACCTGCACGAAGGGAGGAAAGCTGCCATTGTGGCCGGAACACAGTAAGCTGCCACGCTCTTTTACGGTCTTCAGCGTATCGCCATTTCCGGCGTGAGCAGGTGAGATGAATGTAGCCAGAGCGATTGCAACAACCGCTGAAACGCTTAGAATTCTTTTCATGGTTTTCCTCGAAACAGATATGCTGAATGCGGCCAGAGAGCCTGTGGAACTGACGTTCAATCGCTAATGTATACTGAAAAAAGCGTCCAGCACGCATTGCCTGCGACGTGTACAGGGTTGAGCTGTGCGGCC
>CALGNZ010000144.1 GCA_937957915.1 uncultured Granulosicoccaceae bacterium | reverse complement strand
TGCCTGCGGCATTTTGAGGTTGATCGTTCCCGCAATACGCCGTAAACGATCGCACCTGTATTCGAAATAGCAGGGCCTCGACATGGCACGGTCTCGCTGTAATGCCCTGGTATTCGGGCCTGAGTTAACAATCAGTCACCGTATTACTATTCGAAAACCTTCAACATAAGGGGAAGAGGCCGGGACGCTGTCTGCTGCATTGCTGGTTGGCTCGCAATTTGTCCGGGTTTTAGTCCCTGTTAATCTCAATCGCCTACTCTATGTGGTTGCATCAGCTGAAATGTACACGTTAATTATTCTGTTTTTTCTGGTTTCTATCTGCGCTTCGTTCCTGTGCTCTGTGCTGGAGGCGGTATTGCTCAGTATCAGTCCGGCGTTCGTTGAGCGTCAGTCGACCGATAACCCGGTCGTTGGCAAAACCCTGGCAGAGTTTCAAACGAATATTGACAGGCCACTGGCGGCAATTTTAACGCTCAATACCATTGCCCATACTGTCGGTGCAATAGGTGTTGGTGCGCAGGCTGCTGTTATCTGGGGCGATTCAATCGTAGCGACGATCGTGATTCCCGTGGTAATGACGCTGGCTATATTGATTTTGTCTGAAATTATTCCAAAAACTCTGGGTGCAATGTATTGGCAGGAGCTGGCGGGTTTTACCGTACGGACGCTAAAAATTATTATGCTGGTACTCGCGCCACTGGTGGTTGTGAGTCAGATGATTACCCGCTTGTTGTTAAGAGGCAAAAACAAGAGCGTGTTGAGTCGTGCGGATTTCAGCGCAATGACGGAGCTGGGTGCCCGTGAAGGTGTATTTGACGAGCGTGAATCGAGCCTGCTGCGAAATTTTATGCGCTTTGACTCTGTTCGAGCGAAGGATGTAATGACGCCGCGGACTGTAGTGGTGGCAGCTCAGGAAGACCAAACGCTTAGCGCGTTTCACGATGAACACACAAACCTTAGATTTTCACGGATTCCGCTGTATACCGATTCCAAGGACCACGTTACCGGGTACTTCCTGCGTGATGATTTGTTGGCGGCACTGGTGGCAGACAAAGGTGAGGCACCATTGTCCAGCTTGCGACGTGAGTTGAGCGCTGTGCAGGAGCAGTTTCCGATACCGGAATTGTTCGCACACTTTACAAATGAACATTCACATATCGCGATGGTGGTGGATGAGTTTGGTGGCATGGCCGGCCTGGTTACGATGGAGGATGTTATCGAGACGTTGTTGGGTATGGAGATTGTTGACGAGGTAGATGGCGAAGCCGATATGCAGGTACTGGCGCGTCGGCAATGGGAACGCCGTGCTGAAAAGCTGGGATTGATTGAGCAATCGACCGACGTGCAAAGCGAAGCCGAATAGACTTTTGTTGCCGGTTGTCTGAGCGCGACAAAGATTCTCCCCGCACGCGTGTTCTTTGAGCTACAGGTACGATCACCGTTGTCAAAGAAGGGCGGCTTTTCGCTATAGTTGATCGAAGTATCCGGCTCGAATTCACACACACTATTCGCGGCTCCTGTCCTGCGGTAACCCGTTCTTCGTTGCCGCCTTTACTTGAAAGCGCTGCTAAACCTGCTTGTGCAAAACTGCTCTTGACTCAATGCGCTGGTCACCAACATGATAGTCAGATCTGCTGATCTTTCCGATGACATCGCAAATGACTAACCGCCTCCATGATTTTTTAACTGCCACGGCAGCTGCCTGTCCTGATGACATCGCGTTGATCGACCATACTGACTCTGCATTGTCGTGGGTTGAGCTGGTGCACTCAGTGGACGCGGCTGTCGATGTACTAACAAGTCATGGTGTCGGTGCTGGTGACCGCATCTTGCTGGTGCTCGAAAACTGCCCCTCAGTGGTGGCGTTTCTCTATGCTGCCAGTCGGCTCGATGCGGTCGCCGTAGTGGTTAATGCGAGAATAACGTCAATTGAGCTTGATCGTATTGTGCCTCACTGTGATCCGGCTGCCGTGATTTTTTCTACAAACTCCTCAGTGGCTGCTACCGACCACGCAACGACTCTGGGCGCTACATCGATTAGTGGTGCCTACGGTAATGCCGCAATCGTCAGGCGAGACGGCAGTGTTGCAGAGCCGGTGTTTGAACACCCGCAAGAGCAGGTTGCGGCAATGCTCTATACGTCTGGCACCACTGGGTTGCCAAAAGCTGCAATGCTCACTCATCAAAACCTGATAAGCGGGGCGATGGCATCCGCCACGCTACGTGGATCGAGGCGGGGCGATGTTTGTTATGTTGCATTGCCGCTTTCGCATATCTTTGGGCTGGTAACGCTGTTTGCGATGTGTAGTTCGCAATCAACCATCCGATTGGAACCACGCTTTGATGTCGAACGTTTGTTTGCCGCGCTGCAAAAGGACGTCACGATACTGCCCGCGGTTCCGCAAATGCATGCGCAGTTGTTTCAGTATGCTCGCGACCGAAACATCGCAAGGTACGAGCACGGGAAATTGCGCTATGTATCATCCGGAGCAGCGCCGCTTGACCCGGCCTGGAAGCGCGAGGCAGAGGCGTTCTATGGACTGGCCCTGCAGAATGGTTATGGAATGACCGAGAGTTCGGCAGGCGTTTGTGCAACGCAGAATACTATTGGCGAGGCAGACGTCAGTGTTGGTGTGGCGATGGGGGATTGTGAGCTCAAACTGGATTTTACTGCAGCCGGAGCCACAGCCGGGGAAGGGGTTGGCGAAATTCTGGTCAGAGGTCCGCAAATAATGAAGGGCTACTTTCGCAATCAGGAGCAAACAGATCAGGTGTTTGATCAGGACGGGTATTTTCGCACTGGCGATCTCGGGCGTTTTGACGACAGCGGTCACTTGCATATTGCTGGTCGATCAAAAGAGTTGATTATACGCTCCGGCTTCAATGTGTATCCGGTTGAGGTTGAGGCTGCATTAACAGAGCACACTGATGTGGTACTCGCAGCGGTTGTTGGCCGCGCCGTGGCCGGAAACGAAGAGGTGCTGGCGTTTGTGCAGATGGCCGGTGGCAGTGGTACGACCGAAGATGAGCTTAAGCAATTTGTTCGAGATAAACTGTCGCCTTATAAGCGGCCGTCGCGCGTTGTTATCACGGACAAACTTCCGGCTGCGGCCACCGGGAAAATACTGAAGGCAAGTCTTATAGAGGTATTCGCGGATGAACTGGCCAGCTAATAGAGAAAGCAGTTAGCGTGGCGTGGGTACCGTTGAGCTGGGAGCCAATATTCGTCGAAGTGCCGGCTCTTCATTGGAAGCCTTGTAATTCGCGGCGGAGTGTCGTTTCCCCCGCGCTATAAATTGTCTATGAACGCACGAGCAGCGGTGGCCGCCTCCACGTAAATATCAGTGGTGTTGGTTCGGGTTCGTTTGAGTATCTTGAATGAGTGATCGCCAGTCTCAAGCCAGTGCAATTTACTTTTCGGGTTCAGCATACTCACCTCTCCGGTAAGCAGATTCTGTTCGGCCATGGTATCTCTGGTGCCACTCAAAAATATCATCGGCTGCGAGATATCCCGCATGTGTATGGCTCGGTCCGTTGAAGGCTTGCCAGCCGGGTGCAACGGGAAGGAGCAAAGTACCAGTGCTGTGCACGCGAGGTTCTCTTCGGCTACGGCGTGCGTAGCCATGCGCCCGCCAAAACTGTGGCCCCCCACCAGCAGAGGCTGCGAGTAGTTGTTCTGCAACCATGCAGCAGCCTCAATAACACAGTCAACAGATACCTGTTTGGAATCTACGCGATTGCCTCCCCGCTGTTTAAAAGGGAAATTAAATCGCAGTGTGTTGATGCCCTGTTGCTCGAAGGCCTCGGCCAGAGAAGTCATGTGCGCATGCTGGTGATCGGCGCCTGCGCCATGGGCGAGCAACAGTACATGAGTGCCGGCATCTGACTCATTAAGAGTGGCGGATAGTGTGCCGGCACTGGTATCCAGTGAAAATTCCTGGCTTGGCAAGCTTTGTCCCCGTTATGAGTGTTGCACCAACATAACACTGACCAGTGCTGAACTGAAGGTTGAGTAGTCATTGTCGGTTGCGGGTGGGGCTGCGCGTAGGCCGTCGGCAATTGCGTCGTTACTCGCATTGACGCTCGCATTGACACTTGCGTAGACACGGGTTGTAACAGAAATTCGGGGTGATTTCACAAAATTTAAGCCAATTGCAATCAAGTTCTGGTTGCATTCGTTTACTACGAAACTACCAACAGATTTCGGAACACAATGAGTAAAAAACGACGAGCCAAGAGTAAAAAGAGCGCTGCTGCCACTTCGCCCGGGATGTCCACGCGCAGGATTCTGACATTTGCCGTTGCTGCCGTAGCGCTGCTACTGGCTGCAGTCAGCATAAACGCTTATGAATCCGGGCAACAGGAGCTACACGATCTGAGCGTGATCGGGCAGGGGGAGCCGGTAATTGTGCAGATTCACGATCCGAATTGTCCGACCTGTCGGCGATTGAAAAAGGTCGTC
>CALGNZ010000143.1 GCA_937957915.1 uncultured Granulosicoccaceae bacterium | reverse complement strand
CTCACTCACGCTGCGGGCTTCCATCTACATCGCGTTTCCATCTACATCGAACAGCCATTGTCAGCAATGGCACACTGGAAACCCGACGCGTCAGCGAGAACCACTCTGCAATCGAACTTGCTCACGCTGCGGGTTTCCATCTACATCGAGTTTCCACCTACATCGACCGACCATTGTCAGCACCGGTACACTGGAAATCCGACGCGCAAGCGAGCATCACTCTGCCAGCAACCCTGCTTACACCGCAGGCTTCCATCTACATCGATTGCACCGCAGGCTCACACACCAGGCAGACTGATGGCGGTATACTGTGGCCTTACTCCGTTAATCCAAACACCAAAGCAATGAATTTGCACCTTTCCCTGACCCCTTCTGGCGCACTGTTACCGCATCCCGGTCCTGACTCACAGATAAAAGCAGGCAAAGCATTATCAGCGTTTCAGTCAGTCTTTAAAGAGCAAGGAGAAGCTGCAGCCCTGTTCGACCTGGCGATAGCACCAGATGCGAGCCAACTTACGCACGCCAGTGATTTCTGGCGGGGCTTTAGCACTCGGTGGCTTCGAGAGCGCTGTCTGCTCGATGCCAAAGTGGCTGCCGAGACAAGAATCGATGTCTTAACTGAAAAGCACGCTCAATCACTGATCGACAGCGCACCGCTAATGGATGGTGGGGAGTACCTGTCCACAGAGCTGCTGCAATCCAAGTGGCTCAATCGAGCCGCGCGCGCTTCATCCAGCGACACCATCAATATCAGTCGCGGAATAAGAGCCTCCCACATCAAAAAGCTGCGCCAGACCCACCAACTCACGCAGCCAGACCTAGCCCAACTGACCGGAAAGTCCCTTGCCACTATCCGCAAGTGGGAAGCGAGATCCGGGGTATTGCAGCTTCAATCGAGCAGCCAGCAAGCACTACAGGAAGTGTTTGAGATGGCACCAAAACAAATAGCTTCGGCCATTAAACAACAAAGCAAATGAAAAATAAGGCTAAAAGACCAAGGCAGCCGCTGGCGGACAAGATACTGAAGCAAATGCAAAAGGAGATTAACAAAGAAATTGTTGATCTTACTTCCGTTCGTGCCGGTCGAAAGCACGCGTCGGATTTACAAAGCACCATTGCAAACACCAAAGACCTGGCAGCCCTGCCACCCGCCCACGCGGCCTATGCCTGGGTACAGAACCAGCTCTCTATCATGGCAGAGCAACTCTTGAATTTCAGCGCATTACACCGTTTCCAGGCCATACTGGAAAAATCAGACGATCTTTATCAACCGCTGGGGCCACCCATGTCCCCGCTAACACCGTCATACCACGCCTGTTGGTCTCTATTCGATATTAGCGTCGGCATGGGCCGCGAGACTCTGGGGTCAATAGCAGTAGCAGTCAACCAGAAATTCGGTGCGCACGCGTCCTTCCTGGACCTGGCCAGAAAGATGATCGATTCGCGCTGTAGCGTCTATCAGGTAGTCAGCTCCACCGGCAATCTGATAACGCTTAAAGATCTGTTTAGTGGCAAGTCAGTCAAAGCACGTTATGCGTCCGGCTATGGAGGCGTACCAGGCGAACTCTGGTACACACGTGTGTTGCCACCAAACGATCTGGAGCCCGATGTACATGTGGTATTCAACACACCCTACAATATGTATCAAACGTCAGCACAGGGTTGGCAACACTATTTCGAACGCGTGGTGGCCAAATCAAAACCAGACAAGCGAGACATCGATTTTCATTTGCATATGAAATACGGCCCTGAGCCATTCTACTGGCCAGAGTACATATTTTACTCCTACTACAACCATACTGAAAACTATATATTGTCAAAGGGCCTGCCAGACATACCAGAAAGCCTTCCCCACAACGACAAATATCAAAGCTCACGAAACTGGTAAAAAAAATGTCTCTACAATCGGTAGTCGGCCAGGGCATCTTACGCATCGACGGAAACCGTAAAGGCTCGGTAATTGGCGTGGTATGCAATATTCACGGTAACGAACTATGCGGACGCCACGCAGTACAACGCCTGCTGGAAAAGCACGAAATCATAAAAGGTGCCCTGGTAATCATCGACGGCAATCAGGAGGCAGCGCTGATCAACAAGCGCTACGTCGAGGCCGACATGAATCGCATGTTCACAGCAAAGCAGTTAAAACAAAAGCAAGCCGGTAACGATCTGCTGCGCGCACAGTATCTGGCCAACATCATTCCAAAGCTCGGCCTGGACATGGCAATCGATTTCCATTCCACCAGCAGCGAAACCAAATACCCGTTTACAGTCAGCTTTCCCGGCTCCGAAGACATGACCGGACTCTGCCCTGCGGTTGGAATTTTTGGCTGGCCGGGTATGGTCGAAGGGTCACTAGTCGAATGGATGAACAACAAAGGTATACCGTCTGTCGTGGTAGAAGGTGGACAGCATGTGGACGAACGATCTATTCGAGTGTGCGAAAAAACCCTGTTGTCAGTGTTGTCCAGGCACGGATTGATTACACTCAAAAAGCCGTTGAAACTCGCTGCACAAAAATCATTCAACGTACTGGAGCGCGTGATGGTCGGCGATCACGAGAGCTTTACATTCAGCCGCCTGTATCACAGCTTTGACAGACTAAAAGCGGGTGAACTGATCGCCACGGATAAAACCGGTAACTACAACGCGCCAACCATAAAAAATCTTTACATTTTGATGCCAGCACTGCAAAAGAATGTCTCTGCAAGGTTATCTCGTGGTGCATATTACCTGATACAGCGAAACTGATTCGCACTGCCAGATCGTGTTAACCGCCCACTACACTTTAACTTCGGCTATAGCAGCAGTTAACGTTTAATTATCAGAGCACAACATGAATCGCATACATGCCAACGGATTAGACTTTGCCTGTCTCGAACAGGGTGACGGACCTATTGTACTGTTGTTGCATGGTTTCCCTGACAACGCGCACTCGTGGAGCTACCAGATGCCGGCTCTTGCTGATGCCGGCTACCGCGCTGTCGCGCCGTTTCTCCGAGGTTACTCGCCAACCGAAGTGCCATCGAATGGTTTCTATGGCATTGCGACACTGGCGACTGACATTGCCGAAATCATACGGACCCTTGGCCATGGCAAGCCGGTGCATCTGGTCGGTCAGGATTGGGGAGCGATAATTGGATACGCCGTCATCGCTGCATTTCCAGAGTTAATTAACCGAGCAGTTGTCGCCGCCGTTCCACATTCGGGTCAGGTTAAAAAGAGCATGCTCGATGTTCGGCATATACAGCGCTCGTTTCACTGGTGGTTTTTTCAAGTCGCCGAGTTACCGGAAAAGGCAATCGTTGAAAACGACTTTGCGTTCATCGACTACCTATGGGACTACTGGACATCAACCGGTTTCTCTGACACTGCACATATTGCAGATGTTAAAAAAACACTATCAGAACCAGGCGTGCTCGACGCTGCCCTTGGCTACTACCGTGCGATGCTTGACACCAACAAGGATGACCCAAAACTGGCCCACGTCCACGAGTTAATCAACCGTAAGATTTCCGTACCAACGCTCGCATTGTGCGGCGCCGATGATATGCGGGCTGAACTCATGACAAACCAGGATGAGTACTTCACCGGAGAGTATCGATTCGAGCTGATTCCAGATGCAGGACACTTTCTACATCGAGAGAAACCGAATGATGTGAACCGACAGATACTCGACTGGCTAAAATAATCAGAAAGGCATCTAT
>CALGNZ010000142.1 GCA_937957915.1 uncultured Granulosicoccaceae bacterium | reverse complement strand
ACAAGTGGCTGCAATGTACGTGGCAAATGCATAGTTATTGCGACTTCCGAACGATGGCAGGACTCAGGCATCACGTTCCTCGACTGCACTGCGCCAGTAATCGCCAGCGCTGTTTTACAGCTATCGAATCTTACACCACCGATCCGGATTGAATCTATCATCAACAATGAGCAATAAGAGTAACTCGGCCCATGCCGTTCATACTGAAAGGTAACAGTTAACCCGAAACCCGAATTGAATACCGTAGCTTGGGCGACGCAAGATACAAGAAATCAGACCACCTGTCGGTGGCAGTCGATTTGGTGGCGCGGATGTGACAAGACCAGCCTCGCATTACCTGCTTTTGGCAGCTTACCGTTTTTGAACGATTGCTGTGAATTGAATTTACTGCTGTAGCCTACAAGTCAACCGATTGCGCTAGTTCCTGCTCCACCAGCGCCACCCACCACGATGAACCAGGAACCAGCGCCTGGTCATTAAAGTCATAATCAGCACTGTGCAGTGGCCTGGCATGTGGACCGTCAGTGCCGTTACCCATCAACATGTAACAACCGGTATTTGCAGCAGCCATGTGCGCGAAATCTTCTGAAAACAACTTCGGTTCGCAGGCCCCGTCAACCGCATCCACTCCAGCGACAACACGTGCAGCCTGAGCTGCGGATTGAGAGGCCGCTGCCGCATTGATGGTGGCCGGGAAAATTGTGTCGTAAGACACTTTACCGCTGACGCCATGTGCCATGCAGATACCATCTACTATCTGCCGCATGCGCGATTCAATTTGTGCATTGATTTCCGGCGTCAGCGCTCTCGCATCACCACTCAACCGTGCCTGGCCAGGTAACACATTACGTTTGCCGTCTGTAACGAACTCGGTCACCGACACAACACCGTTTAAACCAGGGTTCAGTTTTCGTGAAACGATGGTTTGCAGGCTATTGACGATTTCAGCCCCGACAACAATCGCATCAACGCCCATATGCGGCAACGCAGCGTGGCCACCTTGTGCATTTACCTCAATTTCAAACAGGCTTTCGCTGGCAGTCACCGGGCCGGCGCGGGTGCTGAACTCAGCGACAGGCATGCCCGGGATATTGTGTAGACCGTATACCGCATCCACGGGGAACTGATCAAACAAGCCGTCGTCGAGCATAGCCAGCGCGCCAAGTCCGTGCTCTTCATTTGGCTGAAAAATAAAAACCACCTTGCCGCTGAACTCCCCGTGCGTTGACAGGTAGGCAGCAGCACCCAGCAACATCGCAGTATGACCATCGTGCCCGCAAGCGTGCATAACCCCTTCCATTTGCGATCGATAGGAATGAACGCCAATCTCTGTAATGGGCAACGCATCCATATCTGCTCGAAGTCCAATCGCGGCGGTGCCATTGCCCTTTTGCAGTACTCCGACCACCCCGGTTTGACCAACACCGGTGTGCACTTCCATGCCAAAGGAGGTTAGCAATTCTGCAACTCGCTGTGCAGTTCTGCTCTCGTTAAATCCCAACTCCGGATGGCGGTGAAAATCATGCCGCCACTGTGTCATTTGCTTTTGCAGAGATTCAGTTTTCATGGGCCAGTGCTTTTACGTCGGCTATAAGGTTGCCGCCATTATCGCACCGATAGACTACGCAGGCACACTATGTCCGCGACACAGTAGGCGTTAGCGCTCTGAGCAGCTATGTTAAGAGCGCGGCGTGAAGAGCGGTGACTAGGAGAACAGGGTTTTAAGCACGACGAGCTCAGACGAACAAAGCGTGAGGCAGGCAGCCCCGCACTGCTGCTATGGCTTACTGCCTGGAGGCACAGTGCCATTGCCATCCTTAAGCCAACTGACAATACCTTCCTCTACGTTGTACACCGTATCCATCTGTTCGGATAACCATTTACCGACAATTGATGTTCGAACACCCGAGTGGCAAATTAAAATTACCGGCTCGTCTATGTTGATTTTACCGGACAGAGTATTTTTCCATTTCTCCGCGTCATAGCGGCCTGCCTTGTCAAAAAAGGTAATCAGATGACTGCCATCTATCACACCGGTTTTGTCCCACTCTTCCGCCCGACGTAAGTCAATCACCGGTACCCCCTGCTCCATCAGCGTCTTGAGCTTTTGATTGTCGATATCAACCAGGTCCGCTGAGGCAACACCTGAAAGGCCAGAGACACCAGCCAGAAAAATAAAAATTGCGAGGAATCGAATCATGACGCCTTTGTCCTGAATATTGAGTTACTTGTACCCTTGCGGAAACGGTGCACACCAGACTCAGCGCAGCAAGGGTTTGGCCTGCCTGCTACGTGCGGTGCTGATAATCTTATGCCAGCTAAACTGAATGGATAATTGTAGTGCAGTCGTGACAAACGCTCTGAATAACCATTACCTGTCTCTAAGACGGTCGAGACAGGATCAAGTTCCAGTCAGTCCTGCAATTGCGCCAACAATTGCTAAGAACTCACAAACCGATAGGCACCGTTGTTGCGCTCCACCGTGCCGGTTCCAGGGTGTGGAAAGTGAAAGCCGATCAATTCTGATTTCTGTGCGACAAGGCGATCGAGCAGTTTCAGTCGCGATTCTGCGGCCATCTGTCCATCCTGATCAGATCCGGTGATGCGATTCGGCTGTTCAAACGAGAACCGAACATTGGTCAACGCGTCACCAACGATAACCAGCGAATTGTCCCCGTCGTTGACTTGAAACGCCACATGGCCAGGCGTATGACCCGAAGTGTCAATTGCCACAATCCCTGGCAATACTTCCTGCTCAGGTTGAAATCGATCCGATTGTTCAGCGACTAATGCAAGCCGGTCCTTCGCGCCTACCGCAAAAAACTGCCTGTCAGCGGATATTCGCGAAACCGTTGCAGGGTCAGTCCAGTAGTTCCATTCAGTTGCGGATATCCAGTGCGCTGCATTAGTAAACAGCACCTCGTCAAAGTCATCTTTAACTCCCCAAAGGTGATCAGGGTGTGCATGTGTAAACAACACATGGGTGACCTGATCGGCCTCAATACCGAGCGAAGATAAGGCCTCACCAGCGACACCGGTGCTGTCGAGAAAAGAGGGACCGGCACCAGCGTCGATCAAAACGACCTGATCGGCTTTGCGCAATACAACCAGGTTACAGGCCACACGGTAGCTACCTGACGCGACAGTTTCCTCACCGAGAAAATGCTGCAACTCGTCGTCACTGGCACCGGGCAATGCCCGAGCCACTGGCAACTCAATAAATCCGTCACTAACAACATCGATCTGCCAGTCACCAAACCGCGAGCTGGCCGCAGCAAAGGCCAGCTTGTGCGATGCACCAGCAGCCACTGTGGTAGCAAGTGTCGTGGCGAGAGATTTTAAAAACACCCGTCGATTGATAGTCATTCAGTGCCTCCGGTCAGCCATATTCATATTTCTGAATGTAACATAGAAGAGCTGTTCAGGTCAGGCGCAGCGCTACAGCGCCTGGCTGTCAAAGCACCGGCCCGCCCCGCGAAGTCACTATTCCTGTCACGCAGGGTCATATCAGATGCAGCTTAAAGGCAATGCGGGTTTTAGCCAGCTCTGCGTTGGCCATTTTCTGCCCATGTTCCGTTTCAAGCAACGGATAGCGGCTTTCCAGTCGATCAGCATGTTCTCGACTGCGCAAGGTGTTGTTACCGATTTTTTCCCGCCTGACGGCAGTTAGATTTACGCCTCTAAATTTGCACGCCAAAGCGACACAACCACAGTTGCGACTTCCACTGCCAGCGGATCTCAGGTAGCGTGCAATACACTCCGTTCAAGTATCCCCTTATGCCCGTTCTATCGCCTGAATGCAGGCCCACAAACATCCGTTTTTTATCAGTTGCACTCCGTTGACCGGCCTGTTACTCGGCCTGGTCGGTGCGATTTGCATCGGTGCATCTGACTGTATCGCTCGAGTTACCTCGCAACGGGTAACGCTGAGTATTCTCATTCTTTGTGTTATGGGCGTTTCAACCGCCCTGCTCACTGTGTACCTCGCTATTGAAGGTAACTTTCCTGTTTGGCATCAGCGTGCATGGATAGCATCAGCGGTTAGTGGTTTTCTCAACGTGGTGGCGTTGTACTTTTTGTACCTGGCCCTCGCAAACGGTCCCGTAGCAGTGGCATCACCGGCTGCGTCCAGCTTTGCGGTTATTCTGGTCATGTTAAACGCCATAGCCGGACAACCATGGACATGGATTCAACTGCTGGCCGTAATTGTAGTTTTCGCTGGTGTGGCCATGTTGTCCAGAGGCAGCGACGATGATCCCATGCAATATAGCCAGGCCTGGCTGCGTAAAACAGTACTGCTTGCCACAGCAGCGGCAATTGCAGTTTCTATCCGCATGTTCCTTGCACAAGTAGCGACAGATCATATTGGCGCATCACACGCGTTGTATCTTAATCGCGTATTCGCCCTGGTAACTTGCATGGTGCTTATTGGCTGGCAACTATCGAAGGCCACAACACTACAATTCCCAACCGGCAAAACCGCACAACTCGTTGTACTGCAATCCCTGTTTGAGATGGCCGCATTAGCCGCGTTTTTAACAGGTTCATTATATGGCGGGCGTGTCGCAGCCAGCATTGGTTTTTCAGCATTCGCCGCAGCCACAGTTATTATCGCCAGAATATTCCTGAAGGAGCCAGTCGGAATCTACCGTGGCATTTGGGTTACGGTCATCGTGGCAGGCGTGCTGCTGGCAGCGATTGGTACGCCGTAATATGATGCAAACGGGAAATGCCTGTCGCGACTTTCATTTTTGAAGACCAAGAATCAGGTAAAAGTCTTTTTTGCGACCGTACGCAGGGTGTCGATGAGTGGTGCGAACCGCACCAATTTTACCTGTCTCTGCCCCATTTCGAGCTCAACACCAACTGCATTGATTTCTTCAAGCCTGCAGCACTGCCAAATTCAGCAACCGCAGGGTGGCATAAGCGCCAGGCGCATCCACCACCCTGGCATTTCACGAATGCCCTATTATCTATCCCGGCTAGCCACGTTTCTTAAGATGGCGGGTGTCGATAAAGCCGTCTTCGGAAAGTGTTTTGGCCATGAGTTTCTTCAACTCGCCGCGTAGAATTTTCTGGGTTGCTGTCACTGGCAGCTCGTCAATGAAAGCAATAAAACCGGGGACTTTGTAATACGCCATTCGCTCAAGTCCCCATTGCACTATTTGCTCAGCGGTGCCCCGCAAACGTTGACTGTGCATGTCTGCGCTATGTTCCTTATCATTTACTGCGTTACCCGAAGCCAGGTCGGTGCTTTTGCCAGAAGTAATTGCATTGCCAGCTGCTGCGTCCAGCACAATAAACACGGCGACCTCATCACCACGCAGCTCATCAGGTGCTGCAGCAGCGGCGCACAGTGCAATCTGTGGATGACGATTTAAGATCGACTCGACCTCTACAGCCGCTATGTTTTCACCGGAGCGGCGAATGACATTTTTTTTGCGATCTATAAAGTGCAGTGAGCCGTCGGTATCCCGCTGTACCACATCACCGGTATTTAACCATCCACCTTTCCAAAGCTCATCGGTGGCCGCAGCGTTTTTCAGATACCCGGTGAAAAAGCCATAGCGCGGGTTCTCCCCCACGCGGCGAACCAGCAGTTCACCAGGAGTTCCATCACCAACGTCAGTACCGGCATCATCAACCACACGAACGTCGACGTCTTTGCACGGTCGGCCAAAACAGGATGTGCCAACGTGGCGTGGTTCCTCGTGCGCACTGACAACCGCACCACTACCCGTTTCTGTACACGCCCAGGCCTCGATCAGCGGAAAACCAAAGCGCTCTTCAAACGGTGCGTGCAGCTTTTTATCAACACCGGCCCCGAAACCAAAACGCACACTGTGCTCACGGTCGGTTGGTAAGACCTCTGCGGTCAACAACAGCGACGGCATAATACCAAGGTAATGCACAACAGTTGCCCTGCTCTTGCGCACAGAGCTCCACCAGCTACGTGGGTGAAACCGGTCCAGCAGAACCAAACATCCACCAACAGTAATCATCGCCGTTACTGAAACCGCCAAAGCATTCATGTGAAACAGTGGCAACGGTGTCAGCATGCGTTCTACAGCTAGCCGCAGACTTATATGTCCGCCGGTTTGGGCGTACCAATCACCGCTATGGAGAAAATATTCGTTACCAAGAATGCAACCTTTTGGCTTTCCGGTGGTGCCAGACGTATACAACAGTGCGCACTCGGTCTTGCTGTCTGCTTGCACGCCTGGTGTTTCTGCTGAAACGACCGAGCCCTGGCCTGATGATTCTATTACCGTTGGCAGCTTATCTGACGGCGTGATAACAGGAGTGTTTAATCCTGCATTGGCGATCGCTGTTTTCACTTCATCAACACGCGTTGGCAACACAATCGCCAGACACATCTCTGAATGCTCAATCAGGTACTCGAGTTCCGCGATGCGCAGATCCGGATTGATCGGCACCACTGATACACCGAGGCTATTCAGCGCCAGCCACAACTGTAAAAATACCGGGCGATTCTCAAGCAACAAACCAACACGCATACCCTGAGCGTAGCCTCTGCTATTGAATTCAGCCGCAGAGCTTTCTACCAGTGCCAGCATTTCCCCATAGGAAATATCACCAGCCTCGATACCATAAATATCTGCGGTTTCTTCAAGTACGTGCAGGAAAGGTGCGTCACCCCATTGCGATGCAGCATTCCTGAAGCGCTGATAAACAGTTTCAGTGTTCATTAACCATCCAATAGCTTTTCCAGATACAGACAACAGACTCAAAACAGCACGTACGTATTCCCGCCCTTGCTTTTGTTCTACCCGCGTTTAATCAGTTTTGAGATTGATCGATTAAGGGGGCGGCGCGCCATGGATGTCACAGTTGCACAACCAACAAAAACATAACACTTAACAACCGCTAAGACACACTCAACAATGCGAGCCGCGTAATAACGCAATCTCCCTCCGCAACATCAGTTGCCACCATGCCCATCAGCGTTAGCTTCTTCTAAATCAGCCTCATCCCAGAACCCGATCAAAATACCCAAATCAAACTCGGAGCCTGCATAGTTCTCTATATCCTGATCAGAACGTGTAATTCGCGAATGGTAAGCCGTGGCCCACGACAACAAACGGGCACTGAGCCTGTCAACCTGATCTTTACATTGCGGGTCTGCACCAAGGTCGTTAAGCTCCTGAGGATCTGTTTCCAGATCAAACAACAGTGATCGAAAACCCTCGGCGCGAATCAGCTTCCAGCGTCCGTCAAACACCATTTGCAGGCGACAGTCGGGGATATTGCGCCCCAGTTTCGTTCTGGCCAGCCGACATGAATAGTCATACTCACTGATCACGACATCGCGCAGAGGTTGTTTCGAATCATCGTGTAAAAGCGGCAGTAGTGAGTACCCTTCCAGAATATGGCGAGGCACCTCGCCACCCGCAAATTCAACAAATGTTGGCAACAAATCTATTGCCTCGACCAGCTCATCGCGTACAAGACCACGGGTTGAATTAGCACGATCCGACGGATCATAAATAATCAGCGGAATTTTCACCGCGGGCTCATGGAAAAACTCCTTTTCACCCAGCCAGTGATCACCGAGGTAATCCCCATGGTCTGATGTAAAAACAATCATCGTGTCTTCACTTAAGCCTTTTTCATCAAGAAACGCCACTACCCGACCTACTTCATCATCTATCTGGGTAATAAGGCCCATGTAGACTGGAATGACGGTATCGCGTACTTCGGCGCGTGAGAAGTTTCGACTGAAGCGGTGCGATTGAAAAGCACCGTACACCGGATGCGGAGCGGCCCTCTCTGACTCGGACCTCACCACAGGTATAACATTATCTGTGCTGTACATATTGTGATAGGGCGCCGGGGCAACATAAGGCCAGTGTGGTTTTATAAAACTCAGATGCAAACACCAAGACGCATCCCCCGCTGATTCGATAAACTCACAGGCGCGGCTGGCAGTAAACGCTGTCTCGCTGTCTTCTGCAGATACCTTTGCCGGCTGGCCGACATTTTTCATAAACCAGCCAGAGGCATCCTCACCATCGTTGTCAGTAACAGTGATAGCACCCTCCTGCCACGGGCTGTCGCCATCAAAGCCCTTTGACCGCAGGTAATCATTGTAGTGCGATGGCTTTTTCTTCGACTTTGGCGGATGCACACCGTCAAGCTTGTCCCATGCTTCAAAGCCTGCCTGCCCTACTTTTTTGCCAAGATCGCTTTGCGGATCAATACCCAGTCGCTGCATACCGGCTGCATCCGGCGCGGCATGGGTCTTACCACACAGTACGGTGCGCATTCCGAGCGGGTTTAAATGGTCACCAATATTTGGTTCACCAACGCGAATCGGTGCCATGTTCCAGGTGGTACCATGGCTGGTTACATAGCGCCCGGTATAGAAACTCATGCGGCTGGGCCCACAGATTGGCGCCTGTACATAGGCGCTGTCAAAGCGAACACCACGCGCAGCAAGCGCATCAATATTTGGTGTTTGAATGGACGGGTGTCCTGTACAACCCAGATAGTCAAATCGCAACTGGTCACACATGATAAACAGGATGTTTTTCGCCATAAGTGTTACCGAGCTGTTATGGGGTAAGTTGTTTGTAAATGCCTGTTCAATCTAAACGCCCTGCCTTTACTTTGTTCGGCTAATGCTACCCGCCATTTACAGATGGTAAGCCAGCTAATGTTGAAGTGACTGTCTGTCAACGGCACAGCCATGAACACACGTATCCTGTGAGCACGACAGCGAACAATTATCCAAAAGTCGATTTAAACAGGCTAATACATTGCCGGAAGCCATTCTCGAAATCCCCATCACCGTTGTGATACACACTCTCAAAGGAGACTACGCCATCGTATCCATCTTGCCTTAAGGCATCCGCGACAGGCTGAAACAGCGGGCCCAACTGGCCGTCTCCCATCTTGCGTACTTCGAGCTTTGCCCTCGGGGTGTCAACCAGTACATCTTTAATATGGACATGGCCAAGATATCCGCCGCGCACTTCATTGTATCCGTCAGGCCAGGCCAACTCATGACACCAGCAGTTGTTAGCCGGATCCCACAGCACCTGTAACGTGTCTTTTGCATTCAGATCATCGATCAGCTTACGCGCGGTGTAGTTCGAGTTGACCATCGTCCCATTACCGGTTTCCACCACCAGCGTTATCCCCGCTGACCTGGCAAACTCCACCGCCGGTGCTATTAATGGCGGCAGAGAATCCCATGCGCCCTCAGCCACATTCCAGTGCTCAGCGCCATTAGCCCCCCACAGGATTTGTTCTTTTTTGCTGGTCATAATGCGCACCAGTGGTGCATCCACTTCATGCGCCATATCAATCACGCGCTTTAGTGCGTCCATATGCGTGGTGTGCAGAGTATCACCAGGCTTATTCGCTGTGGTCATGCCGGCAAATATATGTCGGGACAAGCATGACACAGGCTTGCCATGCCCCTGCAACAGACTCCTGATCTCGGCAATTTGTTGCCTGCTATGATCTCCGACTTCGTGATCGCCAACGAACTGCAGCTCGGCATATTCAAGGTCGAACTCATCCATCACCGCCAGCGCATGAGCCAGGTCACGGCTAATGCCATCGCAAATCACACCCAGTTTCATCGTTTGATAATATCCTGAAAGTTGATTAGTAAGCAGCATATCACTTCATAACCAGACCACCCGGTCCAATGGCTCGGCCAATTCGACTGACCAGCCAGATCCGAAGCCGCTACCACCAACTGTTATTCACTCGTCACGGCAATTCGGACCACACTAACAGCAGCCCGGCCAGATGCACCAGTCCGTAAAACAAACACACCAGTGAACTCCACCAGACAAAGGATGTTACCTGCTCACGGGCAAACACCAGCGCAGGAAACACCGCAACACCGCGCAACAAATACACTGATGTGATGACGACGAGCGCAGGCTTGAGTAACGGCAATGCCGTGATAAACCCGCCAGCTGAAAGCGCATAGGCCGCCCAAAACATCAGCACGGCGGCGATGCCAGTGGTCACTATTCCCGGATACCAGCGCCCCTTCTCTGAAGCCCTCGCCATTTGCTCGCCGGCACCAAAAAATCGGTACCAGGCGGCGCCCTTGAATACAATGGCAATATGAAGCAGCGCTGCAATGAAACTCAATAATGCAGCGAGAGCCAGCATGTAATGACCGATGTGCATAAGCTAGTGCGCTCTATTATGGTGTTGTTGGCTTTAACATAATACTGCTAACGGTTGCCAGTTTGCGGGCAATGGCTTTCTGATACAGAACACCAGCCAGTCTGGAGCTGTATATATAGACTTTCGTTTCATGCTGTTGATCGGCTCTTGTATATACAGGCTAGACTCCGGACCACCAAATTGAGTAAGAGTGCGGCGACAGCATAACCGGTATGTGATACTTCGCGCTCGAATCAGGCAACGCCAGCCTGACTACTACCTCCGGCATTATTTGTATTCCCTGCTCTGACATGCCACGGCTCGAAAAATATTCTGCCGATTGAAATACCAGCTCTACTGAAGATGAATCCGCTACTTTAATCTCCTCTGCGATACGGCCTTCGCCACTGGCCACCACATCAAATAACAGATTGCGGTCGGTCGGGGAATTAATCTGGTAACACTGAATCCGGAGACCACCAGCGTGGTCACCGATAACGGAATCCAGTACGTGCGAAGAGATAGTTGCCATAACTTTTTACCAGTTAACGTAAATGCTGCGGGTTACACGATTGATGCTTTGACGCCTTTATACTCAGGCGGCATCGTCTGCTTACACAACCTGCCACAGGTAAACGCTCTGATGGCGCCTTCGTCCGGAAACGGTATGGTTTGCAGGGAGCAGCCTGTGATTTTAATTGGTAGTCCACTCTTCGGCGCGTCTGTAATACCTGAGTCTACTTTACCCGCTGGCGCAACGGCAGCCAACCATCATAGTATCTATCGCTCTGATCGAGTGGCAGGTTAATACTTCGTTCAGATTCTGCCGATTGATAAATAGCGCTGACCAGCTCAATTGAATGCCTTGCCTGTTGCAACGTAACCGGACCAGCGTTTCGAACGCTCCCCGGTGGCCCGGCGTACACACTGCTTGCGTCACAGACAGAATACTGTTGCGCAATACAGTGAGCAACTGACTCGAGAAAGCCAGTAAACCCCGAACGCACCTCTGATATCCGCGACAGCACTTGATCAATATCTGCCTGACATTTAGGGTCTCTGGCAGTAAATGTCCACTGATCGGCCATTGGCGCGTATGGCAACTCTCCGCTCTGCGCTGTCAAGCCTTCAAAACAAAAGCGCAATCGTGATGTATCGGTCGCAGCACCAAGGGTAATTGAACTGGTTGCCACAGCCCCATTTTCCATCTGCAGCATGATGGAAGCGCAGTCTTCAGTCTCGATCTGGTTAATGCGTGTGGCGGTTGCTGCAAATACTTTTGCGACCGGCCCGAACACAGTGGTCAGCAGGTCATGGCTGTGAATGGCATGGCCGAGCACCGCACCACCCTGCTCACCACTCCAGGTTCCGCGCCAGGGGATGGCGTAATAATCTGCCCCGCGGTTCCAGTGTGTCTCGAGACTCGCAACGTAGGCCCTGCCTGTCAGGCCTGCATCTATGAGTGACCGCAACTGCGTCATCGCCTTGCCATAGCGATACTGGAACACAGGAAACACCATTTTCCCCGCTTGAGCTGCCGCGTCAATGACAAGATCGACCTCACGCAATGAAGTGACCAGTGGTTTTTCGCAAATAACCTGTTTGCCAGACGACAGTGCCGACAGTATCGCCTCAAAATGCAGATGCGGCGGCAAACAGATGTCGATCAGATCAATAACGTCGTTGTCCAGAACAGCCTGCAAATCAGTTTCGATTGGTATGCCAAACGGCAGCGCCACTTTCTCTGCGCGCTGACGATCAATATCGCATACTGCCGCCACCTGATAGTGCTCCGGCAAATCAAGGTAGCCTGCGAGATGCTCCCGACCGATCCCCGCACCTGCGATGGCAACTCGTATTTTTTGTTCTGTCATTTGCCTTTCTACTGGCCGCCGTGCGGCTGCTTACCGATGATTTGCAAACCGCCAGCACAATACTTCAGCAAGTTCACGCCACACGCGTCAGGTTAATCAGCTTATTGTTGTTGTCGAATTCGATTCTGAAGCGACCGTGCACACCACTATGGTCTACAAACGGCCTTAGCTGTTCTGCCGGAAACCTCAGCGTGCGACCATCCTCGGCGCGCGTGACAACGGTTTGCACGGCGCCTCGATAGTATCGTAGATACTGTTCCGGACTAATCGAGAGATTAAATATCATTTGCGGCATGGCTCGCTACCCATAGCCTGTTAGATTAGAAGATTGCAAATCCCTGGATGAATTTGCAGTGACTGGTTTATTGCCTTTGTCGATCAACCACAATTGCGTTGTTGCCGGCCTCAGCCTACAAAGGCACGCTCGGTCACAAACGTACCTGGGCGAGAAACACTGCCCTCTGTCAGGCCGCGGTCATTGCAAAGCGCTTTAAGATCTTTGGTCATCTCCAGTGACCCGCAAATCATGACTCTGTCGTGTTCTGCCGAAAGCGCAGGCTGATCGATGTCGCGAAACAATTCGCCATTTTCAATCAGCGCAGTTATACGGCCATTAACCGTGTGCTTTTCGCGAGTAACCGCAGTGTAGTGAATGAGTTTGTTCGCCGTCATTTCGGCCAGCGTTTCATCGTTGCGGATACTATTAACAACGTGCGTACCATACTGCAACTCTGCAACGGTGCGACAACCATGCGTTAACACGACACGCTCAAACTTTTCATACACCTCCGGGTCTCGCACCAGACTTGAAAATGGCGCAATGCCTGTTCCGGTCGACAACAGGTACAGGGTACGGCCTGGCTCTAACGCATCCATTACCAGTGTGCCGGTTGGCTTCTTACCGAGAATAATCTTATCGCCGGTTACGATATTCTGCAGCCGTGAAGTAAGTGGCCCGTCCGGTACCTTGATAGAGAAAAACTCCAGCTCCTCATCCCACGATGGACTGGCAATGGAGTACGCACGCATCAGCCTTTTTTTGCCTGACTTGCCTTTGCGAGCGCCGCTTTTTTCGGAGTTTATGTCATCGTTGCGCGCAACGCTGTCGGCGGATTCCAGAGCATTCGCTGCGTCATCTGCGCTGTCATCCGGCAATTCGAGCCCGAGCATGGTGAACTCGCCCGAGCGAAAGCGAAAGCTGCCGGGGCGCGATGTCTTAAACGAAAAAAGACGATTGGTGTAATGCGTAGTGCTGATGACCGATGTTTCTTCAAACATTTCGAGCTCTTGCGATCCGTTTGTGACAAAGTGCGGGCGGGTACAGCCCAAAACTATCATATGGCAATTATCGCCAGTTACAACGGATAAACGGCGTTAACGCTTACGTTAAGCGGTGCATCCGGGTCGTGATGGCAGGTTTCGATACCCATCGCCTTCACTACATTACTCTTTTTACCCGCTCACTGTCTGTGACCGCACCGCTTCATTATCTGCACTTTATTCCGTCCGGGCGCACGGGCTCAACCGGTCGTATAAGGTTTTTCAGTCCAGAACGACACTACCCCCACTGGTTTCAAGTATAAATGACAGCGCCTTTTCCCCCTCGCGTACGTCAACCAGGCGCGACACCTGCAACGCATCGAGCGTTACTTTTAACTGTTGCGGATCAGGGTGTTGCAATCGAATAGTCGATAACTTTACACCCAGATCTGGCTGCGCGGTGCTCGGGTGAGGACCGGGTGACCACTCAATGAACGCTGGCAAAAGCGCGTCTCCGGGCAGGTGCCCGTCTGCCGGAACCGTTAGGCGCCACGATCGATCACCACGGGTGAAGGTAACTATCTCACCTAAATCAACCGGACTCGCCGCAACAACGCTATCGAGATCATCGGTATTGACCACCCAGCACAAGGCTCTCGCACGCTCGTTAATGCGTTGATGTGTTTTTGAATCATCAAGCGTAAACCAGCGTGTGCGAGCTGGTGCAGGCGCATCCGGATCAATCGCAATGAGCTCAAAAAAACTCTCATTGCCTGCCTGCATTACGCAATTGTGAGTGCTCATTAAATCGTGCTTACTACCCGGACTCAATGTCACACCGAGCTTTGCCTGCATCTCGTTGATGCCCTGCTCAAGGGTCGCTGCTGCAACCGCAAAATGATCAATTTTGTTATTCAAGATTCAGAATTCCTGATGGCTTCGGCAATTCGACGGCAGCGAACCGTAAATGCTATTCCTGTGACAGTAAGGGATCAATGCGTACCGGTACAACCGGTAACACCAGACTTTCAGAGCCTGTTATACAACACAGATTTTGCCCCCATGGAAAAACGATTGGCAACGGCACTTAAACACCACCAGTTTTCATGACCGAAGGGCGCAGACAACACCGGTTGCAGCACTTAGCAGACCAGCGGCTGCGTATCTCATGGTTATGTATTGGGCCTGCATGCAGGAGAGAATTCTCAGGCCTGAAATCGACCAATTTCATTGCCGGTGCCGACGAATGTAGTACGGATGTCAGAATGACATTCGACCGTAATAGTGTCAATATATAGCATCAAAATATCATATATCAGTACAATGACCAACCAGCCGCCTAATACGGCTAGTAGCACACGACAACATCCTGAGGGAGTCCGCGACATGCCAGACCTGCAAAATAGCGCATCGCAGAACGCCCCCTCGGAACCACGACTCGACTCAACTCTGTCAAAAGGGTTAACCATACTCGAAGCGCTTACCACAGCCCGGTCTGCCAGAGGTGTGACTGAGCTATCGAGAGAACTCGGCCTGACAAAATCCAACACGTTTCGCTTACTGCAAACGCTGCGCGCACTCGGTTACGTCAAACACAATGACAAGCGCAATTACGAGGCAACCCTGAAAACGTGGCAGATAGGGCGCAATGTGATCGAACATTTAAACCTGCGTGAACTTGCCAACGAAGAGATGAGCCAGCTTTCCAGAGCCAGCGGTGAAACGATTTATCTGGCCGTGCCCGAAGCCCTGTCAGTCGTATACATCAACAAGATTGACAGCGTTAAACCGATCCGGTCATGGAACCAGATTGGAGGCACAGCACCGATGCACTGCGTGGGTACAGGCAAAGCCATTCTGGCCACCAACTACAACAAACTGCGCGATACCATCAAAACACAGCTTGATCGATACACCGACAGCACCCTCACAACCATCGAAGACCTCGACGCTGATATAGCACAAACACGCAAGCGTGGTTTTGCAGTTGATAAAGGGGAATTTCGTGATCGTGTGTTTAGCTTCGGTGCGCCGATCTGCCTCCCCGATGGTGAGGCGGTGGCAGCCCTGGGCATATCAGTCCCTGATATAAACCTGCCGGTCGACGGACACGATACAATGGGAAAACTGGTACGAGAGGCTGCAAAAACGGTATCCAGGCGACTGCAAAACCTGTGAATCTGTCAACGGTCACGGCTGTTAAACACAGCAGTTGACAGCGCCGGGTTTGTCGAGCGCAGGGTGGCATAAGCGCCAAGAGCATCCACCTTCATTGCATTCCCAAGGCGTAGGGTGCCGATCAGCGACACGAACCTCTGCGTTTCTTCAAGCCCAAAAAACGCAAAGCGTTCGCTCTCAGCTTTTGCTCTTGCTATACCCGCTTTTAATCAGTTTTGAGATTGATAGCGGAAGGGGGTCGGCAGGGATGCCACAACGCCTACCCCTTTTTCTCAGGCATCTCAACAGGGCCACCCTGTTTTTCCCAGGTCGAAAAACCTTCTTTCAAATGTGCTGCTTCGAACCCCATATCCTGCAGCGTAGCCACCGTCAGTGCTGACCGCCAGCCAGACGCACAGTGAAAAACAAATTTCTTGTCTTCAGAGAAAATGTCCTTGTGGTACGGGCTATCCGGGTCTACCCAAAACTCAATCATACCGCGAGGTGCATGGAAGCTACCGGGGATGTAGCCGCCTCGCTGTCGCTCGCGCACGTCTCGAATATCAACAATAACCACTGACGGATCTTCGACCATAGCAATGAGATCAGCAGTTTCTACCTCTTCAATTCGCGCGCGCGCTGCAGCGACCATTTCGGCACTACCAGTTTTCAATTTTTTCATATAACTAACCTTGTTGAACTTGTCAGATTGTTCCGACATACGAACCTTTGTAGCCATATATTGACACCTGCAATATGCAGGTGCAACATCATAACGATGAGACAAAGCCTATGAACGAGATTCCGGAAACAGACACTAATTCGATCACAGGGTCACTCAGAAACCCTGTGTCACTGTGGGATATCACAGCAGAAGAGAAAGACTATCAAAACACTTTTATAAGCGACGATGGCACAGTTGACGTTGCAATTGTTGGCGGTGGTTTTACCGGTCTTTCTACAGCATTGCACTGCGCCGAAAAAGGTCTGAGCTCACAGGTACTCGAAGCACAACAGTTAGGCTATGGCGGCTCTGGTCGCAACTGTGGACTGGTCAATGCCGCATTGTGGCTACCACCTCAGGATGTGCGCGAGCAACTCGGAGAAACCTACGGGCCACGATTTATCAGCGAGTTTGGTAAGGGTCCAGCCACGGTTTTTTCACTCATCGAAAAACACCAGATGCGCTGTGAAACAACTCGCACCGGCACTATCCACGCAGCACATGCCCCTGCTGGCTACCGTGAATTGCAAGGCCGTGCAGCCGAGTGGGAAAGACTGGGAGAGCCAGTCGAATTACTTAACCGCAAAGCGGTAGCTGACCTTATCGGCACAGATCATTTTCACGGTGGCCTGCTTGACCATCGAGCAGGCACTATTAACCCGATGGCCTATTGTCGTGGACTGGCACGTGCCGCAACGGGTGCCGGAGCCACCATTAGCACTGGCGTTAAAGTAACTGCACTTAAAAAAGAGAATGAAACCTGGCTGGTTGAAACAGACAACGGACCGCTCAAAGCAAAGTCCGTCGTACTCGGCACCAACGCCTACACCGATGAACTGTGGCCAGATCTAAAAAAAATCTTCACCATCATTCACTACTTTCAGCTCGCGACCAATCCGTTGGGACCAAAAGCCTCCCATATACTACCTGGAAGACAAGGCCTGTGGGACACAGGCAAAATAATGTTCAATATACGGCGCGACAGTCATGATCGGCTGCTGGTTGGCAGCATGGGAAAAGTTGTTGGCAGCACTGATAAAGGCCTTTCAAAGCGTTGGGCAACCAAACAAATCAAACGCATATTCCCGTCCATCGGCCCGGTTGAATTTCAACAAGCATGGCACGGACAAATCGCAATGACCCCTGATCACCTGCCACGCATTCACGAACTCGATAAGAACTTATACACAGCAATAGGCTATAACGGCCGCGGTATCACCACCGGAACCGTGTTTGGCCGTGCTATGGCAGAACTCCTTACAGGTACAAACCGAGCAGACCTTCCATTGCCGATGACCGACATGCAAACAGTACCGAGCGCCCCGCTCTATTCACGTCTATACCAGGCAGCATTTACTGCTAATCAGGTTATCAAGAGTTTCTAGTAAGTAACCAGCCAGGCAGCCACACATACCTTGGTATTCCCCCGTTACTACAACAATTCATCTTTCCGATCATCAGTCTCCCCATACCGATGCAATGCCGGTGTCTTCAATCCCTCGTATAGCTTGTCAATATTCTGATTGACGAGTTCACCCTGCTGAGAAAATAGCGAGTTACCCTGCAGGTCACTGTCGACAATAAACGGTCCGAACTTTTCCACATCGAAAAACCACATGGCCTGGGCAAGACCGAGCTCTTCAAGCCACTGCACCTTGCGGACCCCTTTGACGCCTCGCCCCAACAACGCACCAGTGCCATACCCGACTGTAGTCAGGTAGATAGCACCGCGTGGTGCGAAGACTTCCTTGTAGTCTTTTTGCGTCATGCCGCCTTTGCCAATGACAATTTTGGTTCCGGTCAGGTCGAGCCATTCAGCCATGTACTTTGAAAAACGGAAACTGGCTGTCGCTGTTACGCCGCCCACATTGTATCCACCACTGCCATCTGCAGCTGCAGCAGGGGAACAGTGAAAGTTAGTACCACTGGCTTTGATTAACTCATCGGGTAATGATGCGCCGTCTTTAAGTACGCGATCGTAAACGCCTTCTCTGGCGGTATACACCACGCCGGACAGATAAACAATTGACCCGACTTCAAGTTGCGCAATGTCTTCAGCACTGGCAGGTAACTGCAGAGATACTTCTTTTAACTCGGCCATTCGACAGTCTCCCGACGCATGTAAGGGGTGAACCATTGTGGATCAGTGCGATACTCGATGCTGCCATCACTGTGCAGCCTCGCCGTGGCACGACGCGAGGACAAACAAAACGTATGCACGCTAACCGGCATGCCACCCGTATGGGTGTAACCGACTTCAACGTGTACATCCACACACATCGACGAACCAACAAAACCCATTGGCCCCATGCCGATGCTGTTGCCCATATCCTTGAGTTCAAGTTCGAGTTCAGATATTTTTTCATCGGGGTTGCGGTCACCGACGCTGCGCAAACAAGCCGCCTGCTTACCGAGCTGCATGCAAGTATCTTTTGAACCACCAATGCCAACGCCGACAATGGCGGGCTGACAGCAAAGTCCGCGTTTGCCAAAGGCAATCAGCGTATCGAGGAAGAAGCGCTTGATACCGTCGATTCCATCGCCTGGAAAAAGCATACGGTAATCTGTGCCGAACAAGCCCCCCTTGTGAACGGTAGTTACATCGATCCAGTCGACATCGGGCTCAAACGACCACTCGATCTCCGGCGCGTTGATACCAACATTGTTGTTATGCTCGGTGCGCCATAACGGGTGAACCCGATTCGGTCGCAGGGGTACATCATGTGTAGCGCGCGCTGTAGCACTGCGAAGTGCGCGCTCTATACCGGTGAAGCCCCCACCGAACCTGGCGTTATCGCCAATTTTAACGTAGTAACGCGGCAACCCGGTGTCGGCACACATCGGCCGTCTGTCTTCGGTGGCGACCTCGTAGTTTTCTATCATGGTTTTGATTACATAGCCGGACAGGGTATTGGTCTCTGTCTTTTGCGACTCTTTGATACCGGCCAGATAGTCTTCCGGTATATCGATCGCGGCTTTCTTCATGATTTCATAGCCAGCCGTTTCAATGGCCTCATTCGCTATCATGATTGATCTCCAGCATATGTGTGGTGTAATAAACTATTACTGCATTGGCAGCGAGGCCGCTCACTACGAGGGTTCATGCCGCCGTCTCTGGCGGCTTGCCTGCTTCATCTTTTATCAATGACTCACCGGGGCTGACAATATCAAAGCTAACCGGAATCATCTCGGTTGTCAGATCGTCAGCGGATCCGTATACCCGGGTAAATGTGGTATTGGCAAGGTCAGCAGTGTCCGGGTTGTCTTCCCTGAAGTGAGCGCCGCGGCTATCAGCACGGGCCAGTGATGCCTTGCCGATCACCATGCTGATATCGAGCATATTCTGAAGATTGATCCAGTCGTGCCACGACAGATTAAACTCGCGGTCTTTATCAGCCACGCCATACCGACCGAGCTCTGATCGATGCTGTGCGACCTTGCTCAAACCGGTTTCTATGCTGTGCCCGGTGCGTAGAATACCGATGTGATCCCACATGTCACGACCGAGCGTGTCACGAAGCTCTGACAGATCTTTATGTGATTGGGCAAAGGGTTGCTCCGCTCGAGCAATACCTGCATCCACTGCAGTTTGATCAACATCGCGCCAGTGCTTTTGTTGAGCCACGTAAGCCGCCATCGTGTCACCGGCGATACCACCGTATACCGTAGAATTGGCCACACCGTTGCCACCCAGACGATTGGCACCGTGTACACCGCCACAGTCTTCACCTGCGGCGAACAATCCGGGAACCTCTGTCGATGTGTCAACGTTAAACTCGACACCGCCCATCATATAGTGAGCGGTAGGTACAACCTCGACACGACCACCAGCCAAATCAAAACCACAGTCGGCGCAGCGCTTAACCATACCAGGGAATCGTTTGGCGACATCTTCGGGGCCGAGGTGCGCCATCTCAATATAGACACCACCCATTGGCGTAGTATTACCGGCTCGCATTTCCGCATAAATGCCACGGCTGACGATATCACGCGTGGCACGCTCGGCGTTGTCATGGTAGTTCAACATAAAGCGTTCGCCGTCACCGTTGAGCAGATAACCCCCGGCACCACGCAAGCCTTCTTCAAGTACGGTGCCTGTCATGCGGGTATCCGGACCGCCGAGCAGACCGGTCGGATGAAACTGCACCATTTCCATATCGCGTAGTTTAAGGCCATAACGCAGCGCCATCGCCAGACCGTCGCAGGTTTTGTCACCAGACGGCGTATGGTACTGATACATGCTTGGTCCGGCGCCGGTCGCTAGTAGCACGGCCTTTGCCTTAACCAGCCTGTAGGAACCGGTTCGCATATCAATGAGTAACACGCCGGCTATGCCCGAGCCATCAGCTGCGGGTATTAACTCTATGGCCCGGTGCTCTTCCAGCATACGTGTGTTCAGCGCCCACACCTGTTCAATTAAGCGATTGATTATTTCTATGCCGGTTAAGTCACCTTTGTGTACGGTACGATCGAAGCTTTGCCCGGCAAATGCTTTCTGATGCAGGCTGCCATCTTTATTGCGATCGAAGAAACAACCCAGTTCATTTTCAAGCTCGCGAACGCGCTCTACCGCGGTTTCCACAAGTGTCCAGGCAAGGTTTTGGTCAGGCAGCCATTTACCACCAACAATGGTATCCATAAAGTGACGCTCGACAGAATCACCTGCAGCCACAGCAACGTTGTACCCACCCTGCACCATCCGTGTACAGCCACACTTGCCAAGCAAGCCCTTTACCGCAATGGTGATATCAAGATCAGCATTGGCCTGAGCGGCGTGCAGTGCCGCAAAAAGGCCAGCGCCACCGGTTCCCAGTATAAGAATATCGGTTTGATGAGTTTCAATCATATTGACCTGCATAATTCGTCGGGCATCCGCTGACTTGAAATTGAGTTATATCCATAGTCTCTAAAGCGCTGGTGCGTTTCGCACCACTCAGCACACCCTACCATCTGTAAACCTCTTTAACTGTTTCCAATGTTCACTCATCGCCATGCAGGGTGTGGTGAGGGACAGGAACCGCACCACACAGCCCAAAGGCACGCATTACACACTCTCTGCGTTCAGCAGCATCAGGCGTTTATCTATCAAGCCAATGATCACTCCGTTATTGTGGAATGCACGACAGCAATCTGCCCGCCGTGGTGTAGTCCTCTAACTCTGTAGCCAGAATATGACGCCAGCCAGCAACGAAATGACCAGTGCCGGTATCACCCAGCTCGTGCGATTGTCATAGCGCGACGGCCAGCTGGTCATCTCCAGTGCCAGAATTCGCAACCCGAATAACAGGTGCACCGTCAACAACACGACCAACCCCCACTCCGCCACTTTAACCAGCGGATGATCGGTAAATGCGAGTGCACGCTGTAATGCGTCTGCGTCATTGATCGCAGTACCCAGCAGTAAAAAATGCAATGGCAAAAACAGCGCGAGCGCCACCCCGGACAATCGATGACCGACAAATGCAAGATAGCTTTTATGACTTCGCAACGGGTTCATGGGGTTACTCAAATAATGTGCGTCGGTAAACTTATTGTATAAAGTGCAGCCACTGGTTGCGGCTAATACACAGCAACCACTGCGCGCAGCCCTGCCAATAAAAGCAACAGAAACAAAAACACACAAAATGCATCGACCAGTTGTTGCGACAGCGGTGTCCATTCGCGCAGGACGTTCCTCACGCCTAGTGGTGCATGCACTGCAGCTGCCACAACAAACAGACCGTAAAATACAGCCCACAGAACATTTCCCCTTGTGCGGGATAGAATTTCGTCGGCGGTTAAACCATTTTTCACCGCGATCATAATTAGCACCAGATGCACCACCACCAGTGGCGCAAGCAACAGTGCGGTCGCTCTTTGCGCCACATAAAAATGTCGTTGCAGACTAGCTCTCACGATCTGCTCCAGTATCAATTTTGTTCGACTCCACAGCCCCTGTTTTCGGTAGCCCCATAAACGCGCTGCGCTTTAATGCAGCGATGCTCTCAGACGGGCTTAACTCAACCGGGCAATGCCGCGTGCAGTTACCCTGGCTGTGGCATGAACCACACCCGCCATCGGCAAACGCGGCATCAAGCACAGCGCGCTTGTTTACCTGTCGCTCGTCATTGACCAGTGTCCAGATACGATTCAGTGCAGCTGGCCCGGCGTAGCTGTCATCCCATCCGACTACATCGCAGGCGCTGTAACACACCGCACAGTTGATACATTCGATGCCGGCATCCGCAGCTTTGCGACCTGGCGATTCAGAGCTGATTGTTGCAACCGGGTCGTGACGGGTTTTTCCGCCAGTAAAGCTGGCACCCGCCGTTTGCCACTTTTTGAAAAATGGCTTCATATCTACGACAAGATCTTTAATGACGGGCAAGTTGCGCAGCGGTCCGATAGTCAGCGAGTTGTTTTTGGTTACCTGATTCACGTGCGTTCGACACGTCCAGCGCGGCACGCCATTAACGGTCATTGCACAGGAACCACACACACCAACGCGGCAAGCGAAGCGATACGCCAGTGAAGGCTCGTGCTGGCGCTGCACCTCGGTGACAATATCAAGCACGGTTTGATTCTCGCGCAGCTCAACCTCGTAGGTTTGATACTCACCGTCTGATTTACCACGCCAAATGCTGACTGAAATTTTATTGGTCACCGGCATCCTTCAGTTAAGTACGGATGATGAGAGTGCACAGACATCGGAAAAACGATAGTCTTGATACATGATTTTTCACGCACGTTATTTTACGACCGGCTCTGTAGGCGCCGCTGCCGATGGTTCGTTTACGAACCGTCAATAACATCAATATACCGGTGCGGGCCATCCCGCCATAGAGACATTAATACAAGTAGTCTGGCATTCATGCTGACTGCGACTCACCGCTTTAGCTAACGCACGTTCAAGCTCTGTTGTAGTTTGTACCAGTACGCCGGCGCAACCCAGGCCGACGGCTGCCTGATCGTACCTGATATCAGTGCCGAGTTCACAACTGTGCAGCCTGTCTTCGCCGTAGTCTCGCAACTGTATCTGGTACTCTGCGTTCCAGCGCGAGTCATTGCCTATAATAACGATGATCGGCGCCTGTTCGCGAACACTTGTCTCAAGCTCTGCAAGATGAAATCCGGCTGTGCCATCACCTAGCATGGCAAACACCACGCTGTGCGGATCAGCAATTTTCGCCGCCACAGCCTGTGGCAAACTGCCACCTATCGCACCAGAGGGGCCGTTGATAATACGCCGGTCAGATCGAACACAGGCCTGCGCCCACTGGCCGAACTCGCCGCCATCACAAACAAGCACTGACTGCTCGCACTGATCGACAGCACGTTGTACCTCAATACCAATTTGCTGCGGCGTCAACTCGGGGTTGTGAGCGCTGCCGACACTCGCAGAAGACACCGGTTTTGCAGCATCGGTAAACCCGGTCACCACGTCTGGTAACCGTGGTGAAGCTGCGAGTTGCGCCACCGAGAATGTCAGCCATTCTGCATGCTCGGTAATCGATTGATAGTTCCGGCAAATTGCATCAGCGACAACAACCGGCTTTTCGTTTATCGCCTTAACGCCCTGTAAACCGGAACTCTGCTCCCCGTCTTTCACTTTGGTTACTCTTCGCTCACCGAGCACCCGAACACTCTGCTGCAGCGACTGCGCCGATGCATCAACCACAATGATCAATTTTGCCGGCAGCGTTGATTCAGCGCCAAAGCCAAGTGTGAAATCCGGAAGCTTGCCCAACAGCAACACACAGTCAGCCAGCTGTACTATCGCTTTGACTTTTCCCAGTGACGGATCTGCAAGCCCGCGCGGACTTTCCATTGCGATCACCGGTATGCCAAGTACACTCTGAAGATGTGCAAAGCGATCTGGCATGCGTGACGCCGTCATGGCAGGCCCTGTGAGCACTAAAGGTTTATCCGCAGCGTGCAGTGCCGCAATGATGTCGACCACATCATTGGCTGAAAGATCGCGCAGCTCCGTTACACGGGTGTCTACACACTCCGCACTATCCCCCTCTGCCAGCAACACATCAAATGGCACTGCAAGATGAACCGGCCCGGGGGTACCGGCTGTGGCAATTGATATGCACTCGAACCAGGCTTTCGCCAATTCGGCAACATCGGTGACCCGCACCGTATGCTTGACGAACGGCTGCGCAGCCGTGGTTTG
Organism: uncultured Granulosicoccaceae bacterium; assembly: GCA_937957915.1. Classification (GTDB taxonomy): domain Bacteria; phylum Pseudomonadota; class Gammaproteobacteria; order Granulosicoccales; family Granulosicoccaceae. The sequence continues at coordinate 19,021 of CALGNZ010000142.1, read as the reverse complement.
CGCCAGTTCCTGAAAAGCTCTGCTGCCATCCTGGGATACCGCAGAGTCACCGGAAATCAACACCACCGGACTTTCGGCCATCAATGCTGAATACAACCCTCCCAGCGCATTGGCAAAGCCAGGTCCGGCGGTCACCAATGCCACGCCGACGCCACTATCTGCTGGTAACCCATGCTCTTGCGCCGATTGCGCTTGCGCTGCTTGCTCTTGCGCCGCTTGCCCCTGCGGATCACTCAGTTGCGCATAGGCATCTGCCATAAAAACCGCGGCGCTCTCGTGGCGCACGTGCACTATGCGAATACCAGGCTCCAGACAGGCATCATAGAGTGGCATGATCTGGTTGCCCGACAGCGAGAACACCACAGAGGTACCCGACTCAGCCATGGCCTGTGTCAGGATTTGTGCTCCGATCATGAACGCGCCTCAGAAAAAATTGACTGACTGGGCTTTTATTTTACATAATTCAAAGAAACCATACCAATCTTGAATATTTTCAAAGATAGCTTTACTCATTTCGCAAACTCCTAACTCTGCAGTCGATGGAAATTAGCGCTTTATACACAGTAATAGCGATAGCAGAACACGGCAGTTTTGCGGAGGCCGCGCGGCAATTGAACCTGTCTGACTCCACCGTTAGCCTGCAAGTGTCAGCAATCGAGCGCGAATGCGGAAAAACACTGTTTGACCGCTCACATCGCCCGCCTTCCTTTACCTCAGCCGGACTGCTGTTCGTTCGACGCGCCAGAGAGGTTGTATTGCAGTGGGAGCAACTGAAAGGCAGCAGCACCGGCGAACAAATGACCGGTGCCCTGAAGATCGGAGCCGTGCACACGGTAGTAACGGACACACTGCCTGGTGCACTACTAGAGTTGCGCAAAAAAGCGCCGGAATTATCTGTGCGGCTGGTTACCGGATTAACCAATGACCTGCTAAACCGGGTCGTCAGACACAATCTCGATTGCGCCATTGTCACCATCCCTGACCATATTCCGCCTCAGGTTACCTGTTTTCCGGTATACACAGATCCACTCGTTGTAATGGCGCATACCAACGCCAAAGGTAAAACCGCGCGCGCTCTGCTGGAGAACAATCCGTACGTTCGGTTCAGTCCACACGCAGAGGTCGCACACATAGTTGACCGACTGCTCAGAGACCGAAACATCAAAGTCACTACAAGAATGGAAATCGATACCCTCGATGCGGTTATCTCACTGGTTCGCAACGGGCTAGGCGTGTCGGTGGTACCGGCCGGCAGAGCACTGCCAGACAACCTGCGCACACTGCATTTCACCAAACCCCGCGCCTTAAGAACAGTGGGTGTGGTCACTCACCGCGATCATGCTGATAAAGCGATTGTGGAACTACTGGTGACCCTTCTGCGATCGCAAACAGAATCAAAAGGTCATTAATAAAAGGCGGCTACCAAAAAAACTCGCGCTATAAACCTGCCGACTGTCAAAAAACACACAAGTCAATAAACCAACGCCACCGCAGAACCGTCAATATAGTGTTTTTAACAATGCCATTCATTCATAACAACCACCACCACAATCCTCAAATTTATCGCTGCCGCTACTAACGGTCGACACGATACCGGCTGCGGTCTGTGACATCCTCCACACACCTCGGCTAAAGCCGCTACAAATCAAACAGTTACCACGCAAATGGTACAAACACTGCGCTTGCATCCCCACTCTGCAATAAATACAAAACCCGCATGCAATCTCTCACAGCACTAGATACCACCTGGCTACTTTTCTCTGCCTTTCTTGTCATGGTAATGCAGGCGGGTTTTTGCCTCCTTGAAACCGGGTTGGTCAGATCCAAGAACAGCATTAATGTCGCATTCAAGAACCTGTCTGACTTTACGCTTGCAGGCATTACCTACTGGCTGATCGGATACGCCATCATGTACGGCGACAGCTTTTCCGGGTACTTTGGCACATCGGATTTTGTCTACAGCCATGAATCCGGCAACGGCGCCTGGTTTCTCTACCAATTAATGTTTTGCGGTGCTGCAACAACTATTGTCGGCGGTGCACTGGCCGAGCGAACACGCTACCGGGCATACCTTATTATCAGTGTTTGCATCGCCGGCTTCTTCTACCCGCTGGCAGGCCACTGGATCTGGGGCGGTACAGCGCAGGGTGAAACCACAGGCTGGCTGGCACAACTTGGCTTCATTGACTTTGCCGGTGGAACCACCGTTCACACTCTTGGCGGGTGCCTGGCACTTGCCGCCGTGTTGGTTGTCGGGCCAAGAATTGGCCGGTTCAGTGATGCAAATACTGCCTCGGACGACGCAGAAGCACAACGCAATTCAACAATTCAGGGCAGTAACTATCCACTGGCAACCGTCGGTGTGATTTTGCTGTGGTTTGGGTGGTTTGGCTTTAACGGTGGCAGTAACGCCGGCTTCAATAGCAACATCGCTCCCATCGTAATCAATACTTCACTGTCTGCCGCCGCAGGTGGCCTGACCCTGATACTGTGGTTTCTCTATCGCACTGGCAGACCGCAAATCGCAGGTGTATTGAACGGCACGCTTGCAGGTCTGGTCGGTATTACCGCAGGCCCCCACCTGTATAGTGCACTCGATGCGGTGATGATCGGCATCATTGCGGCAATCGTCACTCAGTTCGCCACGCATCTTCTGGAGCGTCGCAGGATAGACGATGCCATAAACGCATTTCCCGTACACGGCGCAGCCGGAATAGCAGGCACTTTAATGGTCGCACTGTTCGGCAACCGGGAGCTGTTTCCCAACAACCACTCTGTGATAGAACAACTTGCTATACAGGCCTTTGGCGTCAGCGTTGTCTGCGCTTTTACACTGGGCATAGGCTACCTGCTGATTCGCCTGATCGACAAATTCCAGCCCCTGCGTGTCAGCGCCGAAGACGAGCTGATGGGCCTTAACGTATCAGAGCACAATGCATCCACCGAAATACTTGATCTGCTGACCAACATGCGTGACCACGGCAACGCTGGCGATTTCAGTCAACCGGTAAAAGTTGAACCACACACCGAGGCCGGTCAGGTGGCGAACGAATACAACCGGGTGCTGGATCGCGTCAGGCTGGAAATGCAAACCCGTGAAGAAGCTTATAAACAGCTCAAGGAAGCCTCACACTTCCAGTACATTTTTGAAAATACACGCGAGGGAATTATTCAACTTGATCTGGAGGGCAACCCTTTACAGGCAAACCCCGCTGCGGCAAATATACTCGGCTATGCATCGGTTGATCGGCTCATGTCATCGCTGGGTGCCTACATAGAAAACCTCGACCTTGTTATTGATCAGCAACAGCAAACACCTCGCGACATACTCGACCAGCGCGGCCAGGTGATCGACCTTGATTTAAAATTTACCCGCCAGATCGACGGTAAAACCGGTTACGCCATTTGCTCTATACATAGCATCAGGGAGACCATTGACCAGCCCGCCTGTTACCTTGCTTCGTTTACCGACATATCCGACCGTATGGAAAACGAGCAACTGCGATTTGACAAGGAGACCGCAGAAGCTGCCAATAAAGCAAAAAGTCAATTTTTGGCCAATATGAGCCACGAAATTCGCACGCCATTAAACGGCGTTACCGGCATGCTCGAACTCCTGTCGCGATCTGAACTGGAAGGGTTCCAGCAACGCTATATTGATATTGCGCAAAATTCAGCACATAGCCTGTTGAGTGTCATTAACGATATTCTCGATTTTTCAAAGATCGAGGCGGGCAAGATGGAACTTGATACTATCGACTTTCGAGCACGTGATCTGCTGGCTGATGTGGTCGATATTTTCGCCTCACAAACAGCCAGTAAAAATATTGAGCTAATCGGACATATCAATCCGTCAATACCAGACTGGCTTGTTGGCGACCCGGAAAGGCTGCGACAGATTCTAATCAACCTGATGGGCAACGCGGTAAAGTTCACCGACACCGGATTGGTTTCACTGACAGCCAACTGCACCGAAAAATCTGATAGCAGTGTGAAACTGACAATCGAGGTTAAAGACACCGGCTGTGGTATCAACCAGGAAAGCCTGCAGCAACTATTCAAATCTTTTACCCAGGCCGATTCATCAACCACCAGAAAGTATGGCGGGACCGGCCTCGGGCTAACGATTAGCCGACAGCTGATCTCATTGATGGACGGCGACATTACCGTTACCAGCGATATCGGCAAAGGGTCTGTGTTTACACTGACCGTTGAACTACCACTCTCTGAAAAGGTAAGCACCGACAAAAGTCAATTGCCCCCTTCTGTTGCGGGTACCCGGGTTTTGGTAGTTGACGATCACCCGGTCAACCTCGAACTGATGCAACAGCTTCTGACACCATTTGGACTCGAGATTGATTGCGCCAGTTCCGGCTATAAAGCACTTCAACTGATTGAAAAGGCAAACCAGAGCAGCAGCCCTTACGAACTTCTACTACTCGACTACCACATGCCGGAGATGGATGGTATTGAGCTGGCCGACAGAATTCGAAAAACCAAAAACGGGGCCGAACTGAAAGTAATTATGCTGACGTCAATCGATCAGGTCAGTAAAGACGACGACGGCATGGAAAATTTTGACACCCTGCTGGTGAAACCTGTACGAGCATCACGGCTGTTTGATTCAATTTCAACAGCGCTGGCGGACAAGCTGATCCCCACTAAAAGCAAAGCGAAAAAGAAAAGCAAGGCATCGGCAAAAAAGAAGGCTGCGAAGAAAAAGATTACGGCTAAAAAAACCGCTCACAAAAAGACTGCAAAAAAGAAGGCAAAAGTAACCAGTATCAGAGCTAAAAAGAACACAACCAGACGCACGACAACAGAGCCGGTAACGTCATCCTTCACAATACTGGTAGTAGAAGATAATCCGATCAACCAGATTGTGGCAACCGAGATCCTTGAACAGGCAGGTTATCAGGTTGATGTCGCCAATGACGGTCAGGAGGGCATCGATCGTCTCAATGAGGGTGGCATTGATCTGGTACTAATGGATTGCCAAATGCCGGTGCTCGACGGTTTTGCCGCAACCAGTGCAATTCGTCAGAAGGAAGCGGAACAACAGATACCCGAGAGTGATCGCATGCCGATCATCGCACTGACGGCCAATGCACTAAAAGGTGATCGTGAAGCCTGTCTTGAGGCCGGTATGAATGATTACGTAACCAAACCGATGCAACCGGAAACCTTGTTCAAAGTGATATCACAGTTTATTCCGGTACCGGATGACGAAGCCGATGACTGGCAGGACACCGGCACCTGAGACGCACACCTACAAAATAAAATGGTAAAACCGGGTAGGAGAAGTCTGCGCGGTGTGCACGTGTTATATCGAGCCTGTGGTTTGGTGCGGTTCGTTTTTCTCACCACACCTTGCGTTAGCCAGGGAGCCCGATAATATCCCGGGGCTACATACAGGCCAACAGACGGCAGGGCGTGCAAAGTCGCGCGAAGCGCACCGGTTTGCAAGTAACGTGGTGCCGCCGCGTAACCTTGTGAGTCAGTCTACTGGGGTTACTATCAGGCCGCTTTTCTAACCGGGGACGCAATACTACTGTCACCCATCAAATGTGTTGCAACCACGCCCTGCTCCCGCAGTAAACAGGGAAAGCCGTTAATCACAGGAAAAGCCATACCGTCGCTCTTTGCGTAAAAATAGCCATCTCCGCACTGCAATGGCTCACCGGAAAACGGAGAGGCCAATGGCTGGTCGACAGGATCGTTCCAGCCTGCCGGTGCTGTTTTCTCCACCACTAGCAACGACGCTGCATTGAGCGGATTCAGGTTCAGATCCCAGGCTTCATCCCGCAACACACGCGCACCAAGACCGGCAAGGTGCGAACGCAGACCCCGAACATAACCAAAGCTGTCCATACGTTTTTTTTGTTGCTGATTGCCACGCTCATAGTCGGGCTCAAGTAGGATCAGGTACCGCCTGCTGACGCGAAGCATCTCTGACAGAATTTCTCGCTCGCGCCCGCCGTTGGACTCCAGACTATGATTCGATAACACAGCATCATAAGCGTTGTCGATTACCGGAATAGCCCCTAAGTCACCGGTGAACAAGGTGGCATCGTTATTCACCGTGTGCAAAAATCGTCGTGCAAAGCATAGCCTGCTGAGCGAAATATCAAAGCCTGCAAACTGAACTGAGGGTGGACTGGAAGCCGAGATGTAACGCAGGGTTGAAGCCTCGCCAACACCCGCCTCTATGGCACTGTGAATACCGTATTCTGTCAATAGCTTGCCGACTCGACTCCCCCATTGCTGCTTATTCGCTCTGACCACCGCATCAGTCGTGACAGCATGCGTGTAGGAACCAGACTGCAGATCGTAGGCGTATTCGATAATCTTAAGCTGATCAGCTTCTGACAGGTTTCTATTTCTGAAGTGATGGCTAATATTGCCACCTCGCGCAAAGACACGGCGTGCCTCACGCAACAAGCTGATGTTGTCCATAATCAATCCTTTGACAGACCTTGTAATACTGCGCTTTCAGACACGAACCGCACCAATACAATGAAAAACAAACTGCACAAACCTAGTAGTCCGACCAAGCCCACGGCGCAACTGGTCTATATCACACCTAAAAGTCGAGAAAACCGCGTTCTCTCATTGCGATAAATCGTCGCTCCCCTGCCTGCAAGGTCGACACATCGATAATCGTTGGTGCCGTCGAAAACGACTTGACGACAATTTCCTGACTGCCCTTATTAACAGGTACGCGCAGCAACGAGAGATGACCGGGCAGACTGTGCCACCCGCGAGTATCCGCCTCCTCCAGTACAAACAGCAACAGCCGTGCTATTTCACCAACGACCTCATCTTTTTTGGCCAGATTATCAGCCAATGCGTCTTTGGCTGCGGCTCGCGCCAGCAACCTGGTTGTCAACGCTATACCGCGGCTATTCAGCGAACTGCGCGCCAGCTGACCGAGATTTGAGGCGACCACGCTGCAGTCGCAATCCACTCCATCTACAGACACGGTAACCACCGGCGGCGCATCTCGATCAGGTAAGTACTGCGGGAACGCGACTCTCTCATCGTAGTCAGTGATCAGTGAACTGGAAATTTTTTCCGGCAGTCTGCCAGTTGCCAAAAACAATACGACTTCAGCGTGACCTGCAGTAGTCAACGGGGTCTGCGCCATCTGCCGCTCGTACTTTCTGGCATCCTCATCAAAGCCAAGGGATTTAGCCAGCGCATATAACGATGACGTCAGTGAGTGACCGGGCTTACCTGTCAGATCTGCCAGTTTGCGATACTCGATATACGCACTGTTTGCCTGCCCTGCCGATTCAAAACTCAGGCCGATCAGCGCACGGGTAAACGCATCATGCTGCAACACGTTCTCCCGGTCTGAAATTCGCTCTAACGCTCTCCTTGCCTCGACGGCTGCGCTGTCGTAGCGCCCAAGAGAGAGGAAGTTCATCATCAGATAGGTGTGTATCCACAGTTGTTCGCTGTATTCCCCTTTGTATTTGCGTATCCAGTCATTCGCAAGCAGCGACCGGGCCTCGGCACTGATACTAACGAAGTCATTATCTTCAAGATACGCAGCAGCGTTTAACAGCTCACGTGAACTTTCCGCATAGTTGCCCTCTTCATGAAGAATCAACCCGCGCTCCAGCCAGTACAAAAGCTTGTCACGCGACGGTACTTCGGAGCCATCACCCAAAGTCTGCAAAGCAGATTGCGCGTCACCGGAAGCATACTGTAACCGGGCTTTATCCAGCACGGTGGTACTGCACCCCATCGTAAAAAGGCACAGCAGTACCACGCACAATCGGCCGCTGCGAGTGCACACAGAACAATAAACGCGCTGGTACCAGCGCTGACGCATATCCATAACTAGCAGGCCACTTGTGGCTACCGCTACCAGCCTATAATCGGTCTTGATTGCTCACGAGCGAGCTCAACCTTGTCAGCCCAGGCAATTGCACCGGATTCAGTGTTAGTCAGTTCAAGGTTCAAGCTGTAATACACCAGCTTCTTTTTAACTAAACGAATACTTCTGGGTGGCTTTTTTACGATAGAACGCAATGTCCCTGCAAGAATGTAGTCCGCACCCAGTTGCCGACCCTGAGCAATCCGCTGTGACGCCGGCACGGTGCCACTTTGCTGATAACTTGATTCATCCTGAATATTGTATCGCTGCCCTTCATTAAGCAGCTGGTATTGCCCGGAGCGAATAAGCGCCAGACGGATATCATCACTTATTCCGCCGGTGTTGATGTGTTCACTGGTTTCATTGCCAATACCGTAGCTGATCACTACCGGCTTGATGGTGGAACCAGCAGCATAATCAACCAGACTGGCGCTGAGACGATCGACGATTTTTGCTTTGTCAGAAAAATCGTAGCTGGCGTCGTAATGGGTTTCCTGCGCCGTATCGATGTTGCGTGTGGTCGCGCAGGACACGACCATAAACAACGATAGAAACGCAATGGCGACTCCGTTGATCTTTTTCATAATAACTCTCTGATTATCCTTCGTCTTCAGATATTGGCAACCAACTGTAAGCAAAGTTCAGATTGCCGAACGTAACGATTCGTGTTTGTGCTGCCACTATAACAATGTTTACCAGCAACTCTGCGGCCAGCCATACTCATGACTCCCAGACTGGCAACCACCGGGTCATGATACAGGTAACGAATGGCTCAGGTATTGGGCAGCCGGCCTGGTTTCCAATGCCGGTTTTTGCCTATCCGGCAGTTTGTTGTCTGAACCTTGCCGCTGGCTGAACAAATCAAGCCTGGTGTCTGTAGTGAGGCGCGCCAGGCCCACCGGGTTTGTACCGAAAACAACAATTATCGTCTAGTCTATCTACCTTGCCTGTAACAAAATGTATTTCCCCTTCATGCAAAAAGAAACCCCTTGACTCCAATACGCAAAAAAGGTCGGTGTAACTGTGTATTGCTGCCGGTCCTCGCTTTAGTTTTACTGGCGGACACAGCTCAGGCCAGGTGGGGCGCCATTGAACCGGATGCCGCCAGCAGACCCGACCTCGGCTGGCTGACCCGGTTCGATACCCGCCCAAACGTGATTGCTGTCGACGATATTAACCATGCGATCGAGCAGTGCGATAAAAAGGCAGGCTATGACAACTATTGTGTCATTGAAATACGGGCGACAAAGCCGGTCAGTCCGTTCACCATTAATCGATCAAAAACGAAAGTTATCGCCTCGGCACATAGCAAACCCGTAATGGCAGTAGCCGGCAGGGCAACCATATCCATCGGTAGTGATACCGAACAGGTACTGATTGAAAATGTTGAGCTTGCGGGGGTGAAATCCGGCTTTCGGCCAGTGTATGGCATCCAGATATCAGGCAGTAGAATTCGCGATATTGTGCTGCGAAAAAACAGAATTCATCACTACAACAGTGATTCCAGTGCACACGGTATTATTGTACTGGGTAGCGGTGCTACTGACGCGGACCGTATCGGTCGAATTACCATCAGTCAAAATCATTTGCATGATATGAAAACCGGCGCCAGTGAAAGCATCGCCATCAATGGCAATGTCACTAACTGGGTGATCGACAACAACCGCATTGAACGTGTCAACAATATCGCGATAGACGCCATTGGCGGCGAAGGTACCGCAGCGCCCGTCCGTATCAACGGTAAAGTCTTTCCCAACCCTGTTGATGCTGCGCGCAGCGGCTGGATAGAAAACAACACCGTCACAGCCATGAGTACACTGAGTAACCCTGCTTACGGGCGCGTACGAAGCTGGGCTGGTGCCATATACGTCGATGGCGGGCGCAGCATTACCATCACCGGCAACTCCGTGCAGGGTGCACCCTGGGCCTATGATATTGGCGCCGAAAACTGTGTAATAGCCGAGAACATCACCTTGCGAAATAACACGGCCACAGACAGCCACTTTGGTGATTTACGATTGGGAGGCTACTCTGAAACAGGTTATCTGGCAGACCCGACAATCAATTGCGACCCGCACAATACCGAAGATGCCAACGAAGGTCACGGTTATGTCAGACGCCTGACCATTGCCGAGAACAATTTTCAATCGCTAAACACCACCCAACCGCCGCTACTGATTGAATACCGAACCACAGAGTCTGTTATTGCTGAGTCGGGACTGGAGCCGGAGCCAGGTATTGGTAACGGTAAAGCAGTCGGCGATGGCAATGCCTACCGCACCACTGAATAGCGGGTGACAGGCCCGCTAAAGAGACAACTACTCTTTGTTGAACACACTTCCAAGTTGCCTATGCGTAAGGGAGGCGTTCTGGGACGCGCTCTGAGAGGCATTGCGGGAGTCGTTCTGAGAGGCATTGCGGGAGGCGTTCTGAGAGGCATTGCGGGAGGCGTTCTGAGAGGCATTGAGGGAAGGTTGTGGGAGAAGATCTCCGATCCGCGAACTTATCTATCAGGCTCTTTCACTTAGCATCTGAGCGCTGACAATATCACAGGTCAGTCAGCGCAGTTACTCCCCCACCAGTGCGCTTGCCACTTCTTGAAAGTCCGCCTGATGCAAGCTGAATGAGTACACCGATACAAGCTGTGCTCAATAGTTGGTAACCATTCGCAGTTCATCTGCAAACCGCTGCAAGCAAGCAAGAAAATACGATTTAACATAAAATTTGATATCCGCAACAACCTGTGTCTTTGACACAACAAATCAGGAAAAGCCGCACCATGCGGTTATCGTCGTGACCGTACAATCACTATTGAATGGCAGTCGCTCCACTGCAATCAATCAGCGTTTTCATCGCTTTCGGGTTACCGGCAAGTTCTTCAAACGCAGATTGAATCTCGGTAAGGGGCTTGATACCGGTTATCAGCCGCTTTGAGTCAATAGCACCATCGGCCACCAGGCGGATCGCCTCTTCATAATCTTCCAGTTCATAGACTCTGGCGCCAATCATTTCGATTTCTTTCCAGAAGAATTGAAACAGATCGACTGAGGCCAGACTTGCATGTATGGCAACCATAACAATTCGGCCACGAGTGGCTGTAACTGCTGTCATCAGGTCCACACCCGGTTGCGTACCAGAAACTTCAAACACCACATCGAACCCCTTGCCACCCGTTGCATCCATCAGCGCTGTTGGGGCATCCTGCTCTGAAGGATTGATAGTCGACAACCCCATCAACTCCGCCATCGCAAGGCGATGCGTGTTTATCTCGGAAACGGTTACATTGGCGCCTGCATGTTTCGCCACCAGCGCGATTAACATGCCGATCGGACCGCCGCCGATAACAAGCACATCCTCCTCTCCTTCTACCCCGCCGCGACGAACGCTATGCACCGCAACCGCCATTGGCTCCACCAGTGCAGCATGCTGCATTGACAGATCTTCGGGAAGCTTATGAACAGTATGAGCGGGCACGCACCACTGCTGTTGAAACGCACCGTCGCTATCGAGCCCCAGGAAAACGAGGTTCTGACAAATATGCTGGTAACCACGTTTGCACGATGAACAATCCCCACAGGCATGCAGCGGACGCACAACAACCGGGTCGCCCACACTGAAACCGCTGACAGCCGAACCAATAGAGCGGATGGTGCCAGACATCTCGTGGCCGATAACCCGGTGATTGCCAATGCGTTGTTCCATGTGCCCGAGGTACACATGTAGATCGGTACCGCAGATCCCGCAAAAGGCCACATCAATCTGCACCTCACCGGCAAGAGGCGACTGCGCTGCAAGCGTTTCTATCGCGAACTGTTTTTTACCGGTGTAATACGCTGCTGTGAGAGTCATAACACTTTTTATCTATTTGGTTTGTGCTGCAGAACCAGGTCTGAAACCCTTGCAACCGAATCGATCAGACCCATTGCAGCCTCAGGGTCCAATAGCCAGGTGTATTTCAACTGCAAAGGTTGTATCGAACGCACGGCGAGCATTAAGTCGATTTACGAAAGCCCGTTACTGTCCAGAGGGAAACATCACATCGTATAACTCCACACTGATTGCATACTGTTCGTTGTCATCAGGTATTTTGTTCAGATTGCAGACGATTTGCGTATCGAGAGGCTGCATTGCAGGAAAGCTTTCTATTACCTCCATTTTCTGGTCACGAACTTCCACCAGATGAACTGAAGTGATGGCATGATGCGTCAATGGATCAATTGACAACTCACCAGTCGGTGCGCCTATCGTCAACCCGCTTTCAAGACTGTCTATCACCTTTTCTCTTTCCAGAGAATTCGCGCGGCGCACGCCTTCAGCCCATACATGAACCGCCTGATAGGTGGCGACGGCCAGTTCATGAATATCGTCGGTGGCCCCGAAACGCTGTGTCCAGCGCCGCAGAAATGATCTGTTCTCGGGCGTGGCCAGCTGTTTTGAATAGCTGTACACCATCATCATTCCTTCGACCTCATCGCTTGTCAGTGCAAACTGCTCATTGCCCGCCCCCATCGTGGTCGATGCGATAGGAATCTTATCCTTCAGGCCACTGGTTGCCCATTGGCGATAGAAAGACAGGTGGGCACCACCTACCAGCACAGAGACCACAAAATCAGGTTCAACTTCCTCAATCTGCTTTATCGCACCAGTAAAATCAGTAGTGGTGAGATCAAAGTACTGCGTATCGACAACTTCAGCGCCATTTCTTTCCGCAAAAAACTGTATCCAGCGCGCGTTAATCTGACCATAGTTATAGTCCGCCGCAACAATGGCTATTTTCTTTCCCCAGCGCTCAATCACTTCCGGCAACAACACCTGAGCCTGCTGAGCGGGTGTAACGCCGGTTAAGAATGCATTGCGATCGCACACACCGCCTTCGTATTGCGTATTATAAAAATAGGGAATCTCTGCTTCTCTGAGTGCTTGCCTGATCGCTTCACGGTCTGAAGACAATATGGCACCGTGCACCACATCGACTTCTTCAGCGATTAACTTGTCGGTGTACTCGACGTACAGATCAGCATCTGATCGCGTATCAAAGGCGACTTTTTGCAATTGCCTGTCAAGCAAGCCACCGGAGGCATTTATTTCTTCAATCGCAAGCGTTACTGCTTTATCCATCGAACGCCCGTAGTGCCCGAATATACCGGATGTATCGTGGATACTGCCAACACGTATATCTGCAGGAACCTGCGCCACAACTACTACCGGGAACGCACAACAAAGTGCAACGCAGAGTGTAGTTAACCACCGCTTAATCATCGATTGTTCTACTCGAATTTTGGCCAGTCTTTTATGATCTGGCGGGACACTGGAAACAGCCTCCGCATCATACCGAACGCGGAGCAATTTTCATACACTGACAACTGCCCTGCCCTCGCGCTCATCCAGCCTGGTGAACCCACCACAATGATCAGCCTGGACTAACCCGCTTTATTCACAAGGCGACAGGTGATAATGAGCGAAATGCCTGTGTACAAAGCTCCAAACACTGATTCAGGTGTCTTTTTCAAAACAACAGTGTGTCCATATGCCATCAGACGAAATATTGCTGCACATCTCGCATGATCAAGCTCGGCACGTGGCGGGCCACGTTTCTCGTTCGATCAAACGACCTGTTTTGCACTATCTTCCGCAGAATGGCGAATCCTCTTCAATAATGCGGGCTAAGCACTCTTTAGACTGTCGCCCAGTTGGCCGGCGGTTCCTTACCTGGATGTATAGAACCGCAAGCGCTGCAGGTTCGGTTTTCAGTCGAGTCATAAAATGCAGTAAACAAGGGGGGAAGATCCTTCACAATATCCTTTATCACAACCTCAACCCGATGCACCCTGTCACCGCAATCAAAACAAAACCATTCAAAGCCATCAGCGTCTGTGGGTTGACGGGTACCTTCGACCACAAGACCGACCGAGCCCTCTACCGGGCGCTGCGGAGAATGTCGCACGTGCGGTGGCAGCAGAAACACATCGCCCTCACGAATGACAATATCCTCAATTTTTCCTCGATCAGCTATCTTCAACACCATATCGCCTTTAATCTGATAGAAAAACTCCTCTACCGGATCGTCGTGGAAATCAACGCGTTGATTCGGCCCGCCGACAATCATCACCACCATACCATTGCCAGTTTCAAACAACTGCTTATTGGAAACCGGTGGTTTTAACAAGTGCTGATTGTCTTTAATCCACGCTGTAAAGTTGAAAGGTGACTGAAAAGAATGCCCCATATCGTTAGTTCCTGTGTTTTTTTGTGCAGTGTTTAAGTGTCGCGCCTCGCAGCAGGGTTGTGTAGCTGTGTGTTGATAAGCGTATACTGATAACCCGTACTTCTGATTTCCTGCTCTTCTGATTTCTTGCTCTTCTGATTTACTGCTCTTCTGATTTACTGCTCTTCTGGTTGACAGCTCTTTTGGTTAACTGTACTTCAGATAAATCTTGTTCCGGCAGATAATTGCCCAGAGCCCGCTGACGGGCAGATTGCCTGTAAATCACTATCACAACTCAGGCTATAAACATTCGAACCCCTAGTCTAACAATAACACCCGCTAGAAAACATGAGAGCTATAGATTATCCCGGATCTCCCACAGCTCGGGAAAAAAGCGATGTTTGGTCACATTCTCAAGCCAGCCAACGCCCGCCGACCCTCCGGTACCAGGCTTAAAGCCAATAATCTTGTGCACAGTAACAAAGTGCCGCCAGCGATAAACCGAAATAGCTTCATCCAGTGATATCAGCTTCTCTGCCAGCTGATAATCCAGATTGTCAGATGATGGTAACCCATAAACCTTTAACCATGCATCTTTCACAGATTCGGACGATGTATAGCCCTGTGTCCAGTCGCGATCGAGTACCGACGAATCTATTTGGTAACCCTGGCGCTGCAGATAACGAAGCACTTCATCGTACAGGCCGGGAGATTCAAAACTCTCTTTCAAAGCCGGCCAGACGTGGGGAACATTGCGATGCGCTGCGGCCAATCGTTCATCCTTATTGCCGAGAACAAACTCAACATGTCGATACATGTAAGACAATTGACCAGATGCGGTAGACAGGTGATCGCGAAACTGATTGAATCCACTTGAAGTAATGGTACCCAGTACACTCCAGGTATCGGTAATATGATCAACATAGGCTTTGCAGCGGGTTAAAATTTCCAGCGCATTAGGCACATCATCTTTTGTGATTTGATCACGGGCATTGACCAGTTCCATATGCAAACCCCGGAACAGCAGTTCTTTTGTTTGCCCCATAATGTAAAAGCACATTTCGTCATAGCCGTCACTGCGTAAGTGCTGCAACGAATGAAGCAAATCAACTGACTGATAATCGATATACGGATTGGAGCGCCCCTGGTAGTCCACCAGTGGTTCGCCGTCAGTCTCTTCAACCGCCTTTGCTCGTTTCTCGTCACTGCCTTTATCCATTGGCCTGGGCTCTATGGAACAGACCACGCCTTCAGGTTCAACTACGTTCGGTATTATCGGCTTTATATCAGGCATCCGGGTTTACCCATACCTCGGTGTTATGAAGTAGCAAATCACGCAGCTGCCATCAGCAGCCTTTTAACTGATCGAGCACTGAAATATCATCATTGTTGTAATACGCGGGGTCTTTCCAGCCGTTTTCGTCATAGTCATTCAGACACTGGTCAGCCAGTGCTTCCATCGCATCCAGGGCGCCGGAACCTTTCGCATGAAACAGGGCATGCATACGAATCAACTCATGGCTACCGGCATAGTTGCGCTCGTACAATTCATGCCGACCGCCAAACTCCGTGCCGATAGCATCCCACAACGCTTTCATGATCTTAATACGCTCCTTGTATTCCATACCGTTGGATCCACGAGAGTACCGCGCCAGATAGGCGTCAACCTCGGGGTTGTTAAAGTCACGCACGCTTGATGGCAGGTAAATCAAACCCGAGGCGACAATTTTTTGAATGATTGCACGCACCGCCGGATACGCTTCTGTGGAGAATATGCGATACGACGTACAGGCGTTAATATTGGGCAGCCAGGCATCCCCCACCCACTTTTCCGGTGCCGCGGACATCGCATCGGTCAGTGCCCAGAACAGGTTGCGCCAGCCAATGACCTCGCCAAGGTTTACCTGTACGCCACGAAAACCGTCTGAGCCCGACGCACGCAGCGCCTTTTGCAGCAAACCCACGATAAAGTCGAGCTTGACTGCCAGCCGTGTGCAACTGTGAAAGGTAAAACCGTTCAGGAAACCTGATTCGGAATAGAACCTGCCGAGCATTTCAATATCGCGATACACAAAGACGTTTTCCCATGGAATAAACGCATTGTCGAATATAAAAATGGCATCGTTTTCGTCGAAGCGACTCGACAGCGGGTAATCAAAGGGCGAGCCCGTAGCGGCCGCAGCAAGCTCATACGAAGGACGGCAGATCAATTTGACACCTGGTGTGTTCATCGGGGCGATAAACATCACCGCCATTCGCTCGTCCGAGATTTCAGCCGCCTTGTTCTGTGCCAGAAAGTTGTATTGTGTCAGTGCCGAGTTGGTTGCCACTACTTTCGCGCCGGATACATAGATCCCTGCATCGGTTTCCTTGTCTACCGTGACATAAACGTCTTTGACATGGTCAGCAGGTTTATCTCGATCAACAGGCGGGTTAGCCAGCGTATGGTTAATAAACGGGTTGGCCTCCTGCGCCCGTTTGTACCAGGCTCGGGCATTGTCTGCGTAGTCGCCGTAGAAGTCGGCATTTGCGCCGAGCGTGTTGGTGAAGCTTGCTTTGTAATCAGGTGTGCGCCCCATACTGCCGTAAGTCATCCGAGACCATGCGGCTATCGCATCTCGCTGACTGATCAGATCCTCAGGCGAACGTGCATACTTGAAGAATCGATGTGTATAACCGCCTGAGCCGGTGTCTGTGTCGGTAGTAAGCACCGCTTTGCTTTGCTCATCGTGCAGTGCATCGTAGAGTTTCGAGATTGACACCGCCGAGTTTCGAAACGCCGGATGCGTCGTAACATCCCTGACTCGTTCCCCGTAGATCCATACTTCACGACCGTCTTTCAGCGACTGCAGGTACTCCTGGCCGGTAAAAGGGCGTTTTTGGTCCGCGAGAACGTCTTCCGGGTTTTGACTCATCTAAAATTCTGACCTCGCGATGGATGGGTGCAGCTTCAACACAGCGTATAAGAGGACCACGACTTGTCAATACCGGCTTCCGCTAACACTACAAAAAACGCGGCACAGTTTGACCAGGACTTCTCAACATTTCCACAAATTGTATACGATATTGTTTATTGTATGTGTTTGTACAGAAACTTGCGCCCGTACTGCTGAAATTGCGTAACCGGTGCTGCTGAAATTGCGTAACCAGTGCTGCTGAAATTGCGTAACCGGTGCTGCTATTTCACTAACAGGTCTCACCGTGCCTGACAGGAGAGTTGCTTTGCCCAATACAGTCTCACGTGAAGACGCCATCGCAATGGACGCAAACGACGAATTTAGCCACAAGCGCCAGGAGTTTGAGCTCGAAGACGGCGTAATCTATATGTGTGGCAATTCACTGGGTCCGATGCCTAAAAAAGCTTTCTCCGACATGGAGAAGACCATGAAGCACGATTGGGCAAAGGGCCTCATCACCAGTCAAAACACCGCTGGCTGGTTTATGATGACTGATATTCTCGGAGATCGTGTTGCCAAACTGCTTGGCGCAGACAAAGGCGAAGTCGTAGTTACCGACGCGACCGGGCTGAATATCTACAAAACGCTACATGCAGCGATATCCATGCAGCCAGGGCGTAACACCATCGTCTGCGAAACCTCTTCCTTTCCGACTGACCTGTATATGATCGAAGGCGTCACCTCGCTGCTCCGGAACATGCAGGTAAAGCTCGAAGGCCGCGACGCAGACAATATCGAAGATCTCTTTAACAGTGACACCGCCGTAGTGCTTTTAAACCAGGTTGATTATCGCTCTGGCGAAATACGAGACATAAAAGGACTGACAGCGAAAGCGCACGCCGCAGGTGCACTGGTTATTTCAGACGTCTGTCACTCGGCCGGTGCCATTCCGGTAGATTTTCACGATGAAAACGTAGACTTCGCAATTGGCTGCACGTACAAATACCTGAACGGCGGCCCGGGCGCACCGGCATTCGCCTATGCAGCCCGCCGTCATCATGGCAAATTTACTCAGCCACTGACTGGCTGGCACGGACATGCCGCCCCTTTTAAGTTTGAACAGAGCTACCGGCGGGCGGAAGGTGCAAGGGCCCTGCTGACAGGCTCGCAACCCGCGCTGTCGCAGATTGCGGTTGGCGCCGGGCTTGACGTCTACGAAGACATTGATATCAATAAACTCTACAACAAGGGCAAAAAGCTCTCGGCAATGTTTGCCGATCTGGTGGAGGAATGGTGTGGTCCGTATGGAGTCGGGTTCTATAGCCCGAGAGACGTAAACAGGCGCAATGGACAAGTGTCGTTAACCCATGAGCACGGCTATCCCGTTATGCAGGCAATGATAGCGCGCCGCGTGATCGGAGATTTCCGCCAGCCAAACGTAATGCGGTTTGGTATCGCCCCGCTCTATCTGCGATACACAGACATCTGGAATGCTGCCAATCACCTACGAGAGATACTGCAAACGGAAGAATGGCAACAAGACCGGTTTAACGTACAAAACCTCGTCACATAGCTGATGTCAAGCGCCGTGCCACCGACGCTGTTTTCCGCTGACAGCGAATGGTTCGCGTACGTAGCCGGCACAACACAAGTCCAGGCCCGGATAACGCCTTGTCAGACTGCATCAGAGCAATTTAACCCCGCCACGCATAATCCCCCACCGGTAGCCCGCAGCAACAGCCAGGCTGATTATAGCAAGGCTCGCTAACGCGTCGGGTTTCCACGTAAACGCTTCCTCCACCGGTAATCCGCAGCGTAAGCAAGAGCAATCAAAGCCCGAAGCACTAACCCATCGACCTTCCACGTAATCACCGACACCCCTGGAAACCCGCAGCGTAAGCAAGACCAAACAAAACCCAAAGCACCAACCCGTCGAGCTTCCACCTAAACACCAACGCCACCTGGAAACCCGCAGCGTAAGCAAGACCAATCAAAGCACGACACACTCACCCATCTACCTTCCACGTAAACACC
>CALGNZ010000141.1 GCA_937957915.1 uncultured Granulosicoccaceae bacterium | reverse complement strand
AGCGACTTGCGCATATGATCGTCAATTGTGTTGGATATCATGGTGCCTTCCTGACCACCAACGAGTGCAGGCGTGATGTAGTATCCGATTGCGACAATAAACACAAGAATGGCTCCAGCGCCAACACCAGGGATCGTCTGCGGCGCATAGACGCGCCAAAAGGCTGTCCAGTTATTGGCACCCAGACTCTTTGCCGCACGTACGTAACTCGGCGGTATTCCTTTCATCACCGAGTACAGCGGCAACACCATAAAGGGCAGCAGAATATGCGTCATCGCAATCAAGGTACCGAGTTTGTTGTAGATTAACGAGTAGCGGCTGCCGTCATCAGTAATACCAATAAATACGAGCAAATCATTAACAACACCTTGTGACTGCAGCATGGCTATCCACGCTGTGGTGCGCACCAGGATAGATGTCCAAAAAGGCAAAAGCACGAGAATCAGCAGCAGGTTTGATGTTTTCGCCGGCAGCGTGGCCAACAAGTACGCAACCGGGTACCCCAACAACAAACAAAAAACAGTAACGAACAATGAGATCTGCAATGTTCGCTTCATTAACGTCATGTGGATTCGACGCTTTTCATCCTGCCGGACTATGGAGCCATCACTCTGTAGCTTCAGGTCCAGGGCTGCGGCATAGTAGCCAGGAGTAAACGTTCGGGAGGCAATCTTCATGGCCTGCCATATCTCTATATCATTCCACTTCTTTTTAACGCCAGGCAGTGATTCCTTGTACGGCGCTTCCAGCTTTGCAACTTTGCGAGCTGTAGAGGTAAACAAAGAGCGGCTACCCGGTTTTTCTCTGTTAACCCGAGTCGCAACTTTGCCAATTGTTTTGTTCTCCCTGGCGATTGTCATATCGGCAGCGAGGGCTGCAAACATTTCTTCGGTCGGTTCAGACTTTCCATCCCACTGCGCCAGGACCTCGGTGCTCTTCGGCATAGTGGAGGAAAAAGTGTTGTCGTAGATCCCCTGGAACAAAAAATAACCAATGGGAATAATAAAGACGATCAACAAGAACAGCAGCAGCGGCAGCACCAACAAAAAAGCGCGAAGCCGACTTTTAAACATCGCTTTGTCGAGACGCTTCTGAAGTTGCTTGTCGTCAAATGCGTCTGCGGCAGTGTTGTTCATGTGCACCTGTTAAACGAAAAAACGCCCCGAGAGCACCTCGGGGCGTGTATCAATACAAACTTACTTGGCAAGCCAGGCGTTGAACTGCTCAGTCAACTGATCCTGGTTATCTGCCCAATACTCAAAGTTGCTTTGCAGAGCATTTGCCAGATTGTTTGGTGCAGTTGGCATGTGAGAAGCCATCTGCAGTTCAGGCTTGTTGTGGAAAGACCCAACCAGAGCACTTGAAGATTTACGCGCAGGACCGTATGAAATCCAGCTTGCTTGTGCAGCCAGAGCTTCTGTGCCAGTTGAGTACTTCATGAAGTCCATTGCCGCTTCCTTGTTTGGTGCACCTTTAGGCATGACCCATAAATCAAGATCCCAAACCTGACCGTCCCATACAATTTCAAATGGCTTGTCTTCAGAGGCAACCGCGTTGAAGATTCGGCCGTTGTAAGCTGTAGTCATAACAACTTCGCCGTCAGCAAGAAGCTGTGGAGGCTGTGCGCCCGCTTCCCACCAAACGACATCACCTTTAATAGAATCAAGTTTAGCAAAAGCTCGCTCGATACCTTCTTCAGTTTCAAGTACGTCGTAGACTTCACCCGCTGGCACACCATCAGCCATCAGCGCCATTTCCAGGTTAGATTTCGGGTTTTTTCGTAATCCGCGCTTGCCAGGAAACTTGGCAGTGTCAAAAAAGTCTGCAATTGAAGATGGTGCATCACCAGTAATCTTTGATGCATCATAGGCATAGATTGTTGACCAAACGATGTTGGCAACTGCACATTCTGTGTAAGTGCCAGGCAGGAAATCGTCAGCAGCCGCAACACCATCAGCACCAGCAGGGAAATCTTCTATGTTGATTGGCTCAAGCAAACCTTCATCACAACCGCGCACTGCATCGGACAGCTCAACGTCGATGAGATCCCACTTAACGTTGCCAGCTTCAACCTGAGCTTTTACTTCAGACAAGCCACCATTATAGTCTTCAGAAACAACCGTGTTTCCGGTCGCTGCCATCCACGGCTTGTGATAAGCCTCAACCTGTGACTTGGTGTAAGCACCACCCCAGGATACAACGGTAATCGAATCGGCTGCGTTAGCAACACCCGCTGCAACGGCAATACCGGCAGCGAGCAATGTTGTTACTTTTCTCATTGAGTTTAATCCTCGTTTTTAAACATCCGGAATATCCGGCATAAAGTAAACTCAGGGCAATTGATGCACCCCGAATCGCGGGTAACCACTGTCGTAATACGACTACTCACGCCCCTTCCCTGATGGCTTCTGTCTGCGCAGGATTTCCACGTCAACAGATTTTGCGCCTGCTGAAACAAACGATCTATGGAGAATGCGATTTTTTGATCAGCCATTGCGATCGTTAGAGACAAGACTATTAGCCTCTATCGATGATTAACTCTGACTTACAAAACCACTCTCTCGCTCGACCCTCTAGCCCCTCATTCGCTCCAGGCATCAAGCGCTCTGCAATCCTCTTGCAACCATCCAACCGACACAACATCGCCTTCACGCAACGAGGCATGATTGGAAGAATTGGGTACTTTTACAACAAAGTCGTCTCGCCCAAGTATTGAAACTCGAGTCCGGATGTGATCACCCAGATAAATTAACTCGAGTACCTGAGCATTAAAAATATTCGGAACCGAGCCGGCATCAGGGTTGATAACAACACGCTCGGGCCTTAACGATAAGGTTGATTCCTCTCCGCTTGCAGAGACGTTCACTGCCATGGCACTGATAGGCACGCCATCAGCGGTTTGTACAATGCAGCGATCACCACTGACCTCTGACACGGTGCCACGCAATTTATTGTTCTCACCGATAAACTGCGCAACAAAGGCATTTTCAGGTCGTTCGTATAAATCGTCAGGAGGTGCAAGCTGCTGAATAACACCATCATTAAACACTGCAATGCGGTTAGACATGGTTAGCGCTTCGGACTGATCGTGTGTTACGTACACCACGGTCACCCCAAGGCTTTCATGAATATGCTTGATTTCGTACTGCATTTGCTCGCGCAAATTTTTGTCTAGAGCGCCGAGCGGCTCATCCATCAGGACAAGCTCCGGATCAAATACCAATGCTCGAGCCACCGCTACACGCTGCTGCTGACCACCGGAAAGTTGAGCCGGCCGACGACTGCCGAAGTCACCGAGTTGCACCATATCCAGCGCCCTTAACACCCGGCTCTCGCGCTCGGATTTTGTCATCTTCCTGACTTCGAGCGGAAATGCCAGGTTCTCTGCCACAGTCATGTGCGGGAAAAGTGCGTAGTTCTGGAACACCATGCCAATGCCGCGTTTGTGCGGAGGCACGTTGTTGATTGGCTGGTCGTCGAGGTAGATCTCGCCGTGCGTTGCGGGCTCGAATCCGGCCAGCATCATCAAACAGGTTGTTTTGCCTGATCCGGACGGCCCCAGCATGGTCAGAAACTCGCCCCTCTGCACATCCAGATTCAAATCTTTCACGACGAGCACTTTGCCGTCGTAACTTTTCTGCACATTCTGAAACCGGACCAGAGGCGTTTCAGACATGTGATTTCCGTACGTGGCGAGAATTTATTGTTGGGGTCATCAAGAAACTAGGAGAGAACCAATGCGCAAGTTTGCAGCAGCAAACGCGTGCGTGCAACCGTTCTTCGGTATCTGGTGAACTCGCAGTCGTTTTCATAGAAATTTGCAAACAAACGATCGTTCGCATCGGCAAATTGCCCCATACTGCTAGCCGAATTTTTTCAGCCGAGCAATCAGGCTAGAGGTATCCCAGCGTTTGCCGCCCATTTTTTGCACGTCGGCGTAGTATTGATCGACCATTGCCGTCACTGGCACTGAAGCACCGTTTCTGCGCGCCTCTTCAATGGCGATCGACAAGTCTTTACGCATCCAGTCAACGGCGAAGCCAAAATCAAACTCGTCTTTTGCCATTGTCTGGTAGCGATTTTCCATCTGCCAGGATTGCGCTGCTCCACCTGCCACAACGCCCATCACTTTCTCAACATCGAGACCAGCCGATTGCGCGAAGTTGACACCTTCTGCCAGCGCCTGCACCAAACCGGCGATACAAATTTGATTAACCATCTTTGTTAGCTGGCCCGAGCCTGCCTCACCAATCAGCGCAACGTTTTTTCCATAGGCCGACAGAATTGGAGATACGCGATCAAAACTCGCCTGCTCACCGCCACACATAATTGCCAGCGCACCGTTTTCGGCACCAGCCTGGCCACCCGATACCGGGCCATCGATAAATTGGATGTCGAGTTCAGCGCAGGCTTTGGCCAACTCTCGCGCGACCTCAGCCGAAGCCGTTGTATGGTCAACCAACGTTGCGCCACCTTTTAACCCGGCCAGGATGCCATCATCACCGTAAACCACCGAGCGCAAGTCATCGTCGTTGCCAACGCACACCATCACAAACTCACAGCCAGCTGACGCCTCGCGCGGCGTTGCAGCCGCAGTGCCCTTGTGCTCGCCGGTCCACTGCTGCGCTTTTTTCTGTGTACGATTGTAGACACTAACCGTGTGCCCGGCTGCTGCCAGGTGACCCGCCATCGGGTACCCCATTACACCAAGCCCGATAAAGGCAACTTTGGATGACATAACTTCTCCGTAACAGAGCTTGCAAGATTTTAGAAGTGGTGACTTACCAGCAGTAATTCGCTAAACGGCCGTGTAAAAAGTCGGCTAAGCGCTCAGCCCCCTTGCAGCGAGTGGAGACCTTTACCAGGCTCACTGCACCTCAAGGGCGCGAATCAGACCGGCGAGCTTCTCAATGCCGGGTTCAATCTTTTCCGACGGAATTGAAGAGTACCCCAGTCGTAAAAATGAATGTGCCGGATCGGGTTGTGCAAAGTAAGTATCACCTGAAACCACCAGTATACCGATTTCACCCGCCTGACGCTCGACCTCATCAGCCGACACCCCTGCAGGCAAACGCACCCAGAAAGCACTACCACCGAAGGCAGGCGCCAGACTGGATTCCGGCAGATATTTCTGCAGTGCAGCATCCATTGCCTCCCATCGTGCGCGATAGCTCTGCAGCAGTCGGTGGACTAACGCATCGTGGTGACCAAGCGCCAGGAAGTGCGCAACCGCATTTTGATTATTTGTAGGCGGGTGCCGGAACATCAGGCGACGTAGCGCTCGCGCTTCACTGATGAGCTCCGGCGGCCCGACCATGTAGCCCAGCCGCAAACCCGGGGCCAGTGTTTTCGACAGGCTGCCAACGTAGATTACCCGGTCGTTGCCATCGAGACTCTTGAGAGCCGGTGTAGGTGTACCCGCAAAATTCAGCTCGCTTTCATAGTCGTCTTCAATAACCAGAATATCGTGTGCGGCAGCACGCCGAAGCAGCTCCTGTCTGCGTTCCAGCGATAGAGTAGCTGTGGTCGGTGACTGGTGACTCGGCGTGCAATAGACAACGCTGCAGTCATTGACACGATCATCGATAACGAGCCCGTCGCCATCGACCGACAGCGGCTGAACATGGCAGTTACGCAGCTCCATGATATTTCGCGCGTCAGGATAGCCAGGGTCTTCGAATCCGACAGTGTCACCCGGACTCAGTAGCAAGCGTGCCAGCAGGTACAGCGCATTTTGGGCGCCCATTGTGACCAGAATCTGATCGGTATTTACCCATAGCCCGCGCGGCGGCAACACACGGTTCTGGATCTGCTCGAGCAACAGCGGGTCGTCGTGATCGACGGAATCCGGCATCCATTCAGAGATCGCCTGCACCGCCAGCGACTGCCGACAACACTCGCGCCATTCATTAATCGGGAACAACGCCGGGTCAGTCTGGCCGGCAGTGAACGGATATTCAAAATCTCGCCAGTCTCGCAGGAACGCTCCTAGATTACGCTGGGCAGACGGGCGAACCTTAAAGCGGTTATCCCAGTTTGGTCGATCTGCAACACTCTCGACCGGCTTCGGGGCGCGGGATTTTCTGCTGTTAACGAGCTCGATATTTACAAAGTAGCCACGACGCTCTTCTGCAATGAGGTAGCCCTCGTCCATCAAATGCTGATACGCGTGAACCACGGTATTTCTGGCAACACCCAACTGGCGAGCCAGCTCTCGTGACGATGGCAGCGGACGATGGTGCGGAATGTGGCCATCTAGTATTGCTGTCACCAAAGCGCGCCGCAATTGCCCCTGCAGGCTGGCGCCCTTTTCATTAGAAAGCCGTATCAGCTGCTTCCACATTGGCTGGCTGGTCTTGCGCAAACGATCGGTTTCAGACATGGCTCGGTGGTTTCTCTACAGTTGACCGCAGCGGTATTGATGTAAACTCGACTGGCTCATTCTTCGCTCAGTTATTTGCTCGCCCGGCTTACTCTGCATGGCGGATCGGGGCATTTCCCGGTGACTAGATGTTGACCACTAAAAACGCGACAATGCTGCAACTGATAATAGTCAATAATAGAGGTTTTCTTCGGTAAGTACGTCTGGCACGGCAAAGCGTTTTAGTTCTGACGGACAAAGTCTTCGCCCTAAACCGCAGAGGCAACCCGGGTCTGTCAATTTTGCAGTCAGACGCCCGCACAGCCGAATCTCTTTCGATACGCGCCGCCCGGGATCGGTTTACCGCTCCTTCGCGTGCCGTACATGAATTACTCAACCGCAGCGGATCCGCCAATGATACCTGATAACCTGCCAAAAATTACTGCTCACCGCGGGGCCAGTGGCAGCGCTCCGGAAAATACCCTCGCCGCCATTAGGCTTGCGGCCGACCACGGTGCCAAATGGATTGAGATCGATGTCAATATTTCAAGCGATGGCGTGCCGGTGCTGCATCATGACGATGGCCTAGAGCGTTGCAGTAATGGGCAGGGGCTGGTTATTGAACATTCAGTCAGACATTTACAATCACTGGACAGTGGCAGCTGGTTTGCCAGCGACTTCACAGGAGAGCCAATAGCCACACTCGAAGAGTGTCTCAACCTTGCGCTGGACCTTGATCTATCGATTAACCTCGAGATCAAGCCCTCCAGTGGCTGGGAGTTACCTACCACTGATCAGATAGCGAAGGTATTGACGAGCAAACGGCCCTTGCCAAAAATTGTTATTTCCAGCTTCAGTCATATTGCCCTGCAGCGCGCGCATCAACTGGTTGCTGAAATACCGCGTGCCTCCCTTTTCCTGGTTGCACCGCCCGACTGGCAAGCCTTAACCACTGAAGTCGCTGCATCCAATATTCATTTGCACAGCAATAGCCTGTTGAACGAAACATCAGTGCAAAGCTTTCACGAGCAGGGGCTTGGTGTTTATTGCTATACAGTTGACGATGCAGAAGAAGCATCAAACCTGTTTGAAATGGGCGTAGACGGTGTATTTAGCAACCACCCAAAAAGATTGCTGCAGCGTTTTCATAACGATAGCTGATTGCGCCTGGCCGACGTCGAAATTACATTAACTATTCGAACAGGCGTGAAGTTTCGAGCCATTTATTGTGCTCCAACCCGATCGGAGCACGATCGTTTTTATGGTTGCAAAGCAATAGTTCGGTTTCTATAAAGTGCCTGACAGCACCGGCGACACCCCGGTTTCTACCCAATTCAATACCCTGAACCATTGCTGCTTCCAGCAACAATTGTGTGTATAGGTATCAAACTGCCAGACGCTTGCGCCAGGCTGACTGTCAATCCAGCTTTTTACCAATTTGGGCGGTATGACAGTGTCGCGCGCACCGAGCAGATGCAACTGCCTGATGTCTGCAGACAACGGGGGTTGTTTGGCCGGGTTGAGAGAGCCAAATAAAGGGGTATACCGATGGTGTTTTACCCACGCTCTGGTATCCAGATTTCCAGCCACTGTCACAACAGTAGTCACCTGTGGCAAACGCGCAGCTATCAAAACTGCCAGCGCTGCACCGCCACTATGTCCAAACAGCACGATCTCGCTCTGTGCGCCTGAATTCACTTTGTTTTTACCAGCGGCGTTCAGTTTAGCAACGCTTGCAGTTATCGCGTCGACCATGCTGTCGACAACAGCATCAGAAAACCTGTGATAGGTCCACAGAGAGGAATTGCAGTCAGGATCATCTGATCGCCCGAGATAGCAGGGTCTGCCAACATACAATGAGCGGGCAGAATCCATCGCCATTAAGTCGAGCATCAACACTTTTTTGGACGTTGGATCGTCCGAAATCACAAACCGACTACGCCAGGCTTCACCGTCACCTTCAATGTAAACATGCAACCTGTTACTGCGCGCAATAGCTGACAACCGCGAGGGGGTTGCAGCTTTGGTCAGAGGCTCTTTGAAATAGACGACATGTTTAAACCGGTCACCGTTCACGATAGATCGGTACATGCCAAAGGATTTGGCTCGCGAATCAATGTACAGCGAGGGCGGTTCACTATCTTTCAGTATAAAAAGCGGTCCGTTACAGCCTGTTACAAAAGCTGCCAGGACAATCAAATACACTCTGCTTCGCAGCCACAGGAGCGTCAGTTCAAAGCCTGCAAATTTAACCTTTGATCGTTTCAAATGAATACCGTTTTGATTGCCCCGATAAGTTGCCGTGATAGATGACACTGTTACACGGCCCTTTGTTTCGGCACTTGTACCAGGCTCTTTTACCCGGCTCTTTTACCCGGCTCTTTTACCCGGTTCTTTTACTCGGTTCTTTTACTCGGCTCTTTAATGTTGCCTGATCAAAACACCCGTAAAATCTGCCAGATGCAAAAGAGACGACAAGGTAAGCATAGGTGCGCCAGGGCACAGCTACACAATATTTCAGCACGCATCAGACCGTACCGCCTGTGTGCGCGCAAGTCCTTGCAAGATTTCTGTTACTCCCTATCTTTACTGTAGAGGGAAACCATTATTCCCCGGCAACTATAACGAGAATAATTAATGCGTATTTTGCGCAAAACTTACCGCCCGGTCATTAGACATAACGAAAAATCGGACTACCACCGCAGATCTCGACTGGATCGGAAAAATTCGCCCGATGATCAGGCAAGCGCGAAACCTGCGGAATACGCCAGCGCGTGTAGCAGACACACAATAGACAAAAAGCCAACGGGTGGAACAATGTCGGGCCAGCGGAAACCGATCGCCAAGCGTTTCGTCGCAAACCGCAAACGGACCCCACTTTACGGGCCAATAATGCTGCTGCAAAACAATTATCGGTCTGCGCCAGTTCGAATGGAATTGCCGATCACACGAGTTTCGGAAACACTATGAACAAATCACTCTTCGTCGCACTATTTGCAGTCGTTGCGCTGGTTCTGTGGATGCTGAGCGGCCAGTTTGGCGCAAACCCGGAGAATAACAAAACTAATGCAGAAGAAGGCACCGCCGAAACCCGATCAGCCGGCGTAGTTGCGATGAAAGTCCAGACACGCAGACAATCTGCCAGGGAAGTCACCCGTGAGGTGATTGTGCAGGGACAGGTCGAACCCATCAAAGTTGTAGCGGTAAAGTCAGAGACGGCTGGCAGCATTGAGTCAATCTCTGTCACCAAGGGACAGCGAGTGGAGAAGGACGATGTCATCGCCACCATCAGTGCCGACAATCGCAATGCATTGCTCACCGTGGCACAAGCCAGCCTGATCCAGGCCAGGAACGAATACGATGGTGCAGAAAAACTCGCAAAGCAGGGCCTGCAATCCAAATTCAATCTTGAATCGGCAGCAGCGAAACTGGAGTCTGCGCGCGCGCAGGTCAGCGCCGCTGAATTGGAACTCGACAACACGATCGTTCGTGCACCACTGGCCGGAATTGTTGACGAACTTCCGGCAGAGACAGGAGATTTTGTCGACCGGGGCAATCACATTGCAACACTGATCGATAACAGCCAGTTATTAATAACCGGGCAGGTTCCGCAACAAAATATCTCTGATGTTGCAATGGGCGCCGAAGCAACGGCAGACCTGATAACCGGCGAGACACTCACCGGAACAGTTAACTATGTGTCATCAATGGCAGACATCGCCACCCGCAGCTTTCGGGTTGAAGTACTTGTGTCCGACCCACCCGATCGCACACGTACCGGTATCAGTGCTGAAATTCGAATACCCGCCGAAAAAATACTCGCTCACTTAATCTCTCCGGCAATCCTCGCGCTTGATGAAAGCGGAACGCTGGGAATCAAATCCGTCAACGACAAAGATGAGGTTGTCTTTCACGCCATAGAGGTCGTAAAAACCGAAAGTAACGGCGCGTGGGTCACTGGCATACCGGATAACACAGAAATCATTACCCTCGGTCAGGGCTTTGTCAATGCCGGTGAGGTGGTACAAGCTGTACCCGAATCAGATTCCGATTCTGTTGACGACAAGCCCGTCAGCGGTCAGGCTCGGTTAACTGAAAGTACTGATCGGGATAGCTGAGTATGAAGGCAATCATCAAAGCGGCATTCAATCGCAGCAGAGCGGTTATTCTGGTACTGATCTTTTTTCTGTTCAGCGGCGTCATGGCGTACCAGAGCATACCAAAGGAAGCCGAACCAGACGTTGCCATACCTATTATTTATGTGTCGATGAGCCACGAGGGCATCTCTCCAGAAGACAGTGAGCGACTGCTAATCCGACCGATGGAAACAGAGCTGCAGACCATCGCGGGCGTAAAAGAAATCACCAGTACTGCCACTGAGAGCCATGGCTCGGTAATGCTTGAATTTGACGCAGGCTTTGATGCCGGAGCCGCTCTGGCAGATGTTCGCGAAAAAGTCGACATTGCAAAATCCAGCTTACCCGCCGACACCGACGAACCGGTGGTGCAGGAAATAAACGTTGCGTTGTTTCCCGTATTAACGGTCTCTCTGGCCGGCCCTGTTCCTGAGCGGACACTACTGAAAATCGCGCGCGATCTGAAAGACAAAATAGAAGGCCTGGGTGGCGTTCTTGATGTAGAAATTGGCGGTGAACGTGAAGAAGTCGTCGAGATAATAGTCGACCCGGTAGTGATGGAAACCTATCGCGTGCGCTATGACGAATTGTTTGGGCTGATTCGAAATAACAATCTACTGGTTGCTGCCGGTGCAATTGACACTGGTGCCGGCCGCATGGTGTTGAAAGTACCGGGTGTCGTTGAAGACCTTGAAGACGTGTTACAGATGCCGGTCAAAGTCGACGGCGACACTGTTATTACCTTTGGTGAAGTCGCAACGGTTAACCGCACATTTAAAGACCCCGGCGGATTTGCCCGTGTCGATGGTCAACCTGCCCTGGCGCTTGAGGTTTCAAAACGCATTGGTGCAAACATCATAGAGACCAATCAAAGTATTCGCGATCTGGTAGCCGAACAACAACGGGTGTGGCCCTCATCAATTCAGGTTGCGTTTCATCAGGACAAATCTAAACAGATACGCACAATGCTCAGCGACTTGCAGAACAACATTCTGTCGGGCGTTGTATTGGTGATGATAGTCATTATTGCAGCACTGGGAATACGCTCTGCCCTGCTTGTTGGACTGGCAATACCCGGATCCTTCCTTGCCGGCATTCTGATTATCTACAGCCTTGGCTTTACCCTGAACGTGGTGGTCTTGTTCAGCTTGATTCTTGTGGTTGGAATGCTTGTCGATGGCGCTATCGTGGTCACCGAACTGGCAGATCGCAATCTTAAAAACGGCATGACCCGCCGCAACGCGTACCTGGCGTCAGCGCAACGAATGGCCTGGCCTATAGCTGCCTCAACGGCAACTACGCTTGCGGTGTTTTTCCCGGTAATATTCTGGCCGGGTATGGTAGGTCAGTTTATGAAGTATCTTCCGCTGACCGTAATTATATGTCTTATCGCATCTTTGCTGATGGCATTGATATTCATACCCGTACTGGGCGGAAGCTTTGGCGGCGACAAAAAAAATACAGCCACCGAAGATAAACAGAAAACCCGCATTGGTGGCATTACCCGCTTTTACGGTAGAATTCTATCTGCGTTGCTTCGCTTTCCGGCACTCACAATGATCGCAGCTATCGTTGTTCTTGTCGGCACCTATGCCCTCTACAGTGTCGTCGGCAAAGGCGTTGTGTTCTTCCCGCAAACAGAACCCGAGATCGCGCAAGTGCAAATACATGCACGCGGCGATCTTTCTATTACCGAAAAAGACCGCATCGTCCGCTCGGTGGAAGAGCGCCTGCTGCCAATGGAAGAAGTAAAGTCAGTCTATGCCAAATCCATGGCCAGCGTAGTTGGACAGGTGGGCTTGTCGGCAGATGTTATTGGTGTTATCCAACTCGAATTCACCGAGTGGGATACACGTCGGAAGGCCCGCGTCATTATGGATGAAATGCGAGACCTGACCTCCGACATACCCGGCGCGATTATCGAGTTTCGTGAACAGGAAAACGGCCCTGCAGCAGGCAAGCCGATCAATATCGAAATCAGTTCAATCGATCCGGACAAATTGCCAGACGCCGTAGCCTATGTTGAATCTGTGATGCGCGATGTTGGCGGTTTTGCAGACACGGAGAACAACCTGCCACTTCCCGGTATCGAGTGGCGCCTGCTGGTCGACCGCGAGCAGGCAGCACGTTACGGGGCCGATGTCGCACTACTTGGCAATGCCGTGCAAATGGTAACTAATGGTATCCGTGTTGCGGGCTACCGCCCCAATGACTCAGACCAGGAACTGGATATACGTGTGCGATTCCCGCTGGGCGAGCGCAAGCTGCAGCAACTCGATCAACTGAGAGTGCCCACTGCAAGTGGAATGGTTCCTATCTCAAATTTCGTAACCCTTGAGCCTGCAGCCAAAACCGGAACGGTTACACGCGTGAACGCTAAACGCGTAATCACTGTGCAATCAGATGTCGCCGACGGAAAACTACCAACAGATCAGTTAAAACTGTTGCAAACAGCGTTAGCAGAGGGGCCCGTTGATCCGGATATCAGTATTAACTTCACCGGTGAAAGCGAAGATCAAATGGAAACAATGATGTTTCTGATGAAAGCATTCGCATCAGCCATTTTCCTGATGGCGCTTTTTCTGATCATTCAATTTAACAGTATCTCGCAAACGATTATTGTGCTCAGCGCCATCGTGTTCTCAACCTCCGGCGTTCTGATGGGGCTAATCATTACTCAACAACCATTTGGAATTGTGATGGTGGGCCTGGGAATTATTGCTTTGTCTGGCATTGTTGTTAATAACAATATTGTGTTGATCGATACCTATAACCGCTTTCGCAGCAATGGCAACAGCCCGAGAGATGCAGCTCTGCGTACCGGGCTGCTACGTTTACGACCAGTCTTTCTGACCGCGATAACCACCATACTGGGCCTGGTTCCGATGGTGCTGTCGCTGAATATCGATTTATTTAATCGAATTATTCAGGTTGGTGCACCCTCAACCATGTGGTGGACACAGCTGGCCAGCGCCATTGCGGGCGGGTTGGCCTTTGCAACCATACTGACCTTGTTGTTAACGCCGTGTTTGTTAGTGCTGGGCGACTCGATCCGAGGCTGGACAACGCGTCGCAAGAAAACTCCAGCGCAGCCACCTCCACACGCAACCCCTGCTTTGCCGCAGTAGCAGGCCGCCATAGCAGGGCAATCAACCACCATGTCCGTCATGCCGTACTTCACGGCATGACGCCAACGCTGACTTAGCAACAGCAGAAGCGAACAAACGCCATACGCACCGCTAACTAAAAGCGCGGGTATTTTGGAGAAGAACTTGTGAAACGAAGATTTAAAAAACCTGTGGCAGTCAGATGAATTCTGTACCCTGCCACAGGAATGCTGGAGGAATGACTCACTATGATTTCTCAGCACGTTCAACGTACTGTGCAGCCGCGCCGTTACCACCAACTCGCGTCCGCGCACTGCTACTACCAGGTACCACTCACAAGTACCAAGCGGTGCAACACTCTCTTGCGCTTGGTATCATTGGCAAACAACTTGTGCGATCAACGTAAAACAAACCGCTGACTGCCACACCATTTGCACTAACTTTCTCTTCAACAGTTTTTACTGCTCTGCTGACGAACGTCATTCTATAACATTGCCATTCAGTTACAATCCAGACTGAGAATTAAAACTTGTGAATAGTTTTCACTAAAGCGAGCATTCGATGCAAGATCGTTACAATGAAATGCTGGTATTCGCACGCGTGGCTACGCTGGGAAGCTTCTCGGCTGCTGCGCGAGAGCTGGAGCTCACGCCCTCGGCAGTCAGCAAGCTCATATCTCGCCTTGAAGATCGCCTGGCGGTGCGACTTTTTCAACGCACGACGCGAAGCCTCAGCCTGACCGATGAGGGCGTAATTTTTCTGGAGAGCTGCCACAGTATCCTGCAGGATATCGAACAGGCCGAGGCGGAAGTCGTGGCCTTGCAAAGCAACGTCACCGGTACCCTGAACGTCACAGCAATCTCGGCATTTGCGAGAACGCAGTTGTGCAAGCTGATGCCAGAGTTTATGTCACTGTATCCGGAATTACGGGTAGAGTTGTCACTCACCGAGCGACAGGTAGACTTAATCAATGAGCGCGTTGACCTGGCAATTCTGATTAGCGAAGAAGTAGTCGATCAGTCCCTGATCAGCCGCAAACTGGCTACCAATAAACGCGTGGTCTGCGCATCACCTGAATACCTCGAAAAATTCGGAGTTCCACAGACCCCGGACGACCTGCTCAAGCATAACTGCCTGACACATTCATCGATACATCACTTCAACGACTGGGAGTTTCATGCCGGAGATGACATCAGGGTGCTCAGTATTTCCGGTAATTTTAGAACCAACAGTGCCTCCGCATTGCATGAAGCAGTCAAAGCCGGCATCGGGATTGCAAGGCTTGCCACGTTTGTGACACAGCCGTCTCTTGATTCAGGTGAGTTAGTGCCGCTTTTAACCGAGCATACGCATGACACATCTAATATACTTGCGGTATATCCACATCGCCGTCACCTAAGCACGCGGGTTCGCGCGTTTATAGATTTTCTGATCGGCAAATTTACTCCGTCTCCGCCGTGGGACAGATCGCAACAACAAATCACGTAACCTTTACGCGTGATAACGAGGAAGTATCGATGCCAACCAATCGGCAGCACCTGTGCTGGAAACAGATAATCGGTCTTCCGTTAGTCCCATCACACAAGTCGAATATGTAGCTGCCGCTACCCTCTGGACAAGAACAAACTGTTTATCAGCGCAAGCCAGAGCTCTGGCACGTTACCCATGGCGGGACAAAATATAACGATGAAAACCTTGAAACACGCGCTCTTACCGCTTTTACTGGCGTGCGGCATGGGAGCCAGTGCAGTTTCGGCTCAGGATTCCTGCGAACGAGTTGATGCGTACTGGAACACCAATCTCGACCGCCTCAACGAGAACCTCAACGACTGCGGCCTGCAAACGTGGCAAAAGTGCAGTCAGGCAGCAGCGATCCACTATGACCTTAATACAGGCTCCCTGGCGCAAAGAGCACAGGCATGCGGACTCCAGAAACCAACGGTTCCTGGCGGGGATTTCACTGAAAGCAAGGTAAGCGACACCACCCAGTGTCTGTCAGCACGTGATGAGCTGCGCAGAGTATTCGAAATTCGAGCGCTTGCTCGCCTTGCCTGCGCTGCGGCCCGCATTGGCGGGGAAGATCAGGAATGGCTTGACGCCCAGTGCACTTACCACCGATCTCAGATGGTCAACTACCACTTCCCGTTTCGCAATGTGGTGGAGCAGTGCAATATTGACTACAACCCGCTTATCGCTTCGCTGAACCCCCGGTTACTGGCCAGAGAGCAAAGCCTTTTCAGTGGTAGAGATTAAAGCCGAACTTGCAGGCGGTTATCGTTTCCCAGCTGGTTAATTAGCGCTTTCGAGGCTGATAAATCACACTGGCTTTGACGTCAATGTTGAAACTATCAACCGAATAAGTAATGTTAGTGTTGACAAGAGCCGTTGCCGACACTATATTCCCCCGCTTGCCAAGCAAGTCTGTGTCCCCTTCGTCTAGAGGCCTAGGACACCGCCCTTTCACGGCGGTAACAGGGGTTCGAATCCCCTAGGGGACGCCAT
>CALGNZ010000140.1 GCA_937957915.1 uncultured Granulosicoccaceae bacterium | reverse complement strand
AAATAGGCCAGCGCATTATCCGGACTAAGCGGCCTGGAAAAATAAAAGCCCTGTAGCAGTTCGCAACCCCATTCTCGCAACAAGCTGGCCTGACCACTATTTTCCACCCCTTCAGCCACTACCTGCATTTTGAGTTTCTGAGCCAATTCAATCACAGAACGCGCGATTTCAGCAGATCTGCTGTTTACAGTAATATCAGCGATGAGTGAGCGATCAATTTTCAGCTTCGTTGCAGGGAGATATTTAAGATAACGCAGCGAGGTATTGCCACTGCCAAAATCATCTATCGCAATGCTAAATCCATCAGCGCGTAACTTCGTTAATATATCGCGGGCCGCATCGAAGTCGTTGATGTAAGCTTCTTCGGTTAATTCGAGTTCCACCCGACTGGCTGGTATGTTATGACGCTTCAAGGTACAACACAGCGCCTCTCTAAACCGCGCTGTGCGAAGTTGAGTTGGAGATACGTTGACGGCGATACAAACGCCGGCGAAGGAAGGCTCGGACAGATACCTGCCTGCGAATGCACAAGCCATATCAACCACCAGCATACCGAGTCGATCCATCAGGTTGTACTGCTCAACATCTGCGATAAACTGATCAGGCGCAACAATCCCCAACTCAGGATGCTGCCAGCGCACCAGTGCTTCAAAACCAATGACGGTTTCGCGACGAATGTCGTGCTGGGGTTGAAAATCAAGTCGGAACTGCCTTGCCTCTATGGCCATCTCAAGTTGGTTTTTTCTAGCCTGGTTTTCACGAACTGTTTGTTCGTGGCTTGTCTCAAATATCGCGACTGAACGCCCTCGACCATAAATAGCTGCTTTTTCAGCGGTGGCCGCGTACAGCCGTAGCTGATCAGGCACATCTGTGTGCAATGGGCATAGTGCAATACCCGCGTATACACTGCCAGCTTCAACAGATACTGACCCTGAATTTGTAAAGCTGATCGATCGGACCAGTTGTTCACAGATAGTAGTCGCGATAGCAGTGGTATTTGCCAGTGGTAAATTGTTCATTACTATTTCAAACCTTGTGGGACCGGTTCGATAAAGCTGATCGTCCTCTCTTAGTGACTCGTCAATCATCAATGCGATTTTGCACATAGACAGGTGTTCTTCACTCACATCAGACATGTCATCTGTACTGTTCTGTGGCGCTGCTACCTGAGTAACTGGCGGACAGACAAGCTTTGCCACATCCAGTGAAGCGACACACAGCGCACGACCACACTGCCTGGTACTTACCACTTTTAAGCGCAAACAGTCTTCCATCGCCTGAGCGTTGCCCATACCGGTATCAGGATCAATAAGTGACGTCAGGTAGCTTTGACGCAATTGTTGCTTGCGCTCGGTGATGTTCTTCATCACTCCGCTGAATCCGGAGAAAACGCCATTTTTAAAAAATACCGGATAGCCACTGACTTCGAAATACTCTGTCTGCGCTTCACCCTCGTCACGGTTAATGGTTACTTCGAAGGTGTCCGTTGCCAGTCTATTTTCCAGACACTCAATTACTCTGTGTCGTTTCGCAACTTCAATGTCAAAACAGTCGAGCAAGTGCCGGTTGATCACCTGTGCAACAAGCGATGCACCACTATGATTGCCGGACATCGACTGTACGATAAAGTGTGTATCTGTACTCCAGTAGTAATCTGCACTTAAGCGCGCCATCTTTTCAAAACTGGCCTGCTGCATCTCCAACTGACGATTACTTTCGGTATAATTGTCCAGCAGTTTTGTCAAAATTAAATCCATACCCGCCAGCGGCTGACCATCAGACAGCCGCTCTGGTTCATGATTGTTGCTATTTGCATTAAGCGCATC
Organism: uncultured Granulosicoccaceae bacterium; assembly: GCA_937957915.1. Classification (GTDB taxonomy): domain Bacteria; phylum Pseudomonadota; class Gammaproteobacteria; order Granulosicoccales; family Granulosicoccaceae. The sequence goes on along the minus strand of CALGNZ010000140.1, from coordinate 32,555 downwards.
CCGGACTGAACGCTCCAGGGAGTCTATCGCCAGAGACTCACCATGCTCTGAATAATTTAACCCGAGTATCTCTGCCTGCTCAGACACTTTCATCAAATCAAAGTAATTCATCAGCCGCAAAGTCAGAAAGGTAAAGACTATTGCCACCGAACAAACAGATACGATTCCAATAGCCTGTATTGGCAGCTGGGCGAGCCAGTAGCCGGTTGGTAACTGCGAGCTGTCTGCCAGCAAAGCCACGCTGAGAATACCGGCAATTGCTGCTAATCCATGCACAGCGAATACATCCAGTGGATCATCAATTTTTAAGGTGTGCAGTATTAACCTGGAGCCACTGGTGGCAACAACCCCACCCACTAACCCCACCAGCAATGCCTCCGGAACAGACATCAGATGAACACCGGCGGTCGATGCCACCAGCCCGGCCACAATACCGTTAGCGGTGTGGCCAGGTCGGCAGTATCCATCCGTCATGAATGCTCCAACACACATGCCAGCCAGCCCGCCGCCCACAGCACTTATCACCGTGCTGAGAACGATTTGCGAAAAACGCGGATCGACAACAGATACCTGCCCTGCATTAAAGCCGATCCAGCTAACCATTAGAATCATCGAACCCAACAGAACATAGATCGGGTTGCTGCCTACAAATTTTCTGACGTTACCCTGTTCATCAAAGCGTCCTTTTCGCGGCCCAAGCATTATCGCTGCAACCAGTCCACATGACGCACCAAACAGATGCACAACAGAAGCGCCCGCGAAATCAACGAATCCCAACCCGGAAAGCCACGCCCGGCTGCCATCGTGAAAAAAGTCACCCCACACCAGTCGTCCAACGATCGGATAGGCCAGTGCTGAGAGCACGACAACAATGCAAAGAAAGCAGCGAAATTGCATTCTCTCAGCGACCGCACCGGAGAATATAGTTACCGCGGCACCGCAAAAACCCAATTGATACAGAAACTGCAAATTGTCGAAGCCCGCAGCAGTGGCGCCACTGATTGCCGGGCTGTTAACCAGCGGACTACCCAGTCCAAACATCACATGGCTACCAAACAGGGAAAAGCAGACAATTGAGACGATAAAGTCAGACACATTTTTCTGTGCCACGTTTATCGAGTTTTTAGATCTAACCCGGCCCGCCTCAATCAGCAGGAAACCGCCCTGCATACAAAACACCAGCAATGTCGCCGATATCAACCAAAGCTGATCCACAGAAGCAACAGATATCTGCATGTTGGTCCCCCTAATAAATAATCCATCGCAAACTCAAAACATCACTACTTAAGGACACTCCAATCCCGGCAGAACTGATGAGTGTAGTAGCAACTTTGCGTGGTTAGGCAGGTACTTTTAGAGCGGGCATTCAGATTGGATATGGCCAGATACGAATTTGGTTGCGGGTTCAACCGTTGGTTATAGATAGTGCGGCGCTATCCGCGATAACGCTCGCAACACAATCGGAGCTAATAAGGCAGTTAATGGGATGACGTGTTCCAATAAAAAAAGGCTGACAACATGTCAGCCTCTTTCATTGGCACGTTCTCACCAAGCGGCTTTCTACCGCGCGGCTCCTAAGAGGCCTCCTAAGAGGCGGTTACTCTTGTAATCGCATTATCGATTGCTGTGACGATTTCATCGAGATCAGACTCAGTGCAGATCAGCGCCGGACTGAGACATAACGTATTGTTGTGACTTTCGAAACTACGGTTTGTCCGCCCGATAATCACGCCCTGCTGCATGCAATCTGCCGCAATGGCAGCGGGGATTGCCTCTTCTACCGGCTCTTTCGACGCTCTGTCTTTTACCAGCTCCAGGCCGACGAAAAGCCCTTTGCCCCTTACCTGACCGATAATCTGGTGCTTCTGTTGCAGATCGCGCAGTTTGTCGAGCAAATAGACGCCCATAGTGGCAGCGTTTTCAACGAGGTTTTCCTCTTCAATGATACGCATGTTTTCAAGCGCTGCTGCAGGGCCACCTGCACAACCGCCAAAGGTGCTTATGTCACGAAAGTAGCCCATTGGATCACTGGCGTCAGCTTTGAACCGATCAAATATATCTTCTGTTGTTACCGTACATGAAATCGCTGCGTAGCCACTGGCAACGCCTTTTGCCATGGTGACAAAATCGGGTTTGATTCCATAGTGCTGATAGCCAAACCACTTACCGGTTCTGCCAACACCACAAACCACTTCATCGATATGCAACAGTACATTGTATTGTTTGCATATTTGCTGAATGGTTTCCCAGTAGCCTTCTGGCGGTGTTATTACACCACCACCGGCGGTTATTGGCTCGAGCACAACTGCCCCAACGGTCTCTGCACCTTCCTGAAGAATAACTTTTTCCAGTTCACGTGCCGCTCTTTCGCCATAGTCATTTACATCGCCATACTGGCTGCGATACTCGAGGCAATGCGGCATTTCCACGAAACCCGGTGCAAATGGACCATACTGTGCTTTGCGCTGAAACTGTCCGGTTGAACTAAGCGCGCCAATGGTCGTACCGTGATAGTCGCGGTCACGATAGATTATTTTGTGTTTGACGCCATCGTTTTCTATTGCTGCCAGCTGACGGACCATCTTGTAGGCTTTTTCGTTTGCCTCAGACCCGGAGTTGGAAAAGTACACCCGACTCATACCAGGCATTTTTTCAATCAGCTTCTTTGCAAACATTGCCCCTGGTATATTGCCAGCCGAGTTTGCGAAATAGCACATCTTTACCAGTTGATCGCGCACAGCATCTGCAATTCGCTCTCTGCCATACCCGACATTTACCGTCCACACACCGCCCGACACCGCATCGAGAAACTCTTTGCCGTTAGCATCGGTAATGCGCAAACCTTCACCACTAACCATGACCGGAGGATTTGCCGTTTCAAATGGCTTGTGCTGTGTCAGGTGATGCCAAACGTGCGCCTGATCGCTGGCAATTACGTCATCGATGTCTATATCATCACTATGGTCATCAAATGTCATTACAGGCCCTCACGGTTGTATCTGTTGTTTAAGCAAAACCTTAATGTGCCGGACATTGCCGAATTTATCTGCGCAACGAAAGCCACAGCCAAAGAACGGTGTTAGGTCCAGCGCCGAATGGCAATTGCCTGAGTGCAGAAACTCCGCAAATCTTTGCTAAATCGAGCTGAACTCATAGCACATCAGGCTTCGCACCGCGCAGTGTGAGTCACTTTTTGTCGATTGATATTACTCAATACGACGAGCCAGTGGCCCAAAAGGCCGAAATTTCGCCCGCAAACGTTAAAGTGCGAGGCGCCACACAAATAGCAGCATCAACCGCGCCTGACCGCGGTAACACAGAGCCAAACGCCAGGCCGGCTGTTGCTGCAGCAGCTGCGCCGTCAAAATATTTTATGTGGGTTCATAATATTGTCCGGATCGAGTGCTACTTTTATCATTTTCATAAAATCGACCGTATCGCCAAGCTCATCGTGCAGATAGGCCTTTTTGCCCTGGCCAATACCGTGCTCACCGGTGCAGGTTCCGCCCATACTGATAGCTCGCTCACTCAACCGGCTGGCAAATGCCTTTGCCTCATTGACCTCCTGTTCATTTTCAAGATCGACAAGCACCGTAGTATGGAAGTTTCCATCGCCAACATGTCCGACCAGTGGCGCCAGCAATCCATGCTCTTCTATATCCACACGTGTTGCCTCGACACATTCCGCCAACCGTGAAATCGGTACACAGGCATCAGTGACCACCGCTTCCGCCGAGGGTCGCAAGCCACGCGCCGCCCAATACGCATCGTGGCGTGCCTGCCACAGACGATTGCGATCCTCCTCTTTGGACGTCCACTGAAAATCAGACCCGCCGCAATCACTCACTATTTCACCGAACAGCGTGGATTGCTCACCGGTTGACGCCTCCGACCCGTGAAATTCAACGAACATTGTTGGCATTTCTTCCAGATCAAGCTTCGAATAGGCATTGCAGGCACGCACCTGTACGGCATCAAGCAACTCAATTCGGGCCACTGGTATGCCATATTGAATGGTTTGAATGACTGCCTGGCAGGCTGCCTCCACGGTTGGAAACTGACAAATGCCGCCGGCAATTGACTCCGGGATACCCTGCAGTTTCAGTGTCAACTCGGTGATCACCCCTAGCGTGCCCTCTGAGCCGACTAACAGACGCGTCAAATCATAGCCCGCTGATGTCTTCTTGGCGCGGCTCGCCGTCTGGATTTCACGTCCGTCTGCCATAACCGCCTTCAACGACAGGACGTTGTCTTTCATAGTGCCGTAGCGAACTGCGTTAGTGCCGGATGCTCGCGTGGCAGCCATACCACCAAGGCTCGCATCTGCGCCTGGATCTATCGGAAAGAACAGCCCGGTATCACGCAGATACTCATTCAGCGCTTTGCGTGTCACACCTGGCTGCACCGTGACTGTCAGGTCTTCCTGATGAACCTCGACAACCTGATTCATCTGCGACACATCAATGGAGATTCCACCATCCGGCGCGTTTAGTTGGCCTTCCAGAGAAGAGCCGGTACCGAACGGTATCACCGGACACTTGTGCTGTGCACACACACCAACTACCCAGCTAACATCCTCTGCGCTGTGCGCGAAAATCACTGCATCAGGCGGCTGATTCTCAATGTAGGTTGTGGTGTGTGCATGCTGCTCACAGATTGACGCACCATCTTGAAAGCGCTCACCAAAGCGCTGCCGAAGTATTTCTGTGACCAGGGAAATATTGCTGGTGCTGGGCCTGTCTTGTTGTGGCATAGGAAAGCCGCCTCTCCGGCTGATTAGCGATGGGACCGCAATTGTTGGTCTGCGTACAATATCAATAAGGCCCGGGTACCAGCCAGAATATTCTTTGTGAATGCCCGCTTCTTCGCGATTTTTTTGACTATGTACAGAAATCAGGGTCAAGTTATTTGCACCAATGTCGCACTGGATATCTATACCCGTCATTTGCAGCCGGAAACCTATGATCCAGTTTCGACATGTCGCCAGCCGCGCATTAACACTGCTCGCGTGCCTCACTGCCAGCGGACTACTGTACGCTGAAACCATCACCCTGCGAGCACTCAGCGACTTTCCGTCGACCGACGACGGTGCCGTTCCGTACTACACGGAAGATGAACGTGGCACGCTGGCCATAAACGCCGCAATCGAGGAATACCGCGACAAATTTGCTCGAGCAACCGCAGTTTACAGCGGCGATGGTGGCGTCTACGACCTGACGTTAAACACACTGGGAGAGCTCGACGGCGACTGTGAATATCGGGTACTTGTTAACGGTGTTGTCGTCGGCACGGTGATTAATGACCCGGTAACTGTTGATTACACCGAACAATTCCACACTTTCAACGACATCACGGTACCTGCCGGTGCATCGCTGTCAGTCGAATCAAACGCCCTGTCTAACGACCTGATACCTGAAGGAGATGCATTCGCGTTCGCACGGGGTCGCTGGCGCAGCCTGACCCTGCAAAACGATAGCCCGGAAACAACCCCGGTAGACCTGCAGGTAAACACTTCAGTCACAGTCGACAGCTTGCAGGTAGGCGATAGCTTCAGCATAAAGGTCGATATAGAAAACAACAGCGCCACTGAAACTGCAACGCAGCCTGTTGCTACCGTTGTAATTCCTGCATCGATAAACGTTGCGCCATCATCGCAATGCCTTGTCAACGGCAACGACCTGACTTGCGCACTGCCCGAGCTCGCCGCTCAGCAAATACAGTCAATTAGCCTGGATGCCACCGCGACTGCGCAAGGGCAAGCAACAGTACAAGCCTCTGTTAGCGCAGACCAGACTGACAACAACACTGGTAACAACACGTCAGCTGCGACAGTAAATATCGATGCGGCGCCAATAACACCGGCAACTGTCGACTTGCAGTTGGCGCTTGCTGTCAGCACTGGCGACGAAGCACTGTTGATTGGTGATGCTGTCACTTACACACTGAGCGTCACAAACGCCAACCCGGACAACGTAGCCACAGCGCCAGTGGCTGGCGTCATACTACCCGCAAATCTGCAATTTCAATCCAGCGCCGACTGCACCATTGACGGTATCAATGTCCTTTGCAGCCTGGCTGAACTGGCACCAAATGCATCTGCAACGGTCGCGTTCGTGGCTACCGCCATTAGTGCCGGGGATTCGACATTGATTGCATCTGTCAGTGCGACGGAGTCAGAGGACGTCGTCAGTGACAACGAGATCGTATTACCCGTCGCCGTTATTACCACGTCACCTGCGACACCAGCTACCGGTAACACCGAGACAATCGGGGGAAACAGCGGCGGGGGCAGCATGTCACTACTGTTAATGTTGGCGTTGCTGGTCAGGCGCACGATGCGACGACAAGACGGTGCTACCAGCTAGTACAGCAGTACTCTACTGCAAAGCTGCTTACTGGCTGGTGACAACTGTTGAGTCACCAGAGGTGTCGCCGTTCCACAGCTTTGCTACCAGATCATGACCGAGCGGGTCATGATCTTTTAGCTGTGCACGGTCAAATGGAAAATAGTCATTGCGGCCAAAGTAGGCCTCGCTAATTTCCGCAAAATATTCGGCCGGCCCCAATGTGGCATAACCTACGCCCACTGAGCCGGATGCATGCTCAACCCGATCGTACATGCGACGCAACTGAACCTGCTCAAAAGCGTTTGCAACGGCAGCATGGTCTGACCCCAGCACCTTATGATGAAACGCATGAGTGTACTGGTGTAACAATATCGAGGGTTGTTGAGTAGCTGCCAGGCCAACGAAATTCTTCGCGTTGACAATTTCTATGTGGCCGATTTTATCCTGATTGCCGCCCGATGCGACGACCCAGTCAGGCGAACTATGAAAGACCGCGGCTTTGTCCGCTTCGTCATCCAGTTCAACCCAAATGAACGTCTGCTTCAGGCGCTCAAACTGCGTGGCTGGCAGTTGGCTGGCCATAGCCGAGATCTGATCGCTGATAGTATTCATGACCCGCTCGACTAATGGTGCCCGCTCAACAACAGACGGATTGAGCAACACCCTGAAACCAGCAACATCGCGTTGTTCATAGTGCGCTGTTGGCGTTACCTGGCGGTCTTGCGCGCGAATGATGTCCTGCCCGCGCTGCACAACCAGCACAAAACGCTGGATATCGCCAAACTCGATGGCCTCGACCAGCCCGGTTGCCTCTACGTGATGACCATAGAAATGCCGAGCGGCATCCAGAATGCCCTTCTCAGCCAACTGGTGTGTGACGATACGCGGTATTCGGACAATAAACGCCTGTGGGTGTTCCCAGCTATGCTCTGAGTAGAGCTCATCGTAAGTCGAGCGGAAGCTTTGACCAGTGCCCCGAACACGAAATCGGATAGTAACCTTCTGATTTTCTTTTAAATTAATGTCTGCCAGGTCATGCACTGTGCTGTCCGCGCGAGCTGCCTGATTTGCGACCAGCGAGGCTGTGCAGAACACGCATAGTGCCATAAAGACGGTGCGTAGCATGCCTGGTCGCGGTAAATTATTTTTCACTAAAACGGTTTTAACCCGACCTGATTTACGATAACTTTGTGACATTCTGGTAATCATCCGAGCCTCAATGCTTTTTGGAAATCCCTTAATACAGGCGTTCGAGCTGATCGAGCGGCCGGTCACACTCGAATTACTCTGAACCGCACGTATAAGATTAAACTGGCGTGTTCGCCGATCATAACAACGCTATCCGAGGGTGGGTCGCAAAATTGGGAAGCTCTTCATGCCCACACCGCAGTACGACATGTTTTTGCCAATTTGGACGCAATCCACGATTTCGATATTGGGTAATCAACCCACCAGAACGACGTCCGATACCGTCTAAAAGACACCCTGCGACTCTATGTATTCCCCAGAAGAATTCGACTCTGCGCCCTGCTGCGCCAGTAATCATGTTGCGCGTGGCACCACAACCGGTGACCCGAGCCATGATCGCCATCGCAATTGCGCCGCCTATGGGAGCATAACTGGCTCGCGCGTTCAATACTTGTCAACTGTTCTCGTTCTTGCCGCTGCATTGGCATTGTCTGCCTGCGCCCCAGGCATGCCGGTAAAGACAGGTCCGGGAACCCCAGCAGCTACCGAACCAGTCCAGGCATTGCAACATAACACCGCCTCGGTAGGCGGGCTGGACACGGGGAAAATTCTGCAGTGGTACGAAGAAGCACGAGACATCGTGGCGCGTGATCAGCGAGTCGACCTCAGCAACCTGACAGCCGAAGTAGCAGACGAACGTACCATCGCTATCCACGCTCGGACCAGCTTACTCGGCGCACTCAGCCATGATTTAACCAATGCCGATTTCGCAGAATCACTGGTCGATAATATTCTGAAGGCACAGACGGCTTCGGTATTGGCAATCTACTCGCCAGATCAGCGTAAAATTCTGATGCACCGCGACAACCTCATCGATTATCTGCGCACCAGTCGCGAATCAACCACGAGGTCTGATCAGACTGAACGGGAAGACAAGGCATCAATCCAGGCGCTATTGATACATGAACTCATTCATGCCAGTGACCACGTTCGACACAATGCTTTCAACAGTAATAAAAACACGTCGTACCAGGAAGTCTTTGCCAAATCGACCATCATTGAAGGCCATGCTCAATGGCATACACGACGATTATGCAAACTGTCTGGCTGCAGTGGCGCTTTTGATACGCTCAACCAGTATATGTTTGAGGTGGATACCCCCTCAGACCCGGCTCTTGAGTATGTACAAAATCGAAATTTTAAAAGCCTTGAGTTCGTCTACAAGGAGGGCGAACGGTTTATCGACGCATTGATGAAACGGCCCAACGGGCAAAGGCTGGTAGCAACCGCGTTCGCCTCACCACCAAGAGATTCGATACAGATCATCGACCCCGCATCGTTTCCCAATCGGCAGCGCGAAGTTCGCAATCTGATCCTGTCGAACGCCATCGAGAGCTCACAAAAACCATGGAGCAAACGTCGCAAGGGAACACTAAAGAGAAATGTTCTGGCCGCGGCAGCGTTCAGTGTTAACCCGGAAGCGCGACGACCGATTGTCGACTTCTATACAACCAAGGTTCTCGCTACCGCGAAGCACGAGTACTACGACAGGGACAGCGACACACCAATTCCAATCGCAATTATTGCGTTACAGACTGACACCATCAACACTGCAACCAATACGGCTGAACTTGTATTCGACTCCACCTCTCAGACCTACAGCGATCTGAACGGCACGCTGGTGACACTCAGCAACTGGACGACAAGCCAGCACACAGCAAACATTGATCGCGACAACAAGCATCCGTTACGAATTGATATGTACACCGCTAGTGGCAACATGAACAATGGAATGATTAACGCCGCGTACCCCATAAAGGTAGTTACAGCGACCGCTGGCAACTATATTGTGCACATAGATGGTCGTTACAGTGGGTCGAAAACCGATCTCATGCAATTGGCCGGGCAACTGTTAACTACCCTGGCAAAGTAAAAAAACCTCGGAACACCATCAGTAGGGGGTGGCAGACAGGACACCCATATCGGGGGCATTCATTTTTGAAAAAACAAAAACGAAGCGATAGGACATGCCCTTCCGGTGAACCTACTTTTCAGTTGGCTAAGCGCTGGCGAAGAGCAGGCAAAGAGTAAGCGAAAGCCTCTATGCGACCAATCAGCCGGAACCTGCGGAATGTTGAGCACAGCGCAATTGCTTTGCGTTTTTTATCTTTCTTTAACACCATCAGATTGTGCATTCACATCGCTGTAGTTAACGAACAGTCGGTGTAATATCACGGCTTCGCCGTGGCGCGTTTGTACTGCTCTCACACAAGCAACCTGCCAGACACTACTCTTGCCATCTGTCAAAGCTCTGTATCGAAGCTCTGTATCAAAGCTCTGAAACAAGGCCATGCAACAACGCCATGCATAGCGCAAACTAGTCTATAAACACCTGCTCAGCGCTGCGCAACAATCTTCTGTGTTGCCCAAGCCGGCGGGTCAATTGAACTCGATCGAAAAACTCGAGCAATTCAACCACCAGATTTCGGCCGATGCCGGATTGGTCGCGAAAGGCCGCTACTGTTAGCTGCTCCTTTGCCGCGAGCGCCTCCGCAACTTTTGCAAGCTGCAACAAATCTTCCGGTAGAAAATAGCGGTTGTCGCTTACCCTGTACATGCGCCCGTGAGCCACAAAACTATTGAGCAGTGCCAGCGTTTGCTCAGAAGTTTTTGCAAGCGCCTCCGCCAATTCAAGCACCCTGGGTGCAACCGGACTGAAGCTCTGGTAAATCGGCAACATCTGTTTCCACAATTGTTCAGTCTCTGCACCAAGCGATGTCTCCCGCCCCGTCACAAGGTACACCGCACCCCGCTTTGTCAGCTTCTCTTGCAGACAAAGCTGTCGTAACAGATCGACCAGTACCGGCCTGGCAACACTCACCTTCATCTGCTTTCGCAATTGCTCAACGTCTGCACCGAGTACATCCTTGTTGCCTTCGTGCCACGCCAGCAGCGCCTGTTGCACGTTCGCCATCAAAATTAACCACTGCGAGTGTTCAATTATCCATGCATCACCCTGCGGCTGTGTTGTTACTGTATGGTCAATTTGCTCAACAAGATCGAGCACAGCCTGAGGGTGTATATTAAATTGCAGTGAGAATTGATTAACCGACACACCCGCCTCGCACGCTTTGACCAACTGTTGCAATGCCTGTACTTTTGTTGGCTGATCTATAGCACGCAGCACTTCCAGCCGCTGCGGACGAGACCTTCCTCTGCGCGGCGGCAGTGGATCAATCACTGTGCCTCCCGCTATAGTTTGACGCGCAGACTGATCGCGAAGCACAAAGCGATCACCGCGCACAACACCTGCTGCTTTGTTACAAAGAATGCGTGCATAGACTGATTCACCCTGTGAGGCCTGCTGCTTGTCCAGCAACGCAATTCGACAGGGAATGTCAGACGCCCCCACATGGAAATGCGCTGGCGTCCAGTGCTTTAATGTTATGCGCGGCAGCGACGGAGTCAGGCGTACATCGAAGTAATTAACCGGCTGCAATAACTGATTAGAACTGAGCCACTCGCCTCGTTCCAGACGAGCCTTCTTTAACCCACCACCAACAAGGTTAAGCGCGCACCTCTGGCCCGCCACTGCGTGCACCGCAATCTGGTTCTGCGCATGGATGCCCCGGACTCGGAGAGCAACCTGCCCGGACAGCGCATAGATTTCCTGATCTATCACAACCTCACCGGAGGTAACGGTACCGGTGACGACGGTTCCGGCACCGGTGATAGAGAATTTCCGATCAATCGACATTCTGAAATACGATCCATCGTTTACCTCCCTCACTGACGGCGGGTTAACTCCCTGCTCTACCAGACTACTCAGCAGCGTGGCCTTAACCTGTTCAACGGATTGCTGATCATTTACAGATACGTCAATCATGATTGCATCAGCAAAACTGGTATCGTTGAGCAGTGTGGCGATTTCCTCCCGCACGGTTGCCAGCCGCTGTTGATCTACCAGATCTGTTTTACTGATTGCCACGATCAACCGGGGCACGTGCAACAGTTGCAAGATTGCAAGATGCTCCAGCGTTTGTGGCATTGGACCATCATCTGCTGCAATCACAAGCAATGCAGCATCTACCGCGGACACACCGGCGATCATATTACGAACAAACTTCTCATGACCTGGCACGTCGACAAAGGCAATCTGACGTGCATTGCCGGCTGCAACATCACCAGTCTCAACTTTGTCACCGGTAACGGGCCCTGATTGACTATCAGATAATTCCGGCTCGTGTGACAGATAAGCGAAACCCAGGTCTATCGACATACCGCGTTTCTTTTCCTCCGGCAGTCTGTCTGTGTCCGTACCAGTCAGGCACTTAACCAGACTGGTTTTACCATGATCAACATGCCCCGCTGTAACTACAATCAATGCCGTCTCGCCTGTGAGAGAAAAATGTGCCTGACAGTTATCATCCTGTATCCCGAAAAATAAGCCGGAGTGGCCAGATTACCAATGCACTACGTTGCAGTTTCACTGGTAGTCACCAAGTCTGCAACACCTGCAGGCAACTCCTCAAGTGCATTGCAACAAACAGAGCGCACCTTGCCCTTAACACCTTGCCCTTAACACGTAGCCCTGATCATTTAACCGAAGGCACCTTCAGCCTGAGTGCGGGGCCCATCATAAACCAGACGGTTAGAACACGATAAGTTCGGTCAACCTGCTCACCAGCTTAATGAACAAACGCACCCTTTCGCCCTCGTTGCGGGGTGGGGGTACCATTAACCACGGGTTTTGCCTTGCTGTGAACCAAATGGCACACTCTAATAGACACATGTTGCTATTCCCGCACACCACCGCCCCAGGATCGATATGGCCAGACTACACGACAGCGTTGACAACGAACGCGCACACCTTGAGGCATTAGCGTGCCCGGAATTTAAGAACGCAGCATTCACCTCACCCAGACCACTGGAAGAATGCAGAGTTGCTCTGATCTCTACCGCAGGCCTCATGCTGCGAGGTGGCGACAACATACGTGCAGGCACAGGCGGCTACCAGACCATTGACCACAGCGTCGCTGACACCGACATTTTAATCAATCACGTGTCTGTCAACTTTGACCGCACCGCCTTCGCAGAAGATATCAACACGGTATTTCCGCGGCAACGGCTACAGGAGTTAGCGCAACAGGGCACTGTTGCACATGCCGCCAGTGAACATTATTCCTTTATGGGCGCGACCGCTCCGGAGAAAATGGAAAGCCATGTTCACACTCTGGCCGCCGAACTGAAAAGCAAAGATATTAATACTGTCTGCCTGCTGCCTGTCTGACCCAACTGTACTCGCGCCGTGAGCGCAATTGCACATTGGATTGAGCAACACGAAATTAGCACTATTGTTATCGGACTAGTCCGACTGCATTTGGAAAAGATACTGCCGCCACGTGCGTTATGGGTACCATTTGAACTTGGTCGGCCGCTGGGGGCGCCCACAGACAGTGCGCTACAACAACGCGTCCTGCTCCAGGCTTTGCAGTTGGTCGAAACCTCAACCCCGAGGCAAATTGTCGACTTTGCAGAAGAAGATTCGCGCGCGCTGCCTGCTCCTGACTGGAGTGCACCGGAGGTCGGCGAGCACCCGAGTATCCGCCATGAATACGAGTGTTTAAAACCTGCGTATGAACAACACATCGCAAATACCGGCCGTACCACAGTCGGGGTTTCAGGTGTGCCTATTGAACAGTGTGCCGAATTGGTTGACCACGTTATCAACAACCATACTGTGGTGAAGTCGCCACGTGACAATTTTTCAGATGTGCTGATGTTGCGCCTTGCTATTGATGATATCAAAGCCTGCTATGCAGAGGCCGCGTTAGGCGCTTTCCTGATTGACCAGCCCGCGCCATCGTATGAGCAGCGCGCCAACACAATTGGCCCGTCAAGCCGACAGATTGGCGACTGGTTCTGGCTTACAACCTATGCCGGCAGCCGGCTCAGGCTGTTGAGAGAGACATTAATTCAATCCGACGATGCCAAACTTGAGAATCTGGCTCGGATGTTCATCATTCCCCATCGATGGCGCTTGTCAGCCTAGCAGGCCCCGCTGCGCCGTAGCGCAGCTAACGAGCCGGGTTTTGAGATTGATCACTCCAGAAGAGCTCGCGTACAGGAAATCCCCGCATCCGCTTATGTTCAGGTTATCGTCGGCCAGTTGTTCTAAGTTGCACAGCAGCTAGCCCGTACCGTAAATTATGGCAACACACTCGCCACAGCTAACGTAGTCTGAAAAATGGGTATTGACGTCAGATACTGCTCAATAGTCTACTAAACATCCTGCTAAACTCTGCCCCATCTCTGAATGTCACACTCGACTGACGTGCCGCACGGGTTCGGGTCGAATCAAAGTCTACGCGAGTCAGTCAGGAACTATCAATCAGACTATCTGACTACTGTGATAATCCGTCCGATAAAAGATGGCGCCTGACCAATGAAGAAAATGCCACAGCCCCCTCCACCATCACCTTTTGCAAATTTGCCTTCCGTCGATGAATTACTGCGCGACACCCGCATCAACCAGTTGGTCGAAAATTTCGGTAAAGATAGTGTTAAACAAACCGTAGTCAGCGAACTGAATCAGCTGAGAAGCACCATCGCTACCCGCAAGCGTGGGTCCGACCTCGAACCTTCCAATGTAACTGATGACTCATCTGCTAATCTTCAGTCCAGATCTGTGACAACTGATCGCATTATTTGCCGCAGTGAAACTATTTTGACCGAGAAATTCAACCCGTCTATCAGACCAATTTTTAATCTGACCGGCATAATCCTGCACACCAACCTCGGCAGAGCGCCCTATCCCCAGGCAGCTATTGACGCGATGGTGAGCGTAAGTTCCGGCGCCGCCAATGTGGAATACAACCTCGCAAGCGGCAAACGCGGCAAGCGCGATGATCATATTGCCCACTGGATTTGCGAGCTGACTGGCGCCGAAGCAGCTACGGCTGTCAATAACAATGCTGCTGCGGTACTTCTGGTTCTTAATACGCTCGCAGAAAAACGACAAGTCATCGTGTCACGTGGAGAGCTGATTGAGATAGGCGGATCATTTCGCATGCCCGACATCATGGAGAAGGCTCGTTGTAAGCTGGTGGAGGTTGGCACTACCAATCGCACTCACGACTACGACTACCTTAACGCCGTCAACAAAAAAACTGCGGCGTTAATGAAAGTACACACGAGCAACTTTGAAATCGCAGGGTTTGGGCACAGTGTCTCGGTCGCTGAACTTGCGGCTATCGCAAGCGATCACGGTTTACCAGTGATTGACGATATGGGCAGCGGTAACTTACTCGATCTTGCGAGTTACGGTTTGCCAGCTGAGCGAACCGCCAGACAATCAATTGATGAAGGCGCCGATATCATTACATTTAGCGGCGACAAGTTACTGGGCGGACCGCAGTGTGGACTGATAGCCGGCAGGAAAGATCTCATTGATAAAATAAACCGCAATCCTCTTAAGCGGGCAATGCGACTCGACAAGGTTACACTGGCCGCCGTTGAGGCTGTGCTTAAACTCTATAGCAAACCCGAATCGTTAACCACCAGCCTACCGGCGCTCGCATTACTGACCCGCGCAGAAGACGTCATTAAACAAAGTGCGACACTCCTGGCTGAATGCCTCAGGCAGAATCTACCGGACACTATCGGCATATCAATAAGAGCGTGTGAAAGCCAGATTGGCAGTGGTGCATTGCCAACGAAGACGATCCCCAGCCATGCGGTGGTACTTGAGGGCAATACTTCAACACATACAGCTGAGTCGATTGCCAGTATTACCCGATCACTGCCGGAACCAATTATTGGACGAGTTCATAAAAACGCGCTGTGGCTTGATTGCCGTGCACTGACTGACCATGCCGGTATAGCAGGATCGATAAGCCAGTGGCCTCGCTAAACAAGCGAACACGATACACATACAGGCTAACCTTAAATATCAGGTTTTTTGTTCACGCATCGCCAGATACATTCCCGGAAGTATCAGCAAGGTGCCAACGCCGTGGAACCACATTGGCGCTTCAGACAGTAACCACCAGGCTATCAACGCCGTGTAAATCGGCCCGAAATACAATACCAGTCCCGTACGCGCCGGCCCTAGTTCCTTTTGCATAAATGAATAAGCCTGATAGGCCCCGAAGCCAGGTAGCAGTCCGGCCACGGCGCTGAGAAAGAGCGCTTTTGGCCAGTCAGTTGGAGGAGACGTCAGCATCCATTCAACCGCCGTAAACGGCAGCAAGACCAGCACCCCAAACCCGCAGATGGCAGTCAGCCTGGCAAACGTACCGAGACAACTGGGCCTCAGCCGCAGCAGTATCGAATAGAGCGTCCAACTCAGGACTGCGATAATTATCCACACATCACCGCGGGTAAAATCAACTGCCAGTAGTTTCTGCAATGACCCCCTCGATACAATAAATACCACTCCGGTCAAAGCCATAATCAAACCCGCTATTTGCAACCCGCGCAATCGATCAGAGAATAGCCTTGCCGACGCCACCGCTATCAGCACAGGTGCAATCGCATAGATCAATCCGATATTAACGGCCTCAGTAGTCTGCCCGCCGATATAGACAAATGCACCGCAAATCCACATTCCAAGGCCACCCAGTACGAGCAAATCTTTCCACTCGCCAATCCAGTTCGGCCATTGTGTACGCAATTCAGTCCATGCCAGAGGCAGCATAAGTGCAAACGCAAAAAGCCACCTCAGAAATGCAAGCAGATGTGGCTCAATAATGCCAGGTGCGGCTCGCGCTACGATATAGTTGGCCGACCAAATTGCCGGAGTAATGATAATTAGCAGTTGCGCTAATCGAAGACGTGTTGCGGAGGACAATTCGGTACGCTCAAATTAGAGTCTGGCACAATCGCCAGCGCAGATGAGCATAGCTTATCTGCGAGCAGGATACAGCCAGTGTGTTCCACAGCAGTGGTCGCAGCAGACATCCGCACCCTCTGGACACCAGTAGCTGCAAGCGCATTTGATCGGGCACTGATGAAACAAGTCTTCGACTGCAGCTTACTGCGCCCGGTTTGCTGTGACCTGACAACAAACCTGTTAATAATGTCTGTCTATCCTGTTCAGAGACGAGGCGCCTGATCTCGAAAAGAAGACTGCCATACTGCGCGATTGGCGTTAAACTGTGCCCTATCAGTTCCCGTTACGGTATCTCGACCGATGGATAACACCACAGTGGTCAACAAAAGTGTGCTGCTGATTGTGGTTGCCGCTATTTCGGCGCTCTTTTTCGGAATCATCGGTCGCTTCATTGAAGCTATATTTCTGGCAAGCCTGTTTGCCGCTGTTTTTCATCCGGTCTATCGGAAGTTTTTAAGCTGGGTGCCGGGTCAGCGTGGCGTTGCCTCAATGGCAACATTGCTACTGGTATTGTGCTTTATTTTTGTGCCAGTCACTCTAATCGCGCTGGTTGTCGCCGGACAGGCGGCAGACTTTGCTTCAACGGCCATTCCCAGTCTTCAAAAAATAATCAATGAACCAGAAACCGTCCAGTCCTGGCTGCAATCATTGCCCTTCTACGACCGGTTGTTACCTTACCGCGAACTACTAGCAGAGCGCCTCGGAAATGTACTGATTTCTTTTAGTACCACCGGTGTGGATTTTCTGCAGAGTGCAACGATAAGTACCGTCAGCGCTATGGTCACAGGGCTGCTGGTTTTGTACAGTTTCTTTTTCTTTTTGATGGACGGCGACCGTCTTCTGCGACTGATTCTGTTCTACCTGCCACTCGATAATAGAAACGAGGGACTACTACTCAACCGTTTCAGAAGCGTTACCGTCGCGACCCTCAAGGGCACCGCTGTCATTGGCTTTCTACAAGGAGGACTGGCAGGCATTGCCCTGTGGATGTGCAACATACCCAATGCCGTTTTCTGGAGTGTGACGATGATGTTGCTCTCCGTGGTTCCCGGTATTGGCGCAGCACTGGTGTGGTTCCCGGCCGTGTTATACCTGGCTTTTAATGGTCAGTTTTTATACGCTGGAAGCCTGTTTGCATTTTGCGGTCTGTTGGTTGGCACAATTGATAACGTATTGCGACCAAAGCTGGTTGGCAACGATACCCAGCTCCATGAGCTGATGATTTTTTTCAGCACAATTGGCGGCCTGCTTACCTTCGGTTTCTCTGGTTTTATCATCGGCCCCATCATTGCGGCGCTGTTTGTAACGGTGTGGGAAATCTATGGCGTGGAATTTAAAAACTGGCTGCCGGAAACCAAATTTGGCCAGCCCGACGAAGCTGACGACAACGAAACTCACAATACTGTGCAAATCAAGTCAGATCAGCTCGACACAGAGACACCACCGCGCGATGTCGATGCAGAGCTCGGCTCCAGCGATAACGAATCGGACGACTCTACGCAGGCAGCAGACGATTCGACAAAGCCTGACGACGATCTGCAGCGATAGCGGCTTCCCGCGAACTGACTCATGAGCACTAGCTGCCCCGCGACCAGGCCTAAAAACCAGGGTACACAACCAGGCCACAGCACACTGCAGAATCGTAAGTGGATGGCATTAGCATTAAGCACGCTTTTGGCAGCGCTTGGTATCTGTGTGATATCGAGCTTTCCTGGAACAACCTATGCAGCAGACACTCTTCAATGCCATCTCGAACTGTTGGAAGAACTTGGCTGGCAAACAACTCACCTTGCCGATTCACCTGACACTCTTAACACCGACACCTGTCAGCACCACCGAACTCCCCTTTTCAATGTAGGAGATCGGAACACAATCGCCACAAGCTCAGGCGCTGACCACGCCCGCCTGGTATCCAGAGTAAACAACGCCATTCAATCTGACACAAGCAGGTGTCTTGTTAACAGAAGGCTGCGAGAGAGCGTAATCGCGGCCACTGGAAAAATTATAGGCAATACTGACTTTGTATTCCCGGAACCCGGTGATGATCCGCGAGACCCCTTCACCCCACCTGCTTCCGACTGGTCGGCCTCAACACGACGCGGGTACGATATTCCATCCAGCTCACTTAGCGATGGCATTAACGCGCTGTATCGAAAGCCTGTAGTGGCCGAGTGTGCAGCCGCGATACAGGTTGCCCAACTGGCAACACTGGTTGAGCATTTTGAAGACGAAGCTGATCGCTTTGTCACACCACAGGAGATAGGCATTGGTGTGTGGCGCGAGTTTGCAAAAAGCCCTTCTATTAAGGCAAATACGCCACTGTTGGTCAGCCGCAAGCAAAGAAAGCGTGCACTGAGCAGATTAGCAAGCCTTGGTAAAGGTGCGTTTTACAATCAATCTGGCTATATCAGCCCGGTAAACAACACCCTTGAGTTTATAGATTCAATGGATAACCGGGGACAAAACTTTTTAATCGTTGACATCACAGAAAAGGCGGTTAGCGATTTGCAAAAACGGCGACGCCCGTTGCAAGAGCTGAATAGAATGACACTTGAGATATGGCACAACTACAATCGTCTGCGGCTGACCGGACTGGCCACAGACATACTGGTTGAGTTACTGGAAAACGAATTGCTGAACACCGATTCATTCTTCAGCGATATTACCGTCTATATTCACCCGCTAAGTACAGGCACATTTGCAAAATTCCTGGCCAGACAATTTCGCTACAATCCGCGTACGGCTTATCAATTTGAAGTCTACGAGGATTTCCAGACGGGCTACTTCTTCAACAGATACATCAATCATCGACTGTCTAAGTGTGAATCGAGGTAATAACCGGTTTAAGCTGACTCGCCACAAACGACTTGTGCCCGACATCCATAAGAAAATCACTGAACAAAAGCCGCAGATTTGCCAGACACTCGCTGCTGCATAGTCGTGTTGCACAGCGGTTGCTGCATAAGCTGAGGGCAGTAAAAAAAACGCCACCATTGCTGGTGGCGCTGTTTTTTCACCGTCTATTCATATCAATTTGCCGGAGTATTTTCCTAGAATGAATTTGGCGCAAGCCTGCCATGAAAGACTCTGCCATCGTTTGAAACCGCATGTGCATCAAGCCACAATCCTTCTGTGCTTCCCAATCGAGTAATGAGGTCAGCCAACGGATCATTAACATCCATAAAGTTGCCATAGCCAAAAAACTGAGCCGGATTACTCAAACGCTGCGAAAGAGAAAAAAGGTTGTTCTCAGAGTTACCGGACACAATGCCATCATTGACATGAGCCGAAGCAAGCGCCTCCGCACCAACAGTGTTCCAGGTTATTGCGTAGTCTCCGGTCTGATTGTTTACCATAAGAAATCCGTCAGCATTGCCACCGGTTGAACCAGCGGATGTCGTTGTATAACGACTCACTCCGGCAGGCAGTATTTGACGACGCAATTCACCGTTCGGAAATCCAGCGGAGCGCACTGCTACGTAGAGATTGCCGGCATTGATGTTTTGCAAAACAATATTTCGCTGATCATCAGACAGTACAGCCGGCACAGACCAGGTATTCGGCCCTGTCATTTCCAGTTCAATGGCAACAAAACCATTTGCGCCTGGAGGGCCCACCATGATGTCAACTCGGGTATCGCCGGTAACCGTTATGCCTGAAAGCACAACATCGCCAGTGGCATCGCCTGTAGCCCGGTTAAACCCAAGCGCTGCATTTGCCTCACCAGTTGATGTCGCTACCGGTACAGTTTCATCTACCACCAGGTTCGTTTGAAATGCACCCGCCTGCCCCAGCGTTACAGGACTCGTGCTGCCACCTGTTGTTCCACCCGTTGTGGCACCACCTGTTGTTCCACCCGTTGTAGCGCCTCCGGTTGTTCCTCCCGTCGTAGCACCACCGGTTGTAGCACCACCGGTTGTTCCGCCCGTCGTAGCACCACCTGTTGTTCCACCCGTTGTTCCGCCCGTTGTAGCACCACCCGTTGTGGCACCAGTCGTTCCGCCTGTGGTAGCAGCACCGGTTGTTTCACCTGCGACTGCATCATCATCGTCATCACTCGCTAAAAGTGCGCTGGCAAGTACCACAGCACCAACAGCACCGAGAACTGTCCCGGTACTACTACCGGCGGCAAAACCACCATTGGTGTCCCCCAATTGATCACCGGAGCACCCGGCAATAGCTATGGTTGCAGCTAACATGCATGACACTGGCAACTTGGCCAGGTAGTCTGTTTTCATTAATTTCTTCATGAGTTCTCGAACGCCTGCTTTAATGGAATTACGTCTAATTCGCCGTGCCGACAGACGCTTGGAACAGAATCAGCTTGATTCTGATCGATTAACTTAAGCCTGAGCACAACAGCATTAATAAGATTTTGGGACGCGAATCACAGCCAACACTCGCCTGCAAACAACTCGACTGTTACATACCAGAGTTAGTGTTGACCAGTAATATTCTGCAAACACTACACCTCTGATCAGCTGTCTAAATCGGTTAGCATTGTTAACAGGCTCGATCGGCGTCACCTGCAGGTGACAATATTCAACAACGGTCCGACCATGCTATGAGTGCAATGATAATTCAACTTTCCGCAGAGATCGACCATGACTCATTTTTGATACACTAAACTTTGACGCTTCATGGGTAGCGCCGGCAGATCCCAAAACACCTCAGCTATCAAGGCACAGCGGTTGCGACACCGGTTACCCACCTGCATAGGGTTAACTACACAGTAGAAACTTCGCCGACGATATTTGATGATTGGATAACACCTTTTAACACCGCCCGGCGCCTGTCCACAATCAAGCCATACGGCAGTCAGGCAAGATGCGCGCTCTTCACTGATAGCAAAGCGGGCATTAGAATGACTTAAGGCCAACATGTCGCTGGCGCATCGTGCTACTTAAGGAACCTGCAACAGAGTGATCCGCACTCCATACCTATATCTGCACGGGGCACTATCTAAAACGCACTCCAGGCTATCTCACCATGCAAAGGAAACCTTAAATCCATGATGTTCCCGATTCGAGACGAGAATCCCCAACTACAAATTCCGTACGTAACCTATGCCCTGATTGCGCTAAATGTTATCGCCTGGCTCGCTCTGCAGGGTATCGGTGTAGAACCTGCCCTAAGTGCGTCAGTTTGTCAGTTTGGATTGATCCCGGCTGATCTTACAGGCTCTTCAGTGAGTGCAGGACCAGGCTTTTGCAACATCGATGGCATACCAGACTGGCATACCGCTGTAACTTCTATATTTATGCATGGCAGCTGGATGCACTTGCTTGGCAACATGTGGTTTTTGTGGATCTTTGGCAACAATGTCGAAGACGCCATGGGTCCGGTTCGCTTTGTGTTTTTCTATCTACTGTGCGGCCTGGCTGCCTCTGCCGCACAAGTGCTGGCCGACCTGCATTCACCAATACCGATGGTCGGCGCCTCAGGTGCGATTGGCGGCGTTATGGGCGCCTACATTGTGTTGTATCCGAAAGTCCATGTGCACATGTTGCTATTTTTAGTTGTCTTCATTCGAACTTTTGCTATTCCGGCTATCGCCATGCTTGGTTACTGGATAGTGGTACAAATATTTGGAGCGGTAAGTTCAATGGGTGCCAGTGGTGGCGGAGTTGCGTTCTGGGCGCATATCGGAGGCTTTATCGCAGGCATGGTGCTTATCTTTGTTTTTAAAAACGAGCGTTTATTAGCCAGACACCCTTATCGAGGCTGGAATCAAAAGGAACACCCTGACGACGCCTGGAAGCCTGTTAGCAATAAAGGCGGCGTCTGGAGCTAGTTGAGTTTATGGGCAACGGGGGGTTGCGGCATATGCCCCCCTGTTCAGCAATAGCAAAAGCAGCGACACCATTGTTACCAGATACACATACCGCATAGTTGGTATTACCACGCTATCATCGACGATAGCTTCCACATCGCACGGCGCTCGACAATGCAACTGAACCAGTTCGTTAGCAATACAGAATTCCCGCCAGTCCCTGAAGCTGCAAGCTGGATAGCAGGAAGGCGTTTTAGCGAAGATAAGCCACTGATAGATGTGTCACAAGCAGTACCCGGCTATGCAACAGCAAGCGCTATTCTCGATCACATGGCAACGGTCTTAAAAGAAAGACCAACCAGTGCCTATGGCCCTGTGCTCGGACTACCTGAATTGCGAGAAGCCTATGCCAGTACCCTGGCAAACAGTTCGTGTAACTCGGTTACGGCAGAAAATATTGCTATTACTGCAGGGTGCAACCAGGCTTTTTACGTTGCCATTGCTTCTTTGTGTGAACCCGGAGACGAGGTAATCCTGCCCTCACCCTGGTACTTTAATCATAAAATGTCACTGGATATGCTCAGTGTAAAAGCTGTACCGTTTCCCTGCCTGGCAGACGACCAGCTGTTACCTGATGACGAGCGCGCAGCTGCCCTCATCAGCAAAAAAACAAAGGCCATCGTGCTGATCTCCCCCAATAATCCAACCGGGCAAATCTACCCGCCAGCCACGATTAACTCGTTTTACGAATTATGTAAATCGAACGGTATTGCGTTAATTATCGATGAAACCTATCGAGATTTTCGCGACCAGCCAGAGGCTCCGCCACATCGTATATTTGACGATCCGGACTGGCCCGCCACTGCTATTCATCTCTATAGTTTTTCGAAAGCGTACGCACTTGCCGGCTATAGAGTGGGGGCACTGGCAGCTTCTGTGGCCATGAATCATCAGGTTACAAAAGTGCTTGATTGTGTATCCATTTGTGCCGCGCAGATATCTCAACGTGCCGCCCTTTACGGCTTGCAGCATGTAGCAGCGTGGAAGGAGGAGAAGCGCCAGTTGATGTACAGTCGCGCCGAATCGTTTCAACAAGCGATGGCTGACGGCAACCACGGTTACGAAATAACCGCACTCGGGCCGTATTTCGCCTACCTGAGACACCCGCACGAAGGTATTCCGGCGCGAGTAGTAGCACGCCAACTGGCAACCAGCGCTAACTTGTTGGCCCTTCCGGGTGAAATGTTTGGCCCCGGGCAGGAGAATTTCCTCCGTTTTGCGTTCGCAAACGTTGATTCAGACCTCATGAAAACCATTGCGGCACGGCTTTCCGATCACCTGCCTGGCACGAGTCAATAATCCGACTCATCACCGTAAGTTCACAATTTTTCATCAAGTCAGCCACATAGGAATAAGTTGGTGCACTATAATTTGTGCACTTCGGGGCGTCAGTTCACGTCAGCGATTCGAAGAAAACTAAATAGACGACCCGCGAGGGTCCACTTGTAAAAGGGGAAATATCGATGCTAGGAACCATAATTTCAGCAGTAATTGGTGGTGGCGGTGGATTCGCTGGTGGCCAGCTCATTCAAAGTCTTTTAGGTGGCAGCATGGGAAGCCCGCTAGTCGGCATCGTCTCAGGTTTGCTCGGCGGTGGCGCTATCGGTGGCTTGATGGGTAAAGGCGGCGCAGCGGCAGCAGCAGCTGGTAATGCAGCAGCCAGTGGCTCAATCAATCCCAAGCAGATTATCAGTGGCTTGTTAGGTGGAGCTGGTGCCGGTGCACTGGGTCAGGGCCTGCTGGGTCCACTTTTGGGCGGCTAATCCGAAACAATTAGTTTCTGGCCCCTGTCGAGGATGAAGTCAGCACACGTTGGTAACGTGCCAACAATGGTGCTTATCTAAAGACGAGGTACCTGTGGGACCAGACAAAAACGCGGCTCAGGCCGCGTTTTTTTTGGTGATTAAACACGAAAAACCTGTAAAATCGCAGTCGGTCAGGTTATGTAAACTGCACCGGCCCTCGATACTGCCGCAAAGGCGGCATGTGCACCTCAACAGTGTCACCTGATTCGAGCACTCCTTCCCGCTCTACCCATGCAGTAACTCCCCTGTGGCCTAATGCGTGTTTCACAAACAGGCGCCCTTTCCCGGGGTAGTGCTTTTCTATTTCATTGGCAGGCCCGTCGCATGGCTCGTTTTCCATATCAACCACCAGCGAGACGCCGCCTGCAAAAATTAGCCTTGATGAAGGCGGCAGTGTTGTCAGTTCGGGAATGCCGGAGATACTGAGATTTGCGCCCAGCCAACCTGGCTCCAGCGCCGCGATTTCCAACCGCGTTGCTATTTCCGCCAACTCCTCATCAGACACGATAGTTATCTGCCTGGTGTTTCGGATAGAGGTTCCAATCGGGTATTGCCGTTTGACTCTGACACAGGAAGCGCGGGTAAGGCCACTGTGAGATTCTCCTTCAAACCCTGCGTAGGTAACGCGAATAGAACTCCGCTGACTCGTAGCAATGCCACTGGTGCTGCCGTCATCTTTGTGAACAAGCAGACCGGTAACCCTGCCGCTGATTCCACTGTCTTTTAGAATTGCCATGCTTGTTCACCTGAGGATTTTTCCGAGGGCTCGGTAAAAATGCGGAGCTGTTGCAGTGCGACTACTTCAGAGCAGTTGCAAATCGAATTGTCACCTCTTCTTCAATAAACTCATCCTGCCCGCCGGTACCAACCCCGTAGTCACTGCGACTGATGGGAAACTCACCACTCGCAACGCCATCGGTTATCGATAGTGTAAAGGTAACCGGACGGCTGGTATCCCTGATGGTCAGATCCCCGGTCACCGAAAATTCGTTTGTCCCGGCTACCGGTGCAACCACCGTTGAGCGAAATTCTGCCAGCGGATATTGATCAGATGCAAACCAGTCTGCCGTAACAACGGTGGAGTCGATTTGACCGTCTCCGGTGTTGATGCTTCCTGTGTGCACTGTTGCCTGAAGCGAGGATCGCGCAGGTGCTTCGTTATCAATGACGAGTTCTATTTCAACGGTATCAAACGTCCCTCGAAGAGGCTCACCCATTTGTGTAGCTGTAAAATTCACAGCATCAACAACGGTTACTGCCGAAGGTTCACTGGCACTCAATGCGGCATCATTGACATCCGGCGCTGCTTTTTCCCAGAGAAACAACGCCATCGCCGCTGCCAGCAACAAGCCCGGCAATAGCGCATGACTTAAGTCCATGTGCCGGCGATGCTCGGTGCCTATCCACATTCGGGACAGTAAATTGTCTTTAAGAATAAACTGGTGTCGAAGCGCAGCACCAATATGCAGCAACACTAAAATCAATAATCCGTTGGCCAGAAAGTGATGCACTGTCCAGGAGAGCTCAGACACTGTCTTTCTGTCTGATTCTGTAAACCCGTTGGCGGTTGCTATTGGCAGGTGCGGCCAGGGGATTGCTCCGAACAACTCGGTCGCAAGATTAAGAGGAGAAGCGGAAACCATTATCCAGCCACTCAGTGGCACCACCAGCACCAGCAGGTACAAAAATACGTGTGTGGCTGAGGCGGCGAAGCGCTCCCAGAGCGGCATGGCGGCTGATAATCGGGGCGGGCGATGGGTTAAGCGCCAGGCGATTCGAATCAGTACCAACAGTAAAACAAGAATGCCGAACGACTTATGCCACTGAATGAGCTCAAAGCGAAGGTGATCTGTCTCCTCAAGCTCATTCATGTACTTGCCAATAGCAATCAACCCTATTAGCAATATAGCGATCAGCCAGTGCAGGCTGATCGCTATAGATGTATAGCGCTTTCGCACTTACTCGCCCTGCAGCAACTCAGCTTGAACTTCAAGTTTTACGTCATCACTGATGTACGGAGCATTTGCGCCCAGTCCCCATTGTGACCGCTTCAATCCGCCAACGGCAGAGATGCCAACCACCGGTTTTTTTGCCATCGGATGCATCATGGCGTTGTTCACAGTAACCGTAAGTGTTACGGGCTTGGTGGTGTCTTTGATGGTCAGGTCGCCGGTCAATGCATAAGTACCATCTGCATTGGCTGAAATTCCGGTACTGGCGAAAGAGATTGTCGGGTTCTTTTCTGCATCAAACCACTTATCACTGGTCAGGTGCTCGTGAAAGATGTCCGAGCCAGTGCGCACACTGTCGACGTTTATTTCGACTTCAACCGCAGTCTTTGTCGGGTCTGCGTTATCCAAATCCATGGACATCTTGAATTCCTCAAAACCCAGAATCGGGTTTGACAGTCCAAGATGACTGTACTGCATATGGATATAGGCATGTGTCGGATCGACATAGTATTTGCCGGATGGCACAGCTGTGAGATCAGCGGCTCCAGCAGTGCTACCTAATACTGATGACAGGAGGAGTGCCGAGAGAGTAACGGGTAAAAGTTGCTTCATAACTTGTTCACCTTTTTGTGGTTATCGGATTCGCGGTTATCAGATGCTGGCGGTTATCAAATGCCAGCGGTTATCGAGTGTTTTAATCGAAACGGAGTCGGGCTCGGGGGCCGCTCACAGTCCTTTGAGGCATGGGAACGGAAAGGGTTCCCGATAGACCGATTATAAGCAAATCCGCACGCGGAGAGTGACGAATTCACCCATTCCGTGAACGACAAAGACAGTTACACATAGTTACATTTCATGCGGCTATGACTTCCATATCAATCACCACGGGCAATAGATCAAACCTGTACAAGTCAGTTTGGACTGTGCGCTGGCGGTTACCAGTTGTTAGTCAGCCAGCCCGAGACGCTTTAAAAAGGCGATATGACTATTGACCAGGTAGCGAGTATCAGTCGATTTTTCAGCCCAGCTCTGCCAGGCTGACATTGCCGCGGAACGGAACTCGCGGCGATCCTGCGGTGACCAGAAGTGCAACTTAACGCCATCCTTGCGCAGCTGTCCGGCCGCTTCATTATTTTTGACCTCGTAGGTCAGCGCTGTCTGGAATGCCAGCTTTTGCATAGCAACCTCAACTATGCGCTTCAGGTCATCCGGTAATGCTTCCCATTTTTCCTTATTGATCGCCAGGTGATCAGAAGGCATCGAATGAAACCCCGGAAATGTTCCGTGATCAACGATATCGTACAGGCCCAAATCTACGTTATTAGCCAGGCCGGAGGCATCGGTACCATCAAGTGATCGATTTTCCAGCGCATTAAAAACCCGGGTAAAATTCATCACAACCGGGTTGGCACCCAATGATGCAAAGATTTCTGCCGCAAGCCCCGGCGGCGAGCGAAATTTCCAGTTAACCAAATCACCAGGGCCCGATAGTGGCTTGTTTGAGGCAAAGGATTCCTGACCGTATATCCACCAGCCAATCAACTTCATATCGTATTTCCCATACAGGCGATCAGCGGCCTCCATACCCCCATTGTACAACCAGGCATATTGCTGCCATGCGCTTTCATAGCCTCCCATAATGTCGGCCATAAACTGAAACGCCGGGTCTTTGCCAATCTGATAACCGGCACCGGTCATGTCTCCGTCCAGAATTCCGGTTGATGCGGAATCAAAGGTTTCGACAGATTTGACTACAGACGAGGAGTAGAACATCTGAATTGTCAGCCGACCACCTGACATCACTTTGATATCGTCAACAAACTGAGCCACCAACTCTCCTGACACGGTCTTTGGACCATGGTGAGTTTGTATACGCAATTTGTATTGATCTTCAGTGGCCGCTGAAAGGTTTGTCCAGACAACCAGTGAACATAACGCCACACAGCACGCGAAAGCGCTGATAATGCCCTGCTTTTTCATTCCATTCTCCAATCCGGCATGCCATCCATTGCTAAATCGCGTTGCGTATCAGCAGGGTGCCGTTGAACTATTCCGTATTCTTAATGCAAGGATCCCGATCAGGACTCGCAGTTCACAGACGCGACAATCAGTTGAGCGGGCAGCTACTGTTGAGCAGCAGATTTTGCGGAGGACTTCGTCACTGCTGTGACACAGCGCAAAATCTCCTCTGGTGTTGCCGGCGCATTCAGAGCCGGAAAAACCTTGTTGTCACCGGCGGCACCAATTGCGTCGCGAATTGCGCACCACACAGACATGGCCAGCATCAGCGGCGGCTCACCCACAGCTTTTGAACCAAAAACCGCGCTTTCATCGATACAATCTTTGGACCACAACGCCACGTTAAATTCATCCGGGGTATCAGCGATAGCCGGAATTTTGTAAGTGGCAGGGCCGTCAGTTAGCAATCGTCCGCTGTCGTCCCACTTTAATTCCTCTGTTGTCAGCCATCCCATGCCCTGAATATAGCCCCCTTCGATCTGACCTTTGTCGATGGCCGGATTAATGGAATGGCCGACATCGTGGATAATATCGGCGCGCAACACACGCGACTCACCCGTCAGCGTGTCGATTATCACCTCGCTGACAGCAGCGCCGGTGGCGTAGTAGAGAAAGGGCCTGCCAGCGGCCCGCTCGCGATCATAGTAAATATCCGGTGTGCTGTAGAATCCGTTTGCCGACAGCGAAACGCGTGCCTGCCATGCAGCAGTGGCCAGTTCGGCCCAGGTCATATGTGGCTTCGACCCGATGGCGACTCCCTGCTCGGTATACTCGATCGATGTCGCCTCGCAGCCCTGCGATGTAACGATAAAATCAGTAAGCCTGGACTTAAGTGTTAGTGCTGCCTGTAGCGCCGCCATACCATTGAGATCAGTGCCGGAAGACGCAGCGGTAGCAGATGTATTAGGCACTTTGTCGGTTCGTGTCGCCGTTATACGGATTTGTGCAGTGTTGACCCCCAGCACGCTGGACACAATCTGTGAGACTTTCGTGAAAAGCCCCTGCCCCATCTCCGTACCGCCATGATTCAACATCAACGATCCATCGGTATAGAGATGAAGCAAAGCACCGGCCTGGTTCAAATGCGTAGCAGTAAATGAAATTCCAAACTTGACCGGAGTAAGCGCTATGCCTTTTTTAACAATCGAATTCGCATCGTTGAACTCGGCAATGGCAATTCGCCTGTTGCGATAGTCAGAGTCAATCTCCAGCTTATCTACCAGTGCAGGCAGATTGAAGGTTTTTATCTTCTGATGGTACGGCGTGATATTGCGGTCATCAGTGTTGTAAAAATTTAATTTGCGAATGTCGAGCGGATCCTTGCCAACAGCAAAGGCTATTTCGTCGATCACGGTCTCCATTGCCATCATGCCCTGCGGACCACCGAATCCCCGAAACGCTGTATTGGATACTGTATGCGTTTTACAGCGCAGCCCATCGATAGTGACGTTGGGCAAGTAGTATGCGTTGTCACTATGGAACATGGCACGATCGACTATCGCATCAGACAAATCAGGAGATGATCCGCACTGAGCTGCCAGCTCATAGTGTATGGCATCGATCTGACCACCATCATCAAAAGCCACACGGTATCTATTAATGAAGTTATGACGCTTGCCAGTTAAAATAATGTCGTCTCTTCTGGACAAACGGCATACAACAGCAACCTTGTTTCTCTGTGCAAAAATAGCGGCAAAACAACAACAGGCATTTGCCTGTGACTCCTTGCCACCAAAGCCACCACCCATACGACGCGTTTCAACAACAACCTTGTTGACGGGAACAGCCATCACCTCGGCAACCAGCTTTTGTGCCTCAGAGGGATGCTGATTGGACGTCTTTACGATAAAACCACCGTCTTCCTCGACCCGCGCCATTGCCACCTGGCCTTCGAGATAAAAGTGCTCTTGTCCGCCAACGCTTACAACGCCATTGATCACGGTAGACCTGTCAGAAGCACTGGCATCGGAGTGAGCACCAGACTCACCGGTTTTCTGGTCCGCCGCCGCAAAGGCAAGGTCTGAATCGCCACGCTTCATGGTATGTGGTGGTCTGACATAGAACTGGCTGTCTATCGCCTGTTGCAGATCAAGCACTGCAGGCGCCTCAGTGATATCAATGTCGGCAAGTGTCACAGCCTGCCTGGCCTCAAACTGCGAGTCAGCCAGCACCGCGAAAAGAGGCTGGCCAAAAAATTCAATCTGGCTGTCTGTCAGAAGCGGATCTCCCGGAAAAACAGGGCCAATATCTGTGTGTCCAGGTATGTCTTTCGCCGTGATTACATCAATCACACCCGACGCCTGTCGCACGCGATCCAGATTGATCGAATTCAATGTGCCGTGAGCAACCTGACTGCCTCCTATGGCAACGTACTTTCTGCTGCCAAAGGAAATATCGTCATCTACATAGACGGCTGCACCTGTAACGTGCGCCTTTGCACTGTCGTGCGCGTCGACGTTGTTGGGTTGCGTCTGCACGGTATACTGGTCAGACATGTTCACCTACCCGACTAACGATCGATTCAGGTCCGGTTTCTATGCATAGCCTGCGAAACAAATTCTCCGCCAGTTGCAAGCGATAAGCGGCACTTGCGCGTGCGTCACTGATTGGTTGAAAATCCTCTGCCAGTACGGCACCGGCCTTAGCGATTAATGCATTGTCAATCACTTTGCCGCATACTAGCTTCTCCAGCGCATGCGCACGCTTGGGCACTGCAGCCATGCCACCAAACCCTGTACGTAACGTTTCTATGCGATCACCCTGTCGTTGCAAATAAAACGAAGCACAAATTGTCGAGATATCGTCATCGATTCGTTTACTGACCTTATAAACTTTGAGCACCGACAACGTATCAGCGATTGGCGACCCTGCTTCGCTGCCCTCGCTAGTTGGTGACGATCTGCTCTTTGCCACAGGCAGACTGCGAGGCACTATAATCTCTCTCACGATCTCATTGTTGAGAAGTTGCGTTTGCCTGTAGCCAACAAAAAAATCCTCTAACGGCAGAGAACGCTTACCGTCGATCGATTGAAGAACCACGGTAGCCCCCATCGAAATAAACACAGGTGCCAGATCACCGATCGGCGATGCATTGGCAATACTGCCGCCCACCGTTGCCTGGTTGCGCACCTGAGTTGCACCAAACCTGTGTAGCAGGTTTACGAGATCGCGTCCCAAATACTGTAGCCCGTGCACCAGATCTGCAATGGTGCAACACGGACCAATGTAGTGGTGATCTTTATCTGAAGTAAGGTATGTGAGGTCAGCTATCTGCTGGATACAGATCACCTTGTCGAATCTTTTTAGCCGCTGCGTCATTTCGAGCGATAAATCTGTGCCACCTGCCAAAATTGGCGCATCCGGGTAGCGGGCGCGCAATGTACACAACTCATCGACGTTCCGAGGTCTGTAAAATCCGTTGCCCTCAGACGCGGGTTCGATCTCGGAGAGCCTGTTAATTGTTTCCTGAGCGTTGCGCTCAAACTTATCACGCGTCGGTGCTGCCGTGTCCAGCACCTGATTAGCTGCATCTATGATCGGTCGATAACCGGTGCAACGACATAAGTTGCCGCCAAGATATCGCTCTATGTGAGCTTTACGATCAGTGGCTGGTTCAGGCGGATTCCGGGTTAGAGCAAACAGAGACATCACAAAGCCGGGGGTGCAAAATCCACACTGGGAGCCATGGCAGTTCACCATCGCCTCTTGTGCAGGATGCAATGTTTCGCCGTCCTGCAAATGCTCAACAGTGATCAACTGCTGGCCGTGTAGTGAGCCCAGCAAGGTGATGCAGGTATTTATGGATTTGTACCGTAGCTGACCGGATTCCAGCCAGCCGACGACAGCCGTGCATGCCCCGCAATCTCCTGACGCACACCCTTCCTTGGTACCACACAAATTGCGCGGCCCGCGAAGGTATTCAAGCACGGTTAGATCGGCGTCAACGCCAGGTTCGTTTACGATGGAATCGTTAAGTAGAAAGCGCAGCACTGACCTGGGAATTTCCTGAATGAACCAGGTACTAATATAGCGCGAAAGTCACCGCCGCCGATAATTTCAGCAGCGTAAGAGCAGTTATCCGACTTTAGTTGACTCGCTGGTAAGCGTGTGGAGACTTATCGCCTGACCAGGTTGCCATGAATCCAGCCGGCATAGCTGCCAGACTGAGTTTCAATATTGACCCATTCGCCGTCGCGTGCAAACTCATACAGCGCTTCATTGCGATCAAGTTGAGTCACAATCGCAAACTGTGTGCCGGGCCCCTGGCGCAGATTTACTACGTCACGGTCAACGTATAACTCTGTTTGCGCCACAATGCTGTTGTCGCCAACGCCGGACTCTCCCAGTCCGGACTCGCCGGAGATTGTCGTCGTGGCCTGTCCGTCGGAATCAACGATAACTTTGGGTATTTCGCGGCTGGGCAGAGTAATAACCGGGGCATCGCTGCTGTTCGCTGCCGTCACGGCTGCCTCATCCTTTTCCGTTCGGATGATTTTATTGTCGGTTTCAGTGCCAGTG
>CALGNZ010000139.1 GCA_937957915.1 uncultured Granulosicoccaceae bacterium | reverse complement strand
GTTATAGGCAGTGGACGAAAATTCAGGAACCCACAACGCAGTGAAAGGCAGAGATTTTCTAATCTCGGCCAGTTGCAGCTCGACATCTTTTTTCAGGAACCCCTCAACTTCAACAGAATCCTTCTTTTTGTCGTCTGCATCGTTATTCGCCGGATCTTTCAGCAGGCTGATTTTTTCCAGTAAATCGCTGACTAACTCCCGTGATCCATTATTATCATCGATTCGCTGCTGCCCCCCACAGCCAGGGGCCTCACTATCTGGCGATGCGGGTTCGTTTGAATCGTCAATGTCCTCAGCGGCTTTTGATGCCGTGTCCGCTTCGAGGGATTGGTAACAGCGCAGCGAGTGCTCTACATGCTGCACAATACGATGCCGCTTCGCCTGGTCTTTACGCTCTGAGTCGAACTTAAAAGCGCCAAACACAACCAGGCCTGCGATAACTATCGTCACCAGGATCTTAAAATAGTTGATTCTCTGCAACGCAAACTCCCTTGCCTGCAACAACTGATATCTCTACTTTATGCCTTTGGGCAGAGTAGGTATTTTTCTTATTTCCCCTGAGTCTAGTTGAAAAAATAGAACTTCCAATGAAATTATTAATTTCCATGCCAATTGATTCAGACATCATCTGCGGTAATGGCGCCAATCGGTTTGCTATTTAGCTGTTGAATGGCGCCACCGACTGATCGGTGGCACCCGCTTCAGCTGGCACTTTCCATCGTTTAAATATTGCGTCTCATTGCTTTTTCCTATTAACTATCCATTGAAATACAGGTTGCCAACAGGCAAAC
Source organism: uncultured Granulosicoccaceae bacterium (assembly GCA_937957915.1). Classification (GTDB taxonomy): domain Bacteria; phylum Pseudomonadota; class Gammaproteobacteria; order Granulosicoccales; family Granulosicoccaceae. The sequence goes on along the minus strand of CALGNZ010000139.1, from coordinate 11,292 downwards.
AGAGGAAAGCGATGAAAAACTCCAATGCTATCTGGGAGCATGTAGACAAACACAGTAGCGCTTTCGTTGGTCTCTCCGATCGGGTATTCGATATACCGGAGACGCTCTACAACGAGTACAAGTCTGTTGCTGAACACAAAGCCATGCTCGAAACACAGGGCTTTCGCATTACAGAAGAGGCGGCAGGAATACCAACAGCGGTACTCGGTGAAGCCGGAGAAGAAGGTCCGGTCATCGCTATCCTCGGTGAGTTTGATGCGCTTCCCTACCTCAGCCAGGAGCCTGGTGTCGCCGAACCAAAACCACTGGAAGACGGCGGAAACGGGCACGGCTGCGGTCACAATTTATTAGGTTCTGCCGCGCTTCTCGCAGCGACGGCGGTAAAAGACTGGCTGGCAGAGACTGGTGTCAAGGCTCGCGTACGCTACTACGGCTGCCCTGCTGAAGAAGGTGGCGCCGCTAAAGCCTTTATGGTTCGTGACGGACTGTTCGACGATGTTGATCTTGCGATCTCATGGCACCCAGCCACTTTCACCGCAGTCAACAAAGCGAACTCTCTGGCAAACACTCGCATCGATTTCACCTTTCATGGCAAAGCAGCGCACGCGGCTGCAGCACCGGAACTCGGGCGCAGTGCACTGGATGCAGTTGAACTGATGAACGTCGGCATCAACTATATGCGAGAGCACATGCCTGATGATGCACGCGTACACTACGCCTACCTCGACGCCGGCGGTGTCGCACCGAACGTTGTGCAACACCAGGCCACCGTGAGGCAGCTGGTCAGAGCGCGCGATCTACCCGGGTTAAGGTCACTGCTTGAGCGCGTTGAAAAGATTGCCGAAGGTGCCGCGCTAATGACCGGAACCACTGTCAAGTCCAAAGTGTTTACCGGTGTGTCAAACCTGCTTGGCAACCGCCCGCTGGAGGAAGCCATGCAGGTGGAACTCGACCATCTGGGCCCTGTTGAATTCGATGACGACGATCGGGCATTTGCACGAGAGATTCAGAAAACACTGACTGACGACGACATTGCCGTTTCGTTCAGGCGTTGCGGCATGCCCGCGCCGGATAAAGAGCTTCCCCTTTGTGATTTCATCGCACCGCTTGATCTTGTTGGCGAAGGTGGTGAAGGTTCCACCGACGTTGGCGATACCAGCTGGGCGGTGCCAACCGTGCAGGCACGAGTTGCCACCTGTGCAGTTGGCACGCCGTTCCACACATGGCAAACAGTGGCACAGGGTAAAACCCCGGCCGCCCACAAAGGGATGATCTACGCCGCCAAGGCCATGGCCGCAACAGCAAAGCGCGCTATTGAAGATAAGGCACTGCGCGATGCAGCATGGGTCGAACACCGGGCACATCTTGCAAAAACACCTTATGTATCACCACTGCCGGAAAACACGTCACCCCCCATTGTGCAACGCGAGGCCTGACAGATATGGCAGCACCGCGAGTAGCGTTGATGGGTATGATTCTCGAATCAAACCGCTATGCCAGGCCCGCAACGCGCGCCGATTTCGATAGTCTGACCTGGCTCGGCGGAGACGACTTACTAACAGAAGCGCGAGCGGAAACACCAGCACTTGCAAAGGAATTCTCGGCCTTTGTACACGCAATGGATGCGACAGGCCCCTGGACACCGGTACCTGTTCTGTTAGCTGCCAGTCACCCACATGGTCCGGTGGAAGAAGACGTATTCGAAGCCTATAAAGAAGCAATCCTGGCTGGGCTGAACGAGCCGGTAGACGCAGTGTATCTGTGTCATCACGGAGCCATGGTGGCAACTCATCTGCATGATCCCGACGGCGAACTTACCACGCTGGTACGTGACAAGGTTGGTGCCGATGTACCTATCGTGCAAACTCTTGACCTGCACGGAAATATCTCAAACAAGTCAACGGATGCAGTCAATCTGATCTGTGGGTATAGAACCAACCCGCATGTAGACATGATTGAACGCGGTGAAGAAACCGCATTTTCACTACGGCGCATCCTTGCCGGGCTGGCCAGCCCCAAAGTCGCACACGTTAAACTGCCTCTCGCCCCGGCATCAGTAAGCTTACTGACCGCCTCCGGTCCCTACGGAGAGCTGATTGACTACGGGCAGAAAAGGCAGGCCGAGCTCGCCGGCGCAATAATGAACGTTTCTATCTTCGGCAACTTCATTTTCTCGGATGTACCGAACAACGGCATTTCCGTGGTCGTCACGGCTCGCGACAGTCTTTCAGCGGCGCAAACTCTGGCAGAGGAAATTGCAAAAAAAGCATGGCAGATGCGTCAGCGCTTCGTACGGCCTTTGATGCCAATCAAAGAGGCGGTAGCAATGGCGAAGCATCAAAATAGAACACCCGTGATCTACTCGGATGCCGGAGACAATCCAGGTGGCGGTGGATCGGGGGGTACCACCTCATTGCTGGAAGCGCTTGCAAAGGCCGATGTAGATAACGCTTTGTACGGATCGTTCTTCGATACCGAACTCGCACAGGAAGCACATGAACTGGGCGTCGGTGCAAACTTCACTGCTCGCTTTAATCGTTCCGCAGGCAGCAACACATGGGAACAATGGGATTCACCGCTGTCTGTAGAAGCACAGGTATTAGCACTGCGCGAAGGCGACGTGACAGGTCGGCTCGGTTTATTCGCCGGGCGACGTCTTAAGCTTGGCCGCTGTGCCTTGCTCCAGGTCGGGGGCATAAAAGTCGTTGTCATCTCCGACCGCACACAAACCGCTGACCCGGTGTTGTTCGAGATGTTCGATCTCGATATTGCAACAGCGCATACCGTAGTGGTGAAATCACGCGGACACTTCAGAGCCGGATTTCTACCCTGGTTTGCGCCGGAGCAAGTGTATGAAGTAGATACCGAAGGCCTGACCTCACCGGTGCTGGAGCGCTGGCCGCTAACGAACGTACCGCGACCGAGTTTTCCGCTGGACGCAGATGCGAGCTGGCCCTGAATATTATTTTTTGTCCAACCGATCGCCGCTTTGCTAATTGCGTTCAGGTTGTTAGTATCGAAAAGCGCCCGACACTATGCTGCAACGACGCTGTGAAGCGAAAACGCTGTGCAGCAACAACGCTTTGAAGCAACATAGTCGCGTCAGGTGTGTGGCATCAATGAATCAACTACAGGGATTCACATTATGATCTATCGATCCGCTCTCGGGGCATTGGTTGCCTCAGCGATACTGGCCGGACCAGCACTGTCCGAAGAACTCACCATCGGTCTGGCATCAGAACCAACCGCAATCGACCCGCACTTCCATAATCTCGGTCCGAACAACGCGTTTGCGCGTCACGTATTCGACCGGCTTATTTTGCAAAACGAACTACAGCAACTCGAACCCGGGCTCGCTGTTTCATGGAAACCCATCGATGACCTGACATGGGAATTCAAGCTGCGAGAAGGCGTGAAGTTTCATGACGGCAGCGACTTTACCGCAGATGATGTGGTGTGCACCTGGGACCGCGCACCGAATGTACCCAACTCACCCTCCTCTTTCGCTACCTACACCAAAGGTAAAACTGTCGAGAAGGTTGACGACTACACGGTGCACTTTAAGTCAGCGGCACCGTATCCACTGATGGCCAACGATGTTTCGACGGTCACTATAGTCTCGGACGAAGTCGGTTGCGGAGCCACCACAGCCCAGTATAACGACGGCACAGCTGCAGTTGGTACAGGGCCGTTTAAATTTGTCAGTTATAAGCCAGGTGATTCAATCGTTGTAGAACGCAACGATGACTACTGGGGTGAAAAACCGATCTGGTCAAAGGTAACGTTCAAACCAATTAAATCCGGTCCTTCCCGCGTCGCCGCGCTACTGGCGGGTGATGTCGATGTCATTGCCTCGGTACCGACAACTGATGTTGCCACACTCGAAAAGAACGATAAAGTCAGCCTCAGCCAGGGTGTATCGAACCGGGTAATCTACCTGCACCTCGATCACGATCGCGTAGATTCGCCTTTTGTAAAGGCCAATGGCGGCGGCTCTATCGAAAATCCACTGCAAAAACTCGAAGTGCGCAAAGCAATCTCCATGGCCATCAACCGCGATGCAATTGTTGACCGGGTGATGGAAGGTATCGCGATCAAAGCAGGCCAACTGTTACCCGAGGGCTTTTTCGGCGTATCCGATAACCTTGAGCCGGTTGAGTACGATGCCAAAGGCGCAAAAGAAATGCTGGCCGCTGCAGGTTATCCGGATGGCTTCGAGCTGACCATTCACGGACCGAATGACCGATACATCAACGACTCAAAAATAGCCGAGGCTATTGGTCAGATGCTAACGCGTATCGGTATCAAAACCACTGTCGAAACAATGCCGCGTTCAGTCTACTTTGGACGTGCTTCAAAAGGCGGTCCCAACGATACGCCTGAGTTCAGTTTTATACTGGTTGGCTGGGGTGCCGGGTCTGGTGAAGCTTCCTCACCGTTGAAATCACTGATCGCCACACACACGCCTGACAAGGGCTGGGGCTCATCAAACCGCGGACGTTACTCCAACCCTGAATTTGATGCATTGCTCGAAACTGCACTGAGCACGGTAGACGACGCCAAGCGTCAGAATCTGCTGGCTGAAGCTACAGAAATGGCCATTGAAGATGTTGCCATCATTCCCACGCACTATCAGGTCAGCACCTGGGGCACCAAAAAAGGCCTTAAGTACACCGCGCGTACCGATGAGTACACGCTGGCCATTGGCGTAGGCAAAGAGTAACTGATCAGTTGACTCGGTTGCGGGGGCCGCCAGCCCCCGCACACATCACACACATGCCAATCACTCTATGACAGCTTTTATCATCCGGCGTCTGCTACAGGCCGTGCTGGTCGTTTTCCTGATGTCGGGGATCGTTTTTTTCGGTGTCAACGTGATCGGTGATCCGGTTGATATGCTCATCAGCCCTGACGCAGATCAGGACGAAATCGCACGAACCATTGAAGCACTTGGCCTCGACCGACCAATTGGCGAACAATATCTTTACTTTTTAAAAGGTGTTGCAACTGGTGATTTTGGCAAGTCGTTCATCTTTGGTGAACCCGCCCTGAAACTCATTCTGCAGCATATGCCAGCCACGGTAGAGCTGGCGCTGTTATCGTTGTTGATGGCCATTGTGTTTGGCATACCGCTTGGCCTATACGCAGGGCTTTATCCGGACAGAAAAGTTTCAAAAGGCATTGTTGCAGGCTCAATTCTCGGTTTTTCTTTACCGACATTCTGGGTCGGTTTAATGATGATTATGCTCTTTGCCGTCATACTTGGCTGGCTGCCCTCAACCGGACGCGGTGATACCGCAGTCTTTCTGGGTATTGAATCGAGTTTATGGACTCGCGACGGTCTGAGTCATCTTTTTCTGCCCGCACTTAACCTTGCACTGACCAATATTAGCCTGGTAATCAGACTGACACGTGCCGGTGTACGTGAAGCCATGCATCAGGACTACATCAAGTTTGCGCGTGCTAAAGGCTTACCTGAAAGTCGGGTCATCAGTGTGCACCTGATGAAAAACATACTGATTCCGATTGTCACCGTACTAGGGCTTGAGTTTGGCGGCCTGCTGGCCTTCTCAGTGGTCACCGAATCCATTTTCGCATGGCCGGGAATGGGCAAGCTGTTGATCGACTCATTGTTACAACTCGATCGCCCGGTGGTGGTGGCCTATCTGATGATCATCGTACTGTTCTTTGTCGTGATTAACCTGGTCGTGGATATTCTCTATTCGATCCTCGACCCCAGAGTTCGACTCAGAGATCAGGGCGCATGAAGACCCAAGCTAACATTCATAAAGAAACACCGCTGCAACGTTTCTGGTCAGAGTTCTGTGAAAGTCGAATCGCCGTTGGTGCGCTTTTCATACTGATAGTTATCGTTGTACTGGCGACACTTGCACCCTGGATCACTCCACAGAACCCCTACGACCTGGCTCAGGTTGATGTGCTCGATGGCAAATTGCCACCCGGGTCCGAAGCCTTTACTGGCTATACCATGTGGCTTGGCTCCGATGGCGCCGGTCGCGATCTATACTCCGCAATACTCTATGGCATTCGCATATCACTGACTGTCGGTCTGGCCGCGGGTGTTATCGCACTGATTATCGGTACCGTTATCGGGCTGGTGGCTGCCTACGCCGGAGGAAGAGTAGATGCGTTTATTATGCGGGCGGTCGATATCCAGTTGTCGTTTCCGGCGGTCCTTATCGCACTGGTACTGGTAGCGATACTCGGGCGCGGTATCGACAAAATCATTATTGCACTGGTCGCCGCACAATGGGCTTATTACGCACGAACAGTGCGTGCAACTGCGCTGGTAGAAAGTGCCAGAGAATACGTTGAAGCCGCCCGTTGTCTGGCGTTATCAAATACACGAATCGTGTTTCGTCACGTGCTGCCAAATTGCCTGGCACCGCTTATTGTTATTGGTACTGTACAGACCGCATCCGCAATTGCACTGGAGTCTACATTAAGCTTCTTAGGTGTCGGGCTGCGCCAGACTGAACCTTCACTCGGAGTACTGATCTCAAACGGTTTTGAATACATGATGTCCGGGCGTTACTGGATTAGCTTCTTCCCTGGCCTCGCGTTGCTTTTAACCATCGTAACAATCAACCTGGTGGGTGACCAGCTGCGTGACGTTCTGAACCCGAGGCTCAAGCGGTGACGGTTATTTCAGTCGAGGGATTAAAAACCCACTTTTTAACCCGTGCCGGGGTGGTTCGCGCGGTCGATGGCGTCAGCTTCAGTCTAGATCGCGGTGAGGTCATGGGGCTGGTGGGAGAGTCCGGATCAGGCAAGTCAGTGACCGGGTTTTCTATTATCGGACTGGTAGATGCACCGGGAAAGATCGTTGATGGAAGTATTTTTTTTCACGGTGATGATCTCTCAAAGCTTAGCGCCCGTCAGATGCAGGCGCTGCGCGGATCGCGAATCGCAATGATCTTTCAGGACCCGATGATGACGCTGAATCCGGTCCTGCGAATCGACACACAAATGATCGAAGCTATCCGTGCTCACGAAAAAGTATCTCGTAAAGAGGCATGGACAAGAGCGCGTGACGGTCTGGCACAAGTCGGTATACCCAGCCCTGAACAACGCCTGCGAGCTTATCCTCATCAGTTGTCCGGTGGTATGCGTCAGCGCGTCGCAATCGCCATTGCGTTTCTCAACAACCCGGACTTGTTGATAGCCGACGAACCCACCACGGCACTCGATGTCACCATACAGGCGCAGATCGTTCATGTGGCACAGAAACTCTGCCGCGAGCGTGGCACCGCGTTAATCTGGATCACCCACGATTTAGCAGTCGTGGCCGGACTGGCCGATAGAATTGCAGTGATGTATGCCGGCAGAATTGTCGAGGCTGGTGACACTGACGATGTCATCGATCATCCGCGCCATCCTTATACCGTCGGACTGCTGGGGTCAGTACCATCGGCCAATCAGCGGGGACAGCGTCTGACACAAATACCGGGCATGACGCCCAACATGCTGGCACTGCCGGAAGGATGCGCGTTTCGCGACCGCTGTACGCACAGTGACAACCAGTGCAGTAAAGCACCGCAAGTGTCGACAGATGAACGCGGCCACGCAATACGGTGCTTCCATCCACAATACGTGAAGACACCGGCATGACGCCCATTATTGAAGCCAGGGGCCTGTCAAAAAAGTTCGTCAAACGACTCGACCTCGCCGGCAAAATTGCACAGCGACTGGGTGCCGATATACACGAAGAGATTGTTCACGCGGTCGATAACGTCAGCCTTAGCATCAACGCAGGTGAAGTCGTAGGTCTTGTCGGTGAGTCCGGCTGCGGCAAATCAACGCTGGGACGAATAATCGCCGGTATTCTTCCGCAGACCGCGGGTACTGTGCTGGTTGACGGTAAAGATACCGCAGACATGAACAGTACAGACCGCACCGCGGCAGCACTGGCTGTACAGATGATTTTTCAGGATCCGTTTGCCAGTTTAAATCCGCGTATGCGTGTTGAACAAATCATCGGTGAAGCACCGCTGGTGCACGGCCTGACTGATCGGGCCGGCCTTTCAGACTACGTTGACGATGTGATGATGAAAGTCGGGCTCGACCCTTTGTTGAAACAGCGCTATCCGCATCAGTTTTCGGGCGGACAACGACAACGCATCGGTATCGGGCGTGCGCTGGCCGTGAAACCCCGATTCCTGGTTTGTGACGAAGCAATAGCAGCGCTCGACGTATCTATACAGGCGCAGGTGTTAAATCTATTTATGGATTTACGCGAACAATTCGAATTAACCTATCTGTTTATATCGCACGACCTCAGCGTTGTTGAGCACATTGCCGATCGAATTGTCATAATGTATCTGGGGCGCGTTGTTGAAGCTGCTGACACAGAAGCGTTATTCGACGATCCGCAACATCCGTATACACGGGCACTACTGGCTGAAATTCCGCGCCTTGACCAGCGCAAACGCGATTTCACCCCCATTGCCGGTGAAATTCCATCTCCACTCAACCCGCCATCAGGGTGTCATTTTCACCCGCGCTGCCCCTATGTGATGCCAGTCTGCAAAACCGAAGTACCGAAGCTGGCTGCGCAACATGATTTACGACAGGTCAGTTGTCATCTTGATAACAGCACTAGGCGTATCATTGATTGACAGTCGGTGAGTCGTGTCAGTTTGACGCGTCATGCTTTTAAGCCTTCTGCTATGTCGCATTTTTAAACCTGTCCCCGTGGTCCCACGCTAAGCGGACTCCACAGGCGATTAACCATGCCGCTCAGGCCTTCAATTAGATACAATTTAGACCTGCCTGCGTATAACCTACACAATACTTCTGACCATTTTCTTACTACACATATTTGTAAATTTACTAACTTCAGGAAGGAGCTGAATTTGAGCACTAAATCCGATGGAAAGTTCTACGAAAGAGCTGACGCGTTTATTCACCTGGCAAACGAGCAAATGGAAAAAGGCGCTACGCCGGAAGACGTCTGTGAGTCGATTATGTACGCAGCAGCCAGATTCACAGCCAGTTATACAGCGAGCCTCACAGGGAGTGCTGACAACGCGGAAATCAAGAGAACCAAGGCGATTGACTTCTTAACCGATAAATATCGCACCATGGCAACCAGCAACTACGACGAAACCACCGAAGACATGAAAACAGGCAGAGGGAATCCGCATTAATGCAAACCCGTCCACTAAGCAGATCCTGACGGGACAATACGTTTTGATGCCCTGCTGAGCGACAAACAGACAGAAATACCATAGTCGAAACCTGACCATATTCGCTGCCCCTGTTATCTGCCAGAACCCTCTGCCCCCTACTGACTAGCCAGGCACAGGCACAGGCACAGGCACAGGCACCGGTGATAGAGAATGTGACATCAAATGACGTTCTCTCTGTATTTTTTGCAACATCTAAAACTGTTGTTTGCTGTCGACGTATTTGCTGTGACGAAACCTCGACATCAACACGTCGCCCTTGACACTACTCCAATGCATTAATAACACGCACTGCGTCCGGCGCGCCTGTCTCCGGACCGTCCAACCGCTTGAAAGCCGATTTATGAGGCTGATCGTCACCGTGGCAACAATAAAAGCCATGAATCCGCCAGGCCTGTCTTTGTTTACCTGCAGTTAACCGCTGCAGGACTAGAGTGCATCTTTCTCTCTTACTACACAAAGATGAATTCTATGAAACACTTTCTCTCTTTTATCCGATCACTCGCGTTTCTGTTTCCAGTCATCGTTCTGAGTGCCTGCTCCTCCGAATCCAGCCAGGACCAGAGCGGTGAGAACTCAGTGTTGTTCGAGCCCTGTGCAGATTTATCAGGACTAGACTGTGGTGCGTTCGAAGTACCCTTAATTCATAACTCCACTGACAATCGAAAGATAAGCATCGAAGTCGCCCGTTTGCCTGGTACTGGTGATGGTCCCCACGAACCATTACTACTCAATCTGGGCGGCCCGGGATCAGGCATTGAAGTCATCCGGGAGCTTACTCAATCAGGTGCGATTCCAATCGAGATTCGCGAACGCTATGACATCATTGGTTTTGATCAGCGTGGTGTAAGCGATCCTCTGAAAGTAGACTGCGATGAGCTCGGCGACGCCATGTCAAGTATGTACCCGAGGGATCAGAGTGATGTGTCGACCTTGGTAGCCGACTTCACCATGCTGGCCGATGCCTGTTCAGCTGAGTACACTGATCAGTTGCAGTGGGTAGGTTCAAATGCGGTTGTACAGGATATGGAAGTCATGCGCTCGCTGCTAAATGCGCCAAAACTTAACATGATCGGCAGTAGCTTTGGTACACGGATCACTGCGTTGTACCTTGAGCGCTTCCCGGCTACAAGTGGTCGTATCATTCTGGATGCACCACTGCCGCCTCATGCGAGAATAGACACCATGCAGCTTGAAACCGCTGTTGCGCAGCAGGGCAGCTTTGACCTGATGTTGAATGCCTGCGGTACCGCATTACCGGATTGCGACCGCGTCGGAGTAGGAGCGGCTTTCGTGGCACGCGTTAATACCCTTCTGAACAACGGTGATCTGAATACCTTCAATGCCTTTTTTACTTTGCTGTCTTTAGCAATCGAAGAAACAGAGACTGGTGAATTTCTCGCCCCGTTGCTAATCGACTACGCTATCAGTGGTGACCCTGCGAACATGTTCACATTGATCGAAGATTTTGGTTTAGACGAAGAAGAAGGTGACGGGAACGAGGGGCTAACACTCGAAAGAGCAGTGATTTGCGCAGATGATGCCGCACGACCAAGCCTGGAGTCACTTGTTACTATTCTCGGATCTCTGAATGAATCTTCAGATTTTTTCGCAGAAACTCTTTTACCTCTGACTGCGAGTTGCGTCGGTTGGCCCGAGGCGCTGGATCCAGTCGCCGACATCCGCACAACTGATGCTCCGGAATCCCTGGTTATAGGTGGCACTGGAGATGTCCGCACACCGATCAGTTGGGCAGTTGAAACCGCTGACGCAATCGGAGGCGTTTTACTATCGTCCGGTCACCAGGGTCATACCACTGTCTTCTTACGCGACAACGACTGCGTCGATTCGATAGTCGTTGATTTCCTGCTTGAAGGCACACTACCACCGACAGGAACAAGCTGTAACTAAAGGGAGCTGCCCGTATAAAGTTGAAGGGCATGCACTCCATTTCTACTGAAAACTGCTCTGGAGATCAGAAGTGATAATTGATAAAACCGCCAACAAAAACGTAATCATTGGCTTTAACAACTGGGCTGTCTTCAGCATCGCCTATAAGTTTGCTATACCCTGCCAGGCCCTG
>CALGNZ010000138.1 GCA_937957915.1 uncultured Granulosicoccaceae bacterium | reverse complement strand
CGAAAACGATGACGCTGGTGCAGGTCGCAATCCACAGATTGTGGCTGATTTAGGACCAGGCGAATACCTCATTCAACTCAGACACTTCAGCGAGGTCAGCACCGGTAACTACCAGGTGCTGGTCGCTCGTCAACCAGCAGCAGCCAACTTTGCCTGAGCAGAGTAGGCCTGTAGCAAGATAATGTCTGAGCCATGGTTGTACACTTCTTCGGCTCGGAGAATAAAGTTTCAAGCCGTAAATACTGAACTGCGGGGGCCGCAGACTCGGCCTCCGGTTTTTTGATTCGGCCTGTGTGCGGATCGGAAAACACAGCTGAATGCCTAAACCAGCTGCAAGGCGTTTCTAGATCTCAAATTTCATCTGATATCCGGGCGCGTAGTAAAGATTAACCAGGGTAACTGACCGGCTTTCAATCCACGTGAGTCGTCGGGATTTTATTATTGAGGCGCAATCAGCCACTTTTAACGCTCGCGCAACTGTCTTGTTGGCCTCGATCGCCTCAACAACGAATTCACCACGGGTAAACGGAATGTTCTCTACCAGCCATTCATTAACGCTGGTTTGCCCCAGATCAACTTCAACTACCTGCGGAATAGTTTGGATGTTGATCCAGCGGTCTTCATAAATGTACGGGGCTGCACCTGCGTAATGAATAGACTGTATATGTAGCGCCTTGCTGCCCTTGCGCAACTTCATTGCCGTTTTAACCGACACCAGCGGCACGTCGAATTTTCTTTTGAGCACATCGAAACGGTACTGTTGACTCTGTGCTTCTACCTGCGATCGGATCACAGGTATTTCTGCGGTGACACGGCGCGCTTTCATCATCGCCACCCTGGTGCCTGCTTTACGCTTGCGGTCGATGACGCCGGTTTGTGCTAACTCTCGCAGTGCACGGTTAACGGTGGTTCGTGCACAGCCGAACTGCGCTGCCAATGTTACCTCACCGGGAATAAGCTGTCCGGGCACCCACACCCCGTCGGTAATGTTTTGCCTTATTCGTTGCTGTATGTCCTGCCAGGTATGTGAGCGAGCCTTTGTCATTGTTATCGGACTCAGAGATCGCCAACCAGTATTTTCATCGTGGCCAGGTAACGATCGGTAATTTGTTGCCGATTAATATGACGACCGTCACTGACGACGCGCGCCCCGCAACACCAGACATCGGTGATCAGGGAATCATCTGCGGCAAAGATCCAAGCATCCAGCCAGCCGTCATTTTTTACAGCCGCCAGACTCGGAGACTGCAGATCCAGCGCGACCAGATCTGCCTGATAACCAACCGCGATAGACCCTGTATTTCTTTGCAACGCCTGCGCGCCACCTGCTAGCGACGCTTCGTAGAGCACCCTGCCTGTTGATTGCTCAGTAGTTGCATAGACAGATCGACTTTGATCACGCAGACGCTGCGAGTATTCAAGTGTTCGCAACTCTTCGCCAAGTGATATCCGTACATTAGAGTCAGTGCCAACACCCCAGCTGCCTTGCTCTGACTGATAGTTTTTACCATCAAAAATACCATCGCCGAGGTTAGATTCTGTTATCGGACACAGCCCAGCTATGGCTCCACTTTGCGCCAGCGCAGAAGTTTCCTGAGCGACCATCTGGGTTGCATGAATCAGGCACCAGGTGGCGTCGACAGCGTGGTTCTCCAGCAACCATTGCACCGGCCTGGCACCATAGACTGACAGCAACTCATCGACCTCTGCCTGTTGCTCTGCCACATGGATATGAAACGGCCTGCCCGCCACCAGCAATTCCGCTTCTTTTAAAGATGTTTTGCTAACCGCCCTGAGTGAGTGCGGCGCTATACCGATATTGGCGTTACGGTTATGTGCGGCAATGCTCTCACCGGCTTTTTGAAACAGATTGCTGTACTCGTCAAAGCTATTGCCAAAACGTTTTTGCCCACCCGACAGGGCACGACCATCGCAACCGCCCTGCTCGTACAACACCGGTAACAGCGTAAGGCCAATGCCACTTTGCAGAGAAGCCGCCACCAGTCGCTCGCACATTTCCGCCCGGTTGCTATAAGGCTTTCCGTCGGCCTGATGATGCAGGTAATGAAACTCTCCAACCGATGTGTACCCCGACTCAAGCATTTCCAGTTGCCCGAATGCCGCTATCGACTCGACATCGTCGGGCGTTAATCTGTCGAGAAAGCGGTACATCAGTTTTCGCCAGCTCCAGAAAGAATCGTGAGGATCATCTCCGCGTGTCTCTGTCATTCCCGCCATCGCGCGCTGAAACGCATGGCTATGCAAGTTGGGCATGGCAGGCAATAGCAGACCGGTTCGTTCACCTGAAGGTGGCTGCCCGGCGGCGACCGACGAGATTTGTCCATTGCCATCGACATGCACACTGACGGCAGATTGCCAGCCCTCGCGGGTCAACGCATGCTCAGCCCAGATTGTGGCAGCGCCCGCAGGTGTCTCGAGTGTACTCATTGGCGGGTTGACTCCATTAATGTATGCACATATTATTTTTATTATGTATGTACATAATGTCAATTAAACTTGTGGAAAATATTCACCACAACTGATAATCCATGATTATCCAATGATGGAATAAGCGATGAAAGATCAACAGCTCACCAATGCGGTAGTAGCAAGCTGTGACAACAGTGCCACCGAGTATGGCCTGATTGAAAACGGCGCGGTGGTGGTCAAAAACAATACTGTGGCCTGGTGTGGTAACAGCGATGATATACCTGAGCAATTCCGCTCACTGCCCACGCGGGATCTGAACGGACATCTGCTGACACCCTCGCTCATCGACTGCCACACACACATAGTGCACGGCGGCCACCGAGCAGCCGAGTTCGAGCAGCGATTGCAGGGCGCAAGCTATGCAGAAATTTCGGCCGCAGGTGGCGGCATCGTTTCCACCATGTCCGCCACGCGGGCCGCAAGCGTCGATGATCTGGTTGAATCAGCGCTCCCCCGTGTCGATGCACTGGTAGCAGAAGGAGTCAGTGTTATTGAAATAAAATCCGGGTACGGGCTCGACAGCACCACCGAGCTGAATATGCTGCGTGCCGCCCGCAAAATCGGAACCCTGCGCCCGGTCATCGTAAAAACCAGCTTCCTGGGCGCTCATGCAGTACCGGCTGACTACAAGGGACGCGCCGATGAGTACATCGACACAGTGTGTATACCCGCACTGGAACTCGCACACAGCGAGTCACTGGTTGACGCCGTCGATGGCTTTTGCGAGTCGATCGCATTCGACACTACCCAGATAAAACGCGTTTTTGAAAAAGCCAAAAACCTCGGTCTGCCAGTGAAGCTGCACGCCGAGCAGCTCACACTGTCAGACGGCGCAAAGCTTGCCGCAAGCTACAATGCATTGTCTGCTGATCATCTGGAATATCTTGACGAGGCCGGAGTAAAGGCAATGGCCGCTGCAGGCACAGCAGCCGTGTTGTTACCCGGTGCGTTCTACACACTGCGCGAGACTCAACATCCGCCGGTCGATCTGTTTCGCAAACACGGCGTGCCCATCGCGATTGCTACAGATTGTAACCCGGGGTCATCTCCGGTCGCCTCCCTGCTACTGATTATGAACATGGCTTGTACCTTGTTCAGACTAACCCCCGAAGAGTCTTTGAGCGGCGTTACCCGCGTTGCTGCTCAAGCGCTGGGCTTGTCTGATCGAGGCATCATTGCACAAGGCAAACAAGCAGACTTTGCGCTGTGGAATGTGGCGCATCCTGCCGAATTGAGTTACCGCGTGGGCTTTAACCCGTTGCTGGAGAGAATTGTTTAGAGCATGAGCAATCTCATACTAACCCCTGGCAGCACTACCATTGATGACCTGAGCCAGATCATAGAAAACCCGCACCTCACCGTTGAGATTACTCGAGAGTGTAAGGTACAGGTTGACAGGGCCGCCGCAGTGGTCGACAACGTCGTTAATGCAGATGCCGCCGTCTATGGTGTTAACACCGGCTTCGGTAAGCTGGCCAGTGTACGAATTGCCAGGGAAGATTCCGCCACACTGCAACGCAATCTCATTTTGTCGCACTGTGCCGGTGTTGGCGATACCACTGACCCGACTATCGTTCGGCTGATGATGGTGTTAAAGCTGTTGTCACTCGGGCGTGGTGCGTCCGGTGTTCGCTGGCAGCTGATTACCTCAATTGAAAATTTACTCAACGCCGGTGTTGTACCAGTTGTACCCTCGCAGGGCTCTGTTGGCGCATCCGGTGATCTGGCTCCGCTGGCACACTTTTCTGCGGTACTTATGGGTGAAGGTGAGGCGTACTATAACGGTAGGCGCCAGCCATCTATTGAGGCACTGCACGCGGCTGGTCTCGAGCCACTGGAGCTGATAGCAAAAGAAGGCCTGGCTCTGATCAACGGCACACAATTCTCGACGGCGGCATCGCTGGTGGCATTGCACGCCACATGGAAGCTGGCTAACACCGCTATCGTTACCAGTGCTCTGTCGACTGATGCCATTATGGGTTCAACCGCCCCGCTGCAACCGGCAATACATGAACTCCGGGGCCATCAGGGTCAAATAGATGTAGCCGCCAGCATGCGGGCTCTGATGAGCGGATCTGTCATCAGAGAGAGTCATCGTGAAGAAGACACACGAGTGCAGGACCCATACTGCATAAGGTGTCAGCCCCAGGTCACCGGTGCCTGCATCGAGTTATTGCGGTTTGCAGCTACTACACTGCAAACCGAAGCCAACGCGGTGACAGATAACCCGCTTGTGATACCGAGTGACGATGCCAATAAGCCAGGCACGGGGCAGGTTTTTTCCGGCGGTAACTTCCATGCCGAACCAGTTGCGTTTGCAGCCGATCAAATTGCCATTGCTATCGCTGAAACAGGTGCAATTGCACAACGCAGGGTGGCATTGATGGTCGACCCGGCACTGTCTTTTGATTTACCTCCGTTCCTGACACCTGAGCCCGGACTCAACTCAGGTTTTATGGTTGCAGAAATTACCAGTGCCGCGCTAATGAGTGAGAACAAACATCTGGCCAACCCCTGCTCTACCGATTCAACACCTACCAGTGCCAATCAGGAAGATCATGTATCAATGGCAGCACATGGCGCTATACGCCTGCAGCGCATGAACCAGAACCTGACTCATATACTGGCGATAGAACTACTCTGCTCTGCACGCGGTATAGAGTTTCGTGCGCCGCTAAAAACCAGCAAGCCATTGCAGGCTGTTATTAAGACACTGCGCGAAAACGTATCAACACTGCAGGAAGACCGATACATGTCTACCGACATCGAAAAGACCAGCCAGCTGATTGTTGAAGGGCGTTTTATTGATTCATGCAAGCCGGTTTTATTTCCTGGTTTATTACCGCCATCATGACAAGCGCTCTCACGGCACTGGCAAAATATTTCAACGACAAATTGAAGAGTAACCCATGAGTGACAATACCCGTTCACGCAAGAACTCTCGCGACGTGTACCCGCCTACCGGCACCGAGATCACCGCAAAAAGCTGGCTAACCGAAGCGCCTATGCGGATGATTATGAACAACCTGCATCCGGATGTTGCAGAAAACCCGCACGAGCTGGTTGTCTACGGCGGCATCGGACGGGCGGCGCGTAGCTGGGAAGATTTCGACGCTATTGTTGCAAGCCTTAAAACCCTGGGCGATGACGACACCCTGCTGGTGCAGTCAGGCAAACCTGTCGGTGTGTTCAAAACCCATAAAGATGCACCTCGGGTACTCATTGCCAATTCCAATCTGGTGCCGCACTGGGCCACCTGGGAGCACTTCAACGAACTCGATCGGCAAGGCCTGATGATGTACGGCCAAATGACAGCAGGCTCGTGGATATACATAGGCACACAAGGCATTGTACAAGGCACGTACGAAACCTTTGTCGAAGCCGGCAGGCAACACTACAACGGCAACCTCACAGGCAAATGGATCCTGACCGCCGGGCTCGGTGGCATGGGTGGCGCACAACCGCTGGCCGCGGTTATGGCCGGCGCCTGCTGCCTGGCTGTTGAATGTGATCCGGAGCGCATCGACATGCGACTGCGCACCAAGTACCTTGATGAGAAAGCACAAACCCTCGACGAAGCACTACAAAAAATCGAAGCATGGACCAGTGCCGGTGAAGCCAGGTCTGTAGGCTTACTCGGTAATGCCGCTGACATTTTCCCGGAGATGGTAAA
The DNA here is from genome assembly GCA_937957915.1 of uncultured Granulosicoccaceae bacterium. GTDB lineage: Bacteria > Pseudomonadota > Gammaproteobacteria > Granulosicoccales > Granulosicoccaceae. Next base: position 2,720 of record CALGNZ010000138.1, on the reverse strand, counting down.
GCGCGGCATAAAACCCGATATCGTCACCGATCAGACCTCCGCACACGATCCATTACACGGCTACCTGCCACAGGGCTGGACTATCGACAAGTGGCACTCACAGCAAGAGCGAGACCCTGCAGCCGTTGAAGCCGCAGCACGTGCATCAATGAAGATTCATGTACAGGCAATGGTCGATTTCTGGAATCAGGATATCCCGACACTCGACTACGGCAACAACATAAGGCAGGTTGCCAAAGAAGAGGGATTAGAAAACGCATTCGCCTTTCCAGGTTTTGTACCGGCCTACATCCGACCGCTATTCTGCCGCGGTGTCGGGCCATTCAGATGGGTCGCGCTATCGGGCAACCCCGAAGACATCTATAAAACCGATGCCAAGGTTAAAGAAGTTATACCGGATGATCCACACCTGCATCACTGGCTTGACATGGCACGTGATCGAATCAGTTTTCAGGGCTTACCAGCGCGTATCTGCTGGGTCGGCCTCGGGCAGCGACACAAGCTTGGCCTCGCATTCAACGAGATGGTTAAAAACGGAGAACTCGAAGCGCCAGTAGTCATCGGCCGCGATCACCTTGATTCAGGTTCTGTTGCGTCTCCAAACCGCGAGACCGAGTCAATGAAAGATGGATCGGACGCGGTATCAGACTGGCCACTGTTAAACGCCATGCTCAATTGCGCCAGTGGCGCGACCTGGGTATCGCTGCATCATGGTGGCGGTGTTGGTATGGGATTTTCACAACATGCAGGCATGGTGATTTGTGCTGATGGTACTGATGAAGCTGCAGCAAGACTTGAACGCGTGCTCTGGAATGACCCCGCAACAGGCGTTATGAGGCATGCCGATGCTGGTTACGAGGATGCTATTGCGTGTGCCAAAGAGAAAGGATTGAAACTGCCGGGCATTCTTGATTAGTTTATTGACGCTGCTGATTCGTTTACCAATAGGGTCGATACGCGCGAATATTTTACTATCGCTACATCAGGGTTTAATCCCCTCATATTTTGAGGGGCATACGCCCTGCCCCGCTCATCCCTTTGCAGTAGCTTCAGCTTCAAGTTGTTCGGCAACATATTCAATGAGCTTGTCGGGGTCAGCATGATAGTGATTAAAAACAACCGTGCCCTCCGGATTGATCAGAATTAACCAGGGTGTGCCCCCGGTAAAGTACTCACGCATAGTAACCGGGCGTTTTTCGGTTTCAGGGTCACCCGGATCGTGCCCCATTACTATTGGCAAGTCATAGCGCAGTTGCAGCTTGCGTACGTCTTCGACCGTATTGCTCTGATGTCCTTCGAATACCGTTTGTATAGCGGCGATCGCAACCTCGGGGTGATCGTGAAAGCGTTTGGAAAAAGCCTGCAATGTGGGAAACCCACTGCTATGACAACCCGGGCACCAGTCCTGAAAACATTTTAGAAAAACCCATTTCCCGCGCGACTCCAAAACAGAAAAATGCCCCGGCTTGCCTTCAGCGTCAATCCAGTAATCGAGCGGTATCTCCGGCGCTTCGTGCCCTTCAATACCCCATCTGACACCACCTGAGGTTTGTGCCAAAGCCGTACCTGAAGCGAGCCCAATACCGGCACAGGCAGCAGTTTTTATCAGAAGCTCTCGACGACCCGGGTTTGGCAGAGGTGCGACCACAGGGTTGCCGGAATTGTTATTGGATAAATTCATCTTGACGCCTGACATGAGGTGTTATGGCAGAAAACGACTGGCTTGTACGCAATAACGTTCGGTCAGTGCATTTGACTGCACCGCTTTAGCGAGTGAACAGACCAGCCAGCCCCTTGATGCAATATCGTAGTTAAAATGAATAGACACTGTTAAAAATAGTTAAAAAGGACTGGCAACAATCGAAATGAATTTCCGGCGCTGCCTGGGGACAAGGCCGTATAAAGCTGCATGGCGAATTACAGTGCTTGTCCTTAGGACTCTTGATAGAGAATCACCTTCAGGAACTTACAGGTAGCCCCAGCTTCACAAGCTGATCACAGGCATCTGACAATCGTGGCATGCAGAAAACCTGGGGCGTGCCTCTGCATCGACACTCTCTACAAGCAAACGCACCGTAAATGGATCGAATGTCTGACCAATCGTGACACTCAATCCGGACTGGTCCACTGAATCAATAGACAATGTCGACAACTACACCCTGAAGTGTTGTTCAAATTGCTCGACATCATCGGGAATTGCTGACCATTGACGAGCTGACCGAACGAACACATGGCGCCGGTCCAGACCAGCGAGCGCCGACCAGTTCTGATCATCGAGAGACCCTGCGGAAATCGACTGGATAGACGGAACGGCTTCCAGCGTTAGTCCGATATTAGATCCGCAGGTATTACAAAATTTTTGATCCAGCCAGCGTCCGGATTCATCCGATATTCGGCGATAAACTGATACAGAATCTGATTGAAAGACAACCTGGTCTTTCTCAAAAACCAGCTCTACTCCAAATGCCGATCCGGTGCGTCGCTGGCACCAGGTGCAATGACAGATCGTTACACGTAATGGAGAGCCGCTGATGCGATAGCGAATCTTTTTACAAACACAACCACCCTCCTGAAGACTTGGACTCTCCATCCTGACTTTCACCTTTTTAGCCAGTAATCATTATAACCTTTCGAATGGCATGTCGCGGGGGAACGTTGAGCCGCGTTCGTTGATGTCAATAAACCTGACAAGTGATCTGTCGAAGAACCGGGCACTATCC
>CALGNZ010000137.1 GCA_937957915.1 uncultured Granulosicoccaceae bacterium | reverse complement strand
CCTTGAATTAATTCCCGAAGTTCGTGCCTCGAATGGCAGAGCCCCTCTCGAGTTCACCGTAAACCTGCTCGGTGGCGTGCGGTATTTTCTTAAGCGCCTGCGTTTTAACGGCTGGCAATTTCTGCTTCCAGAAACCGGATTTCCGCCTGCAGGTCTTCAAGTTCCTCCGACTTTTCCTGATACTGATCGTTTAATCGCTGGAGTTTTTTGGCGGGGTCGCAACCGGTCAATCGATCGGCTATTTCCAATAGAGTGAGCGCGCGGACTGCTTTAATGATGATGCCACGCATTCTGTAGGCTTTACCGAGCTTAGCCAGTATTGAAAATGACCGAAGGAACGCGATCAATGGCAGCAGAATGATCGCAAGATCGATCCAGTTGGCTTTAATGTAAGCAATTTTTTTCGCGGAGGCATTCACCATAACTATAAACTCAGCGGTAAATGCGAGCCAGATAAAGCCCGTTGCCGTGTTAAGCATGAGTCGTAGCCAGGCGTTTTCTGCGACGGCGTTGCTAAATACTTTTTCTGTCAGCAGGACCGGGAGTATTGTCAGAGCAATAACCAGCATGGGCATGCTGAGCTTTTGTTGTAATTCTTTACATAGTGTCCTGTTGGGTTCTCTCCAACCTGTTGTGGGTAGCCATAGTTTGTTGTCTTGAGCGGGAGATGTTGCTCCCAGTCGCAGTGGCGGACAAAGACACACGGCCAGCGTACGTTTCAGTTGGCTTTTATTCGGGCTTAGTAGCTGCGCTGCAGCATGTGCATTGTAGAAATGCTCCAGCCAAAAAAGGGGCCACAACAGTAAGACAAGCATTGCCGAAAAACGGGTCAGTTGTTCGGTAGCGGTGGTGGCCAGCAGGTTGCTCGATGTATTGGCCGTTGCCAGATCGGCGAGCCTTGGTGCGTACACCTGGGTTGTGATAAGGATAGCAACCAGGGCCAGAAAGAGCAGCGACAGGCAGAACATTGGCAGTGCCATATGGTCGGCCACGGCCTGGCAGCGGGCTTTTTGATCAGGCGGCAAGGTGGTCGCTGCCTGGCCGCTTGAGGGGTTATAGGGTTCTGCGTGAGCTGGATGCTGAGCGAGCACTTGTTTCACCGATAAATCCCTCCACCATGCGGTCTGCCTGATTTGGTCCAAACCTTACCTGTCAGGTAGTACTGGACCATCAATGTTTTTCTGTGGGGGGATATCGGTCAGTATCAGGTTAACTTTAGTGAACAATTTGGCAGGTTCTTGCGCCGGCAACTGCTGGCGCGTGCAGGAACTGTGTGACACGAATGATCCATCAAGACAACATATCGGGGGGTGATGCCATGACTCGTTTGCATAAGCAGGGCTCTGCCATCTAGATTTCGATATGGGTGCAGTGGTCAAAATTTTTTGTTTTGTTCAACTTTTTGGTCCGCCTCTGTACCTTACGACTACTCCGCGCACCATGGGAGCAATTGCTAACTACGACGATGCGAGTTCGGTTTTTTGTAGCGGCCTTCGGTGGATTGCGATTACTAACGATTCTAATGAACGAGATGCCGCCTGCAAGTACGGGTATCGCTAGTTGAAAGAGTTCCAGCAGTGTCATTACGCTCACCGAGAAAGGTCTGACTCCAGTTGAGTCAGTTACATTGTCGGTACTGCAAGCGGCCATTGCTTCAACGCAGACTGTCAGTTTAGGTTGAGGGTTTGTGGTTGCATAAAAACTCACTGTGTGTGCGGAGGGTACTCAAACAACCGCTGACGAATTAAACCTGCATAGATATATCCGCTCTGTATTCAGAGCGGGTACTGACATTCCGATGGATGCGTTAGTCGTCGTTACGAATTGATTTGCTGGTGTCTGTTAGACATTGACAATGATCACCGCACTCATTGCGTTGTTTGATGCCTGCCATTGCTTTAATGCCGTATTCCCATGACAGAATCAGCGCGTCCGGGTATCGGCACATCGAGTATTGTAGTTTATGGCGTGTGCGCAATAGGTGCTGCACATCGTCTTGCCACTGTTGATAATAAAATTCGACCGGTCTGACCCCCGGTAAACAAAAGGGAAGTTTGCGTATCGTATAAAGTGGTAGCCGGGCAATGCTGAGGTTCAGGCGAACTAACTGACGCGAAGCTGGTATCACCACGCTCTTGAAAATAGATTTATAAGTATTATTCAGATCCTGGTAAAGATGTGCTCTGGCTGCCGCCAGGCGGTGAGAGCAGCACAGGCTTTCTGCGAACCTGTTTTTCAAGCTTGAATGTGCCATGGCATTGTTCCCGTTTATAGTTGGGATTGCTGATAGCGCTATTGCTATCAGCAGTTAAGTTGCTCTGGCTTAGGCTGTGGCGGTCGGATTCTCCAGCACTCCGATTGGACCACAACTAAAGCCGGGGGGTAATGGCTCATATCCGTCCTGATAGGCTTTGCATTTGCAGCAACGCATACCCTGTGCAGTTATCGAATAGACAAATCCTTGTGCATGATCGGGGTTCCGGTGTACTGAAAAAAGTCCGCTCTCTGCCAGCTTGGTCAGAATGCTATACAGCGCTGCATGTGACAAATCGAGACCTGCAATACGAAAGATATCTCGAGACTTCAAGCGTAAAAAGTCATCGTCCTGCACAGGGTTTGGGTGCTTTTTCAATTGCTCTATGAAAATGCCTCGCAGAATCCTCTGCGGACTGACAGTTCTGAATGAGTGCGTACACGTCATCTGCCCTTCCTCCTAATCCATAACCTGGTGCACTGTAGCCACAATGTGGTTACGTGGCAGTACGCCAGGTGATTGCTATTCGTACCCGGATCGCGAGCACAAAACAATAATGCACTGTCCAGGTTAATTAATGCAAAAACTCTCAAGTTTGGAAAGGTTTAGCGTGTTTCTCAACGAGCTAAAAATAATAACTAACAGGAATGTATTCTTTACACTGCCGGTGGTCGACTACAGACGTCCGCATAGGCATATCGTGTATCAAGACCACCGCATTGTTGATAGATGTCCAGTGTCGCGTTATACGCTGTATCGGTTATCTCAACGTGTGGCGTCCAGCAACCCAGTTGTTGGTAGGATGCTATGCATTTTGTGAGTACATCAAGATCTATGTCTGGGAAATAGGGATGCTGTAACGTTGCAATTTCCGGCGCTGTTGCCTCATTCAAATAGTGGCGCGCACCCTGATACGCTCGCATAAATGATTTTGCCATATCAGACTGCAACCAATCAGTCGTTGCTGCCAGACTGGAGAAAGCACATGGTCCTATTTGTGTTCCTGCTTTGGCGACGATGTGGCCAAGACCGTCGGCTTCAATTTGTTGTGGAAACGGTCCTTGTTGCTGGACATAGTCTGCTTCGCCTTCTCTGAAGGCTTTGTCCATTGCTGCCGCGCCGCCAACGTGAATTGCGATGATCTTATCGAAGTCTATGCCGGCCTTGTAGCAAGCGTACTTAAACATCACCAGAGGCTGACCTCCGCCGAATAGAATGACCTTTGCTCCCTCTAGTTTTTTCCAGCTAAAGTCGGGATCAGGATTTCGTGCAGTCAGGAAAAACCCGTCCATCTCGTTGACCTGCGCAAAGTGTTTTATCTGTGCGGCAGCGTCGGTTGGCGCTGATCCAAAACCCTGACTCAGTGCAGATTGCACCACATGGGCAGTGCCGTCCTTCAGTGCGTCGAGGGCAGTGGTTCCCGGAGCAGCGACAGTCCATTTGGGCTCTAGACCTTCTTTTTGTAGCAAGCCAGTCGCAATCGTTGAAATGAGAGGGCTGTAGAAAGCGGAGAACAAGGTGAATTGAATATTGATAGTATGCATGTTGACACTCCGGTCTTTTAAACGACTGAGGGGTTAGAGGCGATGCGTGGTAATAACAGAGCCTGATACTATCACTAGTAAGTGGCGCAGACTGGTTCTGTTGATCCAGGGGGCTTGTACTTAGCCGGATCAGAACTGTTTACACCTGCGCATCAGTAGCTGTCGATGGACACACTGTACCGTGTTTTGGATCGACTATTTACGCGGCAGTTGAGTTGTGTTTACTTCGCTCGTGTTACGGCGGGAGCCCACGTGAAATAGCGGGAATCTCGTCAAAGATCGGTGTGCTCTGAATAGTTGTACGAACGACTAGTTCAATGGAATGTGGTTAGCATCCTTTCCGTCCTGGTATTGCAGAGAAAGGCTGTCGTATATTGTGTTGATTTTTTTAATTTGCGCAGCCAGTGCCGTGGCATCTTTGTCAGCTGCTGCCATTTCTGTGATATTGAAAGAATTCCAGAATTGGTTTTGTTTGTTATACCCGCCAGGGTCGAGTGTAAATACCTCCTTCAGGATCTTTAGATCGTGCGGTATGGCGAATGAATCCCGCGAGTCTTCGTGGCTGAAAAAGTAGTAAAAATTATCGAACCCCGCCCACGTAATCGCTGACAGGCAGAGGCTGCAAGGTTCGTGTGTCGAAACGAAAACCAGCTGGTCGGTTGCAGGACGCTCGTTCTCGGGTAATTCGTAGAAACGCTTTAAAGCGTGCATTTCTCCGTGCCATAAGGGGTTTTCCAGTTCGTTGTTGGTTTCTGCTATGACGGTCGAGTGGTCGTGCTTGTGAAGAATCGCTGCACCGAAAATTTTATTCCCTGCGGCAACGCCTTTTTGCGTGAGTGGAATGATTTCTTTTTCGATGACATCAAGGAGACGTGCGGCAGGGACGGCAGGTGCAGAAGGTGACATTTAACAGCGCTCCGAGGAAAACTGTTAGTGTACTGCAACGACCACAAAATAAGTTAGTTTGGTGGGCACGTCAGCCAACTATTATGCTGATGCAAAACGGTTGAACTGCATTTAGCCAGAGGAGAGGCTAACGCGCAGATACTTGCGATACGTTTTCATCACCCGCTCGATGTAGTTTTGCGTTTCCGGAAACGGGGGCACCCCGTTGTACCTGGCAACTGAGCCCGGACCAGCATTGTAGGCCGATAACGCCAGAGCTAGATTATTGTTGTATTTTTTTATCAGTTTGCTGAGGTATTTTGTGCCGCCGCGAATATTTTGTACCGGATCAAACGGGTCCGTGACGCCCAGTTCTTCGGCAGTCGCTGGCATCAGTTGCATCAATCCCTGGGCGCCGGCGTGCGAAAGGGCCATCTTGTCAAAGCACGACTCATTGCGAACAACAGCTTTCACCAGCTTGGCATCTATTTGGAATTCTTGTGCCATTCGTTCAATGGTAGAATTAAAGCTCACGGCGCGATGTTCGAGCTTTCGAGAATTCATTCCCCGGCAGCTGGCAGTGGCGGGCCCACGTCCACGGACGTCAATGAGCGTAAACTGGCTCAGGTCTTGTGATGTTGGCGTGACATTGGTGTACCAGAGTGTACCGTCAGCTTCTTTATATACATACGTGCGATCAGCCGCGGCAACCGGCCCCATTGCCGTAAAAACCCCGGCGATTAACGCTAGTATCAGGGGCAGCATTGGCTTTCCATTAGACATTACATGACAACCCATGGGTAAGATGTTGAATAAAAATAATATCGGCGGATCACTCAGGGAACTTAACTGGCATTTTTGTGGCCGCATTTAATGACCATTGATAATAAGCCTTCAGGTTCTGCCGGATCGCTCTCAGCGCGAGTCATCAGAAGTGAACTAGGCGATGCCATGAGCACCGCGAAGTTGCACTTGCACACATCAATTGAATCCACGAATACGTATCTGTTGCAAAGTAGTGAAAAGTCAGTCGTAGAAATTTGTGCAGCTGAGATGCAGACTCAGGGCCGAGGGCGACGTGGCAAAGAGTGGTTCACCCCTATGCACGGTGTAACGTTTTCTATGAAGCTGACAGTGCCCGTGCCATTGATGCAGATTGGTGGAGGTTCACTGGTGTGTGGTGTGGCGCTTTGCGACACGTTTCACAAAATTGGTGTAGCCCGGGCTGCAGTAAAATGGCCGAACGACATACTGGTCGGCGACGCGAAGCTTGCTGGCATTTTGGTTGAGATTGCAGCTCACTCGGAATACAGCACCACACTTGTTGTTGGAATTGGAATAAATTACCGGGCGGGGCCTGAGCAACAAAAGATCGACCGACAGATCATTGACCTGCATCGGTTATATGAAGGCAATCCTCCTGATCGCTCACAATTGATAGGTAAAATTTGCAAGCGCGTACACGCCGATCTGTCTGAGGCTTTGCCGCTGATGCCGTCGTTCATTGATAACTGGAGCAAATACGATGCTCTCGCGGGTCAGTCGGTGACTGTGGTTCAGGGGTCACCGGGTAGCGCCTCTGCCGATTCGGTTACTGGCTGTGCTGCTGGTATAGACGAGCGTGGTTATCTGTTGGTCGAAACGGATCAGGGGCCGCGCTCTTTTTCCAGTGCCGAAGTTACAATCAAGAAGCTCGCAAGTTAGCAGTAAGGGTCGGTTTGGTTATCAGCCCTCCTTGTTCCCGGCTACCACGATTATGGATTGCGTTCGGCTTTTGTTTATGGCGTAACGGTAAACTGTCTTCACAAAATGTTTCAGCAGCACGCGTGAAACAATGCAACAATAATCGACTGTAATAATGTCATGACGCGAAAATCTAATGATTAGAGCTGCCAACCTTACTTCGGCGACGACCGGAAACCTATCGATGAATAATTCTCTGGGCAAGCGCTCGGTTCGCTGTAAATCTCCAGTCAGATTTCTGCTGGTTACTGCTTTTTCTACGGTAATTGCTGCCTGCGGTGGTGGCTCCGGTGGCTCCTCTGGTAGTAGTGGGGCCGGTGGTGGAAATTCAGCACCAGCCCTGCAGTTGAGCGATGGTCAGGTGATTGATGCTGGCAGCGGTGTTATTCGCATTCCAGCCGGGGATAGTTCCGGAGTTGCTAATGTGGTTGCCACTCTACTGCGGCAAGGTGCGTTACCTGAGTGCCAGGGTCGCTTCAATGATGTGCCGATTGCCAGTACGCTGATCGAAGCCTGTCTCGCTGACCAGCCTTCCTGTGCAGTTGACTTTATTCCGGGTAGTCAGGAGATAGCCGTTTACCCGCCGCCGCTGTATGCGCCAGTTGGGCTGGAATATCAATTGTCCGTGGTCGGTCGTAACGGTTCCGTCACGGACCCGGTTAACGCAGTTTTTTGTCTGGATGTGAGCGCGAATCTGCCACCGCAACCGGCAGTTGATACCTATCAGTTGATCTATCCCAATGTGCTGCAAAAAGGCGGAGTCAGTTATGACGAGCGTTGCGACAAGCTCGGAAATCTGGATGGCGTATTGGCCAATGACGACGACGACGAGCATGTCACTAATAACTGCCTGCGTGCCGAATTGCTTGAATTACCCCGATTTGCGTCTAATGAATTCAGATCATCGTTTGCTGCTGATGGCAGCTTTCGCTATGAGGCGTTTGGCGACATACCGCCACCGGATTCATCGGGGCGCAACGTAGACAGTTTTACCTATCGGGTAAGCGATGGCATTAATCCTCCCAGCGCACCGGTGCGGGTTGAAATAGTTTTCTCCGGAGAAAATGCCGCGCCCATAGCAGTGGATGATTCCTATGATGTGCAGGAGGACTCGATCGGAAATATATTCAGGGTGCTGGATAACGATACCGATCCTGATGCATTGCCATTGTCTATCAGAGCGATCAACAATGGACCGGGCAACGGCGTTGCCAACATTCGCAATGGTGTGCTGATTGATTATCAGCCGGTGCCTGACTTCAGTGGAACAGACCAGTTTGTTTACACCGTCGTTGACTCCGGTGGTCTCACCACCACAGGTTCTGTATCGATTATCGTTGCTGCTGTAAACGATGCGCCAGAAGCAAATAACGATTCCATCTCTACACCCGAAAATACGTCAGTTGAAATTTTTGTACTTGGTAACGATACCGACCCTGAGGGAAATGAGTTGTCTATTGCACAGATTGTGGCGCCGGCAAATGGTGTTGCTGTAGACAATGGCAATGGTGCAATTCTGTATACGCCGGGGCCCAATTTCTCGGGTTTAGATCCGTTTGAATATACCATCAGTGATGGAAACGGTGGCGTTTCGACTGCAACTGTAGTTGTCAGTGTCGACTTTGTGAATGTATCTCCTTCGGCGGTAAATGATGCGCTGACGGTGGAAGAAGATGGCAGTGGGCTTATAGATGTGCTTGCCAATGATACCGATAGTGATGGCGACAATCTGGAGTTACTCGAGGTCACAGAGCCGCAAAACGGAACTGTCGAAATCGTATCGGCGACTTCCGTGCGCTACACCCCGGAAAAGGATTTTAGTGGCAGTGATCAGTTTGAATACCGGGTCGGAGATGGCACGGTTGAAGTTGTTGCCAATGTGTCGGTGACTGTATCTTCGGTTAATGACATACCTGTTGCTGTCGACGACAATATTGGTACAAGTGAAAACACAGCAGTGACTATAGACGTACTCGACAACGACACCGACGTTGACAATGATACATTGAAAATCACTGACGTGTCTCAGCCTGCCAGTGGCTCTGTCTCAATCGCAAACTCATCTGTTGTTTACACACCAACCACGGGTTTCAGTGGCGTGGATGTGTTTTCCTATACCATTGATGATGGTAAACAGGGTTCGGCGGTGGCGCGAGTGTCTGTTCAGGTGTCTAACGTCAATGTTTTTCCTGAAGCGGCAGACGACAGTGTCACGCTGAATGAGAATTCATCCATTCTGATCGATGTGCTTAGCAATGATAGTGACGGTGATGGTGATCCACTGACACTGGCGATAGATGCTGTTCCCGAAAACGGTGTGGTGCGTGTTGCAGGTGCTCAAATTGAATATGTGCCATCGGCAGATTTTACCGGTGACGACCAGTTTCAGTACCTGGTGAGTGACGGTCAGGGTGGTACAGCAGTCGCCACGGTTAGAATTACTGTCAACAATGTGAATGCCACACCGGTTGCCGGAAACGACAGCGCATCGACTAATGAAAATGAGTCAGTCACGATTGATGTGCTGGCCAACGATAGCGACACCGATGAGCAGGACAGTCTGACTATTGCCTCGGTAACATCGCCGCTCAATGGATCGGCTACAGTGGTAGATGGCCAGATTGTTTATCAGCCGAATGGTGGCTACTTTGGCGATGACTCGTTTCAATACACTGTTGGTGATGGTAATGGTGCAACTGACAGCGCATCGGTAACAGTCTCTGTTGCCAGTGTGAACAGCGATCCGTTGGCCGTAAATGATTCGGTGACCACGTCGGAGAATACGCTAACGACTATCGCGGTACTGGCGAATGATAGTGACCCCGATGGAGATTCACTAACAGTGGAGCTGGCCTCACAGCCATCCAAGGGTACGGCGACTATTAGTGACAATCAAATAATCTACAACCCGACAGCGGGTCAGTCAGGTCCGGATGCTTTTACCTACCGCATTCTGGACGGCAACGGCGGTAGTGATATTGGAAATGTTTCTATAAACATCACCCAGGTTAACAACCCGCCGGTGGCGAACAATGACAGTATCTCTACACCCGAAAACGTTGCGGTCAATATCTCCGTGCTTGTTAATGATAGTGATCCTGATACGGGCGATGTTTTGTCGCTGGCAATAACGACGCCAGCGAGTAAAGGCTTTGCAGATGTGTTAAGCAACAATGTCATTAGGTATACGCCTGACAGTGGCGTTTCGGGCGCTGATAGCTTTGTATATACGCTGTCAGATGGAAATGGAGCTAGTGATACGGCGACGGTGACGGTGACAGTAATCGAGGTAGTCGTTGTAGACAGTGTCGCACCGGTAGTTACAGCACCAGCGGATGTTACAGCGGAGGCGACAGGCGCGACCACAGAGGTAGAGATAGGAACGGCCACGGCAGAAGATGATGTAGATGGAGTGCTAACCGCCACAGCAGACAATACTGGTCCGTACCCGCTGGGTGTGACGACAGTGACATGGAGTGCAACGGACGTTGCAGGGAATATTGGTACAGCAACACAAACCGTGACGGTGACAGAGGCAGTGGTTGTAGACAGTGTCGAGCCGGTAGTCACAGCACCAGCGGATGTTACAGCGGAGGCAACGGGGGCGACCACGGAGGTAGAGATAGGAACGGCCACGGCAGAAGATGATGTAGATGGAGTGCTAACCGCCACGGCAGACAATACTGGTCCGTACCCGCTGGGTGTGACGACAGTGACATGGAGTGCAACGGACATTGCAGGGAATACAGGGTCAGCGACGCAGACAGTGACGGTAGAGGACACGACACCACCAGAGGTTGTAGCGC
>CALGNZ010000136.1 GCA_937957915.1 uncultured Granulosicoccaceae bacterium | reverse complement strand
ATTGAACCGGAACCGCCACTGCCTGACGATGCAACAGTGCCAATCTCCCCCCGAACATCAGACGATGCCACAGTGATGTTATCAAAAGCGGCGTAACCCCCTTCAATCAGATCAATCACTAACGCTACGTTGCCATCAGCGCTGGCGCTTGCGTCAAGTGCTACCACGTGCTGTGTCCACACAAATGTCTGCGCTTCACTCGCGACACCAACGATAGTCTCACTGGCCAGTGGTGCGGAGTTGATTGAGCCGACGTCAAACGCACCCAGTGGTGCATCATACAGACTGATACGAAAGGCAGGTATTTCACCCGAGGCGTTAAACGGTCCTCCGCAGCAATCCAGGTCTATCGATGATATATCCATTTGCACGTTCAGAAAGCCGTAGTTCTCGACATCAAACACAGCAGCGAGTAAGTCGGGCTCGGCGTCATCCAGCATACCTAATGCATATGCGCCACCCGTTCCTGACGGATCGCTAAATTTGCCGCTGCCGATAATTTGCAGCGTCTCTACATCAAAAGTATTCTGGAAATCCGAACCAAACAACTCATTGACTGGTTGATAGGACCAGCTCAACTGGTCAATGTCGGCGTAGCCGGCTGGTGCGTTAAAATTCTCGCTAAACAGCACTCTCGTTTCTGCGGCCTGCACAGAACCGATTACCGCGAATAGCACTATACCCAAAATCGTTTTCATGGTTTCTCATCACATTAAAGGGGGAAACATTTACGATAAAACCAGTGTTGCACCTGTCCATCGCATACCGGGTCGGATGTTATAGGGAAAATTGTTTGTGGTAGCCGACAAACACGACAGAAAATACAAATTTAATCATTGCTCACACTTTCAGCCTTTTTTCTGTTCGCTGGGTCGGACAGGGCTGGCACAACCAGCACACAGCATCAGCCGAGCCGGAATCAGCCAATTGCCCCAACCATTACCGCACACGCGTAGTATTATCTGGCGTAACCCCACCACAAACATCGACCTATTTTGCTCACAGGAGATTCGGCTTGTCTACGATTCTAGTAACGGGTGCCGCACGCGGCATTGGCCAGGCTACCGCAGAGGCTTTTCTCGCAGGTGACCACCAGGTTATCGCTCTTGACCGCCTGTGGCAGGGCTCTTCGCTGGCAGATCATCCAGCACTGCAACGCGTCGATTACGACCTGCAAAACGTCGATGGAATACGATCGATGATCGGGGATTTACCACCGATTGATACGCTGGTTAACAACGCCGGGATTTTGTATGTGCCCCCGCACGATCAGTTTCCGGTTGCCCAGCGCAAGGAAATACTTGCGGTTAACCTCGAAGCACCGGCGGAGCTCATAGAAAGTGTGTTGCCAGCTATGAAGACGAGCCAGACAGGCAGAATTGTCAATGTAGCATCAGTCGCTGCGTTCACCGGCCACCCGGATTTATGGTACGGCATCACCAAAGCCGGCATTTTGAACATGACCAAGGCTTACGCACGATTTCTTGGGCCTCATGGTGTTCTCGTCAACGCAGTCGCCCCGGGGCCAACGCGAACAGAGATGTACGAGCAATTGCCACAATCACGCAAGGATTCTGTCATGGCCTCTGTATACAGCGGACGTGCCTGCCTGCCGTCCGAGGTCGCGCAATCCATATACTGGCTTGGCACTGACAGCCCGGCCTATGTCAATGGCGCCACTATTGATGTCAACGACGGCTCGTATCCTCGATAGTGAGTGGTGTTGCAGCCACTGTCGTTCGTCACAGCATGGCAGCCGGTGCACAGCGGAAATCGACCGGGTCGGTACCAGTCTGTGCAGAAACCACTTATATTGACGGCAAATGACAACCGATCAACTCTGATTGACGGCGCAGGGATTCATAATGACGACAGCTCATCAACCATCGGCGCGCAGTCGAAAGAATATCTGGCACCACAAGGGCCCGGTAATTTTTTCGGCACTTTTCGACTGGCCACCCCGACCAGCAGATGCCTTGCTCGCCTTGTGCAAGCGCTGGGTCACTGTTTCTCGCAATGTGCTTTTCCTGACCATGGCTGTCGTCGTCTACAACTATCTTCTGCCACCACTGGCAGACATGAAGACGCTCTCGATAAACTGGGTACTGGTCGCTCTGGTGCGCAACATCGTCTTAATCACGGTTGTCGCGGGCGGCCTGCATTCCTACTTATTCGTCATACGCGGGCAAGGCAAAACGCTAAAATTCGACCCGCGAGAAACCCTGGAAAAAGGCAGCAAATTTACCTTTCGCAATCAGGTACACGATAATATTTTCTGGAGTATCGCCAGCGGTGCAAGCATTTGGACAGCCTACGAAGTCCTGTACTTTTGGGGTGCGGCTAATGGTGTTATTCCGACGCTGAGTTTTTCCGACCATCCGATCGCGTTCGTTTTGTGGCTGCTGGTATTGCCGGTATTTTTATCATCTCATTTTTACCTGATCCACCGACTTCTGCATTGGCCACCGCTGTTTCAGCGTTACCATAAACTGCATCATAACAATGTACATATTGGTCCCTGGTCAGGCATGTCGATGCATCCGGTTGAGCATATTTTCTACATGTCTTCAGTACTGGCGCACTTCATCATTCCCTCGCATCCGGTCATCGTACTGCTGCATTTATACACTCGGTGTATGGCACCCGCTTTCTCCCACGCCGGCTTTGAAAAACTGGTGGTAAAAGACAAAACCGTGACTGAAGCTGCTGATTTTCACCACCAGTTGCATCATCGCTACTACGAATGTAACTACGGCAACGTCGACGCCCCGTGGGATCGATGGTTTGGCTCCGTGCATGACGGCTCCGACGAGGACACCGCGAAAGTCCGGGAACGCCGTCGGAAGATGTACAGGAATGCCGCCGGGAATTAGCACAGCTGAAACCTGTGCCGCGCGCACTGCATTCGCGGGGTAGTTGTTACCACCATTATGTTCCTGCCAAAGCTAACCGCCCTGTTCGCAGAAGCCTGGGCAGGCACGGCCGGAGCTTAACAAACAGCACTTATCACACAGAGCTTACCAAACAGAGCTTACCAAACAGACTCACACCCGAGTGTGCTGCAGCGTAATTCAAGCGGTATTTATTGACCACGCTTGACCTTCCAGTGACTGGAAGCTCTATAAGTACTCCTGATGATTCAACATTCAGGCTGTCTGTGGCCAACAACATTAAACTGACAATCAGCGGCATGTCATGCGCATCGTGTGTTGCGCGCGTGGAAGACACGATCAAAAGCGTGCCCGGCGTACATAGTGCGGATGTCAACCTGACAACCGAAACTGCGGCTGTCTCGATCGACCAGGACAACACAACCGCTGATGTTATTGCGGATGCTGCAGAGGCACTCGACGCAGCCGGTTACCCGGTTCAACAAACCACCACACAACTGATCATTCAGGGAATGAGCTGCGCTTCCTGCGTCAGCAACGTTGACAGGCGTCTGCGCGCTGTACCCGGCGTTATTGATGTTGCGGTAAATCTGGTCACTGAGACTGCCACTGTCACCTCTGCTGCAGGAGCTGTGGCACCAGTGTCACTGGCAAAAGCAGTGAACGAATCGGGTTACAGCGCGCGGTTAACTGACTCCGCACAAACCAACGAGACCGTCGCCAGACGTGATCGCAAGGTAAAAGAAGCTGTCGATTTGCGCCATGCTGCCACGCTTGCTGCAATACTCACCCTGCCCGTATTTTTGCTGGAGATGGGCTCTCATTTTATCCCTGGCGCACAGGCACTAATCGGCCGTACGATCGGCCACAATACCAGCTGGGTGCTTCAGTTCGTACTGATAACTCTGGTTCTGATCGGGCCTGGGAGACGCTTCTTCAGCAGCGGTTTTCCAGCCCTGGTAGCCGCCCGGCCAGATATGAATTCGCTGGTCATGATGGGCATTACCGCTGCATGGGGATACTCGACGGTTGCGATGATCGCCCCCGGCTTGTTTCCAGAGGGCACCCGCGCAGTCTATTTTGAATCAGCCGGTGTAATCACAACACTGATTTTAACCGGACGATATCTGGAGGCACGGGCCAAAGGACGCACCGGAGCCGCCATTGAGCGTCTGCTTGAATTGCAGCCTAAAACGGCACTGGTTGGCGACACTGGCAGTACTGCCAAAGAGGTATCAATCAGTGATATCACCATTGGCGACACAATTCATGTTCGCCCCGGTGAGCGTATCGCCGTTGACGGGCTGATCATCGATGGTGAAAGCTTTGTCGATGAAAGCATGATTACCGGTGAACCACTGCCAGTCGAAAAGACCGCAGGTGAGTTACTGATTGGCGGCACCATAAACGGCAATGCAGTAATGAGCTTTCAGGCTACTGCCATTGGCGAAGACACCGTGCTCGGACAGATAGTACAACTGGTAGAAGATGCCCAGAGCGCAAAACTGCCGATTCAGAGTCAGGTTGATCGCATCACCGGCGTGTTTGTTCCGATTGTCATCGTCATTGCCATGCTAACTGTTCTTTTGTGGTTAGTATTGGCACCACAGCACTCTTTGGCGCTTGTGACCGCTGTGTCTGTATTGATCATTGCCTGCCCGTGCGCAATGGGCTTAGCCACGCCGACTTCAATTATGGTTGGCAGTGGACGCGCGGCCGAACTCGGGGTACTGTTCCGCAAGGGAGATGCGCTGCAGGCTCTACAGCAGGTTGATGTCATTGCCTTTGATAAAACCGGGACGCTGACCCAGGGCAAACCAGAATTAACATCGTTGCAACTGACCGATGGATGGACACGTGAGAGAGTGCTGCCCCTGCTCGCGGCAGTTGAAAAAAATTCGGAGCACCCTTTAGCCCGTGCAATCATTCGTGCAAACGATGCACTCAACCTGCCGCCGCCTTCAACAACTAACTTTCAAGCCACAACCGGAATGGGAGCCAGTGCAACTGTCAACGGCCATCAAGTGATGATCGGCGCCAGTCGATTTTTATCAGCTCATAACATAGCGTTGAAACAATTCGAGCCCGTAGCCGAGCGCTGGGCGTCACAGGGACAAACACCGGTGTACGCCGCGGTTGACGGGGTTGCTGTTGCAGTTCTTGGCATCTCTGATCCGGTCAAGGAAGGCTCGGCACAGGCTATAGCAACGCTGCACAAGCTGGGACTGAAGGTCGCTATGATTTCAGGCGATAACAAAACCACTGCCAATGCAGTTGCCGCAACACTCGGTATAGATCACGTGGTAGCGGAGGTTATGCCTGATGGCAAGGTCAACGCGATAGACGAGTTGCGGACCGAGGGCGCTACACTTGCCTATATAGGCGACGGTATTAATGATGCACCGGCACTGGCGCACGCTGACACAGGCATTGCCATTGGTACTGGTTCGGATGTCGCGATTGAATCTGCTGATGTGGTTTTAATGTCGGGTGACTTGCGTGGCGTAGTCAATGCACTCGATATTTCCCGAAAAACCATGCGTAATATCAAACAAAATTTATTCTGGGCGTTCGTTTACAACGCAGCGCTTATCCCGGTAGCGGCCGGCGCTCTGTACCCTGGTTTCGGGTTGCTGTTATCGCCGATGCTGGCTGCCGCCGCGATGGCTTTATCGTCAGTACTGGTAGTTACCAACGCGCTGAGACTGCGCTACGTGACACCCGCCCTGCCTGACAAACAGGGCTAACCTCGTTGGCTGCCGACCAACCGATTGCTGGGTTATTCGAGCGCTGTATTTTTTCGGCCAATTAATGTCAAACAACAGATGACTCGCCCAATCTTAATTGATTGCGTCTTAATTGATTGCGGCGACTATCAATACCCGCTCAGGCAATACCCGCTCAGGCGATAGCGTCGTCTGGCTGGCCCAGGGAATCCAGAATCGGGCACTCACGCCGATTATCCCCGGCACATGACTCAACGAGCAGTGCCAGACTGCGTTGCATATCGAGTAAATTGCTAATCTTTTTGTCAATTTGATCAAGGTGCTGCTGAGCAATTTGCTTGACTTCCCTGCTTGAACGAGACTCATCCTCATTAAGCAACAACAGCGTTCGACAATCCTCGATGCTAAAACCGAGACTTCTGGATCGGCCCAGAAAAACCAGTTTTTTTAGATCGGACTCTCGAAAAGTCCGGTAGCCGTTGTCATGGCGCATTGGCTTTACAAGATCGATACTTTCGTAGTAACGAATCGTTTTATCAGACAATCCAGAGCGCCGGGATACTTCACCAATATTCATAATGCCTCACTTCAGGCGGTCGCTGGTGTTTATACCGTTATCAGACTTACAATCTGCCATGCCGTGTTAAATGGTGCAAGCCATTATTATTTAAGGATTTCTGTTAATGCATTTCAGATTACGTTACGTCGACTGCAGCGCTGATCAACCGGGCATTTCACACAGGCTTTTACAGCACATCCAAACAGCACCTTCATCGACCGTGTGTACTAACCAGCGTAATGGCCGATTGACGGTAATCACTGGCCGCCGGACTTACATGCCTGGTGCAACTTGTCCCAATTAAACGCAACACCGGTACCTGGCGTGTCAGGTGCAACCGCAAGGTGGTTTTTTATCACCAGTGGACGTTGCGTGTATTGATCGATAGGGAAAGAATGCGCTTCTATCCAGCCTGGATTTGACTGGCCTGATACCAGGCTCACATGCAGTTCCTGCATACCGTGGCTCGAAACCGGCATGCCATTGGCTCGCGCCATCTGCGCTACCCGCAGCCAGCCGGTGATGCCGCCGCAATTTGAAGAATCAGGCTGAATATGACTGAGCCTGGAATATTTAAATGCATAGCCAAACTCGTGTTCCGTATGAAGATTCTCTCCCATTGCGAGCGGGATATCCGTTGCATCAGCTATCTGTGCATAACCGGTATAGTTGTCCGGAATGATTGGCTCTTCAAACCAATAGATTGCATACGGTTCAAACGCTTTCGCCGCGGTAATCGCCTGCTCAACGCTATAGCAGTAGTTGGCATCGACCATAAACGTGACATCCGGACCAATCAGATTGCGAACCGCTGCTATTCGCTCAACATCGTCCTTTAAGTCAGGCTGGCCAATCTTAATTTTTACAGCGTCATATCCTTCAGTCAGATAACCTTCAATCGAATTCAGCAACTTCGGCAACGGGAAGTTCAAATCAATACCGCCACGATAAGCGCGGCACTGTGAGTTTGCCCCGCCGGCCATCTGCCACAGCGCCTGCCCGGACTTCTTTCCGCGAATATCCCATAGTGCAATGTCGATGGCAGAGATTGCAAAAGATGCAATGCCGCCACGGCCCACATAGTGAACATGGGCTTGCATTGCGTTATACAAGGCATCAACTTCGACCACATCCCTGCCGATTAAAAAAGGCACCAGATCATGCTCGAGCATCGCAACAATTGCACGCCCGCCTCTGCCGCCTGTATAGCTGTAACCGGTTCCTTCAATGCCCTCAGAGTCACGAATGGTTGCAGTGATCAACTCGAAATGAGTGTGCTCACCATGCATGGCGTCGACAAGCACCTCTGCGAGTGGAACCTCGAAGCGTCGAATTTCAATTGTGGAAATACTGGCCACGTGACTCTCTTTGAAAGGCATTGGCTTCCTATTTTAACCCCACAGCGCCGAACAGGAAATCAGCAAATAATTACACCGGCGAATGACGCTGCAGCATCTCTGACAAACAACACCCGATGCATGGCCGCAGAGGCCCGGCCCGCACCATGTTTGAGGTCGCAATCCCTTAATTTCAGAGGCATGTTCCGATTCAATCAGCTGACCGTCGGAGGTTTGCTCTGCCAATAGCCCACCACCACAAACCTGCCGGCTGTTGTTTAATGAACCGATAAATCCATCATTTGCCATTAATTTTCCCACACAGATCACAAAACCGGGGATTAGTAAGTGTGTTGCAAATGTAAATATCCCTCCATTGCTTGCTACTGACACATTTTTCCATGCACATTGTTGGCATAATGCGCGGGTGCTGGTTCTGCACGAAATTCACGAAGCGGCATAGAAGACGTGGGCATTAATTCAACAACCTTGACAAATGAAAACACCGAACCCGGCAGCGCAGCAGGCCGGCATGCAGCACAAGTGGCACCGCCTACCAACGTGTTTGCATGGGTAAAGCTGTTCCTGGTACTGCTCGCCATTGCTGTAGGCTTTTTTGGCGCGATCGACAGAATACCGATGCTCGACTCAACCGCGAGCGCCGCTTTTTTTGTCTTTCTCTATAGCCTGCTGGTGATCGGATTTATTGCGGCCGCTTACTGCCAGCCATTCTGGCTGCGACTTCTGCTGGGCGTTGCATTTGCCGCATCAGTTCAATTCTATGAAGGCTTTAGACTGGCAACCAGTACGTGGCCTAACTACGATAGTTTTGTGATTATGCTGCAGTCGATGGGCTTCGCTGACAACGCATGGGATCACCACCGCGTGCCCATACTACTGGCGATTGGCCATGCGCTGCTGGTTCTGATCGCAGTAGTTATGCGCCCGTCCACACCGCGCAGGATCGCGCGCTACCTGGGGCTGGCACCACTTGCCGCAATCGGCATACTAAGCAGTATTTTGTACGCACGCGGTGGCGACGGTGCCAATGGCTTGCCACCTTCATTTCCTTCGATAGCGTTTTCTACCATTCATATTGCGGACAAAATTCTATCGCCGGCAATGGAAAGGCAGGAAGTAAAGTTGAAGGCTGTAAACCGGCCAATCGCACAGGACCTGATCTACATCGTTGATGAAAGCGTTCTTGCAACTTATCTCGACATAAACCACCCCGATGGAGTCTACTCCGGTCTCGACCGAAACCCTCAAACAGCTACCATCTCGAATTTCGGTATAGCAGCTTCAATTGCGCTATGCAGTGCCAGTGTAAATTACACACTGAGACACGGTGGACTGAGAGACGACTACGCAAACATGAACGCAACACTTCCCTCCATTTTCGCCTATGCGCAAAGTGCAGGAATGCATACCGTCTATCTGGACGGCCAGGGCATCGAAGGTAAGTACAGTAACCTGATGTACCAGGCAGAGTTTGAGCAGATCGACTACCACGTCAGCCTGCACGAGCATCCCGTTCTATTGCGAGATCAAATGCTGGCCAGGGAAATCATCAATCTGTCTCAGGACGATAAATCATCGTTTATCTTTGTCAACAAGGTGGGCGCACACTTTCCGGTGCAGGATAAGTATCCCGACAGTCACCTGACATACCAGCCAGTCAGTTCACGCGGAAACTACGTCAATATTTCAGACACGGGCAGCCGTGTCGGCTTCAGCGGTGACCCGGAATCCTGGCGCCTCTACCGCAACGCATACCGTAATACCCTGACCTGGAACACTGGTCACTTCTTTGACCAGATATTCGAAGAAGCTGATCTGCAAAACTCAGCCATCATCTATACAGCTGATCATGGCCAGCGATTACACGAAGACGGTTCACCAGGGCAAAACACACATTGCTCGCCTGCCCCGCGTGATGAAGAAGGCGCGGTACCATTGGTATTCATTACACCGAGCGACTTTGCGACTAACCTGCCAGAGGCGGCTCAATTCAATCACAATAAAACCAGCCACTACCGATTGTTTTCAACCGTACTACAGTGGATGGGCTACGATAAAAACCAGGTAACCAGAATCTACGGCGAGGACGTTACATCCAGAGTTGCAGACCCTTACACGTACAACGCCTACTTCAATGCACGAATGGGACGCAAGCCGGTATGGCTTAAGATTGACCCGCAAAGAGTCGCCACCCCCATTACAAGCGATGTCTCTGACGGGCAGCAGCCGTTAACAGAACAACCCGTTGATACGCCGTCAGACGAACAGGTTCCGGACACGTCGAGTTAAGTTTTTTTTTCGTATACCTGTGGTGCGATTTGCATCGCAGTTCATAGAAGCCTTTCGTCAAACGGACAGTGGGTCAGATTCTCAACACCATTTTCTGTTATCAGAACCTGATCCTCGAGCTTGATGCCATCTCTGCCCCCCACGGCACCAATGTAGGCCTCCACACACAGCATCATTCCCGGTTCGAGCACACCGTCATAACCACGTTCCTCCCAGTCCATCGGGTACTTGATTGATGGCCATTCATCACACAGGCCAACACCGTGGTACTTTGAGCCATAGCGTTGCGGCACAAACTCGGCTGGCAGCGCGTTGCCGGTTTCACAAAGCTCCCTAAAAGAGACTCCGGGTTTGAGGATATCAGTGTTCTCGCTGATATGCTCTAGGGCGATACGATGCAATCGTTTCTGTTCGGCCGAAGGCTCACCATCTCCGACAAACCAGGTCCTTGAAATATCTGCACACATGCCATAACAACCAATCAGATCGGTATCGAATGCCAACAGCTCATTATTGTTAATAACGCGTGGACCGCATTCCTGAAACCACGGGTTGGTACGAACACCGCTGCTAAGAATACGGGTTTCTATCCATTCACCGCCACGCCTGATATTTTGCCGGTGTAACTCCGCCCAGACATCGTTCTCCGTGACACCCGGAGCGGCCACCGTACGCATCGCGGCGATTGACTGTTCACAGGCATGCATTGCACAGCGCATCGCTTTTATTTCGTCAGGCCCCTTTACGGCACGAGTGCGCTCGGTTACTTCCTCACCATCGCAAACCGTAATGCCGTGCTTTTGCAGTGCTTGTAAACCGGCAATTTGAATTTTATCGATCGCCAGTCGCTTTTTTGCGCCGGTACCACAATGCTCACGTAAGAGTGCATCAATAGTGTTCGCAAAGTCAGCGGCCTTTTCCTCGGTGCGATTACCAGTAGCAAAATAGAAAAACGAACCACCACCCCTGACCTCCCTGACCAGTGGATTAAAGGCTGACATATACGGCAATGCGCCGTACTCCCACAACACCATATGGCCATTGGCTAACAGCAAACAGGCACGACACGGATTGTGCGCGCACCACAATTGCATATTGGTTGTGTCAGTTGCGTAGCGGACATTGAGCGGATCGTACATCAACAAGCCATCGAGTCCGCGATCAACGATAGCCTGCGTCAACTTTCGCCAGCGATACTCACGCATGGCCGGTAAGTCGGGACACTCAAGCCCCGCGGCATGCCACTCGTCGTAGGCGAGTCTGGTCGGGCCGATCTCTACGCGATCATTGTCAGCCGGTGTGTTGTCGGGGCGCATCGCACCAACAATTTTACTTTCGTAGTGCAATGCTCTCTCCGGTTAACTTAACAGCCTGCATTATTCATGGCGATTCGGCATTCAGAGGAAATCTGGCGTCGAATAGACACGCTGCTTAATTTTCTGACGGCCCCGCCAGCCAGCCTGGAGCTGTATATGTAGACTTTCGTTTCATTCTGTCGGTCGCCTAATGAATAGTGCAGGTAACCACCCGCTGTTAACAATAGCCACCTGTTTTGTCTGCATCACGATCCGCCTGGGTTCGCTGCGCCGGATCACCCCAGCCACCACCACCAGAGGTTTCAAGTCTGACGCGGTCACCACGTTTTAACTCAACGCCGGATATCTTCGATGGGAGCTCGGTGGTGCCTTCTTCGGTTATATGTAAAAAACGCCCTTTTGATCCTTCTTCACCGCCATTGATTCCATAGGGCGCATGGCGAAAGCGCTCGAAGTTACCAGACAGTGATCCCCACTCCGCGTCGAGGCGCCATTCACGCGCGAGCCCGAGACCACCGCGATACTGACCGTCACCGCCGCTCCCTTCAACAAAGCCATACTCGGTAAATACCACTGGAAACAGTGATTCACACATTTCTATCGGAGAGTTGGCCAGATTATGAAAACCCGCTGAAAAACCATTGGCACCGTCACCCAGTGGATGAGCGCCCCATCCGCCCACTTCAATTTCAAAGTACACCCGACGCTCCCCTTCGACAAAACGATCAGGTGCGGATAACGCTGCTACATAAGATACCCCGTAATAAGCTGCCGGAACGACTTCAGGTAGCGGATCAGCCAAGGCGCCCAACACTGTTGTGACGATGCGATGGCCGGTTGCCATGCGATTAGCAACCGGTGCCGGCTCAAGACAATTGACAATAGAACCAGGGCGACAAATAACTTCTATAGGACGATACGCACCAGAGTTTGCCATGGCGCGCCCTTCAGCCACACTGAGTAACGCGCAGTAGACGCCGGAGCGTGCCATGTTTAACGTGCAGTTAACCGGGCCCGGAGCCTGATCGGCTGACTCGGACAGATCAACCGTACAGCTATCGCCGTGAATCTCAACACTGGCTATCACTGCCAGGTCAATGGCCTGCTGGCCATCGTCGTCAACGAAGTCTTCAAACCGGTAGGTACCGTCGGGAATTGCGCTCAGGGTCTCGCGCATGGTTGCTTCTGACTGCGCAAGTATTGCATCCATGGCCGTGACAATCACCGAGTTTTCATAGCGCTCAGCCAATCGTTCAATCGCGCGTGCGCCAACCGCAAGTGATGCGATCTGCGCTTGTAAATCACCACCGATTTTTTCCGGCTCACGACTGTTTTGCCGCACAATCGCAACCACCGCCTGATTGGTGACTCCGGCGTTAACCAGTTTTAACGGCGGTATGCGCAGGCCTTCGTGATAGACCTCTTTCGCACCGGCAAAGTAGCTGCCTGCAGCGCCGCCACTGACATCGATGTGATGCACAATCGCCGCTGCAATGGCAATGCGTTCTCCTTTAACAAACAGCGGCTGAAAAACCACAAAGTCAGGAAGATGCTGTCCTCCGCAATAGGGATCATTGGTGAGTATGACATCGCCATCGTGCCACTGATCGAGTGGCAGGTGGTTGCTGACAATATCCTCGAGACAGACCGACATACTGTTCAGGTGTATCGGTATGCGCGTCGATTGCGCAACAGCGTTGCCTTTGCCATCAAACAATGCTGTTGAGTAATCGAGCGTTTCGCGCACCACGGTTGATCGGGCAGTCCGCCAGATCGATATGTTCATCTCCTCGGCACCTGCGACCAGCGCGTTGCGGATGACTTCAAGACGCACCGGATCAATCGCCACCGACGCACTGTCTGAATGTTTGCTGCTGGTCATTGCCTGACTCCGGTGTTGCTTGACTGTTGAACTACTGAGTTGTTGCTACGACCTGTCATCACAGCCAACCTCAGGCAAGGACTCTTTCGCACAGAAGATCTCCGTTGTCGATAACACGAACAGTCCAACCCTCTAATAGCAGCAACACCGTATAGTTTTCTTCTATTATCAAAGGCCCGGGCAATGCTGCAACACCCGGCAACAGACTATCCCGGTGCAGGCACGGTACTTCACACTCGCGACCATCAAGGTATAGCCTGCGATGGCGCCGCGAGTCCGCAACAGTTGCACCGTTAACCGCAGCACTCGCGGAATGTGTGCCCTGCTCTTGTGAACCTGGCTCTTGTGAACCCGGCCCTGTTGAGTTTAACCCGGACTTGCCGAGCAACCCAATGCCAACCGCACGCACAGTTACGATCTCGGCGGCATCCTGCGGAGAGGCGTGCGCAAACCGCTCTTCGTGCAGCGCGTGAAAACCGGCCACCAGTTGCTGCAAGGCGTTGACGTCGACCGTGGCAACACCTTCCGACATTTGCGACCAGGGTGTCGCGAGCTCAAACGCCTGCCCGCGATAGCGCATATCACAGCTGAATTCTATGCGCTGGCTTTCTCCACTAAAGCCATTGTCCGCCAGCAACCGGCTCGCCTGTTTTCTGAGCGAATCAACAGCACCCGCCAGAGCGTCCACTGCTTCTTCCGCCGCAGGCATCAGTAAAGATTCGGATAAATCGTAACGAAGATCTGCCTGCAAAATACCAAGAGCGGATAGCGTTGATGCATTGGCCGGGAAAACAATTTTTTCTATACCGAGCTCTTGTGCCACCGCACAGGCATGTAAGCCTGCGGCACCGCCAAACGGAGCCAGCGCAAAATCGACCGGATCCGCACCTTTCTCAAACAGACTAAGACGAATGGCACCCGCCATATTTGCGGTAGCCACATCGAGTATGCCAGCAGCCGCAGCACTGGTTTCGTAACCGAGTGGCCCGGCAATGAGCTTTTCTACAGCCGCGGCTGCTATGCCGATATCAAGCTCCATGCCTCCTGTTTTAAACGCTTCGGCATCTATCCGCCCAAGTACTGCATTGGCATCGGTAACTGTCGGCTCAGTGCCACCGCGCTGATAGCACACCGGCCCCGGTTCTGCCCCCGCACTGATTGGACCGACCCGTAGTGCACTGGATTCAAGACGTGCAATACTGCCCCCTCCTGCGCCTATAGTGCGGATCTCGACCATCGGTAATCGCACAGGCAGGCCATCGATACTCGACTCAGTGGTTTCACCAATCTGGCCATCACGAACCACTGAAATATCCGAGCTGGTACCCCCCATATCAAACCCGACCAGGTTTGGCATATCATGCCGTTTAGACAACGCCGCCATCGCCATGGCACCACCAGCCGGTCCGCTCAGTAACAATTTTGCCGGCAGTCGCGCTGCGTCTTCAGGCGTTGCCAGTCCACCGTTAGACTGCACAAGGTAAAGTGCGGCATCTATACCAGACTCGTCAAGCCTTGCCGACAGGCGTTCCAGATAACCTGAAATGACCGGTCGCAGCAGTGCATTGAGTACGGTCGTGGAGGTGCGCTCAAATTCACGAATTTCCGGGCTCGACAAATAGGAGGTTGTAACGGATATATCCGGTGCTCTGTGTCGGATAATTTCAGCCGCGCGCTGTTCGTGTATCGGGTTTCTATAACCGTGTAAAAAAACGATGGCAACCGTGTCGATGTCGCTGTCGATCAATTGATCAATAACGGTATTCAGAGCACCTTCATCAAGTGGCTGAAGCACTGTTCCATCAGCCTTGATTCGCTCGGTAATACCAAAACGCCACTGACGTGGTATCAACAGCGATCGTGGTTCAGCCCGCAGCGTATAGACATCGCGCCGAATGTGTCGCCCGATCTCCAGCACATCTCGAAAACCCTGCGTCGTTATTAGCGCACCGCGCGGAAGCTTGCGCTCCAGCACAGCGTTGGTGGCAATGGTTGACCCGTGCAAAATCAACCCGATATCGGATACCCCCAGGCCCGCCAGCTCTGTGATGCCTTTCAACCCGTGAATAAGCCCTACTGAGGGATCCGATGGCGTGCTTGGTGTCTTCCACGCCAGCGTTCGGTCTGTTGCCGGATCGTACAAATGCAGATCAGTGAAGGTTCCGCCAATATCAACAGAAACACGTACGGCATTGTCAGCTTGCATCAGCCGATTCTCTCATAGGGCTACGAATATCGAGTCGAACACGTCAATCAACGGGCGTTATCGATAAACGAGTTCAGGCAGGTACAACG
Organism: uncultured Granulosicoccaceae bacterium; assembly: GCA_937957915.1. Classification (GTDB taxonomy): domain Bacteria; phylum Pseudomonadota; class Gammaproteobacteria; order Granulosicoccales; family Granulosicoccaceae. The sequence goes on along the minus strand of CALGNZ010000136.1, from coordinate 5,643 downwards.
CTATCTGCGGAAATATCATCAACAGCGTTAGAAGCACAATCATCATAAACACAAATGGAATAGCGCCATAGGCGACATCATTGAAAGGCCCGCCGTTGGTTCGCACGCCTTGTACGACGTACAAATTAACGCCAATAGGCGGCGTGATCAATGCGGCTTCCATTAACACGGTAACCAGAATTCCAAACCAGACCGGATCATAGCCCAGACGTTCTATAATCGGAAACACGATAGGCACGGTGGTTAACAACATGGACAGAGTTTCCATGAACATACCCAGTATCAGATAAAAGATGATAATAATAATCATCGTCTCTGTCGGCGTTAACCCGAGCGCTTCGATGGTATCGAGAATATCCTGGGTAACCCCCATAAAACCTAACACGAAGTTTAAAAACACCGCTGCCAGTATAATCAGCATGATCATCGCGGTGGTTCGCATCGTGCCTTCAAATGCTTCCTTTAGCATCTGCACGGACAACATGCGTCGCCAGGCTGCAAGCATCAGCGCAAAGACAACACCGACAGAAGCGGCTTCGGTAGGTGTGGCAATACCCGCATAGATCGACCCGACCACGACACCAAATAACAGAATAGGAGGCACCAGATCTGGCAGCGTGCGTATGCGCTCTGCCCAGTTGGTTTCTGTTTTTACACCATCCCATCCTTTCCAGATAAGACAGGAAACAACAATAATCAACATGAATAGCCCGGCTAATAACAGGCCTGGAATAATCCCCGCGAGGTAGAGTTCCGGCACTGACGTATCAGTGATCAGACCGTAAATAATCAGGTTTATTGATGGCGGTATCAAAATACCCAGTGTGCCACCAGCCGCCAGTGAACCAAGAAACAGGCGCTGGTTGTAACTGCGTTTTTCCATCTCGGGTATCGCAACAGTGCCAACCGTCGCCGCGGTCGCCACACTTGATCCGCTGGAGGCTGCAAAAATAGCGCAAGACCCGATGTTCGCGTGCATCAAACCACCAGGTAACCAGGATACCCATTGCACTACCGCGTTATACATACGCTTCGCAATACCCGCGCGCAGCATAATTTCGCCAAGTAAAATAAACATCGGGATCGCAACCAGGACAAAGTCTTTACTCTTGTCCCAGACAAACTCGCCAATCGCCCCTTTCAGGCGACCTGCCATATAGATATCGTCGAGTGCAAAGGTCAGTACACCAAGAACCGCCGCAACGGGAATACTGGCAACCACCAGCACCAGCAATATAAGAACAATCCAGCCCGCCATCAGGAATCCTTCTTTACTTCGCCAGGCGGCGGGTTATCACGTCCGGCGGCTGTCGTCTTGCTTGCTAAAATATCACCAATGGGTGCGACGTCGAGGCCGTGCGTTTCCTGTACGATTTCTTCCTGAGCACTCATTGCACCCGCAATACGCTGAACCAGCCCGGTATCTCGTCGAACCAGTGCGACCAACGTGTATAGCAGCACAAATGAAAGGGTGATCACGAACAAAAACAGCCCCAGAAACCAGAACAATTGTGGAATCCATAACGGGGTTAGCAAGGTGGTTGTAGAGGTAGAATTACCAGTCCACGATGTCCAGAAAACATTGAATGCCTTACGCATTAAAAATGACATGTAGTACAGCAGCAAGCCGACACCAACCACATCGAGTACGGCCCGTGCCGTAACCGGCAGAAAGTTGTACAGCACGTCAATTCTGACGTTGGACCGATTCAACAGGCAGTACGAATACGCCCAGGTGGTGCTGGCTGCAAAAACATACCCGGAAATCTCATCAGAACCACTCATCGTGATATTGAAAAATTTCCGGGTGAAGACATCTACAGTGACCATGATTGCCGACAGCAACAACGCAAGGCCTGCAAGCCAGACAGCCCACAGTGAAATCTTATGCAAAGCGCGGTGGATGGCATCAAGACTTTTCAACGTATTGCCCCTTTTTTAACGCAACTACAGTTTCCAAGGGGTTCGCTGTAAAGCGCTGACTGGCCACCCACGACACTTTTAACACAGATCCGTCTTACTCGACGGGAGCCTGTACACCCAGGACTTTACCGATAGAGTCATTCCAGTCCATTGCGCATTGCTTACCACAACGCTTTGCCCAGCGTTTCAGAACAAAATCGTTGACAGCGACATCAACACGAGCCTTGTCATCATCGTTGAGTTCCACCGCCACCATTCCGCCTGGCTCACCCTTGGAACAGGGACCATCGGTATTACAAAGTGCTGCTTCTGCATTCAATGCTTCAGTGCTCTCCCAGATCGCGTCTTCAACTTTGGCCGCCTCATCCATCATCAACTGCTGAGTTTCAGGAGATAGCGTATCCCAGGTTTTTTGATTTACCGCCAGAAAGGTTGCTGCGAAACCAATGTTAACGCGCACGTTGTGGGTAACCACCTGATACCACTTCGCATTGTAAGCCGGCATCACACCAGTGGCACCGCAATCCGCAACGCCTTTTTGCAACGCGGGCACAACCTCGGCGAAAGGCAGAGTCACCGCACTGCCGCCCAGGCCTTCGATGAAATCACCGATTGAAGTTGAATAGGTTCGGAGCTTACGGCCTTCGAGATCTTTCAGATGGACATTGGTTTCATCTTTAGAACCGAAGTTGCAGAAAAACTGCTGTTTCGGAAAGGTGTACAACATCAGCATTTTGGCATTGAACTTTTCTTTCAGCTCACGCTCGATTACCGGTTTGTACGCTGCCATTGCCTCGCGATATTTGCCGAAATCCTGAATAACACCCGCCAGATCAATACCTTCCAGCGCCGGTGCATCCTGGGCGGTATAGGAAGTCAATGCGTGGACAGCGTCGAATGTGCCGAGTTTCAGCAAACGCATGGTCTCAAAGCCGGACATACCAACGTTGGTATAGTCCTTCATGTTTGCAGTGATGGCACCGCCTGAAAGCTCGGGCAGGGTTTTGGTCCAATAAGGGTTTTCGTGCTCTTTGTAGTTTTCAAGGCTCGCCCAGGTTCCTACAACCTGCCATTGCTTTTTGGTGTATTCGGCAGCGACAGCCGATGTGGACAGTCCCCCTGCGAAAGTTGCGATCACAGCAACAGCTGTAGCGACGGCTCTTACAGGCGTTTTCACAGACGCTCTTACAGGCGCGGGCATCAGTTTTTTCACGATTTATCCTCCAGTATCTGAAATGCACACGGCAATGCTTGACTTGTGCGCTGCCTTAATCTTGGCACAGATGAAAAATAATCGCTAATGGTGCGTCAGTTGCCAGCCGCCAGAACTGTAGCTCTATAATGTCTGAACGGACAATAATCGCCCGTCGAGCCACTCGCTGTGAAGTGGCCGCAGAAAACGCAGCAGGCAAAAAGGTTGGAGGGTAGTCGTAAAAAACCAGCTGAATGAGTCAATTGAAGCACACAGTCACCGAATGGCCAGCAGTTGACCATTCAGGCTTAGATAAGCTTCTCAGGAGGCCTGGCCTTGTTGTGAATCAACTTGCAGTGCATCCACAACCTGCTCGTCATTTGAAGCGGAACTCATGGCATCGTTGAGAGGCAGAGTGATCGTAAAACAGGTTCCGTTACCTGGCTCACTCGTCACCTCAATACTTCCATTGTGCTCTTCAATTATGCCGTGAGAGATCGACAAACCAAGCCCGGTTCCCTCTCCCACCGGCTTGGTGGTGAAGAACGGATTGAAAATACTGTCCATCGTTTCCTGTGACATACCCGTCCCGTTGTCCTGAAAAGACAATTTTACAGCCGTGTCAGGCAGAACACTTGAGCTTATGACCAACTGCCCGGTGCTATCCATAGCCTGGCTGGCATTGACGATCAGGTTCAAAAATACCTGAGACAATTTACCCGGGTAGCCCTTAATTAACGGCAACTCCTCGTACTGCTCAGACACTTCCATTTTGTATTTTATTTGACTATGAGCCAATTTGAGGGTAGTGCGCAGACATTCGACAACATCAACAGTCTCCATGCTGCCAGAGTCAGTACGAGCAAATGCCTTTAAGCCCGCAACTATTGATTTTACGCGTTCGATTCCGTCGCGTGTTTCATCAATAAGATCAGTGCAATCACTAAACAAAAAATCAAGATCTGCATCTTTAACGTAGCTTGCCAGTTCCCCAAGGGTTTTCTCGCGAGCATCAGCAGAGTCGGCATTCAACACTTTGCCAACTTCATCGTGGTAACGTCTGAACTCTTCAACTGAATGCGCCAGTGAGTTTACGTTACTAAAGACAAACGCCAGCGGATTATTAATTTCATGCGCCACTCCAGCCGACATAGTTCCAAGCGACGCCAGTTTTTCTGACTGCACAAGTTGACGTTGCTGGCTTTTCACCTCATCCAGCGCTGATGCGAGTTGTCCATGTGACTCTTGCAGTGTCTGATACGAATGAAACAATTCGCGAGACTTATCCTCAAGCAACTGCTCAGCCTTCAACCTTCTGGCTTTCTCGCGTTTTAGTGTGCGCTCAAGCAGCTCTACGTCCATAGCAATCACGCCGCCATTTTGAGATGTAGACGACAGTTGTCAGCTCCATCATGCATACACTGATCGTGCTCCAGTGTATATTCTGTATCAAAATGTTTAGCAGCTCCCGTAATTAAACCTTCGGCCAGCATGCACATTTTGCGTGGCGACGAATAGATCATGGTCAATTCATTGTCCGCCTCATCGACATAGTCAAACTGGGGCAATGCGGCACCAGGATGCAGCTTACGGACTTCGACGTGGATAACGCGGTCAACCGTTAACAAAAAGTCTTTCAGGTTCATGCCGGGTTTGAAGAATTGCTGATTTTGCTCGTAAAAGCGTGGAAAAGTGAACTCCCCGAAAGAACGAACCAAATCGTTAACCGGAATTCCTGATTTTTCATGGGCGGCAACAACCAGCGCAACTAACATCTCGTCCGGATAGGTTTCGGTAGATACGTAAACACCGTCCTGATTGGTCGCCTCGAGCAGAGCGTCCCACACTGCAATACCAAAGTTTTGCTCTACCATTTCTTCGAGCAAGTTAAATACGACGCCTTTCATCCTTGAATCCCTCTTTAGTTTCACACCGATACGGTAGTGCGCTGGTGTAAGTGAAATGACAAAAAATGGGGAAGGTGTGGATGCCATCTACAGGTGGTTGGCACCAGGTCCCGTATCGAATTCATCCACTGAATCCACAATTTCACTGTTGACAAATAACATAGCGGCGATTGCAGCGGCAGCTTGCGAAAAAACACACAGTCCTTTCTGATCGCAAAGTGAAAAAGGAATTTTTGAAATCCAGGGGCGCGCTCCTGCCAGTCGTCATAGATACCTCCGGACGCATAGCACTAACTTTGAGGAATACCCTTCGACTTTGCATGCGGTATTCCCCCTATCAAGACAAGTGCAACTCAGCCGATAGAGACAGTTGCGGTGACAAGGTCTTCACCGACGACTTGCAATGAATTGACAGGATGTCATTTTGGAAAAACTGCTATTACTGGTAGACGATGAGCCCTCCATTCTCAAGTCTTTGAAGCGGCTTTTTCATCATACCGAGTACACCGTACTCACTGCGAACTGTGCGTATCAAGCACTTGATATCATTCGTGAAAGGCCTATCGCTGTTCTTGTTTCTGACTACACGATGCCGGGGCTAAGCGGTGCAGACCTGCTGGC
>CALGNZ010000135.1 GCA_937957915.1 uncultured Granulosicoccaceae bacterium | reverse complement strand
CATGCGTTACGTGCACTGGCAATCAGGTGAGCACGCAGTAGTCATTGTTGGCTCGGTTAGTCTGGAGATGCTGGAAGAAATCAACGGTGTGGTAGAGAGTCAGTTGCTGTAGTCGATCTGGCTGTGAGCTGATTTAGCCCTCAACATTTAATTCGCGGCACGTTAAATTCCAGACAAGCTCAATCCTCGGCACAGCGGCACTGCTGAAGTGTCGGCGAGCCTCCTCGCCAGCGATTCGCGCTAAGTCCACTGGCCAAGTCCAGGCACTAAGCCCAATTACCAAGTCCATGGTTGTATCGCAGAGTCCCCGGTTATCGTGATCCTCACAACTGAAATAATCTTTTGCCCGGTGCATGCGGAGTCAAACATCTAAAGTGATCCGACCATTTGACAGTAGTGGATTGCTGCTAACCCTGGTGGTTGGCTTGTCCGGAGCAATTTTTTTTGCTGTGCTGCAATTGCCAATTCCGTGGCTACTCGGCAGCATGTTTGCCTGTGCCATCGCGGTCAAAATGTCAGTGCCGCTGGCTCCTGTTCCGGGTTTGCCTGAACGCGTGATGAGGGTTGTCATCGGCGTCTCTCTCGGCCCGGCTGTGGCCTCAAGTATCAATTACAATGCAGCTGACCTGCCGTTCGCTATCACCAGCGCTGTGGTGGTAACAATGGCTACTGCAATAATAGGGATGTACTGGTTTCAGTGGTATACGAAGCTTCAGCGGCCAACTGCGTTTTTGTCAGCCTTGCCCGGAGGCTTGTCGGTGTTTCTGGGTTTATCCAGTGATGTCGGCGATCGCAATCAAATACTACTCGCGCATACGATTCGAGTGGTGATCGTTGTGGTGTTTATATCATTGATGGCGCGCGTACTGGGTGTTGCGATGCAGGATGCACCTGTGCTGGCAAGTCTGAACTGGCGTAGCGATGCGGCACCACTGGTGTTGCTGGCACTGGTGCTGGTTAACTTTGTTGTTGCCGAGCGCCTGAACATTGCGGGTGGCCATGTGATTATCCCGATGCTTACCACCGCAGCGTTAGCCGCAACCACCTCAGTGCCGGTCGATTCTCCTGAAATTGTGCAATCTATAGCTATGCTGGTTTTTGGAGCGGTGCTCGGCCAGCAGTTCGCCGGTGCTCCAGCGGCCGATAATAAACGAGTGGCAATGGCAGCAGTATTATTCTCGGTGTTTGCGATTGTCTTTGTAGCAGTAGTTGCACTGATGCTGTCAACAGTAACGGCACAGGGGTTCCTTGTGCTGTTTTTAGCGCTGGCCCCTGGTGGCATCGCCGAGGTAAGCCTGGTTGCGCTGGCACTCGGCGTAGATGCAGGGCTGGTAGCGCTGCTGCACAGTTGTCGGTTTTTGTTTATTGTACTGATTGGGCCACTTGCGTTTGCCAGGCTTGGTAAGGAAAAATAGGCGCAGACCTTCTGTTGAAAAGATGTTGTTTGCACCCGGTATCTGTTGTTCATGGTCTTGTGTTCATGTTCTCGGTGGTACAACGGATGTGCGCATCCCACATCGTTTAAAGGTGGTTGTTATCTACCTAAATTTCTGTGCAACTCTGGCTAAGCCGTTGCGAGCAATCAACACGTGAAATGGCATTATTGCCTTTAGATAAAATCGCCCGCCAATATTGTGCGGGTGCACCCAGGTTGCCAGGTATACCTGCCCCTGACGAGAGATTACAGACACCCGGAACTCCAGATGTTTGTCGTCAAAGCCTGCAATTATTTCCTCGTCCGTTTCAGTTTCGACCGGAAACGGACCAATTTTATCTGCTGCAGCGGGGCCATCGTTCGACAGGCCGAACGGTGCTGTCACCACTTTGCGTATGAGCAGTAGAAATTGGGCCCAACCCGGAAAATCAGTAATAACCTCGGCCGCGACACGCGGTGATGCACTGGATGGCACAGAGTAACAATCGACAAAATCACTGTCTGCAATTCGGTCTGACAACAGGCTTCCGACGGGAAGTTGAGTTTCAATCACGTTACTGGAAATCACTGCTGGTTGTCCTGAATGTCCATGAACGCAAATAGTAGTCAATTTTAAACTGCGGGGAGTTGATAAATTACTTTTCGACCATGGCGGTCCAGAGTGACCGCTATCCACAGAATTTGGTTGCCGATTGGCGTCAATGATGTTGCACTGTAGGGGCGACGAAGACCAGCGCCTGTGTTCATTATTGGCAGGTGAGCCTGGCGGTCAGATATACTGGTGGTTTACAGTCTGCATTTGAAAGCTCGCACTGCTCTGTATCCGCACTGCTTGTCAAATACCACTGCTGTTTTGCAGCATTGTTTACAGTAGTTGGCTGCACTGCTAGCTGTGCTGCGATGTGTATTGTGGTGTGCATCGTTGTTTGCGCTGTTGATTTATAGCTTGTCGACTACTTTAACCCCTCGTCTCAGGACTTCCCTAACATGGCTCGAATCGGACTTATAGCGTGGGCGGTCGGGTCGATCTTCTTTCTCTACGGTTTCATGCTGCGCGTATCACCCAGCGTCATGGTCGACGAACTGATGCGTGAGTTTCAGGTCAGCGCGCTGGTGTTGGGTAACCTGTCTGCGATCTACTTCTACGTGTATGCAGCAGTACAAATACCCATCGGCATTATGATGGATCGGGTTGGACCGCGCCTGCTGATGACCGTTGCCAGTTTGCTGTGCGCGCTGGGCTGTATTTTATTTGCCAGCGCGGAACAGATTTGGCTGGCTTACCTTGGTCGGTTTTTTATCGGACTGGGTGCTGCGTTTAGCTGGGTTGGTGTGCTGACGATCATCGCCACCAGTCTGCCAGCGCGAAATTTTGCAGGGTTTACCGGGGGTGGGCAACTTGCAGGCACATCTGGCGCTATTCTGGGGCAGGCGCCACTGGCGTTGCTGATCGAATTTGTCGGATGGCGCTATAGCCTGTACGGGCTGGGTCTGTTTGGTGTGTTGCTGGCAGCCGGGCTGTGGCTGACGGTACAACCTGTTAAGCATGATCACAGCACCAGGGTACCGCTGCGCAAATCACTCAAAGTGGCCGCATCCAATCCACAAACCTGGCTGTTTGCGCTGGTCGGTATGACATTGACCGGGCCGGTACTCGCCTTTGCCGGGCTGTGGGGCGTACCGTGGTTTGCCGTTGTGAAAGCGATGCCACGATCAGAGGCCGCGCCCCTGTTGTCTATCGTGTTTATTGGCTGGCTGATCGGTGCACCATTGATGGGCTGGTTGTCAGATAAGTTGCAGCGCCGGGTATTGTTGCTGGTAATTGGCACGTTACTGTCGACACTGACTTTTGCGGCAATCCTGTATGTGCCGAATCTGAGTGTTCAAGTGATCGGGGTGTTGCTGTTCATCGGCGGTGTCGGTGGCTCGGTGATGATTCTGACGTTCGCTGCAGGTCGTGACCATAATCCTGAACACGCTCGTGGCGCTGCGCTGGGCATCATTAATACCTGCGTTGTCGCCAGTGGCGCTTTACTGCAGCCATTGATTGGCGCGCTGCTCGATCTGTTTTGGGATGGAACCATTCTTGACGGGGTGCGTGTGTATAGCTCAGACGCTTATCAGCGTGCAATGCTTTGCATTCCATTGGGCGCACTGGCCGGGTTTCTATTGACCTTTTTTATCAAAGACGCCCCGACGGTCGGTAACCGAAACGCAACATGATGTGACCGCCCCGATATTACGCTGGTTGATAACGCTCGCTTTGAATGATCGAGACACTGATTGTTATTGCGGTTGATAGTGCATCAGTGCAACGGGTCCGTCAGCTGTTTCTTCGATTGATGACTCGACAAAACCGGCGCGTTCGTAGGCTTTAATTGCTCTGGTATTGGCTACATCGGGGTCTATAACAACTAGCCTTGCACCGGCATCCATCAACTGTTGTGATCGTTGCATCAGGTATGCTCGACCATGCCCGACCCCGATGTGGCTTTGCAAACCAATGAAAGTATCAATGGCGCGAGTACCAGGTGGCAAACCGGCCAGATGTGGTTGTGGCCATGCGTGTACCTCGTAGTCCTGAATGTAGGCGAATGGCTGATCATCAATGCTGACAATATTCATTGCCATTGCCATCCTTGAATCCCTCAGGTCCTGTAGCAAGAGCGCTGCCTGCTGTTTTGGATCTCCCCACCACTTTTCCACCTCGGGGGTTGCCAGCCATTGCCGGAGTGTGGGCATGTCGGCCAGTCTTGCGCGGGAAAATTGATAGTTCCTGTCTTGCATTAAGTGTGTGTGATGCTCTGTTTTGAATGAAAGCGCTATGCAACAGCGTTGAGGGTGCCTGATACAGGCTAACCTGCTGACTGTATTTTGCAACAGCGCTAAGCGGATGCAACAATAATTCTTGAAGTGTCGCACCATATAGATGACGATAGTCTTTTGATACAACGCGAAGAAGCCTGATGTCCATGAAATTTGAGAATCGCATTACCCGTATGCTCGGTGTGGAAACGCCGATTGTCCAGGCGCCGATGGGCTGGATTGCTCGCTCCACGCTGGCTTCAGCGGTTAGTAATACAGGTGCAATGGGGATTATTGAAACCTCCTCCGGAGAGCTTCCTGCAATTCGGCAGGAGATTCTAAAAATGCGTGAACTCACCGATAAGCCGTTTGGTGTCAATATCGCGCAGGCATTTGTACGTGATGCAGATATAGTGGATTTTGTCATTGATCAGGGAGTGCGGTTTGTAACGACCTCTGCCGGTAATCCGGAACAATATACCGAGAAGCTAAAATCAGCCGGGCTCACCGTATTCCATGTGGTTCCCAGTTTATCGGCAGCACTGAAAGCCGTTGCCTGTGGTGTTGACGGCCTGGTTGTTGAAGGGGGAGAGGGCGGTGGTTTTAAAAATCCGCGTGAGGTATCAACCATGGTACTGCTGCCACTCGTCAGATCCAAAGTAGACGTGCCGATCATCGCTGCTGGTGGTTTTGTTGATGGTGCCAGTATGGCAGCGGCATTTGCGCTCGGTGCTGAAGGCATACAAATGGGCACGCGCATGGTGTCAGCGGCAGAATCTCCCGTGCATCAAAACTGGAAGGATGCCATCGTCTCTGCAAAGGAAACAGACACCGTTTTCCTTAACCGTACTCACTCACCGGCTTTGCGCGCCCTGCGTACGGAAAAAACCACACGGTTGGAGAATGACCCCGATACCAACGCCATGAGTGAATTTAAATCCTTGCAGGATCTATATTTTGGCGGTGATATGGAATCAAGTATTGCGCTGACGGGGCAGGTCTGTGGTCGTATAGATTCAGTGCGCCCGGTTGCAGATATTGTTGCTGAAGTGAAGTCAGAGTTTTTCGCA
>CALGNZ010000134.1 GCA_937957915.1 uncultured Granulosicoccaceae bacterium | reverse complement strand
CAGCAGGTCTACTAAGACCACAACGGCTACAACGTTGTAAATGAAGCCCCCTTTTGTAAGGGGGCTTTTTTTTGTGTTAGTAAAAATAATCGACTCTTTAGAACTGGTTAATCAGGCTTTTGATCGGCTTGATATTTTTCTCTTACACGCGCTCCATAGAAAGTGCGATGCCCTGACCAACACCAATGCACATGGTGCACAGTGCTAGCTGTAATTGACGCTCTTGCAGTTCCAGTGCGGCAGTAAGTGCGAGTCTGGTTCCGGACATACCCAGTGGATGCCCAAGTGCTATTGCACCGCCGTTAGGATTAACCTGTGGTGCGTCATCGGCCAGGCCCAGTTCTCTGGTGACCGCCAGTCCTTGTGCAGCGAACGCTTCATTAAGCTCAATAACGTCAATGTCGTTTGCCTTGAGTTTAAGCCTGTGCAGCAGTTTTTGCGACGCAGGAGCAGGTCCGATGCCCATGATGCGTGGTTCAACACCGGCGGTTGCCATGCCGGTGATACGCGCCAGCGGTGATAACCCGTATTGCTTTACAGCGGCCTCGCTGGCAACGAGCACCGCCGCGGCTCCATCGTTGACACCACTGGCATTACCGGCAGTCACGGTACCGCCTTCGCGGAATGGCGTAGGCAGTGAGGCCAGTTTTTCGATGGTTGTCTGTCGGGGATGTTCGTCTTCAGAGACGACAATCGACGGTTTCCTGCGCTGTGGAATGGTAAGCGGATGAATCTCTTTTGCCAGTCGGCCATTTGCGATTGCGGCCGCGGCTTTTTGCTGTGATCGCAGTGCGAAAGTGTCCTGATCTTCGCGGCTGATACCAAAGTCTGCGGCCACGTTTTCTGCTGTATCCGGCATAGAGTCTATGCCAAAACTGTCTTTCATTTTTTGATTAACAAATCGCCAGCCGATGGTGGTATCAAAGATCTCGGCGCGTCGTGAGAATGCAGTATCTGCCTTGGGCATTACGAAGGGCGCGCGACTCATGCTTTCGACACCACCGGCAATAATCAACGACGCCTGACCAGATGCGATAGCTCTGGCAGCAGTGCCAACGGCGTCGAGGCCGGAACCGCAGAGACGGTTGACGGTGGCAGCGGGCACGGTGGCTGGCAGGCCGGCCAGTAATACCGCCATGCGCGCAACATTGCGATTGTCTTCACCGGCCTGATTTGCACAGCCGACATACACATCATCTATAGCGGACGGATCAAGGTCGGTGGCGTTGTTCATGACTGCCCGGATGACGTCTGCAAGCATGTCATCTGGTCTGACCGAAGACAGTGCGCCACCGAAGCGCCCGATAGGTGTGCGTAGTCCCTCGCATAGAAATGCGTCTTGCATAGTCGTTAACCCTCGAAGAGTGTTTTGTTTAGTGTTCTGGAATTGCCGCGAAAAAGCGCAATGATGTCGCCATACTGATTGACTACCGTGGCGTCGTATACCCCTGATCTTGCGGCTCGATGCACTTCAGTGGCAGTTGCTGTCAGGGTATCCCCAAGCTGACCAGGAGCAACAAAGGTAATCGAATTTTGTTGTGCCACTGCAACCTGGTTGTAGCTGTTACATGCGAAAGCAAATGCAGTGTCAGCCAACGTAAAAATATAACCACCATGGCAGATGTCGTGGCCGTTGGTGTGGCGTTCTTCAACGGTCAGCGTGAGCACTGCGCGCCCGGGTGCAACGCTGTTAAGTGTCATCCCGAGGCTCTTGCTGGCTGTATCGTTGGCCCACATTGCGTCTGCACTGCGGGTGGCTATTTCGTCGGCCGTTAACTTGCTCACTTTGTGTCTCCGGGCTGCTGTTGTTCAGCGCTTTGCGGCTTGTTACCCGTGTGCTCTGTGCCGGTAAATGAAGCGGGGCGCTTTTCCAGAAAAGAGGTGACGCCCTCTGCGTAGTCAGGTGTCCTGCCGCAGCGACCCTGCAGTTGCGCCTCGAGTAGGAGTTGTTGTTCAAACGTGTTGTCGGCGGCGGATTGAATGGCCAGCTTGGTGAGGCCCAGTCCGATCGTTGCGCCCGATGCCAGCTGTGTGGCGAGATCTCGAGCCTCGTCCATCAGCGTGTCATCATCGCAGACCTTCCAGATTAAACCCCAGTCAGCGGCGGTTGCAGCGTCCAGTGGTGCAGCCGTCATTGCCAGTGCTTTTGCACGAGCCTGGCCGACAAGGTTAGTTAGGCTCCAGGTACCACCGGCGTCCGGAATCAGGCCTACTTTTGCAAAAGACTGTATAAAACGTGCACTTTTGGCGGCCAGAACGATGTCGCAGGCCAGTGCCAGATTGGCTCCGGCGCCAGCAGCAACACCATTTACCGCACAGATAACCGGCTTTTCAATGCTGCGTATCATGCTGACTGTTGGATTAAAAAACTGAGTCAAAGTCTGTTGGAGGTCTGGCGGGCCACCGGCGGCTTTGGGGTCTCTAGCTTGCAGGTCCTGCCCTGCGCAAAACCCCCGTCCGCGGCCAGTTAGCAGAATTGCGCGACAGGCCGGGTCGGCGCTCGCTCGTTCAAGAACTCGGCGTAACTCATAATGCATATCGTCTATAAAACTGTTGAGCCGGTCTGGACGATCAAGTGTTACTTCGAGCAAGCCACTGGATTGTTCGGTAGAAATGCCGTTTGGCATAGTAGTCATTCCTGAAAATTGGTTGATAGACGCGAAGCACTCTGATTTTGGGCTGATTCCTGTTTGATCTATATTACGTATTTCGGCTGTCGCTACCTGAAAATCGTTGTCCGCTACTGTGATCTGTCGTCTTTAAAGGGCCGTTGGGGCCAAGTGCATGGTCATCCATCCATTGCTCACCGGTGGCGAAGAGTTGGCTGTACAAACTGGCAACAAAATGGTGGCAGGTATCACGTGGCCAGTCAGCCGGGACCAGTTCACTTGGCACTGCTGTGCTGCGCAATAATAATCTTCGCCATTCGTGTATTAACAAACAACGGATAGCCAGTGACGTTAACGGATCTGTTGGCAGATTGTCTGGAATTGATTCGAAGCGTTGCATGAGTTGGTGATAGCGCCGCGCGTTTTCCTCTGAACACACACTGCGTTTTATCCAGTCAGGAAAGCTCGCTGATGCGTCTGACAGAATAAGCATGTCATCTGTTTCAGGGGTGTCGGTCAGGCGTGTTTGAATGGCTGGATCATCGCTTTCGAACAGTGTGCAATTACCGTTGATGCGAATTCCCCTGTCGCGTAGTGAGAGCCAGGCACTAGAATTTACGTTCAGCGGGTTTTGCATGACAAGCGTGAATTTTCCACTTGTCTGACGCGGCGCCGATGCCAACGCTATAGATGTTTCTGATGTGGCTGAATCTGTTATTGGTGTAGCGTAGATCTGTCGGCTCGCTTTCTTAAACGGTGTATGGCCCATGTCAGACAACCGATAAAAGCTGTTGCGCCCCTGTTTTTGGCGTTCAATCCAGCCGTCTTTTGCCAGTCTGGAGCAGGCTGTGCGAACCGCACCGGAACCAACGCCCATGACTTTCATCACCGTTTGCAGTGTACTGGCAGCGATGACTCCACCTCGGGGCTCTACCGCATCGCCAAAAAAAGTTATGATAAGCGACCAGACCTTTAACGATCTGGTTGCCTGCAACTCCTCGATGAGTTTATGCGGTGATGTTGGCATCAGTTACCTTAAACATACAATACCCGTTGCACTATTGGTTCTTTGACTAAAGGCAACTTTTTCGTGATCAGCAGAAGAACGCATAGACACCCTCATAACAGCGCATAAAGTCACAGAGCATGGAGTCAAAGAGCCTGGAGTCACAGAGCATTCATGGTGTGAAGTTCATAACTGGCTACCTGCTCGCTGTCTTGATTAAACAGCAGTACCTGCCAGCGTACTTCACCATAGTCGTCGTTGCGCGTTGTTTTGCGTTTAACGGTTAGCGAGACCGACAGGGAATCACCGGCGCTAACCGGTTTTTGAAAGCTGAGTCCATCAAGGCCGGTGTTTGCCAGTACCGGGCCCGGATCAGGGTCGACGAACAGACCTGCGGCGAAAGACAATAGCAGATAGCCGTGCGCAACACGCCCGGGGAAAAACGGGTTGGCCTTTGCCGCTTCTTCATCCATATGTGCGTAAAACGTATCGCCGGTGAAGTGTGCAAAGTGTTCGATGTCATCGAGTGTGATGATTCTTGGACCAGCGTGCAGTGTTTCACCAATTTGCAGTTCACCAAAGTGTTTGCGGAACGGATGAGTGTCTGACTGATGCTCACTGGCACCATTCACATGTATACCGGTTATAGCGCGAACAATGTCGGGGCTGCCCTGAATGGCGGTACGCTGCATGTGGTGTTTAATGCTGCGCACACCGCCTAATTCTTCACCGCCGCCGGCACGTCCGGGGCCGCCATGGGTCATGTGTGGTAGTGGCGAGCCATGACCTGTCGCCTCTTTTGCCGAGTGCTGGTTATTGAAGTACAGGCGCCCGTGATACGCCGCCGAAGCAACGGTCACAGTGCGTGCATAGTCCGGGTCGTCAGTAACAACAGAGGCGACCAGGCTGCCCGCACCGGCGTTAAGCAGTTGTGCGGCATGATGCAGATCACGATAGGGCATAACAGTAGATACCGGTCCGAATGCTTCACAGCTATGCAGGGTGTCTGCAGCGTCCGGTGTGTCGCATCGAAACAGCATGGGTGACATAAACGCACCTTCTGTTGCGCTGGCACCATCGACTTCTACTGTGCTTTCGCCAAAAACCAGTTTCGCGTGTTGCGCAATCTGGCTGGCGGCTTCAGCGACTTGTGTTCTTTGCTCCAGAGACACCAGCGCACCCATCTGAGAGGTTTCCAGTGCGGGGTTGCCAACCTTGATCGAGGCCAGGCGCGCGGAGACTGCTTCAGTAACAGCGTCGGTGAGTGAAAGCGGTGTAAAAATTCGTCTTATAGCGGTACATTTTTGACCGGCCTTTGATGTTATCTCCTGACAAACTTCATTGATAAATGTGTTGAAGGTATCGCTGTCTGGCAGTACATCCGGACATAGCAATGAGGCATTTAAACTGTCTTGTTCTGCATTGAAAGGTACACAGGCGCGCAGTAACTTCGGATTAGACTTTAATTGCAGGGCAGTATCTGCAGAGCCGGTAAAGCTTACGATGTCCTGGCTCTCCAGTTGGTTGAGCAATTCGCCTGTGCCTCCTGTTATCAGCTGCATGCTGCCGGCGGGGAATAGATCGCTTTCAATCATTAATCGAAAGCAGGCTTCCGTTACATAGCAGGTACTGGTGGCGGGTTTAACGATTACGGGCATGCCCGCCAGCAGTGCCGGTGCCAGTTTCTCAAGCATGCCCCACACCGGAAAATTGAAAGCGTTGATGTGAACCGCAACGCCGGGCTTGCTGGTATAGATGTGTTGCCCTACAAAAGTGCCATGGCGCGACAATTGTTCAACGGCGCCGTCCGTGCAAACGACGTCGTCCGGTAACTCCCGGCGCGCTTTTGATGCGTAGACGAAGAGGGTGCCGATGCCGCCGTCTATGTCGACCTTTGAGTCAGCGCGAGTGGCGCCTGTATTAAATGCCAGTTGCGTTAGCGATTCGGTGTGCTCTGACAGCAGAGCCGCCAGCGCTTTTACTCGTTTAGCTCGATCATGAAAGCTTAGCGCCCGAAGCGCCGGCCCGCCCTCGTTGCGTGCGTAGTGCAGCATCGACTGTGTATCAAGGCTGGCGCGACCGGCGACAGCGATTTTGCTGCCGTCAACAGCAGAGCAGATTGAGCGGGCGCTGTTGTCTGGTTTTATCCATTTACCGTGCGCAAAACTTTGCACTTCAATCATACGGAGGTTCCTGTAGCCGGTTCTGACAGAGTAGGTCGGTGCGCGGGCGAGTGGAACCCGCGCTTGACTGATTGAACGTTATGTTACAAGATTAAAGTATCGCAAACAAATTCCGTAACATATTATTCGGCGGTGATGGTCGGTGGCATAGAATCTACTGGCACTTCGTCGTTGAACCGTTATTGATAATTGATGGCCAGCTGCAATTGCATGCCACTGTCGATCAGTACAGAGACTCTGCCGGGAGCAAATCATGTATTCACAAGGTCTGATTGGAGCCAATACGCAAGCCGAGGAAACGCAGGAGTTTCTGGATGCGTTTCAGGCGCGGATTGACGCCGAAGAGAAAATTGAGCCAAACGATCCGATGCCTGAGGCGTATCGTCGCACGCTGGTGCGTATGATCAGTCAGCACGCACATTCAGAAATCGTCGGCATGCTGCCGGAGGGTAACTGGATTACGCGCGCGCCATCGCTGCGACGCAAAGTCGCGTTGCTGGCCAAGGTTCAGGATGAAGGCGGGCACGGGCTCTATCTGTATTCTGCCGCCGAAACCCTGGGTGTCAGCCGCGAACAGCTTACCGAGGATTTGTTGTCTGGCAAGGCAAAGTATTCGTCAATTTTCAACTACCCGACGCCCACATGGGCTGATATCGGCGCAATTGGCTGGCTGGTAGACGGCGCGGCGATCATGAATCAGGTGCCGTTGTGTCGCTGCTCTTACGGGCCGTATGCACGGGCAATGGTGCGAGTGTGCAAGGAAGAGAGCTTTCATCAGCGCCAGGGGTATGAGCTGATGAAGTCGCTGACAGAGGGCACGCCGGAGCAAAAAGATCTGGCGCAGGATGCGTTGAATCGCTGGTGGTGGCCGTCGATCATGATGTTTGGACCTTCTGATACCGACAGTCTGCACTCTGATCAGTCGATGGCGTGGAAAATAAAGCGCTTTAGTAACGATGAGCTCAGGCAGAGTTTTATCGATGCCACTGTGCCGCAGGCAGAGCTCATTGGTCTGACCCTGCCGGATCCGGACTTGAAGTGGAACCCGGACAAAAACAAAGGCAAGGGCGGCTACGATTTCGGGCCGATCGACTGGGACGAGTTCTGGCGGGTGGTCAAGGGCCACGGCATGATGAACAAAGATCGCCTTGCGGCCCGCAAGAAAGCATGGGACGACGGCGCCTGGGTCCGGGAGGCGGCAGTAGCGCATGCGAAAAAGCACGCGAACGAAGCCGCGGAGGCAGCTTGATGAGCGCTGAAAATAAAGGCAGGGAAGTGAACAGCCAGAACCCCGAGAGCACAGACCCCGAGAGCACAGACCGTGAAAGCGCCGACCGTGAAAGCACAGAGAGCCTGATGCCTCTATGGGAAGTGTTTATTCGGCCGCGCAGCGGTCTTAATCACAAGCACGTGGGTAGTTTGCACGCACCAGATGAAGTCATGGCTGTGCAAGCTGCTCGCGATGTCTATACCCGTCGAGAAGAAGGCAATTCGATTTGGGTAGTTAAGGCAACACATATCGTTGCATCTGATCCGGACAGAGCGGCCGAGAATTTTGAACCGGCGGCTGACAAAATTTACCGGCACCCGAGTTTTTACGATATTCCCGATGAAGTGGGGCACATGTAATGGCTGCCGCTTCTCAATCCGCAAATCTCGCTGGCAGTGCTGATGCCGCATTGATTGCCACGCTCATTCAACTGGCTGACGATCACCTGATACTGGGTCACAGAGTGTCTGAGTGGTGCGGGCACGCCCCTATGCTCGAAGAGGACCTGTCGCTGCCTAACATGGCGCTTGATCTGATCGGACAGGCTCGACATCTGTATGCCTACGCCGCGGAGAAAGAGGGCAGTGGTCGTACTGAAGATGATCTTGCCTACCTTCGGCCAGACCGGCAGTACCGCAACTGCTTACTCGTCGAGCGCCCCAATACAGATTTTGCGCACACCATGCTGCGCCAGCTGTACTTTGCGGCATTTATGCACCCGTTTTGGCGAGAAGCAGTCAATAGCACTGACGACACGCTGGCCGCGATTGCCGGCAAGGCGATTAAGGAAATCAGCTATCACATCAGGCACGCTGGTGAGTGGGTGGTACGCCTGGGGGACGGTACTGCCGAGAGTGCAGCGAGAATGCAGGCTGCCGTAGAGTCGCTGCATTGCTATACGGATGAATTGTTTAGTTGCGATGATAATCGGCGCGCTTGTGTGCAAGCCGGAGTTGTTGCTGACGGCGAGGCGCTGCGAGCCGACTGGGACGAAACAATTAATGCGGTTTTTGCAAAGGCCAACATTGTTTTACCCGAAGTGCCGTTCCATCAGTACGGCGGCAGACAGGGCCAGCACACTGAGGACTTCGGTTTTTTGCTTGCCGAGCTGCAGTACATGCAGCGCGCCTACCCGGGAGCCGCGTGGTGAGTGCCGCAAACGCGAATGCCGAAACGGTGGTCAATACTGACGGCCTGAACTCGCGTGCCAATCGCCATCAGCAGGCGAATGTAGAGGCGCACGAACTGTTGGCCGAGGCCAGATCTGTTGCAGCTGCCGTAGCTGATCCGGAACTGCCATTTGTTACTGTCGAGGATCTGGGTATCTTGCGATCAGTGCGGCTTGAGGGAAGCCAGGTGGTGGCAGAGGTCTCCCCGACTTACTCCGGGTGCCCTGCGGTTGCGGTGATTGAACAGTCTATTTTAAACGCGTTACTCGATGCCGGTTTTGACGCCAGAGTGCAGCGCGTGATGTCACCGGCCTGGACAACGGACTGGATCACTGACGCTGGCAGACAAAAGCTTCTGCAAAACGGTATTGCCCCACCGGCAGCGCACAACCCGGCGAAACCCACGCTGTTTGAAAAAACTTCGGTTAGCTGCCCGCACTGTGGCGGTTCGGCTACGTCGCGTGTTTCCGAGTTTGGATCGACGCCATGCAAAGCACAATATCGCTGTGACGACTGCCAAGAGCCGTTTGACTACTTCAAGTGTCTTTGAACACGACAGCAAATTCATTGCCCTGATACGGGCACGGGAACTCACTGACTATGTCCACCGCCGAATTTCATGAACTCGAGATTGCGTCAGTGCGTGCGCAATCGGATGTCGCCGTGTCTCTCAGTTTTCTGGTGCCAGAGGCGTTGATTGAAAGCTACCGCTTTGTGCCCGGGCAGTATCTGACACTGAGAGCCACCATCGATGGTCAGGACGTGCGTCGCTCCTACTCGATTTGCTCTGCTCTTCCGAAAGCTGTGATCAAACAATCAAGGGGTGAGCAAACCGCAGAGTCAATGTTGCTTGAGGTGGGTATTAAGTCGGTGCCGGGCGGTCTGTTTTCGAACTATGCGATGGGGCTGGTGGCGGGCGACAAAGTGCAGGTGATGACGCCGCAGGGCCGGTTTACTGCTGCTATTGGTGGCAGGCATCGATACCTGTTGCTGGCAGTCGGGTCTGGTATTACACCGTGTCTGTCGATCGCCAGATCTGTGCTCGAAGGCGAGCCCGAGAGCCAGATTACGCTGGTCTACGGGAATCGAACGTCATCGACGATGATGTTTAAAGATGACATTCATGCGTTGAAGGATCGGTATATTGAGCGTTTCAGGCTGCTCAACATCATGAGTGCCGAGCAGCAGGAGGCTGTGCTGTTGAATGGTCGCATCGATCAGGAAAAGATAAATGCGCTGACAGATCAAAACGTGCTGGCGCCGCAAAAGTATGACGCGTGCTATATCTGCGGCCCGCAGCAAATGATGGAGCAAACTTCCGCAGCACTTGAGGCGCAGGGTGTAGACAAAGAACGAATCCACATCGAGCTGTTCGTTACTGATGCCACCAGGGTTCCGCCACCTGCTCAATCGACCCCGCCGGGGCCTGAGTCGGGAATAGCGGTAACCGTAATGATTGATGGGGTCGAGCGACTCATAAGCGTCGACCCTGCCACGGACACTGTATTGTCAGCGGCACAGCGTGCCGGGCTCGACCTGCCGTTTTCCTGCGCTGGTGGAATGTGTTGTACCTGCCGCTGCAAAGTGAAAGCGGGAACGACTGCGATGGATATGAATTATTCTTTAGCGGAATGGGAAATTGAGGCTGGTTACACGCTGGCGTGCCAGACTCGACCTGTCGATAGCCCGGTAGTGCTCGACTTTGACGCCACATAACCGTTAACTTTTGTAAAAGACTTCGCTCGGGTTAGCGCTAGATTTGCTCGAGTTCGACCAGGGTGCCGCAAAAATCTTTCGGGTGCAGGAACAATACGGGCTTGTTATGTGCGCCAATCTTAATGTCGCCAAGAACGCGTGCACCATCAGCCAGAAGCTTGATTTTGGCGGCTTCAATATCCTCGACTTCGTAGCAAACATGGTGCATGCCGCCGGCCGGGTTTTTTTCCAGAAACCTGGCAATCGGGGAGTCTTCACCGAGGGGCTGAAGTAATTCGATTTTGGTGTTCGGGAGCTCTATAAACACAGTGGTGACACCGTGTTCGGGCAGGTCCATTGGAGCTGTAACCGCTGCACCCAGTGTATCGCGGTAGCTTGCCGTTGCTTTCTCAAGGTCGGCAACAGCGATGGCAACGTGATTGAGTTTTCCTATCATCTTTTGATTTTTCTTCGATTATAAAATATTGGCGCGGGTCAAATTGTACAGTGGCTGATTTTCCATCAATGGCGGGTCCCTGACCGTTACTGCGCAGTGCCGTGTCAATAATAGACAGGGTGGAAAATTTTCGCTCATTTGCCGTGTTTTGGTGGCGTAAATCGGTAGATGTGCTAGATAGACACGACAGTCAGGGTTCTCGTTGACTGTGTCTGACAGCTTGTCGGTGATCATTACAATGATGTCCGGGACAAATTACCATTGTTCCGAGGCACCTAATCAAATTGACAGGATGTTAACAGTGGGTAACAATTCGGGAACCAGTCGAATTAACTGCCTTCAGGCTTGGCGGCTATCAAATTGGTTGACAATGCAAGAAAAGCAGCGGTAATCCGGTAAACAGGGCACTGTTCGGAGTAACGGTACAGATCAGGCGAACCAGTCCGTGTGGTTCTGAACCCAGAACAGAATAATAAAACCAGGAACCAAGAAAATGGCAAAAGGGCAGTCGCTACAAGAACCCTTTCTCAATACTTTGCGTAAAGAAAGAGTTCCGGTGTCCATCTATCTCGTAAACGGTATCAAGCTACAGGGACAAATAGAATCATTCGACCAATTTGTCGTACTGTTGAAGAATACTGTGAGTCAAATGGTTTACAAACATGCTATCTCAACGATTGTTCCCGCACGATCGGTGAAAATGGCACCTCCCGGAGAGGAGCAGGAAGCTGCAGAAGGTTAGTTATTTAGTGAACATGCCGAGACGTCGCATCGGACTATTCTTTGTTTGATCGGCCCGATTTCGGCAATGATTGTGTTGTCGTCAACATCGACATCCCGGGGGAAGATAACCACCCTGGCGAGTTTGCAGAGCTGGTTAATTCCACCGGCGCCAATACAGTTGCCTCTGTCGACGTAAAGCTCAACAACCCGCACCCGCGCTACTTGCTGGGTACAGGCAAAGCCGAAGAGGTGGCCGAGCTTGTGGCTGCAAGTCACGCTGATCTGGCCATCGTTGATCATTCGCTGTCTCCCAGTCAGGAAAGAAACCTGGAGTCCCTGCTAAAGTGCCGGGTGCTTGACCGCGCCGGATTGATACTCGATATCTTTGCCCAGCGTGCGCGGTCTTTTGAGGGTAAGTTGCAGGTAGAGCTTGCCCAGTTAGCGCATCTGTCCACCCGTCTCGTGCGAGGCTGGACACACCTGGAACGCCAGAAAGGGGGGATCGGGCTGCGTGGTCCGGGGGAAACCCAGCTGGAGACAGACCGTCGTTTAATTGCCGTGCGGATCAAGCAGATTCGCAAGCGGCTTGACCGGGTAGACGCACGACGCGAGCAAGGACGACGCAACCGCAAGAAAAACGAATTGCCAACTGTCTCCCTGGTGGGCTACACGAATGCAGGCAAGTCGACATTGTTTAACCGACTGACCGATGCCGAGGTCTATTCCGCCGATCAGTTGTTCGCGACACTCGACCCGACTATCCGCAAGCTCGAACTCGACAGTGGTGAGGCGGTGATTGCAGATACGGTGGGTTTCATCAACAAGTTACCGCACGAACTCGTCGATTCGTTTCGATCTACATTGCAGGAAACTCGCGAGGCCTCTGTGCTGTTGCATGTCATTGATGCCAACGATCCAGCGCTTGAAGACAGGCGCCAGCAGGTGCAAACCGTACTGGACGAGATTGGCGCAAAGGCACCACAGATTCTGGTTTACAACAAGGCCGACGAGCTTAATCCAGTGCAGAGAGAAAGGCTCTACGAGAGCTGCACCGGAGAAGATGCACTGGCCGTATCGGCTTTAACCGGCGAGGGCATGGATGCGCTGCGCGAACGGATTAGTCATCGGTTGCGGCCAGAAAGGCGTGTTGGCTGGTTGACTCTGTCCGCAAAGCAGGGCAAGGAACGCGCGATGCTGTACGAGCGTGACGCTGTTCGTCAGGAAGAAATTGGTGATACCGGCGAGTTTATTCTGAAGCTCGAAATTGCAGAACGCGACTGGCAACGATTTGTAAAACAAACCGGTGTGGAGGGAGAGCTTGTAAAGCATACCCTGTGACACCACAATTGTGGTTATCGGCGAACCCCAAAGCCTGTTGGCCCCGGGGACAGCACTATCGGTGGTTGCGGTGGGCCAGACCAAGCTGCAAAGCGTAATCTGGTTGAAGCCGAGCCTTTAAAAATATTATGACCGGAAAGCAACTGCGATAGTTTTTCGACATCCTGCTAGACTTATGGTTATTACTCTGCCGCTGGAAATTGTCTTCCATTGGCGCTCTGCTTTTGATTCGCGCAACTGCGCACCTATTTCGCGACACTTCACTTGGAGTACTTGATGGCCTGGAATGAACCGGGGGGCAATAATAACGACCCTTGGGGTAACAAAAAGAACGATAGCGGGCCACCTGATCTTGATGAGGTCTTCCGCAATCTGCAGAAGAAACTCGAAGGCATGTTTGGCGGTGGTAAGCGAGGCAGCGGCGGGCGTGGCGGCGGGGTTAATTTTCCCGGTAAGCTGGGCTCCATCGGGCTGATTGCTGCGGCTGTCGTATTGGGTATTCTGTGGTTGCTGAGCGGTATTTACATAATACAGCCTGCCGAGCGCGGGGTGATTCTGCAATTCGGCAAGTACGCCCACACCACACAACCCGGACCGCACTGGCATATACCCTGGCCGGTACAGACGCTGGAGCGTGTAAACATCGACCAGAATCGCTCTGTTGAACTGAAATCTCAGGAGATTCTCACACAGGACGAAAACATCGTCGAGATTGACCTGGCGGTGCAGTACAACATCAAAGAGGCATCGGACTATCTGTTCAACGTGGTTGATGCGGACACAACTCTGAGGCAGGCGGCCGAGAGCGCGTTGCGTGAAACCGTTGGCCAGACCGTCATGGATTCAGTGATCACCGAAGGTCGAGACATCATTGCTGATGATACCAAGACTCAGATCCAAAGCATTCTCGACGGCTACAACGCGGGTATGCAGGTGAATTCGGTGAACCTTGAGAGTGCTCAGCCCCCTGAACAGGTGCAGGCTGCATTCTCTGATGCCATCAAGGCTCGAGAAGACCAGGAGCGTTTTATCAATGAAGCGGAAGCTTACAAGAACGGTCTGTTGCCACAGGCTCGTGGTGATGCAGTCATCGCTCTGGAAGAAGCGCGTGCGTACAAAGCGCAGGTTGTGAATGCCGCACAAGGTGAGGCCAGCCGCTTCGAGTCGTTGCTGTTTCAGTTCGAAAAGGCGCCCGAGGTGACCAGAGAGCGTTTGTATATCGAGTCACTCGAAGCCGTGTTGTCTAACAGCAGCAAGGTGATGGTCGACGTCGAGGGAGGCAATAATCTGATGTACTTGCCACTCGATAAACTAATGGGTGGTGCCGGTGGCGGTGCGGCCAACGTTATTGAAGAAATCAAAAAGGGCGGTCAACAGTTTAATAGCTCGCAGACGCCCAACAGTCAGGGTTTGCGCAGCAATGGTGCCAATGACAGCCGTTCACGTTCGCGGGAGGCTCGCTAATGTTTAGATTTCTACTTGTTGGATTGGCGGTACTCGCGTTTCTGATTACCGTTAACAGTACCATCGCGCCGTTTTTCGTCGTTGATGAGCGGGAAACCGCAATCAAACTGTTTCTCGGTGAAATTGAAGAAAAAGAGTACGAGGCAGGGCTGCATGCGAAGTGGCCGTTTTTCAACACTGTGCATAAATTCGATCGACGGATCATGAACATCGATGCGAAGCCCGAACGTGTTTTGACCAGTGAAAAGAAAAACGTGATCGTGGATTCGTTCGTTAAATGGCGAATCGACGACCCGACTGAGTACTTTAAAGCGACGGGTGGTAACAGTCGTAATGCCGAACGTCTGCTTTCTCAGTTTATTAACAAAGGCATTAAAGACGCGATTGGTAAACGCACAATGCAGGCAGTGATAGCCGGTCAGCGCCAGGAGATCATGGACGAGGTTGCTATAGCTACCAATGTCCAGGCTAAGCCGCTGGGTGTCGAGATTGTTGATGTGCGCGTCAAAAAGGTTGAGTTACCTGATGACGTCAGCGACTCTGTATACCAGCGAATGCAGCAGGAACGCGCCAAGGTAGCGAAAGACTTTCGATCTAAAGGTCAGGAAAAGGCCAAGGGTATTGTTGCAGATGCGGAACGCCAGCGTTCTGAGCTGCTGGCAGAGGCTTACAACGAATCACAAAAGATTCGAGGTGAGGCCGATGCTGAGGCAGCCGAGGTTTATGCGTCGGCCTACGGTAAAAACCCTGAGTTCTACAGCCTTTATCGCAGCCTGAATGCCTACAAAACCACCTTTAGCGGAAAAAATGATGTGTTGCTGATCAAGCCCGATTCGCAATTCTTCAAGTACTTCAATGGCGCTTCTGGTAACTAGGAGCATAGTGAGTAACGTGTTCTCTGCCGCTCTGAAATACTGCTGTAATCGGTATTGCTCTTCTGGCCAATACGGCTGTTTGGTCAGAAATGGTTAGTGAGCTGCTTACCGCGATAGCGCTGGTGATTGTTATCGAAGGTTTACTTCCCGCCATCAGTCCCGCCGCCTATCGTAAGGCGGCGGCACAGCTTTCCGCTTTGCCGGATAAAAGTATTCGCTACACCGGGCTTGGGTTAATGGTTGTTGGCGCACTTTTACTCCACCTGGTGCATTGAGGCTTCCGCGCTAAACTCATCGCGTGGTTCCAGGGGCTGTCTCTCGCCATAGCTCGGTCTCGCCACGCGGACTTCCACCGCGCTGGCTCCAGGTTTGATTTGTACTCTTTTCTCTTCTGTTAACCCCTGCCTCGCTCGCGTCTGCCCATTTATATTGGCGCTGCTTGCGCCGGCAAGTTATACTGGGAGGTTGGGAGCCAAGCCGGCCAGATTATGCCGGGGCGAACTGATGCCTGCGAGCGGAAAATGAGCGCAGCAGTCATCACACAGTTAAGTCTTCAATTTGCTCCGCCGCAGTGCTCGTTGCGTTAACCGTAGTAGTTCAAACGTTTTGAGCGCTCAGCAGCGGCAAGCCCTTATTTAAATTTTATACTGGATAGCTTTGAATTCCCCAAGCACCGAGCGCTGGTTGCTGCCGGAAGGTATCGACGAGATGCTCCCGGACCAGGCACATTTTCTCGAGCAACTCAGGCGCAAGATCTATGATTTACACCTGAGTTGGGGCTATCGACCTGTTGCACCGCCGTTTGTCGAGTATCTGGAGTCCCTGTTGTCTATTGCCGGCGCTGATTTTGAGCGACAAACGTTCAAAATCGCCGATCCGCTGACGGGTCGTATGATGGGGTTACGAGCCGATATGACGCCACAGGTGGCTCGAGTTGATGCGCATCGGCTCGGCAACGAAGGTATTAATCGGCTGTTTTATCTTGGCACCGTAGTGCGCTCGTATGGCGATAGCGTGGCAGGTGGACGCAGCCCATTGCAACTGGGTGCAGAGTTATTCGGTCATAGCGGTATTGGCAGTGATATCGAAGTGATTCGATTGATGTTGGCAACGCTGGCAGGTGTCGGTATCAGTAATGTTCACCTCGACCTTGGCGATGCGGATATCTTTCGCACACTGTGTAGTCAGATAGGCCTGGCCAGGCCCGATCAGGAAGCATTATTTGATTTGCTGCAGCGTAAGGCACAGGCCGATGTAGGTGCGTTTGCGAGCGCTCAGGGTTTTTCGTCAAGAGAGGCTGAAGTACTGTCAGAGTTGTGCATGCTGCACGGAGATTCATCAGTACTGGAGCGCGCGCAGAAACTGCTGGCGCCTTACGGTGATGGCATGCAGGAGACAATCTCTCGCCTCGGACACGTAGGCACCGCATTGTCTGATGTAACAGGGTGCACCGTGCATTTTGATTTGGCAGAGTTGCGTGGCTACCAGTACCACAACGGTATCGTATTCGCCGCTTACGTCGCAGATGTTGGCGTCGAGATTGCCCGGGGCGGTCGTTACGACGGCATTGGCGATGCCTTTGGCAGAAGCCGGCCTGCCACGGGTTACAGTACCGATCTTAAAAATCTAATGCGCATAGTTGGCGGCGCGGATAGCTCTATACCGGCCGCAATTTTGGCGCCGGCGATAATTGATCCCGAGCTTGACCGTATGGTTGCCGGGTTGCGTGCAAAAGGTGAAATCGTGGTTACAGATCTGGGCAATCAAAGCTCGGCATGCTGTGATCGCAGGCTAATTCAACACAACGGCAAGTGGTTACTGGAGAATCGCTAGGTGGCGTCAAACGTAGTGGTACTAGGCACCCAGTGGGGTGACGAGGGCAAAGGCAAAATAGTAGATTTGCTGACTGATCAGGCACAAATGGTAGTTCGCTATCAGGGTGGCCACAATGCCGGGCACACGCTGGTGATCGACGGTAAAAAAACAGTCCTGCACCTGATTCCTTCCGGCATTATGCGGCAGGGTGTTGAGTGTCTGATAGGCAACGGAGTCGTGCTTTCTCTCGATGCGCTGTTTACAGAAATCGATGCGCTTGAAGCGGATGGTTTATCGGTCAGTGACCGTATCAAAATCAGTGATTCGAGTGCTTTGATTCTGCCTTATCACGTGGCACTGGATCAGGCTCGGGAAAAGTCAGCTAATAAAAATGCGATAGGCACCACTGGCAGGGGTATAGGCCCGGCCTACGAAGACAAAGTCGCAAGGCGTGCTATTCGAGTTGCCGATTTGCTGCAGCCAGATGTGCTCAGGCGAAAAATAGAAACGGCGTTGCAGTTGCACAATTTTGTGCTGCAGGGTTTACACAAAGTTGAACCCATAGACGCTGATTCAGTTATCGAACAGTGTCTCGCGTATGCGGCACGCCTTGAGTCGATGGTGGTCGATGGTGCGGAATATCTTGATGGCAAACGAAAGCAGGGTGTGAAAATTCTGCTCGAAGGCGCACAGGGTACGCTGCTTGATGTCGATCATGGTACCTACCCGTTTGTTACCTCTTCAACCACCACATCCGGTGCGGCTGCGACCGGCAGTGGGCTCGGGCCTGCGGCAATTGAATATGTACTCGGCATAACCAAAGCGTACACAACACGAGTAGGTGCGGGCCCGTTCCCGACGGAGCTGGAAGACGCTGCCGGACAACACATGGGAGAACGCGGTCATGAGTTCGGTGCCACCACCGGCAGGCAAAGGCGCTGTGGCTGGTTCGATGCCGTCGCTGTGCGGCGGGCATCGATGTTGAATAGTGTTACGGGTATGTGTCTGACCAAGCTCGATGTTCTAGATGGTCTGCCAGAGCTCAAAATAGCTGTCGCCTATGAACTCGATGGTGAAAAGGTAACCCATATGCCGACGGGTGCCGAACGGCTGAGTCGTTGCGTGCCGGTGTACGAAAGGATGCCCGGCTGGACGGAAAACACCCAGGGAGTTACCGATTGGGAGTCATTGCCGGACAACGCGAAAAATTACGTAAATCGTCTGTGTGAGTTAACGGGCACTGACGTGCACATTGTATCTACCGGGCCGGATCGCAAAGAGACGATTGTGATCAGGCATCCTTTTGCCTAGGCTGTTGACGGTTGTTTTTCAGCTTGATGGGAAGAAGCGCTGCAATGCAGGGCATTTGAAGAAATGCCGCGTCGTTTCAGTGCGCTT
>CALGNZ010000133.1 GCA_937957915.1 uncultured Granulosicoccaceae bacterium | reverse complement strand
CCGTTTTCAACAAACTCGGCAACGGTGAGCTTCTCCATCGCTTTGCCAACAGCATTTATCGCCTTGACGAATTCCTGGTGGGTGGGGTTGCTATCGATGTCGCGGACAAAAATACCATCGATTTTTATGTAGTCGACAGGGAGTGATTCCAGATACCCGAACGACGAGAACCCGCTGCCAAAATCATCGAGTGCAATGCGGAAACCAAGCGCCTTCAAATTCAATAGAAACTCTCTGGCATTGTCGCCAACAATCGCAGTTTCAGTAATCTCAAAGCAAATAATTGACAAGTCGCCGTCGAATTCAGCGGCGCGCTGTCGGATCAATTCAAGCAGATCGAGGTTGCCAATCGATCTTCCAGACAGATTGATGTTGATACAATCGACCTCTTCAACTTTCCCCCCTTTGCTCGCCAGCCAGGCAAACGTTTTGTTAATAACCCAGCTGTCAATTCTGGGCGCCAGCGAGTATTGCTCGGCAATATCGAGGAATTTGCCCGGGGCTGTAATCTCACCGTTCTCATCAATCATCCGCAACAGCACTTCCCAACTGTGGACGGGTTTGCCATTCGTTTTTTCTATCCGTGCGATTGGTTGGTAGTACAAACAGAAGCGGTCATTCTCGAGTGCAGACTGGATACGATTTACCCAGACATGATCTTCGCGTCTGGACCCCGGTGAGCTTGTAGCACCGGACCTGAAGATAATGCGGCCGCCACCCTCATTCTTGGCCTCATAGCAGGCAGAGTCAACAATACTCATTAGTGTGTCCATATCGTACTTGCTCGCATCGAAATGCATAGCCCCAAAACTGCCACTAATGGAAAACCTGCGTCCTTCAAATTGAAAGGTCAGCGCACGCAATGCATCACAACAGCTTGTCATCGCCTGCTCAAACTCAGCCTTTTCGCAATCCCTGACCAGCACAAGAAACTCATCGCCACCAAATCTGGCAACCAGCGAGCCATCGGGAGACTGTTTCTCGATTAACTCAGCCACTTCTATAATCAGCTGGTCCCCGGCCGCATGTCCGCTGGTATCATTAACGATCTTAAACATATCGAGATCGATAAAACACAGGCCATGAGCCCCGGATCCCTGACCCAGCATTTCCTGCAACTGTGAAGTAAACCCGGACCGATTAGACAGACCACTCAATGCATCATGCGTTGCCCTGTAGTGTAATTCCTCTGTCAGCTTGCGGGAAGCTTCAATTTGACGTTGCAGCTTTTCATTCGATCGACGTAAAATTTTCGCCGCAATGTGACGATGGCGAACGAAGAAAAAACCAAGGGTAAACAACATTAACAAACCGATGCCCATGCTCGATTTCGCGGTTGCTAATCTGGAAGCCAGCAACGCCTTGTTCTCAATCGCCTGTTCATCGAGCAGCTGCCTTCTTTGCTGTGCTGCCATCTCCAAAGCAGTGATATCGTCACCAAGCAAATCCATGATGCTCAATATATTGTTGTACCCGTTCGAATCACCCGGCCTTAACCAGTCTATTAGTGAATCTACATAGTTGAGAGTTGCCTCACCGTCCCTGAGAATTTCCCTGATTGTGTAAATGACCCGTTGATTTTTGGCTACCGCGATATCATCAGCCTGAGAAACGTCTTCACCCTCATCCGCAGACAGAGCCTCTGTCTCGCTTTGTATCAAATCCAGGTGCGGACGCAACTCGGCGAATCGTGAGGCGTAGTGCTGCAGTCTCCAACGAGTCTCTTCTCGAGTCACCAGACCGGAGCCATTGACGAACTGACTCGACGCTCTGAGAAACCGGTGATGATTCAGGTCTATCGATGAAACCAGCTGAACAAGATTAGTTTGCTGACCGTCCTGGCTTTGTGCCGCACGGATTTGGTCCTGGCTCGATCGAACGCCACTCCATACCAGATATAGTGCTACGACCAAACAAATCACCGCAACACCCACAAGCCCCACACGCGGCAGCGCACGACTCACTTTATTCAAAGCAGGTCTGGTATTAAGTAACATCCTGGATACTCGTTTCGGAGATAATTATTATTTTCGTTCCTAAACCATTGCCGACATTGGTACCGGATAAGACATCTCCGGAAACTTTGTGCAAGTAAGCTCCCTGTTGAATGGATAACGGCGGGTTTCCGAGAATTTCAATTTTGATAAAGTCAGTTAGGTGATCTAGCCAACATTCGGATGTAAATCATTGCAACCCTTGAAAACTACGGCCCCCAACCACGGATCTGAACAGCTTATGTCCACCAATGTTGATCGGTATCACACTTTCGGATTGACCAGTGCCTGCTACGGACCAGGAGTGTAAAGCGGATAGTCAGACGTGAAAGCCTGAGCAGCTAAACAGTGTCTACCAGTTGTGACGCAATACGGGTCTAACGACAACAGGCATCCAGCGAAAGGAATCGTGTCCCAGGCCAAATCGATTGTAGTGGCAGCGGATCAGCGAAAACTTTCAATAGACTCAATTAGAAAGGTTTGGCAAACAACGAACTGAGCTTGGCTAGCATCGACCGCCCTAGATCCCGTGCATCCAGAATCGTCATAGCGTTCGCGTAGTAGCTGTTCACATCGTGGCCGATACCGATTGCAATCAGTTCAACCTCTGCACGGTTTTCAATTGTGGTGATCACCTGATGCAGATGGTCAACCAGGAAGTTGCCGTCGTTAGCCGCCATGGTGCTGGTATCAATAGGCGCACCGTCGGATATAACTAACAGAATCTTACGGCGTTCAGGTCTTCGCTGTAAGCGCTCGTAAGCCCATGTTAACGCCTCTCCATCAATATTCTGCTTTAACAAATCCTTGTGTAACATCAGTCCAAAGCATCGCCTGGCTCGACGATAGGGTGTATCTGCGGCCTTGTAGATAATATGTCGCAGCGCATTCAACCGGCCTGGATTACTGGCAGCGCCCTCACTCTTCCAGTGGTCAAACTGCTCTCCTCCATGCAACTGCGTGGTGGTAAAACCGAGTATTTCGACACTGACGCCACAACGTTCAAGCGTCTGCGACAACAAATCGGAACAGGCCGCCGCAATCGCAATTGGCTTTCCTAACATTGATTTCGAATTGTCCACCAGCACCGTAACAACCGTATCCTTGAACAGCACATCACTCTCCTGTTTAAAGGACAGTGACGCCATGGGATCGGAAACCACCCGGGCCAGGCGCGCCGAGTCGAGAATTCCCTCGTCAAGATCAAATTTCCAGTGACGCTGTTGCTGCGTCATTAATACGCGTTGCAACTTTCCCGAGAGCTTTCCGACAACACGGGCATGACGGTCCAGATGCAGGTCCAGTGAGTCACGCAACTCAGACAGTTCGGCGGCACTGCAAAACTTCTCGGCGATAACCACTTCATCGTTGGCCGTAGAGTAAACCTTGTAACCCCCTTCCCTTCGGCCAGCCAGTTCACTGCCACTTTCGGAGTCAGCGCTGACCGGGGAGTCGCGATTAACCAGCGCAATATCATCAGGACCCGACTCTGCGTTCTCGCTTTGGACGGCATCCGAGTCATCGTCTGGCTCTTCGCGAAGCGATACCGTCAGGTTTTGATTGTCATCATCGACCTCTTCATCAACGCCTGCCTCATCACTGTCGTTGTCTGTATCGCGCGAATCCTCATCAGGGTCGGCCTGACCGCCGGCCGGGGACGCCGGTGCGTCAGCTGGGCTCTTGATAATATCAATGCACTTGATGATATCGATGGACACCGCCGCAAACTCGTGTTGATTCCGAGCCGCTCGGCTTAACCGGCTCCACAGGTCGCGATGAGCACCAACGATCATCGACCGCCAGTAATCAATCAGCCTTTGCAGAGCCTCTGGCGTTGCAAACGGCAACCCAAGTGCCTCTCGAGTAAAGCAAGAAAACACTAACGGCAATTGATTAACGTCAGAGGGATCTACCCGCCTTGCCCGCCCCTGAGTGTTAATCCAAAGCTGCGCCATATTGCCCGCCACCCCTGCATAGTGACGGCTGCAACACGCCTCACACCGAGCACGCTCCATAGCTACGAAGATCTTTTCAGCCAAAGCACTGCCCGGCTGACTCTCAGCGTGGATGTCACCATCGTGGTGAACTCGTATCAGCGCCAGTGAATCGGCAAAGCCGCGAATGAGCATCTGATCCTGAGTCGCCGCAGGAGCGATGAGATCAAGCGGTAACTCCTCGCTCCCGAGTAAATCGAGTTCCAGCTCAACATCCTCACCCAATGCTCTCGCGCT
Source organism: uncultured Granulosicoccaceae bacterium (assembly GCA_937957915.1). Taxonomy (GTDB): domain Bacteria; phylum Pseudomonadota; class Gammaproteobacteria; order Granulosicoccales; family Granulosicoccaceae. Next base: position 38,728 of record CALGNZ010000133.1, on the reverse strand, counting down.
TGCGGTATTGGCTTCGATAAATTGTGTGTGAGCTTCACTAGCGCCAGACAGCATGTTCAATTCTTATATGAGATTCAGGAAATTAAAACGAAGGAGCCCAACCATCTTCAGCAAGCCGCCGAGTATAGCAAGAGCCCAATCCACCGCACACAGGCTCGTTCAACACAGCCTCGCCGGTCCGGTGGAATACAGTGCATTACGGCTCAACAGCGATTTCGTCTTACCAGATCTTTAAACCCACGCGGTAAGCGGGCCAAAAATAGAGGTTGTGCCTTGTTATCGGTATGCCCCACTATCTACCAATTTCCAAATCCGGACAGACAGGCCCGCTACAGTGCAGAGAAAAGATCGTATCGACAAGTTCGGGGCACTGGTTCTGGTGAGCTTTTCAGCACTTCTTGGCCTGAATCAGGTGCTGATCAAACTGGTCAACGCCGGTATGCAACCGGTCTTTCAAGCGGGATTGCGTTCAGTCTGCGCATTTGTGCCGGTTCTGCTGTTCGCAATGTTGACCCGTAAAGCGCTGAGTGTGCGTGATGGCAGCTTGTTACCCGGTGCCCTGGCTGGCACCCTGTTCGCGTTTGAGTTCACTTTGCTGTTCGTTGCCCTCGATTACACCTCCGTTGCACGCGCATCCGTGCTTTTTTACACGATGCCTATCTGGGTAGCCGTCGCTGCGCACTTTTTAATTCCGGGGGAATCCCTGTCACTTACGCGAATTGCCGGATTACTGCTGGCGTGCTTCGGTGTGATTGCTGCGCTGGCGCATAATGTAAACCCGGTATCAGATAAGGCGTTCATCGGTGATTTGCTGTGTCTGCTGGCTTCGACGCTGTGGGCCGCTATTGCGCTGCTTGCCCGCCTTACCAAACTGTCCAAATCAACGCCGGAAATGCAGTTGCTCTATCAACTCGGCGTATCTGCCCCGATTTTATTGATCCTGTCACTCGCGTTTGGCGACTGGTTTCGCGACCCGACCCCAATGATCTGGGCAATCTTTGCCTTCCAGGTACTGGTAGTCGTGTGTGTTGGATTTCTGTCCTGGTTTTGGGTGTTATCTGTATACCCTGCGGCCGATATGGCGGTCTACAGTTTTCTGGCGCCCGTGTTTGGTGTTTTGCTGGGCTGGCTGATTCTTGGCGAATCCATTGGCTGGAACGTTGGCGTCGCGCTGTTACTGGTCTCGACAGGTATCGCACTGGTCAATGCACCCGGAGCCCGCGGCAAACCCTAATTCCTCGCTCTCACCACAAAGTGCCGGGGTTCGCGTCGCTCACGGGCACACTACATTTGGTCGCAAAAGACTTTTTGCTTCGTTTTTGGTCTTTTCAAAAATGAAGGCCCCCCGCAGGGGATGTCCTACTTGTTAGCTGCGCGACACGCACCGTTCGCCGGGGCGTGATCTCCTAGTGACACATAAAAGGCACCGTGAACACCGCTGTCACCGCAGCCGCTGACCGAAGGCGGGATAACACATTCCGTCTTTCACTCGCAGCAATGTGCGCATGAAAAAGCGTTGGCAAATCGGATGCTTCAATGCGATTGATTCCAGTCAATTCTTCGGCCAACTGATGCAAGGTCAGTGCATCATCGCTGATCACGTAGTAAATGTACTCCTTAACGTTTGTACCGCTCATGGCATTAAATTTATTCAGATAGGTTTGAGCTACCAAAGACTTCGCTGATCGCAACGTCTTCCCGTCAACCTCTGCCGCACCCCATCCCAACAGGAAGCAGGCAGGCAAAACCAGCAACCAGCGAGTCCTGGCAATTGTGCTGACATTATCAATCATCGGCTAACTCTAGCACTTTGGCTGCTAAATTTGATCACGCCTTGCACATTGCTCTTGAAATCAGCCCACCGATTTCATATATTTCAGTAATTACTGAAACAACCGTAAATACTAAAACCTATCGAATCTTTTCCACCGGTAGCAACCGCATATCCGAATCGCCGCAGACCGAATGACAACGCAACTTAAGCCTGGACGAAGGTCCACATGGCCTACATCTGTTTCGAAGACACTTTCAGAGAGAGTATGATGGACGCTTTTGCCCTGGCCCGAATCCAGTTCGCGGCAAACATATCATTTCATATCCTGTTTCCAACCATCACCATTGCGCTGTGCTGGTTCCTGCTGTTCTTCAAGATCCGCTTTCACCTCACTGGAAACGACTCATGGCTGGATGCCTATCGCTTCTGGGTCAAGGTATTCGCCCTGACCTTCGCGCTTGGTGTGGTCAGTGGCATCACCATGTCCTTCCAGTTCGGCACTAACTGGCCCGGCTTCATGGAAACCGTCGGCAACATCGCCGGTCCGCTGCTCGCCTACGAGGTGTTGACCGCTTTTTTTCTGGAAGCTACTTTTCTTGGCATCATGCTATTCGGTAGCAACCGCGTACCACCGTTAATGCACACACTGGCCACCGCCTTAGTGGCAGCAGGAACGACCCTGTCCGCATTTTGGATCATCGCACTCAACTCGTGGATGCACACCCCGCAGGGGTTCGAGATGATTGACGGTCAGGCGCATGTAACCGACTGGTCAATGGTGATCTTTAATCCCTCAATGCCCTATCGGCTAACGCATATGTTGATCGCATCAGGCCTGACAGCAGCATTCCTCATTGCAGGACTGAGCGCCTATCGACTTTTGCGTAACGATCGATCTACCGGCTTGAACCGGGCTCTAAAATCATCGGTCGCCATTGCAGCACTACTGATTCCGATACAAATATTCGTGGGTGACCTGCACGGCTTAAACACGCTGGAACACCAACCCGCAAAAATAGCCGCGATGGAAGGTATCTGGGACACAGAAAAAGGCGCACCGCTACTGTTGTTCGCCATACCCGATGAAGAAAACCGTGAGAACCACTACGAAGTCGGCATTCCTGCCCTGGCCAGTTTAATTCTTACCCATCAGCTTGATGGTGAAATAGCAGGCATCAACAGCTTTGCAGAAAACCGTCCACCGGTTGCACCACTATTTTTCGGTTTCAGAATTATGGTCGGTATTGGCTTGCTGATGTTGATCATCTCCTTTACTGCGGTATGGCAACTGTATCGCAGAGCAGAACTGAACAAGTGGACACTGCGTGCACTGGTCGCAATGACTTTCTCCGGATGGATAGCAACACTGGCCGGGTGGTACGTCACCGAGATTGGGCGTCAGCCGTGGTTAGTACAGGGTGTGCTCACAACTCGCGACGCCGTATCCGGCGTACCGGCAACGACTGTAGCCGGCTCACTGGCAATGTATCTCTCGCTATATGCCCTGCTTCTTGTCGCCTATGTAACCACCCTTTTCTATATGGCACGCCGCGCCGGCAGTAACTCTACCGCGCCACCGGTAACAACAAACCCGCACAATCTGCCAGTGCCGGCACAAGGATAGACAATGCAATACATAAACGCGCTTGTGAGTGACCACCAGTTGCCAGTTATCTTTCTTGGCCTGCTGGGTATTTCCATGCTGGTGTATGCAATCCTCGACGGTTACGACCTGGGTATTGGCATGCTCATGCTCAATAAATCTGAAGCAGACCGAGACCGTATGATCGCCTCTATAGGCCCCTTCTGGGATGCTAACGAAACCTGGCTTGTGCTCGGTGTCGGGATATTACTGGTTGCGTTCCCAATGGCGCACGGACTGGTGCTTGGCACGTTGTACACGCCCGTTGCATTGATGCTGGCGGGCCTTATCCTGCGGGGCGTGTCATTTGACTTTCGAGCCAAAGCACGCGTCGGCCATAAGAAATTTTGGGATACACTCTTTATAGCCGGATCAATGCTCGCATCGACAACCCAGGGCTATATGCTGGGCAAGTACATCGTCGGGTTTGAAAGCGGCCTCGTCGCAGAACTATTTTGTGTAATCAGCGCTGCATGCGTGGCCAGCGCCTATCTGTTAATGGGCGCGTGCTGGCTGATACTTAAAACTATCGGTCATATGCAGGTAATGGCGATAAAAAATGCTCGGTCCGCATTGGCGCTAACAGCGCTTGGTCTGGTTCTGGTGTCTATCGTGAACCCGCTGGCAAGCCCAACCATTTATAACAAATGGTTTAAATGGCCCGAGGCGCTCTATCTACTGCCATTGCCGCTGCTTTGTGCAATCCTGATTGTCTGTCTGTTTATCACTCTGAGGCAACTGCCAAAACATCAGGACAGACACTGTGGCCGACCATTCGCTATGGCAGTTGGTATTTTTGTACTGGCGTTCTCCGGTCTTGCCTACAGCTTCTATCCGTATATCGTTCCGGATACACTCACCATTTGGCAGGCAGCCAGCGCACCGGAATCACTACGGGTTGTGCTACTGGGATGTGTGGTTGTATTACCGGCAATCTTTATCTATACCGCGCTTTCATACTGGATTTTCCGCGGCAAATCTACCGAGTTGACTTACTACTGACACGCAAAATTTCCTGCTACTAACTGCTGTGGGTGTGAGTCAGAGCGGGCAATGAGCTGGCTACTGCACACGCACCAGCGATTCGCGCTCGACAATAACGGGTTTCAATTCATGCCCCGTCGCAGTAGAACCAGCAGTAGAACCAGCAGCAGAAACGCCGCCCAGCATCTGCAACAACGTTTGCGCTGCCAACCCGCCCATGTCTCTATGCGGAACGTGTACCGTCGTCAACGCCGGGTCGACGATAGTCGCCACCTCTATATCGTCGAATCCGGTAACAGAGACATCAAGCGGAACGCTAAGCCCCATCTTTTTAAGCTGCTTTATCGCACCTACCGCCAGTATGTCGTTGCCACACACCAACACTGTCGGTCGCTGTCCGCTTGCAGCTTTCATCAGAGATTCGGCCGCCTTTCCGCCTTCCTGATAACTGTAGGCCGCTTCAACCACCGTCAAAGTAATCTCTTCCTGGGTAAAGCCATCAACCGCATCGCGAACTCCGCAAAGACGGTCTCTGGCCCGATCGTTATCAGTCGTCAACCCCGCAATCATTCCAATGCGCCGATGGCCGTAGTCTATCACCCGGTTTACCATTGCCGCTGCCGCAAGCCGATTATCAAAACCAACATACGTATGATCCGTGTCCTGTTGATAGGTCCAGGCAACGACATAGGGAATGCCCCGGCCATTTAGAAAATCATACACCGATTGACGACGTTGCTTGCCTATCAGCAAAAGCCCGTCAGCACCACGAGCCACCAGTGCGCGCACCTGTTCCTCCTCAAGATCTAACCGATACGACGAACTTGCCACCAGCAAAGTGCAGCCTCCCTGCGACAACGTCTCCTGAAAGGATTGCAGGCCCCGCGCAAAAATCGCATTTTCCATCGTCGGAATCACCGCACCGATGGTGTTGGTTCGCCGGGCAGCCAGCGCTCGTGCGCCAAAATTTGGCGAATAGCCCAGGCGAGCGACGGCATCAAGCACACGCTCTCGGGTTTCATGAACCACTGCATCCGGGTTGTTTAGCGCCCTTGAGACAGTCGCGGTTGACACATTTGCCGCAGCAGCAACATCCTGCAGGGTCGGTACTGACGGGGATCGCAATGGCATACTCCAATGACTGGTGACGTTGAGATAAAGTAGAACCTGCAGTGAAATTTAATGTAAGCGCTTGCATTCTGCAACTATCCGCGTTAAAACTGTCGCCGTCAAAAGCCAGTCGAGATCCTCTTGCTGAGTTTTACACACCCGACTACTTGAGCCAGTGGTCGCTTTTCGCACCAACGAAGTCAGGCTCGCCAACCTGTCTGCCAGTCAGCAACAGGCACAGATGTGACGCCTGTGCCGCTTGTTTGGTTTTCGGTTACAGGCGAGAGTCGCTCCACTGTCGCAGCCACGAACCGGAGGTTCCCTAGTGACCATTGAATACCTGAAAAAAGCTGACCTGACCTCAGTCAGCCACGCAGATGACGTCAGTGAAACCGTCAAGGAAATCCTGAATAAAATCGAAGCCGGCGGAGACGAAGCCGCACTCGCCTATGCAAAACAGTTCGACAAGTATGACGGTAACATCGAACTGACCGCCGCAGAAATCGACGCGGCGACCGCGTTGGTCCCGGCAAAGCTGCAGGAAGACATCAGGTTTGCGCATGCCAACGTTAAACGATTTGCTGAAGCGCAGAGAACAACGCTGCAGGATGTCGAGTGCGAAGTGGTTCCGGGCCTGATAGCAGGGCAAAAGACCATCCCGGTTCGCACTGCAGGTTGTTACATACCCGGTGGTCGCTATTCACATATCGCGTCTGCAATAATGACTGTCACCACGGCCAAGGTAGCCGGCTGTGAAAATATTATTGCCTGTTCTCCACCGCGCCCGGATGTTGGTATTGCGCCCGCCATTATCTATGCAGCGCATATCTGCGGCGCCAACAAGATAATGGCTCTGGGCGGTGTTCAGGGCGTGGCCTCAATGGCCTTTGGTTTGATGGGGCTACCTAAAGCAGACATCCTGGTAGGCCCGGGCAATCAATTCGTGGCAGAAGCCAAACGCATATTGTTCGGCAGAGTGGGTATTGATATGTTTGCCGGCCCTACTGACAGCCTGATTCTGGCCGACGACTCTGCTGACCCTATGATTGTTGCTGCAGACCTTGTCGGACAGGCAGAGCATGGTTACAACTCGCCGGTATGGCTGGTAACCAATGACAAGCCGCTGGCCGAAAAAGTCATGGAAATTGTGCCCGGGCTGATAGCGGACCTGCCGGAGACCAACAGAGTTAATGCTGAAGCCGCATGGCGTGACTACGCAGAGGTTATACTGTGTGATAACCGTGAGGAAATGGCATCAGTATCCGACGACTACGCGCCGGAACACCTCACTGTGCAGGCGCAAGACCTGCCCTGGTGGCTGGACCGTCTGCGCTGTTATGGATCGCTGTTTCTTGGCGAGGAGACAACCGTAGCTTACGGTGACAAGGCGTCAGGTACCAACCACGTATTGCCTACCTCCAGTTCAGCAAAATACACGGGCGGCCTGTCAGTACACAAGTTCATGAAAATAGTCACCTGGCAGCGTGCGACACGAGACGGCTCAAAGCCGATTGCCGAAGCTACCGCACGTATCTCCAGACTGGAAGGCATGGAAGGTCATGCTCGCACAGCCGACATACGCCTGCAAAAGTATTTTCCAAAAGAAAACTTCGACCTGATCGGCACCGATTAACTCATTTAGCATAGAACAAGGAATAAACTTACTGTGTCCATTGACAAAAAAATCGTAGCTGATCTGGTGGCTAACGACGTAGGGTTCGTGACTACCGTTCCCTGCAAACAACTCGCTGGCGTCATCGACGCTATCGACAAAAGCCCTGATATTCTGCACGTACCTTCCAATAAAGAAGACGAAGGCATGGGCCTGTGTGCAGGTGCATTCATGGGCGGCACGCGGCCAGCGATCATCATGCAAAACACCGCTATAGGTGTCACAATCAATACTCTGGTCACACTAACCCAGTACTACCGTATGCCATTACCTATGCTTATTTCGTATCGTGGTGAACTGGGTGAGCCTGTTGCCTGTCAGGTTGAGATGGCGGTCCACACCAAAGCGCTGCTGGCACAGTTGAATATTCCAACGTACCACTTCCATCACGAAGATGACGCGAAAGAACTCGATGCCATCCTCAAGCATACATTCATGTGTAACAAGCCGGTCGCTATACTCACCGACGCAACCTTCTGGAAGGGCTACTAATTATGATTCGCTCTGAAGTACTAAAAGAAATCGCACCGGTAATATCGGATCAACTGGTCGTCTGCAACATCGGCATTCCCAGCCAGGAGTTGCATATGATCGATGATCAACCCAGTAACTTCTACATGCTGGGTACCATGGGTCTTGCCTCGTCAATCGGGTTTGGGCTTGCCATGGTGCAAAACAAAAAGGTAATCGCTATAGACGGCGACGGTTCCGTATTGACCAATCTGGGCACGCTGCCGACCATCGCTAATAACAAAGCTGATAACTTTATCTTGTTGATTATCGATAACGGCAGCTACGGCAGCACCGGAGACCAGCCCACCTACGCTGGCATGAACACGTCGCTGACTGAAGTTGCCCGTGCCTGCGGCTGTGAAAATGTAGTCGAGTGCGATGCCGCTGACACAAAAAAGGAACTGGAAAAAGCGCTGGCTGGCTCACAGAAAACCATCATTGTGTGCAAGTGCGAAAGCGGCAACGTGAAGGTACCGGTAATCACCATGGACCCGGTTGTCATCCGTGATCGATTTATGAAGCAGGTGTCTGCGTCCTGAGTAAGCCCTCAGAACCAAACGAACACAGAGTAGCAACGAACGCCGGGTGAGCGCCCTTCTCACTCGGCTTTCGCTATAGCACTTAATTGTAGTACTTAACGTTTTTTTAAGAGCCTGGTGTTACCAGTTCTACCTTGTCTTTGCTAACGACGACCACGCGGTTACGGTACAAACCGCCAAGTGCTTTTTTATAGGCTTTTTTACTCACGCCAAAAGTCTTGTAAATTTCCTGCGGCGGGCTTTTGTCCGTTATCGCTGATTCACCGCCATTAGCTTTCAAATACTCCAGAATTTGCGATTCCAGGTCATCGCGCGCAGCCGCGCCCGTTTGTTGCAAAGCAAGATCAATTTTTCCATCTTCTCTGACCGCCTTGATAAATCCATCGCGTTTGTCGCCTATATGGATATCTGCGAAAACCTCATTGTGGTAGATCATGCCCAGATGCCTTCCATCGACTACCGCTTTAAAACCCAAATCAGTACGCTGACAGATCAGAAGCTGAACTGACTGGCCTGCCTTATACTCTCCGCTGCTCTCATCACTCAAATACTGATACAACCTGGCACTGGCAATCATTCGATGGCTGGTCTCATCGAGCATGGCCATTACCACACACGTACTGCCAATAGCCATATCACCCATTTGCTCGGAGCGGGGTACGAACAGATCCGCACTTAACCCCCAATCGAGAAAAGCGCCATGGTCGGTCAGTGCAACCACCTTCAATGCCGCACACTTACCGGCTTCGATCGGCGGATGAATGGAACTGGCAACCAGCGTGTCGTCAGAGTCAATATAGACAAAGACTGTCAGTTGATCTCCGGCCTTGTTGTCTCTCGGCGATCCGGCACGCAGTAGCAACACCTCACCCAGCTCACCGCCATCGAGATAGGTTCCGTACATCCCGATTCGAGCGACCTCGAGCGTATGAATTTTTCCGATTTCAACCATAGTATATATTCCGAAAGCCGTCTGACGCCCCTTGCAGCAAATTCGGCGTCGATTCCGATACGTAGCCGTAAAGGGTATCAGTTCCTCAGGCTTGAAATCATGTTACTTCAACCAGCGCGCACCAGTATCTACACGGCTAAGTGAGAATAATGCAAACACCGATGCGCTGCGGCAGGATGGCCATCAGGCGGGTTTTCCGATGAACGTCGTATTGCAAAGTATACTGGCTCACAGGAAAACCCGCGGCAACAATCGCCGCGGGAACCCCAGACTTTCAGTGTAAATCATACAAGATGAAACAAAACCGGCATCCACCTCAACTTACTCTGCAACCTGCTCTTCAGCCTGATCTGTCGCCTGATCGACAGCACGATCAGAGCCGCAGTCACCTTTGTGCGTACGCCCAGCCTGTCTGTCTTTACCCTTGCCATGACGTTTCCGGGTCGAGTCTAGTCCGGCGCGCTCCTCATCTGACAGGGTGCCATCCTGATTCACATCGAATTGAGCTTCAAGAGCGCTGTGTCGCGCTTTACGTGCGGACTTGCGTTCAGCACGTGACAGTTCACCATCACCATCGGCATCAAACTGCAGCACAAGCTGCGCATGCCGAGCATCTTTAGCCTCTCTGCGCTCTAGCCGCGAAAGCTCGCCATCTCCATCTACATCGTATTCACTCAGCACAGAAGCACGGTGGTTTTCTCTGATTTGCCTGACTTCGGCCCCCGATATTACACCGTCGCCATCGAGGTCGGTATAGGCCGGCGGCGTCAGCGCCAACACAGAACCTGAAAAAACGGCCACGATCGAACCGGTAACAATCGATGCTTTTTTAACTGAAACTATTTTCATGGAATTCTTCCTGTAATTTAAAAAATGCCATTAACCGGTGGTTGACCTGATTAACTGACAATTAAATTATCGGGAGAGAGTGTGCAGTGAATGTGCAAGAATACTGGCAACAATTGCACAGATCATTCGAGGGCTGATTAATGAAGCTGTGCAACGGGTACGCAACTACCGCTGCGCGGTTCGCGGAGAATGACACGCCAACGGCTATCAGGTCGCCGACTGACTCAGCCCTGCCGGGTTGACAGCAGCAAACGCGATTACGTCTTACCAGCCTCCTCTACTTCATACTTATAACCAATGCCGTAAACTGAATGTATGTACTCACGACTACTGTCAAGCGCCTGAATTTTCTGTCTCAGCTTTTTAACATGGCTGTCAATAGTGCGGTCGCTTACAACGCGATTGTCCGGATAAATTCTGGTCATTAGCTGATTGCGACTGAAGATTCTACCGGTTTGTCCGATCAGCGTTTTTAACAGCATCAGCTCTACTGAGGTCAGCGCTGCGGACTTATCGTTAAACATCATCTGCGCCGTGTTTTCGGAAATGGTGAGATCGTCAGTTGCAGAACCAACACTGTCACCAGCTGGCACTGCGCGTCGCATAACAGCTTTAACACGAGCCACGACCTCGCGTGGGCTAAACGGTTTGCAAATGTAGTCATCCGCCCCGATCTCGAGCCCCAGCAGGCGATCTATTTCGTCAACTCTGGCGGTTAACATGATGATGGGAACCTGCGACGACTTGCGGATTTCCTTGCATATCGTCAGCCCGTCCGTGCCTGGCAACATCAGGTCAAGCAGGATCAGGTCGGGCAGCGATGACTGAAGCTGCTGCAATGCCTCAGAGCCATCACTGTAGAGCCTTGTGCTATACCCTTCGTTCAACAGATAGTCATTGAGCAACGCTACCAACTTGGGCTCGTCTTCAACAATTGCGACTTCCATACTCATCGTTCCGTATTTACCAAGTGTTACACCTGCCGCGCCGTCGGAAACTGAATGGTCAGACTCAAGCCCCCTAGCTCGGAATGCGATGTATCAATACTTCCACCATGTGCCTGGACGATTCTGGTGGCAATAGACAGACCGAGACCCGCGCCTCCAAACTCACGGCTACGTGATTGCTCAGCACGATACAAAGGCTCGAACAACTGCTTTAGTTCGTTTTCAGACACGCCAGGAGATGAATCCTCCCAAATCAACACCACATGATCACCTTTCATTGTTATTGAAACGCGAATCTTGCCCGGGGCATCAGTATAGCGTACGGAATTTTGCAGCAGATTAGAGATCAGCTGGCTCAGTCGCTGCTCATCTGCACTGATCAGATAAGGCTTGTGCTGTGCCTCAACTGTCAAGATAAGCCCCGCCTCGTCGAGCATTGCGCTGCCAAACTCGATTTGCGACTCCACCAGCTCACCGAGACACAGCGTGGACATGCGGTACTCCAGCGCCCCGACATCAGACTGCGACAACTGATGTAAGTCATCGATCAAATGTGCCAGCTTGCGTACCTCGGCGTGAATGGAGTCCACTGACGCACCATCCATTTTGCGTACACCGTCCTGCATGGCTTCCAGCTCACCTTGCAGCACCGCGACCGGTGTTCTGAGTTCGTGAGAGATTTCGGCTACCCAGCGACGCCGTGCGTCACGATTTATTTCGAGTGTGGTGGCCAGACCGTTTATGCCATTTGCAAGATCGGCAATTTCATCTTTGCGTTTTAGCTCAACCCGATGTGAGTAATTGCCCTGACTAACCTCGGAAATAGCGCTGTTCAGATTGAGCAAAGGCTTTACCAGCCAGCTTGCCAGCGGAATAGACATGATCGCAGACAAAACAACCATCGCCAGCGCTGTCCACGCAAAGCTATTGCGCTGCTGGTACTCGAACGCCTGATCGACACTTGAGTTAAGGCGAGTCAACTTCCGTACACCTAAAAAGCCAACCACCTTTTCATTACTGGTTACAGGTAACCACGATATATTGTCTGCGGACTTTGCCGGGCCTGCCAGTATGCGCTTATTGCTATCCGCCAAAAAGTGCACAGGTTTGTGCTTTGCGGGTCTCTGAGCCCGATCGCCTCGTGGTCCTCTTTTTAAAGGTTCAGAAACACTGGAGTGTTGCGCATCAGGGCTATTGTGCCGAGAATCCGGCCCACGACTGCGACCTCGCCCACGACGCTGCCTTCCGTGCTCGGATAACAGCTGCCTCCATTCAGACGTGTTGCCATCAACCCACTGCCACCCTCCGTACTGCTCATACTTGTCCACAATGCTTTCAAGCAAGGGTTGCAACTGCTGTTGCTCAGCATTGTTTATGTAGCCCAGAAACCCGCGACTAAAACTCCAGCTACTGATTGCAAACATCAACGTAATCAGTATCGCACTGGCTAACAACAACACTAGAAAAAGCTGATATTTCAAACGCATGAGCGGGTGGAAAACTCCAGGGTCTCCGGGGCGGGCTGTCCACAGCAATTATAATCTCGGACCGTCCGGTAAATGTTAGGCAGATTATCGGAAGAAACTGTGTAAACAAAGTGAAGATTCCGCCGCACCGGCTGGAACTGTAGCTAGAACCGGCGGGTTCGTCACACATCTGGCAACTTTGCGAATCTGACAGCGCCGCCGATAATACGAAACCGGGCCAATCTCTATGCTCCGCTCACTCGCTTACAGGTATGGCTGGAGAGGGTCATTCCGGCGGATTACACAGAAAAGATCGACATGAGTTAACCGTAGTGATTGACACGCACCGACGCCAGAAACGCCTCTAGCAGCTCGTCACTACAGGGCCGATAATGCTTGTTGTCTGTTTTTCTGAATAAAGCGCTTAACTCGTGCTTGCTAAGCACAACTTCCACATCAGCCAGCATTTGCAGTAAGTCGTCTGCCTGCAGACCCAGCGCGATTTTGATTTTTCGGAAAATCAAATTATTGGTTAGCTGGCTTTCGATCGGCGGCGGTTTGTCACTGGCACCACGACACTCCACTATAAAGCCGTTTAGAAACTGAATGGCCAGTTCTTCTGAGCACCAATCAGCGTCATTGGCGGCGTTATCAAACTGACTGGCCGCTACTTTGGCATCGCCATGCTCGCAAATACGCACCATATCCTCGGCACTCAAACTAAATATCGATTGTATTTGAATCAGCAATTGTGTGGCAGTCATGGGGGGTGCGCAATGTTCCGTTTCAGGAGGGGTAATCAATGAGTACAGATAATGCCACCGGCAGTTGGTGGCCTTAGCACAAAAAGCACTCATCGCAGTGACGCTGCTATTCAACCATATCGAGTCAACCATACCGGGCGAATATGCGGTCATCATACCGTCAATTTAACACAAGTGGCGTATACCAATGCCTGCCGTGACTAATGTGGTTGTGAAAATTTTTTGCATGAGATCCAGCTCGGTAGACAAACGCTCAGCCAGAACGTGCGCAAAAAGCGTAATCAGACTGGAGGCCTCTTTGCGCAACTCGGTGGAATGATCAATTTTTAAATGCCGCACGCACCATTGGGATTAATGCGATTCGCGTCGCTCACCAACACCCTGCGTCCGGTCGCAGAAACGCTTTTGCTTCGTTTTTGGTCTTTTCAAAAATGAAGGCCCCGGACCACACAACACACTGCCAATCACCGCAACCATTATAACAACGCCCCCAATCACAACAGAAAGAGCCGGCAACTCACTCAGTAACAGCCACGCCCACACTGGCGCCAATGGCGTCTCCACCGCACTTAACAAAGTGGTGTGTGCTGCAGGCAGCCTCCTCGACCCTTCCGCCAGAGTTACCGATGCAATAGAAAAAATCCCTCCAAAGCAGGCAACAATAAGAAAGTCTGTGCCGGAAATAGACAGCGGCCGCCCGAAGATCAGAGCCACTGGCAGCAAAAACAGTGACATCAGTACCGCAGGCCCGGCGGCGGGCGTATCTGGATATCGCCGGTATATACAGACATAGATTGCCATCATAAAGGTCATAACCAGAGCCAGCATATCTCCTCTAAGATTGGCCGCTCCAATCGACTCGACAACTACGATCAGCACACCAATCAATGCCAGCACACTGGCACCCAACACTGATCTGCCCGGGCGCTCACGAACCCAGATCCACATAACGATAGCCGCAATAAACGGAGCAACTGCATAGATTAGCGAAACATTAGCGATGGTTGTCAGCTTGAACGCTGGTATAAAGGCCATTGTCCCCAACGCGCCGGTTAGCGCCGCTGCAACACCAGCACCACCCATGGCGCAAAATTCACGTTGTACGGATCCACGCTGCCAGACAATCGCACTGGTCAATACAGCGGCGAAGACACCTCGCCAGAAAATGATTGTCCACGCCGTTGCATCCACAGATCGAACAAAAAGGCCCGCACAGCTAAAAACAACCGCCGATATAGTAACCAGCACTACACCATCCATCGTGCCTGTTCGCATAACCATCAGCTCGTGTGGGCAAAGCACAAGTGTGACAAACCACTGCTGACACCGTGCTGTCAGTAGCCTGACCACCTGTGTCACTGGAAACACTTATAATGAATACATGCGAAAAACTGATCGCCTGTTTGAACTGATCCAGATACTGCGAACCTCCACCAGGCCAGTGACGGCGAGCGCACTGGCAAGCCAGCTTGAGGTGTCGGTGCGCACGGTGTACCGGGACATACAATCCCTGCAGGCGATGCGAACCCCGATCGATGGTGAAGCCGGCATCGGCTACATCATGCGTCGAGGCTATGACCTGCCCCCGGTTAACTTTGATACCGATGAAGTTGAAGCGATCGTCGTAGGTCTCAATCTGCTGGTCAGAACCGGAGATGCCGGGTTGCAAAAAGCCGCCAGCAGGGTAATGAACAAACTCGAATCGGTTAAATTTGCGGAAGCAAACCTGCAGGTATCGCAATGGTCAAGTGTGCAACCCGCCACCGTCAGCGCCGATGTGCTGCGCACAGCTATTCGCGACGAAACCAAACTGCGACTGCGCTATACAGACGTCAACAACGTTGAAAGTCTGCGAACGATTCTTCCAATCGTGTTGATTTATTATGTCGAAGCTCTTGTGTTAGTGGCATGGTGCGAGTTACGCCACGCTTTCAGACACTTCAGACTCGAGCGAATGCTGGAATGCCACGCCACCGACGCTTCATTCAGGGGACGTGGCGCCACCTTGCGAGAACTTTGGCAGCAGGTGGAAGAATAATTTGCGCCGGAAAGATTAATTTTCGGACAAAAAGGAAAATAGATTCGACTGGATTGATACACGGGCATCATTGCGCGCTACAATACAGGAGAAAGCGATTGAATATATGAATGACGAAATCACATCTCCGCCCGCTTTCGCCCCGCTCTCCTGTCACGAACCAGCCGTTGCCGTCGATCGACTGATTGAAATATACGACAGGAATACCAATTTCCTGCGCGAGTCGTTTAAGCGCTACCTGGCGGGCGAACTGCCCGGTAACAAGCACCGCGCCTACTACCCTGAAATTCGCTTCCGCAATGATACCTACGCTCGAGTAACGTCGAGACTATCCTACGGGCACGTCAGCCAACCCGGTCTTTACTCAACTACGATTACCCAGCCCGCTTTGTTCAAAGGCTATCTGCGACATCAACTCGATCTTCTGGTAAGTAACCACGAAATGCCGGTTGAAATTGTGGAATCCGGCATTCCTATTCCACTGCATTTTGCACTCGAGGCCGGTACGCCGGTAACCAGTGAAAAGTCAGCTGACATCAGTGCAGCGCTGCGCGACACATTCGACGTGCCCGATATAGAGCATGTCAATGATTTTATCGTAAACGGGACACATGAACCCACCGACGGCGAAGCCGGCCCGCTGTCACCGTTTCCCGCACAACGCATTGATTATTCACTGCACCGACTGGTTCACTACTGCGCAACTGACCCTGCTCACTTTCAAAACTATGTGCTGTTCACTAACTATCAGTTCTACATTGATGAGTTCTGCCGCCTTGCTCACACGATGATGAAAGACGGTAACTCATCCTACTCTGCATTTGTTGAGCCCGGCAATATCATTACCACATCCGGATCAGGTGAACGCACGGGCGAACCACTTGCACGGCAGCCACAGATGCCTGCGTACCACCTGGTTGGTAAAAAAGGCAGCGGCATTTCACTGATTAATATTGGCGTTGGACCCTCGAATGCCAAAACAATAACGGATCACGTCGCCGTACTGCGACCGCACGCATGGCTGATGCTCGGACACTGTGCCGGACTGCGAAGTTCCCAGGCACTGGGCGACTATGTGCTTGCACACGCCTATGTCAGGGAAGACAAAGTCCTCGACAATGACATACCGGTCTGGGTTCCCATCCCTGCACTTGCCGAGATACAACAGGCACTGGAATCCGCCGTTGCTGAAGTAACCGGGCTCGATGGTATGGAGTTAAAACGTATTATGCGTACCGGCACCGTTGCCTCAATTGACAATCGTAACTGGGAACTGCAGGATCATCGCGAGCCTGTACGCAGGCTCTCGCAATCACGCGCTATTGCACTGGATATGGAATCCGCAACGATTGCTGCCAACGGATTCAGGCTCAGAGTACCGTATGGCACCCTGCTGTGTGTATCAGACAAGCCACTGCAGGGTGAACTCAAGCTGCCAGGTATGGCCTCCAAATTTTACCAGGACCAGGTCGGCCAGCATCTTGAAATAGGCATGCTTGCACTCAGGAAGCTCGCTTCAATGGAACCGGAAAGACTGCACTCAAGGAAGCTGCGCAGCTTTTTTGAAACCGCCTTCCAATAAAGCCTCAGCGTAGCTTGCCTGCCGCGAGAACGCGCCGTGTATACCAGACCAAAAAAGCTGCCAGTGCCGGCGTTGCAACCAGGTACATTATCCGTTCAACGGTTGTGAAATTCACTTTTCCGATCATGCCAAACACCGGAATCATCGAAACCAGCACGGCCAGCAGAGACAACACAAGAAAAGCAAGCGCCATTGATTTTCGTAGTAACAACAGCACACAACCCATTGATCCGGCAAATACAGCAACAGCAAATGCCACAGTTACCCATAAAGGGCGACCATCAATGATGGCGCGCTGCGCATCCGAAAGCGTGGCCAGCGTTTCGGCCGTCATGTTCATTTGCCATAGAAAGTTCAGAACCCCCATCACATTCCAGATGAGTCCGAAGCCCGCGATAACCCAGTAAACCCAATGAACGCTTCGGTCAGAATCACTAGTCATTTTTACTCCGGTATTTTAAGGACAGATGATTCGCCTATCATGCCCTGCACGCCAGGCGCAGGCAATCCAGCCCGCGTGTTTTTGCAACCCTATTGCCATTTTCCCAACAATTAAATAAACCCGTCAGTGTACGAGCACCGCCGCAACAACCTGCGCGCAGCGGGCACTAAAATAGAATACTTGCCCCTATACTAATTAGCTTCGCTTTCGTTCCGATATAGGTATATTCGCCTTCAAGAAAACCGGATCCGAATCTCAAACCGAAACCAAAGCCCGCGGATGCGTTGCTGTTACTATGCTTTACGTCATCACTTACATAGCGGCTGCTCGCCAAACCCAGTTTCATTTTGGTATAGAAATCCTCACCGATTCGTCGCACACCGTACACCGCCGTCGTTGAGTAACTGGAATCGAACCGCATCGGCACACCTGCTTGTATTGGCCCTGCAGCGGTTGACGATATCGAGGTTGACGTAGCCTCGAGCTCGAACGCGTACTCCCCACGCCCAAACCCGATTACAACAGCTTTCGGCAAGCCCGGATCAGCCTGCTCGATATCAACTCGCAACGACCCGCTTTTTACTCCAAAATATAACCCGCCTGATCTATGTTGATGCGTTGAAGTGTAGTATGCCGGCAGTCCGGTGTGCGAGTGCGACTGGTCAAACACCGGGTGTCGTGTATCGGAACAACTATGCCAGTAATCACCATGACGATGGCGGGTGCAGTATCGCTGCGTCACCTGATCCGAATTTAGCCAGGTTCTGCCAGCCGCCTGCACGCTGTTGGCTGAACTGATGCCAATCAGTGTTGCTATAGCAAACATAGACAGGGTTTCACGCACCTTGCTCCTCATGATTTTCTTCCTGTGAATCGCCATTCAATCATCTGTAGGCTCCCGTGCCCAGCACCCGAAGAGGCACCTTCAAGTGGCGGCTTGCCATGGCAGATTTACTTTACAGCAACCCGCTGGCATTTTGTTATAATTTGCAGATGGCGAAACTGACAACCTTGTTACTGAGCGACACGCATGGGTATCATCGGCACTCAGTGTTTCAGGCAAGAAAACAATATGATCTGTTAATACATGCCGGTGATTTTACCAACCTTGGCCGAGAGCAGGAAATCGACGATTTTCTACAATGGCTCGATCAGCAAACTCTGTTTAAAGACATCATATACATCGCTGGCAACCACGATATTGGCTACACCGCCGAGCCGTATGTAGAGCTGTCAAACGGTACGCACCTGCACTACCTTAACGAAAGCAGTGTGTGTATCAATGGTATAAATTTCTACGGGTCGCCGTACACCCCCCGATTTTACGACTGGGCGTTCATGTATGATCCCCCGGAGGCCAGCGCAATATGGTCAAAGGTACCGTCAGATACAAACGTTTTAATTTCACACGGTCCACCACAGGGTATTATGGATGAGTGTCCTGACCACCGCGGCAAGCCCTCCCATGCCGGGTGCCCCGCTTTGCTTGAATCCGTGTTGAAAACACCATCAATCAAGCTCCATGTGTTCGGCCACATTCACGAAGGACACGGCGTGGTAAATCACCCTTGTGGCCGCGTATCAATCAATGCCGCCTCGATCTATGAAACTTTACGACACCCGCCAGTGGAAATTACTATTGAAACAGAGTAGTTATTCGGCCCCGGAGGTCTCTTTGCTTTCACCATCCACCGGAAACTGGTAACGAAAATCGCAATGCGACTTGCCTTCCATTAAGGTCTGCGTTCGCTGCAAAGTAGCATCCGGATTAAACCCTTCGATCATCGCGTAATCCCGATTACAGGAAAACACCGCCCCCAGCTCGGGAATGCCCAACTCTCGATACATTTCAGAGTAGCGGCATCGAACCACGTTAAAATTCAAAGTGGTTTCATTTTGCTCTTTAACTTCAATCTGCAGGGCATCATCTTTAGTCCAGTATTGAAGCGACTGCTGAAACGCCGTACACCCCTTGCCGCCCATCGCATCAGACATCTCGGCACCCTGTTGGCGCGACAGCCTGACGATGGTGTCGCGCACAACCTCGACCACGGCATCGTGGCCAAATTTTTCCCCCATAGCATCAATTACCGGCGCCAGAATACGAGCCTCCACCTCGCGTCTTGTCAGCACGCCAATCTCCTGAGTCAATGTATCCGGCTTTATTTTTGGTGTAGTCATAGCTTGTATCTGAGGTTGCGCTGCAATCGCAGCTTTGATTGAGGAGCTGTTGCCCGATTACTATCCGACACTCTGACAATGGTCCGAATGGGTCTGGCACAGTGTCAGGAACAGCGGTTACTAATCTGCCTGAGGATAAGTGTCAGCGTCATCCGTAATGTCATAATAGTCACCTTTATCGTCGGTAAATATGTGCCTTGTCAGCTTCAGTCCGGTCGGCCCATCAAGACAGCCAGCCAGTATTGATATATGGCTCACTTCCCTTTGCTTCCAGAACATCACTGACCCACAGTGCTGGCAAAAGCCACGTTCAGCATGTTTCGACGCCTTGAACCACTTTATGTCCTGCTCGCCGGTGATGGAAACATCATCCTGCTGCGCGCGTGTCGCCGCAAAATGATGACCAGACTGCTTGCGGCACTGAACACAGTGACAAGCAACAACGTCTCGATCAAAGCGTGCTACCTCAATCTTTACCCTGCCACACAGGCAGCTTCCTGATACGCTCACAGATTACAAACCCTCTATAATTTTTGCTTATGAGTGTCCATCATCGCAACTTCTGCACACTTGTACGAGTACAATCCGGTCGCAAAACATGCCAGTTCCGCCATATCGGCTTAATAGACCTGCCAGTTGACTAACGCCGGCCAGCGCAATCGCAGAACTTGACCGCAACACAAATGTCTCCTAATTTCAGTGATATAACTAACCTGAAAACAACAAGAACAAGGAACGTATGCAGTGCCAATAGACTGTAGCGCATCATTTGTCGACGCCAGCGAAGCATGCAATGGACGCGTGCTAATCTGCCTCAAAGACCTGGCAACCCAGGGGCCCTATTTTCAGGGTTTTGACATCAATGGCGGCAACGCCACCGGATCAGCACACGGCTCAACAGGCTTTCAATCGAGCAATAACCAGCCTCCCTATGCGCAGGACTTCGCCGTCACGGATGTACCCGGCTTTCAGTGTTTCTATGTTCCCTATACGGTCGGTTCGCACAACGCTGATGTATTTGTCATTCAGGCAACCGACAACAGCACGACAAATGCCTGCGAGTTATCGTTTGCCGTGCCTGCCAATTCTGCCTGTAGCAACACACCGGATGATGACAGTCAGATCTACACCTGCACCAATCCACAGTTGCAGGCATCAGCAGGACAGACACTGTGTATTAGTAAAGCGGATCTGTCGATACCCGAAAGTACCGCAACGCCATGCATCGTCACAAACATCCGATTCACACCTGCTATCACCTTTATCATCAGTGACCCGGCCTGCGTTGCCAAAATCCCCGCAGCGCAGATGACTGCTGCCAACGCGCCATTGGTAATGACGTTTGACGTATTTTGCAACAACGTTACTCAGGCAACCGACTGCAAGGCGACCATCAACATAGCCGCCGCCGAGTGCCCTGACCCGGTAATCGTCGAATGTCAGGATGGCCAGGTCGCGCTTGTACAGGGTGTAGCGAAAACCCTGAGTGTTGCCGGTTGCGAATGCTGTGATGAAAGTGAAATTACCTGGCGCTCCCCTGATCCACAATTAACGTTTAACCCCGCCAACGGCCCAGTAACGCAGGTAATCGCATCCGACACAGGTAACTTCACCATCGAAGTTGAATGCTGCAAATCTCCGTCAGAGAGCTAAACCACATGCCGAATATAAAAATCAATACCGATGGCAACAACAGCTTTGATACGGCCCAGGTGGGAGATCTGTTTTACGCGACAAACTTCTGGAATATTGATTTATCCAGAAATCCACTGGCGCGTGGTGAATGGACCGTACCGGCCGGTACAAAAGTTCGTGGTGACTGTTACGCGTCGCCCATTGCCGGGTCTGCTGATGACACCGGCCAGTACACGTTTTGCTATACGATTCCTCCACAGGTAGACCATGGCACCCACAGCGACGGGCGCCGTAACATTGACCCACCAACCGGCGAGAGATCTCACGTCCATGCCTATCCATTTATCTTGCTGGGTTCGCTCGGAGGCAGACGCGAAACCTGGGGCACAATCTGCAACACCACCACCAAACTCGCCGAATCAGGCAGGTGCGGTAACGCCGCTGTCTACGACATGCGAATACCCAACGCCAGCATCAGACTGCCTGCGAGAGTCGACACACTAAGTACGCTTAAAATCTGTTTTGACGTTAACAAGAATTGCTCAGGTGACGCGCAAAATATCGAGAATGTCTTTATCGATTCCTACCTGCATAGAATTGACAAACCGGATCTTTGGCCAGATGGCTATCAGGCCTCCTGGGGTGATCTGAACAAAATCAACGAAAACGCGACGGAAACCTGGAACCTCAATTTCAAGCTTTGTTTACCTGAGGGATTTACCGCGACACAGGCAACCGGTGGCGCCTTACTCAACAATACAGCGCCTATCACTATCGACGGGCGTCAGTGGGGCATATTCGTAAAATGGGAAACCGCTGGAGGAGATGGTGGCTCTGCCAGTCGCGATGTAGCAACCGGATTGCCATCAAGCGGAAAGTGCAGCAACTCATTTTTCTACGTATCGTTCGTTCCCTGGTCTGCAACGATTGGAACGGACACCGGCCTATGCAACGTCACTGACCTTTGCATTAACTATGATCGCTTCATCGATTTTGTCGGTAGCCAGGAATTCAAGGATCGAGTCCTCGGAACCAATGGCCAGGCAGCAGTCAGTGCACGAGGCCAGGCCAACTATCCCAGGTGGATTTGGGATCAGGTTGGTCAACCCCCTTTTTTAGTTGAGGGTCGGCAGAGATATGTGCTTGACGGCATTGGCCTTGGCAACGAGCTGTGGTTCTCACCTAACTCGGCAGAATCGTGCATCTGCTGGAGCAACGTGTATTTTGAAGTCGACGGCAATGTGTTTGGCAGACCCGGTTCACCGGCCAATCCAAACTGTAAAACAGCGCGGTGTATCGCTGTGGTCAGTGCAAACCTTACGTAAGCACTGTGCGTCATGGCACTAACTAGTCGCTCTATGTAATCGCTCTTAAACGATTATGAGCGCTCGCTATGTTTTACGGCAGCGGTGCAAGCAATGTCAACAATGGCCCATCGGCCTTGATAGAGAAACAGGACCACTCACCGAACTCCTGCAATAGCGTATCGTCAATAACCGTAAAGCGGGTATCGTTGAATTCAATATACGTATAGCCGATCTGCGCATCCGGCGTGGGAATTCCAATACCATTTCCAAGATACATTCGCCATTGCCCGCTCACAACACCGTTTTGAAATAACCGCCCATTAGCTGCAAACCCGACTATCGTTCCATTACCACAATCATAAGTCGGTATGGCGGCAAGAGCCGGGGCATCAACGGAACTGCCCGCCGATGGCAACTCACGCAAACAATGCGTACTGCCATCAGAAAGCCCGCCGAGGCTACCATCAGTAACCCGATACTCGGTGGTATCTCCATTCGCCCATTGAACCATCGCGCCGGCAGGTGTGTACCACCACGTCCCGCTACGATTAACCATGCTCTGGCCTGAAACGCTCTGCCCTGAAATGCCCTGACCTGACACGCCCTGACCAGAACTGGAAAGCGTTCTATCGTCAAGAAACTCAAGTGTAAACGCTTTGCTCCAATTGTCTGCATTCCCTACCACCTCGGATGCGGCACAGTACCAGTGGCCGCTCACATCACCTGCTGCGGAATCGTCGGCAGTTAGCGGGTTAGACGCCTGATCTGCCTGTACCGTGACGGGAGGGGACAACGGATTCGATGTGTCGGTCGATGGCTCAGCAGAGGTACCACTACACGCCGAAAGTGCCACCAGTGACAGTGCAAGCAGTGCCGGTGCAACCAGAGCCGGTGCAAGCAGTGCCGGTGCAAGCAGTGCCGGTGCAAACAGTAAACGGAGTGTATTCACAGCTTCATTCCCTTTATCACGAATGCGTCATGACATAATATGCCGCCCCCGTCGTTGGTTCAAGTGCTACCCCGTTCTCGCGCACCCAGGATAACCGACCCGCATAGCGGGCAAGCCTCAGATAAATCTATTGCCTGATCAACTAGTATAATCGCGTTCAGAGGCAGTTTATTGGTCTGTTCACCGACGACACTACAGTAGATCAGCTGCTCTGCTTAACAGCAATAAATTACCTGTGCGACGATTGAAACGCTGTGGCAATATCGAATCAAACTGATAAACACCATGGCCTGCACGAACACTGCCCGGAGCGGCTCTGTAACCTTTCCAGCTAACACGCCAGAACACACGGGGAAATTCTAATGGGTATGCAATCTGTGCCGTTGCTAATGCACCGACTGATTGAGCGTGGCGCAGTAGTCTGCCCTGAAGAAGAAATTGTTACAGCAACCACCAGCGGTACAAGGCGACAAACCTATCGGCAAACGCGCGCCCGTGCGCATCAACTGGCTCACGCGCTTATCGCACAGGGTATCAAGCCCGGCGATCGTATCGCGACATTTATGTGGAACAGTGCGACCCACCTCGAAATCTACTGGGCCTGCGCCGGACTCGGCGTCGTTCTGCACACACTGAATATTCGACTTGGCCAAACCGATCTCGAATACATCATCAATCATGCGACAGACAAGTTAATCATTGTCGATGCCGATCTGCTGCCCGCACTGGAGACAGTCAAAGACAACATACCCACGGTAGAACGCGTAGTAATCAGCGCCGAAGAAGGGTTTGAAAACTGGCAAACAGATTTGCCCAATGCTGTCTGCTACGAAACCTTTATCGACACGCAACCTGCCCACTGCGAATGGCCCGACTTACCGGAGACATCGCCGTTGGGCCTGTGTTACACCAGCGGGACTACCGGCGACCCGAAAGGTGTTGAGTACGAACACCGGGCGCAGTATCTGCACACCATGTCAGTGATGGCAACCGACTGTATGGGTCTATCCGGAACTGACACTCTGTGCGGCATAGTGCCAATGTTTCATGCACAGGGCTGGGGATTGCCCTGGGTTGCGCTCACGCTCGGTATGAAACAAGTCATGCCACACCGTTTTATGGACCCCGCCCGAATTGCTCAGTTAATGTCAGAGGAAAAGGTGACTATATCTGCCGGGGTCCCCACGATATGGCAAGGCATGAAAGTGTTGATTGAAAAAAACCCACAGAACTATGACTTCAGCGCTCTCGACCGGCTAACGGTTGGCGGTTCGGCAGCACCTATCTCATTGATCAAGTGGTACTGGGACAACCTTAACGTCGAGATGATTCAAGGCTGGGGCATGACCGAGACGAGTCCACTCGGCACCGTAGCCCGTCGGGTTTCAAAGCGCTCACACCTCTCCCTCAGCGATGACGAACAGTTTCAAAACATGGCCAAGGCCGGCCAGATTATGCCAGGCATTGATATAAAAATAGTTGATGACGACGGTCTGGACCTGCCGCACGATGGCAATGCTGTTGGTGAGGTGTTGATACGCGGGCCGTGGATCTGCAGCGAGTATTTTAATAACCCGCAACCCGACAAATTTAAAGACGGCTGGCTGGTAACAGGCGACGTTGCAGCGATTGATGAAGATGAATATCTGATCATCACAGATAGATCAAAAGATTTAATCAAAAGCGGAGGCGAGTGGATTTCATCAGTTGATCTGGAAAATCATATTGTAGCCCTGCCCGGAGTCGCTCAGGCCTGCGCCGTGGCTCAGCCGCATCCGCGCTGGACAGAAAGGCCGGTAGTATTAATCGTCACAGAAACCGGAGCCACTGTCGAACCCGGGTCAGTTATAGATCATTGCGCCACCCGTTTTGCCAAATGGCAACTACCTGACGACGTGCTTTTTGTCGACAGTATTCCATTGACGACAACCGGAAAAATGAGTAAAAAGCTGGTCCGCAGCAAGCTTGAAGCAGACGGCTATCTACTGCCAGACTTACGCGAACTCTGAATGGTCACAAGAGCATCTATTCAACTTACTGGACCGGCAAAACAAAACTGAAACTCGACCCTTTGCCAACTGTGCTGCTCAGCTCTATTTGCCCCCCGAGCAAATTACACAACCGCTGACTGATCGCTAAACCCAAACCGGTTCCACCATAACGCCTGGTTGTCGAATTGTCTGCCTGAGAAAAGTCTTGAAACAGATTCTCGCTTTGCTCTTTCGAGATACCAATGCCAGTATCAACCACAGAAAAGCGAACACCGTTGCTCTGCTCTGATGCTTCACTCTCGACTGTCAGAGAAACCGACCCCTGCTCGGTAAACTTGCATGCATTGCTCAGTAAATTTAATACGATTTGCCGAAGCCTTAACGGATCGGTATAGAGATGAGCCGGGTCGTTATCGTATATAAGGTTTAGTGCAATACCGCCGGTTTTAGCGAGCGGATCGGCTGTTGCAACAACCTCATCAAGCAATTCACGCAAATTAACTTCCTCATAGGCAAGCTCAATTTTGCCAGCTTCAATTTTTGAGAAATCAAGAATATCATCTATCAAACTCAACAAATGCCGGCCTGATCTGGCAACTCGATCAAATGGCTCGGTATCTTTTTCCTCGTCTTCTGCCTCCTCGCGGAGCATCTCGGTAATTCCAATAACCGCATTAAGCGGAGTACGCAGCTCATGGCTCATATTGGCCAGAAATCGGCTCTTTGTATAAGCCGCAGACTCCGCCTGCTCTCTGGCTGCAATCAACTCATTCGTGTTCTCATCGACTTGATAAAGCATATTGTTATAAGCGGTAATCACGCTGCCGAGTTCATCCTGAGAAGTCCAGACTATCGGCTCTCTGGAGTCCTCTTTTTCAGCCTTTCTTATTGATGACATCAATTGTTGAACAGGGCGACCCACGATGGTTTGTAAAGCCAAAAACGCCACGATCCCCGCAACGCTCACGAGCAGGAAAAAAAACAGCGCTCCACTGAGTATCTCCCTTCTTAAGGCAGCAGTGAATGGCGCAGTGGTATAATAGAGGCTCAGTTCCCCTACTTGCTGATCCTCAAAAGCCAGCTGCGAACTGTGTTTCCCTTCGTCATCATGAACAATACATTTCTCTGGCCACTGAAACGGGAGTTGCTCATGGGATTCAATCACCTCTACACACTGTATTTCAGGATGCAGTGCAATAGTCCGAACACTGCGCTCCAGACCATCGAAATCAAGCGTCCAAAGCGGATACGCAACAGCCTGGCTATGCACCTCGGCAATCTCTACAATTTTCTTTACCAGCGCTTCTTCAGATGACCTTTGCTTGGTGTAAGCGTAAATAA
This sequence comes from uncultured Granulosicoccaceae bacterium, assembly GCA_937957915.1. GTDB lineage: Bacteria > Pseudomonadota > Gammaproteobacteria > Granulosicoccales > Granulosicoccaceae. Next base: position 12,050 of record CALGNZ010000133.1, on the reverse strand, counting down.
ACAGCACTACCGCAGCCGCAATGGTAACCGCAGGTATCAGGAACGCCAGGAACTTCCAGGATATCGTCTGAAATTTTGAATAAAAGTTCATGCTCGAAGCGCAGGTCCCTGTTTGCAATTCTCGAAAACATCTTGATGATATGGATTACGAAAACGGTGGTAGTGGACCGGTGAGTCCGTGATTACTCAAGATAGCTTTTCAACAGTCTTTTTAATACACCGTTGTAACGAATGTCTGAAATAAACGTATCCAGCTTCTTGTATAACTCTGGTTTCTCTTTGTTTACTGCAAATGCGAACTCGAATTCGTACATTGAAACTTTAGAGAAATCAAAGTCAGATACTTTTATCCCCATTTGCTTTATGTAGTAAGGTGACACGAAAATATTCCCGAAATAGGCATCGATGCGCCCCCTGGCCAGCATACCAATCGCCTGCGGATGCTCATCGACACGCACATCACTGATCTGCCCTGATTCAAGAAGCTCATCAAATTGTGCGTACCTGTACCCACGGATTGCACCCACCGACTGCCCGAAAAGGTCTTCCGGCTTTGTATACTCGAACTCCTGATCTTTACGCGTAATGACGACATCTCGTGATGTAAAAACCGTTTGCGTAAACCGAAAATATTGCAACACATCGTCCGAAACGAACAACGGGCTGTTAAACATAACGTCAAAACCTTCACCGCGCGCTAATCCCAAATTGGCACGCTTAGCCGTCATCAGTATAGGTCTGCGCGAATACTCAGGATGACGATCTTCAAATATGTCTAGCAGATCATGGATAGCCCCGAAGTAAACAGCATCATCACCACTGCCTTCGATCATAAAAAACGGAGCATAGCCATTTGGCCCGGTATGAATCGTATATTCCTCAGCCTGGGTAGTTACGGCAAACATCAGCATAATGGTTGCGATAAATGCTCGTTGAATTAGCTGCACAATGAGTTGCTCCCGCTTCCCACAATAATGAAAGTCAGTCTGTTCAGAAAATTCGATCAGAATTGGCGCTCCAAATCTCAAAAGATTAACCACACGAGTATACCATTCGTCGGATAATCTGCGCTCTCGGCACAGACTGAAACCGGTGGCTGCTACTATAAAATGAGAAAATTTTCAGACCACCTTATAAAGTGTTTTATGATGGCTGCTCTGGCGACTGACATTAGACACCGTCGTCCAGCTGAAACCCGCAATCTCAATCTCGAACTCAAGTCTGGAGGGCCAAATGACAGGCACCACTATTCTCTATGTTGAGGACAATGAAGACAATGCCTATATGCTATCCCGCCGACTTGGCAGGCGGGGATACACTGTAATTGTTGCCACTGATGGCGGAGCAGGTGTAACCAAAGCGGAGGAGCTCATTCCGGATATCATATTAATGGACCTCAATTTACCAGTCATGGACGGTTGGGCGGCTACCAAAATGCTACGGAAAAATTCTGTAACCAGTTCTATTCCTGTTATTGCTGTATCGTCTCACGCGTTGCCCGGTGAGCGTGAAATTGCGCTCGAAGCCGGTTGCAATGAATATGAAACAAAGCCGATTGACTTTAACAAACTGCTAACGAAGATCCGCTTGCTTTTGGGAGAAACTGACTCGCAAAAAACCAATGTCCAATAACCGACTAGTTTTTCACATAGATATAACCAACACCTCTGACCGTTTTTATTATGGCCGGCTTCGAGGGGTCTGACTCAATTTTACGCCGTACTCTGCCTACCCTGATATCAACACTACGATCGTAGGGATCCCAGTCTCGTTTGTGCGCCAGTGAAAGCAGATTATCACGAGTAAGCACCCGTCCCGGGTTTTCTGCAAAGGCCTTTAACAAGTCAAATTCCATTGATGTTAAGGCCACCAGCTGCCCGCTCTTGTCTCTTAACTCACGTGAATCCAGGTGCAGCAAAAACTCACCAAAAGCAATTGTCTGCTCATTAGATAACGCCCCTTCCGCTGGCGCCACTGGCTCAGAATCTGAAACCAGTCTGCGCTGCAGTGCCTTGACCCTGGCCATTAGCTCACGCGGCTCGAACGGCTTCGTGATGTAATCATCAGCGCCAATCTCAAGACCCAGCACCCGATCAACTAACTCTGTGGAAGCAGTTAGCATAATAATACCGACTTTATGATCCGCTCTGAGATATCGGGCCAGCGTAAAGCCGTCTTCTCCGGGCATTGTGACATCCAGCAGCACAACGCTTACAGGATGCTCGGCCAGTTTTTCACGCATAGCCACTCCGTCCGCAGCAGTGTGCACAACGAATCCGTGTTTTTGCAGATAGGTTTTAACCATCCAGCGCTGATTTTCATCGTCGTCAACGACTAATACGGATGTATTTTCCTCGTTTCCCATTAATCGTTACCCCGCGAATTCGTACCCCGCGGGAATTGTAAACCAGTGCGACTCTCATGGGAATGCGGACGGGCCTACAAACAAACACCGGTGAACGCAATCAGGAACTGAACGCTTTTACCTCGCAAATACCAGGAACCGCTTTTTGTTCAGCCTCGGTGCTTTTTATTCGCTCGTAAATCTCCTCTCGATGGACTGCTACTTCTCTCGGTGCCTCGATGCCAACTCTAATTTGACTGCCTTTCTTACCCAGTACCGAAATAGTGATTTCATCGCCTATCAGCAACCGCTCACCTATTCTTCGTGTCAAAATTAGCATTTTTCGCTCCTCGGATTCGTTAATACGAAAAACCAATCAGAGCGGCGACATGCCCTCTCATCAGCTGATAGTAGTATCGGCAGCCCGAGTTTCAGAGCAGTGTCCATAGTGTTTCAATTGCAATCGATTTGTATCAAATGTATCAGCCCGCATGGGCCCCGCGTCGGCCCTTTTTCGGCACACTTCAGACACACTTCAGCCACATGATTGACTTGTCTATTTTTGTACCAGGTCAAGGGTTGGCTGGTCGCGAGCGTTAAGCCGTCCAATCATCGGCCGACTCCGGTTCATTTGCGGCAAATCAGGTATTGCCAGTCTCACTCACCGGTTTTAACTTCCAGCGCCAGCTCTACTCGGCTGGTAACACCCATCTTTGAGTAGATTGATTGGGTCTGATTGCGAATGGTAGCGGGCGCCACCCCCAGAATACGAGCTGCCTCCTTGTGGCTGCTGCCTTGAGCCAGTAACCCTGCTACTTCCCGCTCACGTTGTGTTAGCAAATCAAATTTAGTGAGCCGTCTTACGGTGAGTTGCAGCAACCCCATATTGTTAAGTCCACCGACCGGGCTGCAATGAACGATGAGCTGCCTGTCAACCAGCACGTGCTCTCCCGGTATATGAATCAGATTGCCAAGGTGCTCGGGCAATCGATCACTCTGCCACTCTGGCCAGAGAAAACCGAATCTGGCCAGCAGGCTTTGCAAACCCAATATGACGATGCCCTCTTCACTAACCAGTATTGAGCGAGCGTGGTTATCGTTTTGATGTACCGGTTCGGCGCTTGCAACCTTCATCGCAGAAGATAACTGATCAACTGCGCACTTCAGATAATCAAGCTCCTCTGCCGACCATGATCGGCTTTGCGGGCCTGCTCGATAACTGGAGAGATAGAACGATGCAGTTCGCCCCTGACGCGCGTGCATTGCTGTCGCCATTTTGTTAATGCCGTAGCTGTCTGCGAGCGAAATCATACCATCTGTCTGCACTTTCCCGCGCCGATCATAGACTGCCGTCTGCATCGGATTTTCGCGCACCGCCGCTGCCAGTAAATCCTCCTCGGCGATCTCGCACCAGCTGTCGTAATAGGCCTCGGTCAGATTGTGTGAACACTGAGCGTGTATTTGCACATCTTCATCCCTGAGTTGCGCCCAGCCATACCATGCACAATCAAACCCCACGGTATCCGACAGCCTGCCCACCGCCCAACTCGCCAGGCCCTGAGCATCACTGTGTCGGGCAACTTCGTGCATGTCGCCGACAAACCCCGAAAATTGCCTCAAGCTGTTTTGCATGTGTTCCCCGCACACTAGTCGGGCATGGTCAGCGCCACGCCTTTTCCTCTCCAGTGTACGACGAACCGGGTAGCGGGTCATCCTTGATGAAGGCATTCAGCAAATTGCGCATAATGGTTGCGACATTGTTGTCGCCGCCCTTGCAGGGTAGTGCCTGGCTCCAGGCGATTGATCCGGCAGCGAACACGGCACCGTTGGCCTGAGTGTTGAAGTAAATCATATCTCCTCTTACCTGCGGATCCTGCGAGCCACCGCGTCCGGGGAACGCATAGCTGATCTCCTCGGATACCAGTGGATAGTTGTCAGTGTGTCCGCAACTGGCGGCGAGTAACAGCGTGTGCGGAGGCGTGCCCAGCGCCAGATCGTAGCGATCGAGCTCGACGCCGGCCGCCCCGCCCAGCGCCAGTCCGAAATCACCAATCAGCTCTTCGTCACCGATACCTTCAAAGATCCAAGCCACACGTTTGTGAAAACTGTCAGGCATGCGCTCAAACGGCTCAGAGCGATCCATACCTTCGGCGGTAAAACCTAGTCCGACCAGTTTTTGTGGGGCGCGACCACGTGAGCGCCATAAACCTGATCGCTCTCCGGTGGAGGCCAGATAGCCCTCCCCCGGTTCAGCCTGCCAGGCTCGTGAGCCTACATCGAGCTTGCGCACCTCAATACAAGCAGGGTCATCAGCCACCGTTGACGTCACCCAGTAATAGCCATTGCCTCCGAGGTACATCATGCGACCACCGGTTGTCAGGTATTGCTCCGTGGCATCCAGCATTTGCTCTGAGTAGTACTCCGGGTGAGTAACGTTCAACACAGTTTTGTAGGGTGACAATGCGGCTGCACCTTCCGCATGTACATCGTGATCAGTAATCAGATCGTAGTCGAAGCCGGCATGCTCCAGCCACCACAGCAATGACAAGTCGGCAGGCAGTGCCCACGGAAAGGTCATGCCCGCCATTCGATAGCCAGGTCGAATATTTATAATGGGGCGTTTCCACGATGAGTAACAAACCCCTGCCCCGTCGGAATGATGATCATAGGTCGACAGACCAAACTCCTGCAGCTTGTTATATTCGATATCATCCGCCGATATGACCGGCGTATGGGCAACAATCGCCTGTGCAATTTGCGCATCAAAACTCAAGTGCTCATTCGCGTAAGCAAGGTAGGTAAACGTAGACATCTGCACAGCGATCTTCGCACGCGGTGTTTGGGGCCTGACAATCACCGGTATGCGATCCGTCTTGGCACCCGCGGTAACCCGCAAGGCATACACACCCGACTTCAGTGAAGGCGACGGTGTCCAGCTAAGCAGCGGTGTCCAGCCACAGTCTGTTAGTGAATCTTCATGAAAGGAAATACCACCATATTGCGCCGGGTTTAATCTGAAGCTGTCATCTCGACCGCGCCAGTTGCAGCCAGTCATTGCGCGCACGGGCCGATTGACACCTTCCGCATATAATCCGTGTGGACCGGTATCAATAATCCGGTTACCTATGCCGGTGTCTGTAAAGCCGGCCGTCGTATCCCAATAGGCTATTGAATTCGTTGGCGCTGCAACCGGGGTGGCGGTCGTTGCAGAGTTTACTGCCACAGCCAGATCGGCAATCTCCTGCGCTGACAGCGCCCTGCCAACTACCCCCATCCGATCGAGCTTGCCGTTGTATAGCATCGATACATAATCGCCGCGTTCCGGATTGCGTTCATTGGCACCGGCAATCAAAAAATCTTTATCTGCAAAACGGGGAGCACAGCGCAGAGTCTCTACCACATGGCTATTGTGATCTATCGGGGCAACCGGACCAATAGCCGAATTCCACGAGTTCTGTACTGATATCTGGCGCAGCCGCGCTTCACCGGTTTGGTGATTGAAGCTCGCCGCCACCAACAACCAGACTTTAGGAATGAGCGGAGCATCAGACGTTACCTGGTCAACCATTTCGCCATCACCCACCCAGAACTCAAGCTTACCTTCCGGGTTGATGCCAAGCGCGTAGCCTTTAGAATCGTTGACGGACCAGTTGCCCATAATGGTTTGACGTGTGCCACCGGGCCTGGACGGCCAGATAAAAGCGTGTACCGTAAATGAGCCCTCGTTTGCCAGTAGCTGCTTGTCATCCGTGACACGAGCATACGATCCATTCTGAGTATACTGACGTCGCACTGCCAGTGTGCTCGGCAAATCAGTATCAATTACCTCTTCAATGAAACCAGGACCATCAGGGTTATAGTCGCCGTGCACAATCCGCACGATGTCAATACTGGCCTCGGCAGTGCCCTCCGCCGAGATCATAAAATCGACAGGCTCACCTGCCTTTGCGGCCAGCGGATCACTGTAGCCGAAAAGCCGAATATCGGTCATTCTCAGCTCTCCAGTAAATCGTTTACACGCAGTAAAAACACTGCATGATAGGCATCATTCAATGCCTGGTATTCCTTATCGTCAACCACTCTTGGTGGCATACCGCGAACACCGGACACCGCCATTATTCGATAGGCTTCCTCGCCGTCTTTTAAACGCATGATCACATATTTATCAACCATCTCGGCGCGGCGAAAATAATTCAGTACGCGCGCCAGCGCATCAGAGTGATGGCCCAAAGGATCTGCCTTGTGCTCAGCGATGAGCTCCGGCGTAATCATCGGCTTTAGTCGATCGCGCAAACGCTTGTTAAAACGCCGATAGTAAAGCTCTTGTTTATCGCGAACATCAACTGCTTCTTCAGGCATGGCTTCACCTCCTTTCTCTGTTCTGTGGGCGCGGCGCTCTCCCGCTTTGCGTTTACGAAAATCTCGGAACTGATCACGAGCACCGGTGAGTCCCTCGCGCGCAAAGATAGTGACAATCAGCATGATGGCAGCCACCAGAATAATGCGCAGTGGCCCAAGTTCAATCATGCCTTTATCGATTAAAGTAACAATGGCGGCGCCAAGTACCGCCCCCTCCGCACGGCCGAGACCACCAATGACCATCATTGCAAAAAGCAACAACAGCTGGTCGAGTGAAAAAATATTGGGTGATATCGAACGGTAGTACATCGCATAGAAAGCACCGACAACTCCCAGTGCCGCAGAAGAAATAACAAACACTTGTAATCGGGCACGGCGAAAGTCGATACCCACTGCCTCGCAAAACGATTCGTCTTCGCGGCTGCCTCGTGATGCCCGCAGCAATAACCCCAGCCGCTCCGAATTGACCAGCCGCCATACCAGCAATGCACCGAGCAACAGACAAAAAGCACCGGCAAAACCCAACAGCAAACCGGGTCGCTGCAGAAACCAGGCTTCCGGAATAAAACTGTCTACCTGTGTAATTGCACCGTTAGTCGTAGTAAGCGCCCGAAGCTGCACAACGAACACGCGGCATATTTCGGCCACGCCCATGGTGAGCAACGCATAGTAAAGTCCATCGAGTCGGGTTGAAGGTGCGGCCAGAACAGCGCCTGCTATAAACCCGACTAAAGGCCCAATGAGTAACATAAAGGGCCACGGCACCCCCAGATACACATTAGCCGCAGCAGCGCTGTAACCGGCAACACCCACCACCGCAAGGGTTGCCAGAGAAAAGATACCCGCAGTGCCAACAATAAGCGTCCACAACACATTGATAGCGGCATAGATGCAGAAGATCGATGCCGTAGAGATCATAGAATTCGGTAAGAACGGTGTCACTATAACGAGCAGACTCAGTGCTATAGCCCACCACAATGGCTTTTTGTCTGCCAGCACGCGTTCGCGCTGCAGATTTTTCGGGTTATGCGAGTCACGCCATTTGAGCCAGTGTCTTCGCGTAAAAGGTACACGTGTACGCTTGCGTTCCTGCAGGCCATCAGGATGACCCTTTACCTCCCACGGTCGGCGCCCGACCTTATAGAAAGTACGATTAGTCATTCGCGAGTATCATCCAGCAGCCCGCCGATACCGCGAGGACGAACAATCAACACTAAAATGATAAACGCGAAGGTTGCAGACATCACATAGCGTTGACCAAGAAACGGTATTGCGCCGACTATCGCTTCGAGAAAACCGATCAGCAATGCACCAATCATCGCCCCCGGCACCGAGCCCAGGCCGCCCAGCAACGCAATGGTTAACCCCTTTACCAGTGGTACAACACCTGCCGTTGGACTTACAAAAATAGTCTGACTCAACAGCGCTGCCGCCATGCCGGCCAGGGCACCGGTTAACATAAGAATGGGCAGTGCCGTTACTTGTCTGGATATACCGGAATAGGCAGCCCCCTCCGCATTTTGCATCATCGCACGCACCTCTAGTCCACGCCGCGAATAGCGTAACCAGGCAAGTGTCAAGCCCATGATCACTGCCGCTCCGACAATAGTACCTGCCTGGTCATAGCGGATTTTCGCGCCCCAGATTTCCCAACGCCCGAAGCCGAATATCTTTGGCAATCCCTGATTGCGTGGCCCGAAGAAGTACAGTAAGCCCTGCACCGTGCCTATATTCAGCGCGAGCGTAATGATCAAAGCGCGTACCGGGTAGTTTGGTTTATCGTGGATTGGCAAAAACGCGAGCGCGTAAATGACGGCACCACAAAGCGCGCCTGCCAGTAACGCTGAACTGACCAGCGCAGCCGCCATGACACCAGACGCCAGTACCGTCTTGCCAAAGGTCGCTGCAACAACCGGCTTTAAAGCCCCGGTTACCAGCCAGGCTGCGTAACCGGAAATAGCAAACGTGGCACCGTGAGCCATGTTGATCATGCCGACACTCGACCACAGTATCGAAATGCCAATTGCCATCAACGCGTAGATAGCCGCAAGGTTCAGTGCATATACCACCAGCCCCAAATCCATCAGACCAGCTCCACGTGACCGACATCGCCGCGCATACGACCCGCATGCATTCCGACAATACGATCAGCACGACCAGTAAGCAAACTGACATTCTGCTCGGCTATAATCATCGCACCCTCGACTGGCAGCGCCCACAGCGCCTCCATTACCCGTTTGGAAATTTTCGGTGCCAGGCCGAGTGACGGTTCATCGATTAGATACAGTTTGGCATCTGCCATTAGCATGCGCCCGATCGAAACCATGCGACGCTCTCCGCCAGACAGTTTCCCGACCAGAGCATCCTGCAGGGGGTCAAGCGCCGGAAATATTTTATAGATTTGAGCAATACGCTGACGTCGCTCCCGCCATGCGAGCTTTGTATGAGCCCCACATTCAAGATGCTTGCGCACTGACAGACCAGGGAAGATCGCATCGCCTTGCGGTGCCACGGCAATCCCCATTTTTACCAGTCCGGGGGTTCGGCGCCCCGCCCCCTGTGAACGATTACCGCCTATTTCAACACCATTAAACCTGATTGAACCTTGCTGCCAGCCTGTCATATGTGTGATCGCCCGCATCATGGTGGTTTTACCATGACCGTTTAAACCAACCAGACCGATGCGCTCGCCGGCGCGCACTGTTAGATCAATTTCGTGCAGTACTCGCAACGGACCATAACCCGCCGACAACTGATTGATCTGCAGCAATTCAGGCTTCAAAATAAGCCGCCTTGACTCGCTCGTCAGCGAATACCTGGTCAGGTGTGCCACTTGCTATCACCTCACCCAGATCGAGCACAACCGCCGTGTCAGCCACTGCTGACAATAACTCAAGTCTGTGTTCAATCAACACCAGGCTAATGCCGTATTCATCTACCAGCCTGCGCATGATGACATCGAGCTCATCTATTTCTGCGTTTATAAGACCGGATGCAGGCTCGTCCATTAACAGCACGCACGGCTCTCGCATCAGCAGACACGCCAGAAGCAGCTTGCGACGATCGAATGCCCCCAGTACTGCCGCCGGTGTATCCCACGCAGTGTGCAGATGGACTAACCGCGCTGCCCACTCGGCATCGTGGCGACTCAAATAGGGTTTGCGTGCCTTACGCACCGCGAGGAAAGTTTCACCAATGGTTAGCGTGGTGGGCACAACCGGACTTTGGTAGGTACGGCCGAGCCCCATACGCGCCCGCTTTAGAAACGGCAACCCGGTGATGTTACTGCCTTTAAGATAAATACTTCCTTCATCACAGGGGTAGCGCCCGCACAACACTTCAAACAGCGAGGTTTTTCCCGCACCGTTCGGGCCGACCAACCCAAGAATATTTCCCGGGTCGGTCGCAATGCTGACCTTGTGGAGGATTTGTCGGCCAGCCAGTGTGAGGCTAATGCCGTCACAACCAAAGAGTGCGTCCACGAATAGAAAGTCAGTTCGCTTTGATTACTTCATCCAGGGTGCTTTGCGGAACGGCTGTTCAGCAAATGCCGCGGGGGCAATAATCGTGTGCTTATCATCCTGAATCTGAAAGAACAGGTGCGCCTGCCCCGCTTCCGGATCATCAGTCATATTCGGATAACTGATGCCCGAGTTGGTTTCCGGATCATTCTTGTAGAAGCCATTGATTCCACGATACTCCATGTTTCGAATAGCATCTCCAACTGCATCAAACTTAGCCGGGTCACCCACCTTTTCCCAGGCTGCTGCCAGCATATTGATGGCATCATATCCGCCGCCGGTATACACCATACCCATTGTCCCCGGAAACTTCTCACGATACTTTGCGCGGAACTCATTACCCTTTTCATCAGCATAAACACCGTACACGGTACCCCAAACCATACCCTCACCGGCACCCTGCGCCAGATCCAGAAACTCCGGCTGCGAAGGTCCGTATTGCAGGTAGACGAGTGAACCCGGTACCGGATCAAAGGCGTACTGTTGGGCAAAGGCCGCCAGTTCTGCTGCCACCCAGTGATCAATCATAATGGCAGCGGCATCAGACTCCTGCAGCGCACGTATCACCGGCGACCAGTCCTGAACCGGAAACTGAATGTCCGTGATTTGCGCAACCTCCCACTCTCCATTGGTTTTAGCAATTTCTTCCTGCGTTGCTTTACTGATCAACTGGGTATACGAGATCTGCCCCTGAACGATATGCACCTTGTTATTCTTGGGTTCCCACGCGCCGGATTTTTTCAGGTCTGATAAAAATCGCACGAAGCCGGTGCCGTACCAGGCTTCAGGTACATCCAGTTGGAAGATATTTTTGTATTTCTCTTTATCGCCCTGGTACAGATCCACGTTGACTGATGAGGTATTGCCGTGAACATACGGAATACCGGACGGTGCTGCTGCATCCATTGCAGGCTGGGGAATGATAGTGAAAGCTGATGCTATCGCGTGAGCGCCGCCCTCGATCAATGCCTGAATGCCAGCGACGTTGCCTTCCGGCGTCAGCATATCGAGGTCGATAATCTTGGCTTCCAGAGGCCGACCTAAGACACCACCGGCGGCATTGATTTCTTCAATTGCCATGGTGGCACCATTAGTCCAGTCCTGATGATCAGCAACACCAACCGGGCCAGACTGTGCTGCCGGTATGCCTACAATGATTGGATCTGCTGCCATCGCCGGCATAGTGGTGCCCGCCGCGAATGCTATGCAGGCAAGGGCGTTAGCGGAGATGCTGCGAATGAATGTGCGTCTGTTCAGATAGTTCATAGTTTGCCTCCTGGTATCGTACTAGACTCGCTGAATTACGGCCCGCACGTCCATGATGCAATTGCACTATGTGATAGAGCAGTGATAGAGCACATGGCATTGCGGGCGCAAAAAACAGCTCCGGATATGCCAGCGGGCCTGTTTCGAGGCTACTCATGGCCTGACATTTGACCTGGAGCCCGGGGAGTATTCAGAGCGACTTAACAAGCGCTAAAACGAGCGACAGAACGATGAATAATGGCTAAAGCCGAGAGGACCTTCGGTGATGCGTATTAACCAGCACCCACGAAACAGTGTTCTGAGCAGTCAGACAACCGGCAATGCCCGCGCCACAGCAAGCCGCATTGCACGACTTTTCAAGTGAATACCATCTGCGGGTGCCTCGTGTACGCTACCGTGAGCGCACAGATTTCTATACTCGAACAGCCTGATCGGCAGCATCAAACAGGTGCACGCTTTCCGGCTTAAATCGCAATCCAATTGTCTGCTCTTTTAACTCCGTGGCCGCCCCCGACGTTCTGACAGTGAGCGTGCCTTGTGCGCCACAGTTTACATATAAA
>CALGNZ010000132.1 GCA_937957915.1 uncultured Granulosicoccaceae bacterium | reverse complement strand
CCGCATCAAGCAATTTGCTGGTCACGATGCCGATTTCCTGTTCAGACAGAACATTCACGCCACCACCGTAGTCAACCAGACCCTCGGCCTCCTTGTAGTTGAGCAGCTTGTTTTGTGATTCTTCCAATTTTATTTTGAGATCAGTAAGACGAGAGGCCAACCAGGTGGTCGCCTTCTCACTCATTTCCATTCTCGAATCCATGTAACTCAGAATGTAAGTATCCGCAATCTTGTTCGCGATGCGCGCGGCAAGTACCGGATCGTCTGACTCGAAGCCAATACGCACCAGCTTTGTGTTTTTGACGGGTGTAATCGATACGCGCTTCATATATCGGTTCACGGCCATCTGCCGCTCGATGGGTTCAGCCTCCATTGTCTCCATCTGCAACGAGAACGCAGAATTGTCGTTCTGATTGACAGGTAGTGCAGGCGTTACAGCAGGATTTTTGTCAACGAGCAGTTTGTCATCTTCACGAAACCATTCTCTGTGCTCATAGAGATTCATTTCCTCAAGCACCCGTTTTGCCAGTTTTCTCGACTTCAGCACCTCGAACTGAGTTTGGTAGTACTCGGAGTTTGTGGTGTCGATACCGATCAGCTCGTCCAGGTTCATCGGCATGGTCTGCTGAGTTTCAATCAGCAATGTAGAGGTAGCGCGGTAGATTGGGGTCATGCCTGATACCACATAGGCAGCCAGGGCCGTCAGAATCGCGGTGGTTAATAAAATAAACCAGCGATATTTACGCAGAATCAAAATGTACTGTCGCAGATCAATTGAATCGTCCGTGTCGGTGTACTCCGAATCGATGCGGTGGTCATCCGGATGAAATTGCTCATTGGCAGTGGACATTTGGGTACCTTTATTGTTTTTTTGCCCTGGAAAATAGGCCGAGCCGGTGTCGTTTTGGCGCGACTTACCAATCTTTATAGTTCAAATGAGGCGGTGTGCAGAAAAATGACGCTCGTGCAATCTAGTCGGCCCGGCTAACAGGCATCGCAATATCCTGGTGTCTTCAGGATTGCTCAGGCTTTTGAATCCGAACCTGCAAAATGCGCCTGCCACATATGGGCAATTAGTCATTTAAATTAGCTACATTTGAATGATGAAGGATCGCCTGAGCTCGTGAGGCAGGAGCGCTTGTATCCGGGCAGACGCTAATTAGGTGGACAGTCAACTTGTCAGATTAGAAATTGCTGCTAGTGTTTTACATATAAAAAGCTATTCCATAAAAAAATGTTATTGATTAGAGCCATATCCCTACTGCTCTGCTGCCTGGCAGTTGGCCTCGCTGGAGCTATTGAAGCTAGTGAGAGGCAGACATCTTTGCAACTTTCTGTCTGGGGTGGCAGTCATGGTGCAATGCTGGACCACGCGGTTCTGACGCCGTTTTCGTCATTAACGAATGCGAATTTGCAGACCCGGCCACGGCAGGATGTTGAGCTGGACATTAATTCTGGCAGCGCAGATGTGGTCGAACTGGAACTGCAGGAGGCCATTGAGGCTTGTGACAGTGGGGAGTTATCGCTGCTTCCAGGCTCTGATTTAGATGATTTTGTGCCGAATGCGTTGCAGCCCTGTGCAGTTGGGCAGTACGTTTGGTCTACCGTCTACGCCTACGATCAGAGTGTTTACAAGCCCGGTAATCAGCCATCGTTGATCAGTGATTTTTTTAACATAAGCCACTATCCGGGTCGACGAGCCGTGCGACGTTCACCCCGAGTGTTGTCAGAATGGTCATTGCTCGCTGCAGGAGTACCTGCAACTAACGTTTACAACACGCTGAACCAACCGGAATTAGCCTGGCAGATCATACAACACACACTGGAGCCGATTGCATCGTCAATTGTTTGGGTTGACGATGACGATCAGGCGATTGAAATGTTGAAAAACGGCACTGTGGCCTTTGCGATGGTGGGCAGCGACACTTTGATTCGGGCTGTGGTAGCCGGGGCTAAAAACCTGAACCCGGTGTGGGATGGGTCAGTCAGTCAAATTAGCTTGTGGGCGATACCGGCTAAATCGAATAATCCAGAGCTGGCCTGGCAGTTCATTCGCTACGCCACGTCGGTGGATGCAAGTCGGCGTTTTTCGTCGGTGTCCGGCTATGGTCCAGCCAGGTTTTCGGCGCTGGAGCAAATGAGTACCACCTATCATCAGTACTTGCCTAGTGATCGCGCCAATTTGGGTAATACTGTTTGGGGGAACTCAAGCTGGTGGCGCAGCCAAGGACAGTCTTTGAATTTGCATTTCGTCAACTGGCTCTCCAGCCAGTTTGTGAAGTCCGACAGTTAGCGAAATATTGTTGACGGCGCGTTGGTTACTGAGCGCGCTGTCTGATGGATCGCGGGTTACAGTAAGTAATCGGCTTTACGAGCAGGGGAACAGTACAGACTCACTTACGCGTTCGGTAAGCAGTGTCTTCATGGTGTTTAGGCAGTGCTGTTCAGTATTTTCCGGATAAGAAATCATCGAACCTTTTTCACTCAAGTGCGTAGCAAAAAGGCGTTCGTCCGGATACAGCGACACCATTTTTTTAAAAAACGGTTTTGGTAAACGGAACGCACCGTAACTGACTGAATGCACTTGTGCAGGATTGATGCTCGAAAAAATCTGGTCGAGTAATTTTTTGTAGTCGTGTTCGAAATTTTTACTTAGAATCAGTGGATCAAACCTGAGGCCGACGGGCCAGCCATGGCTCTGTAACTTTGCGAGGGCAGCAATTCGTTTTTCAACCGATGGTGCTTTGTGCTCCAGTCTTTGCGCAGTGTCTTCCGTGGTAAAGCTGTAGGCCATGACACAATTTTGCATTGCTGGTCGATTCAACAATGATCGAATCTGGGTGCTCTTGGTTCTTACTTCCAGGTTAGCATCAGGTAGATCCTGAAAATAATTCAGGCAGCTTTCAATGAACCCTGTTACCGGCTCCATCGCCAGGCTATCGCAGTCATACCCCGAAAAAAACCAGCTAGCGCTTTGATTGTTGCCGGTAACGCTGCTGATGTCGTCGAAAAAATCCTCGTAGTTTACGAAAACAACATAGTGTGCAGACCGGTACATCCCCTGTAGAAAACAGTAGCGACAGTCGTACAGGCAATTCATCATGTGTGAGAAGTAGTAATTGTTGTCAGCCCCGATGCCGTAGCCTGGAGGGGTGCTGAGTACGCGGCCTTTATGCTTCTTCGCCAGAATTAGTGACGGCTGCTTTTTCTGCAGTCGGAAATTTTGTGAATTGCTGTTGAAAACGTTGCTATATCGATCGCAAGGGATAATTGTTGCCTGTGAGAATCGGTTGCATATCTCCTGAGTGCGATGGTGATGCCGAACGTCCTCTTCGATATAAATGGTGGAAATCAATAGAACTCAGCCCTGGCGTTTGTGTCATTGAGCAACCACTTCAATACGGCCTTGCTGTTGTGCATTGAGCATAGGTCTGCTGGTAAAGTTGAAGAATCTGATGGACTTTTTGAATCTATGCCAAGTGCTAATCGACGCTGTAGCAGGTGCTTTAGCTGATGTTGCTGGGTGACTGTAAATTTCCAGCGTTCATGGTAGCAATCGATTTTTGCTGCAGAGACTTCGTGTGTTACTTCATGTGCCATGTGACAAAGATGCGCACAGAAGCCCGATAGCTGTGGAATGTTTTCAGTGATCAGGGTTTCGACTTGAGCTTTGTCGATAGATTCAATGGGATGACTTTCGTTGTCTGACACCACTTTAACACTATGTGTGAGCTCGGCGGTGGAAAAGCGGATAGCGGCCTCGTAGAATCCGCTTGCTTCCATATCGTGCAGTGTGTTGGGCTGATAGTTTCGTTGTACTGTATCGAAGGTCGTCAATTGGCTGGTTTCCAAAGCCGTTTTAATATGGACCGGATACCAGCTTTTGCCGGTGCCGGCCTCGCTTATTTTGTGCGCAACCAGCATGTTTCCTGCTTCTTTAGACTTGTGGCCGGCTATTCCGAAGTTGACCCACACCGCTGCGGGTGCGGTAGCCGCAAGCCATGCCGTTGCCGCAGACGCCTGGTTACGACCCATGCCACTAATGACTAAATTGGTATCTGCTGACGAGAAAACGGGAAATGTGGTGTTCGGCTGCAGCTTGAGACTAAAGTGCTCGATGAGTGGGCCTGCCTCAGTTTTTAATGCGACAACAAAGTTTAACATCTGTTTATTTTGTCCTGCGGGCTGACGGTAAGGCAAGCGCGAAATAAAAGCGGGTGAGCTCACTGCCTGGCAATGCGGTGAGCGTGTAATGAGGGGTAATTGTTGTGCCAATTGTTTGCGAATAGATCATTGTTTGCTTGATCCAGTGCTGTAAAAATCGATAACCCGGTTACAGCGTTTGACCATACAGTGGTTGTCATGCTTGATAGCGCCTTTCAGCATAATTCGGGCTTTTCGAAGCAGGGTTTCGAGGGTGGCTATTCGTTGCGTCGAGGTTAACGTCGAGGATGCCAGTATCTTTTCAAGGGCTACCATTCTGAATCTGTCCATACCCCAGTGCAGGGTTGATAGCTGGTCTTCGTGGCCGCCATATTTTTTCAGCAACGGCTCATCGAGATAAACAACGGGATATTGAGCACACAGTCTGAGCCATAGATCGTAATCCTCACAGGCTGGCAGGTTTTCATCGAAGCCGCCGTGTCGCGTCAGCGCGCTTTTGCTGATTAGAGCAGCCGACGGGGATATGCAGCACAGTGGCAGGCAGTGTTCATAGATATGACCACCGCGCTTTTGGTGTTTTTTTCCCGCGTTGACTCGAGTGCCGTTGCGTATCCAGATTTCGTCACTATGAACCAGGACTGCCTGATCTGCATTTGCTATTGCCTTGCTTTGTTTTTCCAGCTTTTTGGGAAGCCATTCGTCATCAGAATCGAGCAGCGCGATCCATTCGCCAGTGGCCTTGCGTATCGCGTGGTTTCTCGCACTACTAACGCCCTGGTTGCCCTGTTCCAGAACAGTAATAAGGCTGCCAAACCGATCACGCAGGTGACTAACGGTATCATCTGTCGAGCCATCATCGACGATCAGTATTTCGTTGGCGGGCCGGGTTTGGCCTATCACGGATTCAATGGCTCGGGCGATTACAGGCCAGCGATTGTAGGTCGGAATAACGACGGATATTTTCATGGTGACAGGTAATTTGCGATCAGCTTGCCTCAGCGAGTAACGAATCAGCGCGCATGCTGAGGGAAGCGAAGCCACAGGCTCGATATGGACAGCCAGTTTAGCGAAAACGTGCTTGTGTGTAGTCAGAAAATCACCATATTTTGGTATAACAGGGTGTTGACTCTGGTAATTTGAAGGTCGCGTCAAACAGAAACAAGGTGGATTTACGAATGAAGTTTAGAGACTACTATGAAGTTCTGGGGGTTAAGGAAAGCGCAACTGAAGATGAGATCAAACGTGCCTATCGAAAAAAGGCCAGGCAGTATCACCCGGATGTGAGCAAGGAGAGTGATGCGGAAGAGAAGTTCAAGCTGGTGGGTGAGGCTTACGAAGTGTTGCGCGATCCTGCTCGTCGAGACGAGTACGATCAGCTAAAAAAGCATGGTTATCGGAATGGTGATGACTTCCGCGGCGGGCGTGGCGGCAATTGGCAAAATCAGCATCGGCCCGGCGCTGGTGGGTACTCTGAAGCTGGAGATTTCAGTGAGTTTTTTAATGCGATCTTTGGCTCGGCCGGAGGAGCTGCCCGTGGTGCCGGATTTGGTGCCGGGGGGCCAGGTGGTTTTGGCGCTGGCTTTGGCGGGCAGGGGCCTCATAATGGTGGGCGCCCACCTGCGGGTGCAGGCAAAGGTGATGATATTCGCCTGCGCGTCGGCGTATCACTTGAACTGGCTTATAAAGGGGGTAAAACCACGATTAAGGTGCCGTCTAAAGATGGCAATGGCCAGAGAAGCCTGAGTGTAACTATACCTGCAGGTGTCGTCGACGGGCAGCAGTTGCGCCTGCGTGGGCAGGGTCGCCAGTCCGCCGTTGATGCTAAGGCTGGTGACTTGTTAATGATCATCCAAATCAAGCAACATGCTTTGTTTGAAGTCGACGGAACAGATGTTGTTTTGCCATTGCCGATTACGCCACTGGAATCGGTTGATGGGGTAACCGTGGCAGTTCCGACACTTGGTGGAGAGGTTAGCCTGAAAATTCCGCCCAAAACAGCGAGTGGCAGCAAACTCAGGCTGCGAGGCAGAGGTTTGCCGGCAAGCCCGGCTGGAGACCAATACGTAATTGTACAGATTACCCTGCCTGACGAAATGTCAGCTCAACAACGCAAGTTGCTGGAGGAGTTCGACGCCGTGGTTGATGATGATCCACGCGCTCGATTATGGGGCTCAGCAGTGGTTTGAGGCGGGAATCAACGCGTCAGATTTTTAGTATTTACTGACGTGCTGCGATGTAAATGGCGACGTATAGAACCATGGTTTGGGTGCTCTTGCTCCACCCGCGATTACTCTCAAAATGCCGCAGGTACCCTTGGGATTGGTGCGGTTGCCGCATGATTTTTTGCTTCGTTTTTGGTCTTTTCAAAAATGAAGGCCCAGGCAGGGGGGCCCTACTTGCAAACCATGACGCGAAACCACTCCTAAACATGCCGCAGGCATCCACAAATTTACATCCACAAAAAGACACCATTCAACCTATTCTTGGTCGTTCAAAAACGAAAAGCGCCTGCGGGGCTGACTATTTTTTATAAGCCGACAGGTCAAGCAAATCGATGCTTTCTCCTGCCCGTGCAATATGCGCGGGCGCCTGAAGGTCGTCGCGCAGTTTTTGCTTCAGGGTGTCCATCGTTTTTGCTTCGCCATGCACCAGAAAAACCGGGGGACGTGACTTAAAGTTGCTATACCAGTCGATGAGTCCTTTTTGATCAGTGTGTGCTGATAGCCCACCAATGGTATGAATTTTTGCCTTGACCTTGATTTTCTCTCCCCACAGTCGAATATTTTTTGCCCCGTCGAGCATTTTTCTGCCGAGGGTCCCTTCGGCCTGATAGCCGGTAATAATCAGGTGGCAGTTCTTTCTCCAAATATTGTGCTTCAGGTGATGCTTTATTCGACCCCCCGTCATCATGCCACTGCCAGCTATGATAATCGCGCCGCTGCTGATCTGATTGATTTTCATTGAGTCTTGGGCGCTGCGCGACATTTGCAGATTTGGCATCCCCAATCGACTGCCTTTTTTCCGCCAAAAGTCAGCGGCTTCAGGGTCGTATAACCGATGATGTCGTAAGTAGATATTGGTAGCCTCTATTGCCATTGGGCTGTCGATGAACATTTGCCACTTTTTTAAGTTCCACTTTTCATAGTTGCGAGCGAACAGGTAGAGAATGTTTTGCGTGCGGCCAACCGAAAATGCCGGCATTAATACATTGCCCGGTTTGCGTTGTATGTACTCGGCGATCTCGTCGACTTCTGTCCAGGTGTCTTCCCAGGGGCGGTGCAGGCGATTCCCGTAGGTGCTTTCCATGAGCACCAGGTCAGCCTCATCTATCATGGTAAAGTCGCGCAGGATAGCTGTGCCTCTGTGACCCAGATCGCCGCTGAACACCACTTTTCGATTAACGCCGTTTTCATGGAGCCAGATTTCGACGATAGAGGACCCGACGATGTGCCCGGCGTCTGACAGTCTGATTGAGACGCCGGGCATAATTTCACGCTTCACGCCGTACTCCATGGTCTCGAACTGGCCGAGTGCTCTTTCAGCGTCTTGCCGCAAATACAAGGGCTCGAGTGGAGCTTTGCCTCGGCGCTTGCGATGTTTGTTGGCCCACTGAGTGTTCTTGAAGTTGATATGCGCTGAGTCTTTCAGCAGGGTGTCACACAGGTCCGCACTTGCGGTGTGGGTATAGATTGGGCCTTTGAAACCGGATTTTATCAGCAGTGGAAGGCGGCCGCTGTGATCGATGTGTGCATGACTCAGAATGACGGCATCGAGGCTGGCCGGATCAAACGGAAAGGGGTCGCGATTGCGAGCTTCATCTTTAGCTCTGCCCTGTATCAGACCACAATCCAATAACACCGATTTGCCGCCAACCTTGATGAGATGGCAGGAACCGGTTACTTCCTCGGCGGCACCACAGGACTGTATTTCCAATTGATTACTCCAGTGAAATAAATGGCGATTGGTATGGCAAGCATGGCCTGTTCCATCCATGATAGCCTGTCACAGCCCGGATTAATCAACCGGTTGACAATTTCTCACCTGATCCCTGATTTCACGAGAAATGTTCTCCCAATTACCTTTATCGAAACTGCAACTGAAATTTTAGACGTTTGAACGAATTATCTGTGCATCGAAAGCCGCTGTTATTGGCGCATCGCGGTACTTCTGTGCTGGCCCCTGAAAACACGGCTCCAGCGTTTGATTTTGCTATGGAGCACGGTGCAGATGTGCTTGAGATCGACGTGCGTCTGAGTCGGGATAATCAGGTCATGGTCTTCCACGATGAAACGCTTGAGCGTACCACCGATGGT
>CALGNZ010000131.1 GCA_937957915.1 uncultured Granulosicoccaceae bacterium | reverse complement strand
ATACACAGCTGGATGCTATAGAGACTCCTGTAACCGGCAACACGTACCAACAGTTTCAGTCAACGATTGAAGCACCTGCAAACAGCGCAATCGGTTCAGTGACGCTTTACTCAGATGATACCGCGCACTACGACAGTTGCTTGGTTGTGGAGATATAGTGAAAATGCAATACAAAGACCCTCGTTGATTTGCAGGATATTTTCAGCAACATATGCCTAAAGGAATCGAAATCAATTTGATCGAATTTTCGGAACTGGCTGACAGAGCAGGGCATCAGTTCCGAGACGATCAAGTGGGCTTGATTAGCGAGGGCGCAACACGCTTGCTGCGGTGACTATTGATGGATATTTGGGCGCTTGTTAAGCGCCACGTAACCAAAATAAAGCACGATGGCAAACAGCGATGCACCCAGTCCGAAGAGACCCCATAGCCAGCGATTAAGTCCATGTTTCGCTGAATGTATGTACAGCCATACTCCACAGACAAAAGTGTTTGCATGCGTAAGTAAGAAATCAATACGGTGACCGTAGCTTACTACTCCATTATCAGAGAACAATAGCGAAGCGCTGATTAAATAGCTGCAGGCTGCCGCCGGGATAAACCACAGAATAAAATTCTGCAACTCCGCTTTGTCCAAACCTAACTCCAAAGTCTTATTGAGACTGAACGTTCACTTCCCCGGTAGTATCGAGCTGTGTCGAGGCGCGGGATTTACCAGGGTGTCAAAGCTGGCAGATCATGAAGTGCTTTTTAACAAAGGTGTCGACGGTCCATTCAGTCTGCAGCCCGGCGTCGAGCACAAAGCCATCCCCGGCCGATACCTGAAATTCCTTGCCGTCTGCGGTCTTTATGCTCGCGCTGCCTTCAAGTATGTGGCAAAACTCGACAATACCGGTGTAGTCTGCGGTAAAAACACCGGCGGTGCTTTCCCAGATTCCCGAGCGTACCTTGCCGTCGTGGCCGCTAAATTTGAGTTCAGCATGTTGCACAGGATTGCCGGAAACGATGTTGGCGCTGATGTCGTTTTGAACTCGTGGCACATCGTGGTGTTTGAACACGGTCAGGTTCATTGTTTCATGGTTCTCGTGGTTGACCTGTGGCGAGGGTAACGGCTACAGGTACGGGTGGTTGTTTCGGTAATCACCGGCCCGTCGATCAATGAATCGCGCAAGTGAGTAATTTTCTTTTCCCAATGCAGGGTATCAGGTGTGTGTGATTTGTTGAAGGGCCTGGTCCAATTGGGGCGCGTTGGGCTAATTGGCTCTGCAAACAGTGGCTTATACGCTTAATATGACCGCAGGTCGGGCGGCGTTTGACGTCTGGCGGCGTTCACTTTAGTCTCTGACCATCGTCAATCTTAACTGGAGAACTGTTAGTGGAAATTGCTCTATCCCCCATGGAGTTTGCACAGCGTGCGCGCCGCCTGTATGCCGGCAAAGAGGCGGTTGTCGATGGCGATAAACGTTTTACTTATGCGCAGTTCCTGGATCGCTGCGATCGCTGGTCCGCCTCGCTGCAAAAGCTTGGCGTGGCGCAGGGGGATCGGGTCGCCTATATTGCACCGAATACTCACACGCATCTTGAAGGGTATTACGCGGTGCCGCAGATTGGAGCGGTGCTGGTGCCGATCAACTACCGTCTGTTGCCGGAAGATTTTGATTACATCATTAATCATTGTGGCGCCAATACGGTTTGTGTGCACCCGGACTATATCGACGCCGTAGATGGTATCCGCGAAAAACTACCGAACGTGAAGCACTACGTCGCGCTCAGTAATAGCAAAGAAGGATGGCTTGACTACGAAAAGCTGTTAGCAGATCAAAGCTCCGAATTCAAAGCAGTGACGATTGCCGAAACCGATCTGCTCACCATTAACTACACCAGTGGTACAACCGCCCGACCAAAAGGCGTAATGATTACCCACCGCAACGCGTACCTGAATATCATGAATTCGCTGGCGCATCAGCACCTGACTCCCGCTGACCGTTACCTGTGGACACTGCCGATGTTCCACGCAAACGGCTGGACGTTTACCTGGCTAAATACCGCAAGAGGCATGACGCACGTTTGTCTGCCCAGGGTCGAGCCTGAGTTGGTATGCAAGGCCCTCGCCGATGAAAAAATCACCATGTTGTGTGCAGCGCCAACGGTCCTGATCAGTATCATCAATGCGCCAAAGGAGGTTCGCGACCAGATACCGGCAGGTGTTCGATTATTTACCGCAGGTGCGCCACCAGCCGCTGCCACAATAGAGGTGCTGGAAAACCAGTTTGGCTGGGAGTTGACCCATGTCTACGGTCTAACTGAAACCGCACCGCTAATTGCCATTTGTGAATCGCGACCAGAACATGCCGAATTGTCCGCTGAAGACCTGGCTGTGGTTAAGGCCCGACAAGGGGTCGAGCTGGTCGGTTCAGGTGAACTACGTGTGGTAGACGAAGAAGGCAACGAAGTACCGCACGACGGTGAAACCCTGGGTGAAATTACCGTACGTGGCAATGTGGTGATGAAAGGGTATTACAACGATCAGGCCGCCACAGACGCAGCCATAAAGGATGGCTGGTTTCATTCGGGTGATGCGGCTGTTGTTCATGCAGACGGTTTTCTGGAAATTCGTGACCGCTTCAAAGACGTGATAATCAGCGGTGGCGAGAATATTTCCTCTGTGGAGGTTGAGGGTTGTCTGTTGCGACATCCTGCTGTTCAGGAAGTTGCTGTGGTCGGCATGGCGCACGAAAAGTGGGGTGAGTCACCACATGCATTTGTTGTTAAAAAGCCGGATACTGAAGTATCAGATGCTGATTTGAAGCAACATGTTCGAGACAATCTGGCCCATTTCAAAACGCCACAGTGGGTAAGCTTCGTTGATGAGTTGCCAAAAACAGCTACCGGTAAAGTACAGAAGTTTGTGCTTCGTGATCATAAATCTGGCATAACACGTCAGTAATCTGCGGTGGTGACTTCAATGTGCTCTTCGGATTTTTCGCATAAACAAGAGCGGCAAAAAACTCCTGCTCTGGTTTGCATTGCTAATTAGTGGTTGGCAGGAATTTGCGCGGCGCTGTATTTGTCGCTGCTGTTCTTTCTGGGTATGTTGTCCGGAGGCAGCGACTGGCTGATTGATGAGGCCCCGTTTTTTATCAGTCTGGCTGTACTGGTATTGTCGGGTATGGCATTTTTCTGGGCTGGAATTGAGCTGCGAATGCTTGAGCCGTGAAAAGCCATTGCCTGCTATTTTCACACAGTGGCTGGCTAAGCCAATAGCCACAGCGCGCGGAGATTGGCTCGATGCCGATAGTTTCGCAATCACTTAGCCTGATCTTCAATTTCGGCGATACAGTTAATATAAACAGAGGCAAGAGCAAGCATGGGTCATTCAACATGAGTCAGGGTTCTATTCGTACAGCGAGGCCACAGGATCTGGCAGACATAAAGAACGTAATAGATGCAACCGACTTGTTCCCGTCTGAATTACTCGACGACATGTTCTCAGGCGACTCGGAGCCAGGCAATCAGCAGGAGTTCTGGTTGGTATACGAAGACTCCGGGTCAGTAGCAGTGGCTTATTGCGCACCAGAGCAGATGGCGAACGGTGTGTGGAATCTGCTGCTTATCGCTGTGCATCCGGATCGTCAGGGGCAGGGCGTCGGTGGTCAGTTGATGACTCGTGTGGAGGAGGTTTTGCGGGGTATGGAGATTCGACTATTACTGGTGGAGACATCCGGCACGGATGAGTTCACGAAAACCCGTCACTTCTACGAGCAGATCGGCTACGAACAAGAAGCGTGCATCCGCGATTACTATGATGTTGGAGATGATAAAGTCGTTTTCCGAAAGCAGCTGTAAGCATATTTTTGTAACAGCAACTTCGCGTTGTTGAGGTGATGCTATGGGACCGGGCGCCAGTCGTTGGGCTGAGCGGCTGAGGATCTTTCTGCCAATGTGATTGCCGTCGCTTTGCAGTGAGGCTAATGCAGCACTATAGTTCGCCGTTTTGAAGTTTTTTCTGCAAATGCGCAGCAACGCCTTCATCGACATTACTTGTGGTCTGTGTGGTTGATATGGCTTTGACCTCATCCAGTGCATTACCCATTGCGACAGACTCGGATGCCCATTGCAGCATGGGCAGGTCGTTTAGGTTGTCGCCAAAGGCGATTGTATTGTTTGCGGTGTAGCCAAGGTCTGCTGCCACTCGTGCAAGGCCACTGGCTTTGTCAACGCCCGGAGCCGTGAGTTCCACAAATGGTGCGCCTGATGTTGAAACCTCCGCCGATCCATTAACTACAGGCAGTAACTCTCGTTGAAGGTCGCCACGCACAAATCGTGGTGATCTGACATAGAGTTTCAGCACGTCACTCTTACCGAATGCTTCCAGCGTGCCACCTTGTTCCAGTGTGTGTGCGCCACCCGCTTCATTGATAAACTTCTGTTCGAAGCTGAGGCCATTGGCAGTCTCCCAGCCGAAGCTTGCGTCAGCCAGGTTTTTCATGATTCGATCTCGAAGCAGCGCAACGGTTGTTGATGACAAAGGTGCTGACCATACCGTTGTTTCACTGGTTTGATTGTACTCATAGGCACCGTTCGAGCAGACGATACGTGCGTTGGCTGGTAATGAGCCTAGTCGTGATATGGCTGAATGTGCACTTCTGCCGGTGACAACCACTATGGCATGGCCGCGTTGCTGTACGGCGTGCAGAACCTCGACTGTGCGTGGAGATATCTGATGATCAGCGCCGAACAGGGTGCCGTCGAGATCAACCGCAATTAACCGCTTTTGGTGCATTCGTAATCCTCGGCATATTTTACCGTCAACAATAACCTTTAATACCTGACTTTCTAAACCTTTAGTCCGCAACTCTCAAACGCTTTACGCGTTGCATCTTTCTCGGCATCGGTAAGCTCAAGCATCGGGTGGCGTACGTAGCCGCCCACCTGACCCAGCAATGACTGCCAGTACTTTCCATGTGCGGTAGGTTTGCCAGCAGGTTTGGTTGACTTGATTGCGTGACGTACCGGGTCGAGGCTGTCGCGAACTTTGCGCGCCTCGGCAA
Organism: uncultured Granulosicoccaceae bacterium; assembly: GCA_937957915.1. Classification (GTDB taxonomy): domain Bacteria; phylum Pseudomonadota; class Gammaproteobacteria; order Granulosicoccales; family Granulosicoccaceae. The sequence continues at coordinate 3,474 of CALGNZ010000131.1, read as the reverse complement.
ACTTGCCGGCAAAGGCCAGTTGCGTATATTCATGCATGCGTTTGTCTGCACGGGTTTGTAGCTGATACGGCGGTGACGAACACAGATAGAGGTTCCAGCCCAGTTGCTCTATGTTGTCGAGCCAGTCGTCTTCCAATGATGTGGATACCTGTATGCGGTCACCGGCCAGTTCGGTTAAACGAATGTACATGTCGCGTGGTACCGAATATTTGATGGCGACAATGTTCGGTAATTCTGCAATACGCGCTGCGGTTTCCGGTTCCATCAGGTAACCGCTGTCCGGGTGGCTCCACATGGCGATGCCAATATTGAGGCGGTCGCACAGGTACCGGTAGTAGTTGTAAAGCAGCTCGTCTTTGTCGTGGCAGAAGCTAAGCATAGGCGCATGCACCACAATATAGTCAGCGCCAATCTGCTCTGCGTGTCGGCCGAGTTCAAGGACAGTGTCTACATTTTGATCTGAAGCCGACAAGATGGTTTGTGCTTTGTCGCCACAGGTTTCAACGGCGATGGTCATATTGCGCTTGCGTTCCTCCAGGCTCATTGCCCAGAACTCACCCTGCTTGCCTGCGATAAATAGCCCGCTAATCTGCAGGTCATCTATCCAGTGATGAATATTTTTTTGCAAACCTGCTTCGTCGATAGTTCCATCTTCATTGAACGGATTCAGTGCCGCAGCCCAGATACCACGCATGTTTTCCTTGGCGTATTCCTTGGCCTGCTGTTTTGTGTATTTCATAAAAATGCCTTTGATAAAATTGCCCGAGTGGAATCGGCGGTTAAGACGCAGCCGTGGAGCGTTGAATTGCCTGCCATAACGTGTAGCTTGTTAGCGGCATTTGCAGATCGGTAATCCCGAGTGGGCTCAGTGCATCTATAGCGGCGTTTAAAATTGCCGCCGGTGCGCCTATGGTGCCGGCTTCACCAAGCCCTTTGGCGCCCAGCAGATTGGTCGGGCTCGGTGTTTCAAACGTGTGTACGTCGATGTCCGGTATGTCCGTGGCACGAGGCAGCGCGTAGTCCATAAGCGAGCCTGTGAGTAGCTGGCCGTTGTCATCATAAACCATGCGTTCGAGGACTGCCTCGCCAACCCCTTGCGCAAAGCCCCCGACTATTTGACCGTGTGCGAGCTGCGGGGCTATTAATCGACCCGCGTCGTCGATACAGCTAACGTGTTCTATTGTGAGTGTGCCGGTGTCTGCACAGATGGATACCTGTGCAAGGTAGGCGCCGTATCCCCATGCCTGACCGCTGTTTTCATAACGTACGGAGGCAGTGAGAGGCAGGGCGTCACCACTGCGTTGCCTGGTGAGTGCCTCATTGCAGGCCTGTAGTACGGCACTACCGCCAATCGCCGTAGATCGACTGGCCAGAGCGCCTATACCCTCAGGTGTTACGTCGGTGTCGGCGAGTAACACCTCAATGTTCTTAGTTGGAATACCGAGTGCATCTGAAGCAATTATTGCATAGGCGGTTTCTCTGGCCTGTCCCTGTGACGAACTGCCACTGGCAACTGTTACCCGGCCGTCGGCATGAAGTGTAACTTTTGCGCTTTCCCAGCCGCTACCGGAAGGCTCAAGATAGAATGCAATGCCTAGACCGGCCAGTTCACCCTGTGCTTGTCTATGGGTTTGCTCTGTACGGCGTTTGTTGTAATCGGCGTTGTCTAATAACCCTTGCAGTGCACGGGCATAATCACCAGAGTCAAGGGTTTCCCCTGTAGCTGTGCGCCACGGCAACGCTTCATTTTTTACCAGATTACGCAGTCGGATTTCTATCGGGTCGATGTTGAGTGCGCGTGCTGCTTTATCGATGAGTCTTTCCATAAGCAGATTCGCCTCTGGTCGACCTGCGCCCCGATAGATGCCTGTTGGGCCAAGCCCATCATGCTTTGCCGTGGTGTTTATGCTGATCGATGGTATGCAATAGGCTGATGGCAATATCCGTGCAGCGTTCCAGGCAGGTATCAGTCCACTGTTTGGCAGCCATGGTCCGACTGGTGCGATAACCTCTGCGTTGATAGCGGTAAAGTATCCGTTGCAATCGATTGCCAGCGCGCCTTTGCTATGAATACCACGCCCTTGTGTTGCCGATAGAAACTCCTCTGATCGACTGGCAATCCAGCGTACGCTGCGCCGGTGTTTAAAAGAGGCCCAGACGACAAATACTTCCTCCGGATACAATGAGCCTTTCATGCCGAACGCCCCGCCGACATGCTGTGCGATAACACGTAAGCGGGCTGGATCTATACTGAGCATGGCGGCCAATTCTGAACGGGTGCGATGCGGTGTTTGTGTGGAATGCCAGATGGTTGCGCAGTCTTTCGCGGTATCGTACTCAACCGCTATGGTGCGCGGCTCCATGGGTGATGGCGCCAGACGTGAATGGATAATGTCGCTCTTGACGATATGTGCGGCATTAGCGAACGCCGCCTCGCAGTTTCCGGCCTGCCAATGCTTCTCGGCAACTATGGTGTCAGGCGCATCTGTGGTGGTGATTTCTACCTGTACTGCTTCTGCTGCTTCCAATGCAGCTTCTGCGGTGGTAGCGAGAATACCGGCAATTGGCTGGCCAACGGCAAGCACGTTACCGTTAGCCAGAATCGGGAAGTGTGGAATTCGTGCAACGGGAATAACCGGATTGACTGAAAGATCGCCAATGTCTTTGGTGTCTTCGCCGGTGTGAATGGCCAGAACATTCGGGTGTAGCGAGGCGCTCTCTGTTTTTACCTCTGTCAGCTTACCCCAGGCGTTTTGTGATCGTACGAACGCGACGCAAAGAGGGTGAGTTAGGTCGATGTCAGCAGCAAAGCGGGCGCGACCTGTGACCAGCAAGTGATCTTCCCGTTTTATTTGCGAAGGTTTATTGATTGCCGGGTCCTGCTTTATACGGGGTATGGGGCGAGCGGTATGCGTAGTTGTCAGTGTATCAAATGACGTGTCACAAAACTGCGGGTTTCCAGGGGGCATGAACCTGGAGATCCGACGGGTGAGCGAGTCGTGAATTAGACGGTCTTGCTTACGCTGCGGGTTTCCAGGGGTGCTGGTGTTGACGTGGAAGGTCGATGGGTTAGTGCTTCGTGCTTTGATTGGTCTTGCTTACGCTGCGGGTTTCCAGATGGCGTAGGTGTTTACGTGGAGGTCGGATGGGTTAGGGCTTCGGGCTTTGATTGGTCTTGCTTACGCTGCGGGTTTCCTGGGGGCGTTGGTGTTTACGTGGAAGGTCGATGGGTTAGTGCTTCGGGCTTTGATTGGTCTTGCTTACGCTGCGGGTTTCCAGGGGCGTTGGTGTTTACGTGGAAGCTCGACAGGTTAGCGCTTCGGGCTTTGATTGGTCTTGCTTACGCTGCGGGTTTCCAGCGGAGGACGCGTTTATGTGGAAACCCGACGCGTTAGCGAGCCTTGCTAAAAGCAGCCTTGTTGTTACTGCGGGCTACCGGTGGGGGATTATGCGTGACGGGGTTAAATTGCTCTG
>CALGNZ010000130.1 GCA_937957915.1 uncultured Granulosicoccaceae bacterium | reverse complement strand
CTGGCGCTGCTCTGGCCCCGGGGCCCGGACAGCCGAGCCCGTCGTTATCTTTCTGATACTCTACCATTTGTCCGCGAAGGTTAGGTTACCTGTGCAGTTACGGAGTGTCCGAGGGATCGGATCAGTCAGCGGGCGGCGGCGCTGTGGGATTGAGAACTGCTGAGCAACCGTGCGCCTTTCAACAGATCTGAACGCGGTTCACGGGCGTAACAGTCTGGCGGCTTGTCCACCGCGGGCTGTTTGCGCGCTACCGGGCCTCCCATTTGAGCAGTCAAGCTAAAACGAACGGTTCGCCGATCCATCTGGCTGACCGTTGCCAGTGCGGTGTCTCAGGTCTTCGCTACCGGCCTTTGCACCTGTAAAGCCACCGTAGCAGCGTGTGTCAGGCGGAAACATCGATGAGCAAACCGACAAAACAACTTGCAACGGAGTTCCCGCTGGTGAACTCACCGACAATGGAAACCGCTGGAGCGTGCTATGAGCGATGAGTTATTGGACAGGTTTAGAGCGCTCTATGCGAACTCGAGTAGTTTGTCGCGCCAGCAGCTGGAAACCGTATACGAGCCGGGCATCATTTTTAAGGACCCGGTGCACCGTATAGAAGGGATGGATGCGCTGAGCGACTACATGGAAACGATGTATGCGAACGTAGAGCAATGCAGCTTTAACTACCTTGACGAAATCATTGCTGACGGCAGGGCTGCGGTAAAGTGGGATATGGAGTTTCGGCACAAGCGGCTGGGCGGCGGAAAAAGCATTCTCGTCAGAGGCGTGACGATGATAGAGTTCCGCGATCTGATTTACTCGCACGAAGACATCTTCGATCTTGGTGCGATGATCTACGAAAATGTACCGCTTGTAGGCGCACAGGTGAGGTACCTCAAGCACAGACTGGAGGCGGCTTGATTTTACCGGACAGCTACCAGCAAATACGACTTCACCTCACCACCACGCACACACCCGCGGGCTAAATTTTGATTCGACGAAAACGTATCTGGGTTACAGGTGCCAGTTCCGGAATAGGCAAGGCTCTGGCACTAAAGCTGGCGGCTAACAACAACAGGGTGGTAATCAGCGGTCGAAGCGCTGAGTCGCTGGAAGCGGTCATCAGTGAATGTCGGGCCACTGTTGCCAGCGCAGATATTCAGCCACTGGTCTATGACGTAACAGACGATACGGCAACCGCATCGACAACGGCACAACTCAACAGCCTGTTGGGTGGACTTGACATGGTCATCATCTGCGCTGGCCACTGCGAGTATGTTGACAATGCCGAGTTCAGCGTTGAGATGTTTCGGCGCGTTTATGATGTAAATGTTTTCGGCGCTGTTAATACAGTGGCTGCGGCGTTGCCCATGCTCAGAGCAGTACGTGCCAAAACCAGTGCTGATCGTCCCCAACTGGTCGCAGTGGCCAGCTTGTCGGCGGTGGTCGGGCTGCCCCGTGCAGAGGCTTACGGTTCATCGAAAGCTGCCATGAACTACCTGTTTGATTCTATGCGCCTTGATCTGCACGAGGCAAAGATAGACGTTACTGTGGTCAATCCTGGCTTTGTAGAAACACCGATGACCAGCAAAAACGACTTTCCAATGCCATTTTTAATGCAGCCTGAGCAGGCGGCTGACTGTATGATGTCGGGAATAGCGGCGCGCAAGCGCCGTGTTAATTTTCCATTGCGACTGTGGCTCAGTCTGAAGCTTGCATCGATGATCCCCGCGCTGTGGTACTCCGTTGTGGGGCCTAAGCTTGCGCGCAACAATGCAAAGATGTAGCCGCTGATGCTGTGCTGTCTCAACACCCGAAAATAACAATGAAAATTGCCGTTATTGGTTCCGGTATTTCCGGACTTACCGCTGCCTACTATCTGAGCAGGGAGCATCAGGTCACCGTCTATGAGTCAGCCGACAGGATCGGCGGGCACACGGCAACCATAGAGGTCGATCATCAGGGTGAGCAGCATTCGATTGATACGGGGTTCATTGTTTACAACGACTGGACCTACCCGAATTTCATCCGTTTGCTGGAAGAACTAAACGTCGCAACCCGACCGACCAGAATGAGCTTTAGCGTCACCTGTGAACGCTCCGGTCTGGAATATGCCGGCAGTGATTTAAATGGCTTGTTCGCAGACCGAAGCAACATCATCAGTGTTCAATACTGGAAAATGCTGCGAGATATTTTGCGTTTTAATCGTGAGTCGGTGCAGCACCTCGATGCAGACAAACTTGGCGGCGGTCTGACTCTGGGGGACTATCTGCGGGCAAACAATTATGGTGATCTGTTTCGCGACAAATATCTGATTCCAATGGGGGCGGCTATCTGGTCATCGGGTGACGCCGATATGCTTAACTTTCCGATGCTGTTCTTTGTCAGGTTTTTTAAGAATCATGGATTGTTGTCGGTGAAGAATCGGCCGCAGTGGCATACCATTGTGGGTGGTTCTGCGCAGTATCTCGAGCCTCTGACCCGACCTTTCAGTGATCGCATTATCACCGGCGCGCAAATCACCAGCGTGAAGCGTACGGCTCAGGGCGTTTCAATACGCTGCGCAGACGCACAGGGCGCAGAGCAGCCTCATCAGTTTGATGCGCTGGTGGTTGCCACACACAGTGATCAGGCGCTTGGTCTATTGAGTCTTGATGGTCAACGGCCCACGGACATTGAAACTTCGATACTGGGAAAGATCCCCTATGTGGATAACGAGGTGGTTCTGCACACGGATGAAACCTTGTTGCCAAAACGCAGGCGCGCCTGGTGTAGCTGGAATTATCGTTTAACTGCGAACGGCATAGACGGCGAGTTACCAAAGCTGACCTACAACATGAATATACTGCAGGGGTTGCAATCGGCCACCACCTATTGTGTGAGCCTTAATCAAACACATTCGATCGATGCAAAGAAGATATTGGGTACCTACAACTACAGCCACCCCCTGTTTACCCTGGAAGGAATTGATGCGCAAAATCGATGGTCCGAAGTAGCGGGTGCAAATCGCACCTGGTTTTGCGGGGCATACTGGCGTAACGGGTTTCATGAAGACGGCGTTAGTAGTGCGCTGCAGGTAGTTGACTCTATAGCCGCGTATTTTGGCACTCGGACTGATGCTCCGAGTCTGTCGTCAGCTAAAGATGCAACTGCCACGGCCGCGAAAGCCCCGGCATCGCAGTCGAGTTAACCGGAACCGTGGCTTTGCATAGCGCGATCTACAGCGGTTACGTATGGCACCATCGGCATCTGCCGCGCGCGCACAAATTTAACTACCGGGTATTCATGATGTATCTCGACCTCTCCGAGCTCGACGAGGTATTGACACAGAGTTCTCTGTGGTCAACGAGTCGATGGGCGCTGGCGAGCTTTCGACGTGCTGACTATTTTTCATATCCGTCAGATACTGCGTCAAACAGTATTGAGTTGCCGAGTATTGATCAGTCAGTGCGTTCAGCGGTCGAGAGCAAACTCGGTGTGCGTCCGTCTGGTGCTATCCGTGTGCTGACGAATTTGCGCTACTTCGGTTACCTGATCAATCCCATCAGTTGTTACTACTGCTTTGATAAATCAAACCAGCATCTGCAGGCTATGTTGATTGAGGTAACCAATACGCCATGGGGCCAGCGCACACACTATGTGCTGGACCTGCGTCAGTATCAGCCAGGCGAGTCAATTGACTTCGACAAGGATATGCATGTCTCTCCCTTTATGCCAATGGCTATGACCTACCGGTGGAAAGGCAAGCTGCCCGGTGAACTGCTGAGCTACACACTGGCGAGTTTTTTAACACCTTCGGCGCAGACCGATGGCAGCTTTGGCGAGATCGATCAGACAAATAGTCAACCAGTCGGTGTAGTGCCGCACCATCATTTTGATTCCGGGGTGAATTTTAAACGAATTGAAATATCAGCCCGCAGTCTAAACCGGGTGCTCTGGCAGTACCCCTGGATGACAGGCAAAGTCGCTTGCGCCATTTACTGGCAGGCGCTTAAGCTGTGGGTAAAACGTATACCGTTTGTCGCGCACCCCGATCGGCTGGATCGTGCAGGAAAGTGAGTAACGAGGAGTGCTGCGGATTGATAGAGAATTCCGGTCAATCGTTTGTGTGGGCTGAGAGAATTGCGCATCGCTGTCTCCTGTGCGACATCCCTGTCCCGGCGGCAGCAGAGCAGACCAGGCAAATGGTGAGAGTCGCGGCAGAAACCGGATTACTCACTCACACAATGGCTACATGCTGGCTGTTAAGGTGACACAGAGAATGAACAAAGAGTTGGTTTCAAATGAGTGACACGCTGCAACCCGAGACTTCTGACCCGTCAGTACGGGGAGGAATAGCGATAAAAACAACGGGGGTTGTTAAACCAACCCTGTCGCGGGTACCTTTTATCGGACGCATCAATCGTGCTATCGGCGGTACTTCCGAGCGCTGGGCACGTGCTCTGGTTATCAGGCACTTGTCGAGTATGACTCGTGGCCACCTTTTGCTTATAGAGGGTGATCGAGAGTGGCATATGGGCGAGGCGATGAGCCCTGACAGTCAGGACTCCGATCATAGTTCGGTAACGCCTGGTTCTGCGCGCTCCGACTCTGCACACTCCGATTCGGCACGCTTTGATGCTGCACGCTCTGATTCTGCAAGGCCGATTTCTGCGACCATTGTGGTCGAGGACCCTGCGGTATTTTCCTATATTGCCCTGAACGGTGTGGTGGGTGCGGCCGAGGCGTATATGGACGGCCACTGGACCACACCTGATCTGGTGCAGGTGGTGCGGTTTATGGTTTATAACATGACCGCGCTAAAGGATATGGACAAAGAGAGGAGTGTTACCAACAAAGTGGCATTGAGCGCTCTGGACCTGATCAGACGCAACAGTGTGTCTCGCGCCCGAAAAAATATATCGGCCCACTATGATTTGGGTAACGATTTTTTCGAGCTGTTTCTGGATCCGACCATGATGTATTCATCAGCGTTGTTTGACGGACAGGATATGCCACTGGCAAAAGCATCACTAAACAAGCTCGATACCATCTGTCGCAAACTCAGGTTGAACGCTGATGATCATCTGCTTGAGATTGGCACCGGCTGGGGTGGCATGTCGCTGTATGCCGCCAGCAACTATGGTTGCCGGGTAACCACCACTACACTATCGCAACAACAACATGACTTCACACAGGCAGCGGTTGCAAGAGCAAACCTGCAAGACCGCGTAACGGTAGTTATGCAGGACTATCGAGAGCTTACCGGCAGCTACGACAAGCTGGTTTCCATTGAAATGATTGAAGCCGTCGGTCATCAGTATTTTTCAGACTATTTTCGAAAATGCAGCGAGTTGTTAAAACCGGATGGGTTAATGGCGCTGCAGGCAATCACCATTGCTGATCAACGCTACGATCAGGCGCGTAAATCAGTAGACTTTATTCAGCGCTATATATTTCCCGGTGGGTGTTTGCCATCGCTGCAGGTGATCGCCAAACATGTCGCTGAAGATACCGATATGTGTATTTTAACCGTATCTGATATGGCTAAAGACTATGCAACAACGCTGTCCGTATGGCGGCAGTCTTTTAGCGAAAAAATTGAACAGATAAAAGCACTGGGCTTTAGCGATCAGTTTATCCGCATGTGGATGTATTATCTGTGTTACTGCGAAGGCGGTTTTGAAGAGCGGGTAATCGGTGCAACGCAGATTGTCATTGCGAAACCTGATTATCGGCCGGGCTAAGAGGGATGCAACTCGGTATGCTGGGGCGCTGACGCGGGGATAGTGTTTTTTTGTGAGTCCACCCGCGGCATTGTGTGGCAGTTCCTCGGGTGCTTGTGGTAGTTGAGTTTGATGCATTGCCAAATTTGCCAATCGCAGGGTGGCATAAGCGCCAGGCGCATCCACTACCATCACATCCCCAGCCAGGGGCATTATTTTGAAAAGACCCAAAACGAAGCAAAAAATCATTCGGCAACCGCACCAATCGTACGGGTGGCCTGCCAGCGTCTGACCGCTCTGTTATCCACTATTTGCAGCAACTCGCGTTGTGAGGGACACTGTGGCCCCGTTCGGTAGGCGGCTGTTTTACCGCAATCGATGCAACCGATTTCCCTGATCATGTGTTCTGCCGTTTGTGCAGAATGCCTAAAAGCGAGTTTTAAGTGAGCAGCACGGCAATAGAATCCGATGATTTTCGCGCAGTTATGTCTCGATTTGCTACTGGTGTCTGTGTGGCAACCTCGCGTGATGCGGCAGGTAATCCGGTCGGGATGACCATAAACAGTTTTAATTCTGTATCGCTGGATCCGCCACTGATTCTGTGGACGGTGGGTCGTCAGGCGCCCGAGTATGAGGCGTTTTGCCAGGCGTCTGGGTATGTTATTCATATTCTCCGCGATACAGAATCCGCGTTGTCGACCCACTTCGCTACGCCGTCGGATGACAAGTTTGCCGGTCAGGATTTTGATTTGTCGGCCATGCCGAAGATGAAAAATCCATGGCTGATGCTCGAGTGCACTGCCGAGCAAAGTTTCGCCGCTGCTGATCACAATATCCTGGTCGGGCGCGTGACTGCCATCGAAAACAATTCCGGTGACGAGTCAGCGCTGCTGTACTACTCCAGCGGATACCGCAGTGTGGGTAAACCAATCGGATAAGCACAAATCCCTGGCACGGTGGTGTTTTTGGCTCTGCAAACACAAGAATTGACAGCTAATCCGCAGGCGAGGGCTGTCAACTGCTATAACATTCCTGAGTGAAAATAAAAATAACGTCTCGGAGGGTGTATGCCAGCTAATCATCTCGCTGATCTGACAACTATTATCGAAGACCTCGATAGTGCCGGTCGCATCTCGCACGTCACCTCGGAGGTCGATCTTGACCTGCAGTTGGCTGGCGTTGCCGCGAAGCTTGAAGGCAAGCCGAATGCCGTGATGTTCCACAATGTTGCCGGGCACGAGGCGCCGGTGTTTGCCGGTTTGTACTGGTCGAGGGATCTGCTGGCGCATCTGCTGCGTCGAGACGAGCATGAGCTGCCACAGTTTGTTTCCGGTTGCATTGAACAGTGGCAGCGATCACCGGTCGATCCGGTGGTGGTCGACGATGGCCCGATACTTCAGGGGCAGTCGGGGTTGTCGCTGTCGGATATACCCATTCCTGTGCATGCGCAAAAGGATGGCGGACCGTATTTCGATGCGGGCGTGGTGATCGCGACTGATCCGGAAACCGGCGTTCGCAATGCGTCTATCCAGCGTTTTATGGTCGTCGATGACCGCACTTTGCACGTCAATATTGATGCAGGGCGTCACCTGGGTCTCTATCTGGATAAGGCGCGCGAGCAAAAGAAAAGCCTGTTTATATCTATCAACTGCGGGGTCGGGCCAGGGTTACACTTTGCTGCTGCAACACCGGCTGAAGCGGCGCCACCTGATACTGACGAATTGGGCATAGCCAGTGTGTTTCAGGATGCACCACTGGAGCTGGTCAAAGGCAAAATGACGCCAACCGAGCTGGTCGCTAACGCGATGTACAGCATTGAATGCGAAATGATTCCCGGTGAACTTGGTGATGAAGGGCCGTTTGCCGAGGTCACTGGTTACTACGCGAAGTGTGAGCCGCGGCCCGTGGTCAGAGTGCGTGCAATTCATGCGCGCCCCAATCCGATTTTTCAAACCATCCTGTCGGGTGCCGAGGTGTGGAACTCTGTGGGTCTGTTGGGTGAAGCGAATGTGCTGGCTACGTTAAAGCGACAAATTCCGGGTGTGCAGGATGTCTACTTTACGCATGGCGGCTGTGGTTTTTATCATGCAGTAGTGTCGATGCAGCAAAAGCGTGCCGGTTGGGGTAAGCAGGCAATCATGGCTACCTTCGCGGCATTTCCTCCGTTAAAAATGGTCACTGTTGTCGATGATGATGTGAACATTCGAGATGCATCAGATGTGGAGTGGTCAATGGCCACCCGGCTGGATGCAAAAGCGGGCATCGTTACTATCGATAAGGTGTTCGGACACGGCTTAAACCCGGGCTTTCCTGACTATCTTGGCACCAAGGTAGGGTTTGACTGCACGCGTCCGTTTCCACATAGCTATGAGTATGATCGTGCGGACTATCGCAACGTGTCACTGGATGATGTGGTAATCAGCAATTGCGCACCGGGAGCACAGATTGCCGACCGCGGTACAGATTTGCAAAGCGCAGATAGCAGTTCAACAGATTCGGCACAGCTCACTGCTCATACTGCGGTAGCGCAAACAGAAAAGGCACAGTTGCAAACCGGGCAAGTGCAAGCCGATGTAACGGACAATAGTGCTATGTCGCCTGGGCAAGCCGGGTCTATGCACAATATGTCTATGCAAACCGGGTCTATGCAAACTATGTCTATGCAAGCCATGTCTATGCAAACCGCGGGGTCTGCACACAGTGCGCGACAAGGCGGTCTGGTGCTGCTGGTTGGCAAAGAAGGTAAAAAGAAGTATCAGCGTGCCGCATTTGATTTGTTTATTGATCTGGAAGAACGCACCATCAGCAGTGACGTATCGTTTGCGTTTGAACGCGCGCGTACTGCAGCAGAATTTGTTGCCACGTTAAGTGCCTATCGTGGTCGATTCTCCTATCTGGTTTTAATCTCCGGTAAAAAGCGAGGTGGTGTTCACTTTGCGGATGAGCTGAGTGCAATGGACGGCCTGGCATTAGGCAAGCTCATTTCAACAGTGTGCCAACAGGATTCAATACAAGTGATACTGCCTGGCTATCTTGAGTCGATGAAACGTCGAGCGCGTGACCTGAGTAAAGGCAAGGCAATCTCTGACGTGGTTGTAGTTGATCGCAGCAATTCCCCGGACTGGACAGCGAGTCTGCTGGATGGGTACTTTCGTTGCCTTGGCAGTGAAGGCAGATTGGAAGTGGCCTTAAAAGATTCAATGCCACCAGCGGGCAGAGCCAGTGCGGGTATCTGGAAAGATGGTAAAGCGTTTACCCGGATTGAAAGTTAAGGCGTCCCTGCCTGACAGCGCTCTTTGCGCCGTCCCTGGCGCGCCGACCCGCTTCCTCGATCAATCTCAAAACTGATTAGACGCGGGTAGATCAAGATCAAGATCTAGAGCAAGACAAGAGCAAGAGCAAGAGCAAGGTAGGGTGCTCTGAGTGGTGCTAAGGACACCAGCTCTTTAAGACTTAGAGGAATTCAAGCTGGAGCATCAAACGCATACAAACCTTGTGATGAATGCCAGCACAGGACTATCTAGAAAAAAGCGGACTCGACTTCAAAACAAAAAAGCCCGGTAAATACCGGGCTTTTTCTGTTACGACAACGGCTACTATACTAACTACGCAATTACCGCGTTAATGCATAGACGATCTTATAACTACCCGTTAGCAACCGATGGCAGACCGGCGAGAGCCATTGCCAATTCAGACTCATCATAGGTCTGGTTGTTGAGCTTGCCTTCGAAGTAGTCGATGTAAGCCTGCATATCGAAGTGACCGTGACCGCACAGGTTAAACAGAATTGTTTCACTCTTGCCTTCTTCCTTGCAGCGTAGTGCTTCTTTAATTGCACCGCGTACAGCATGGGTGGCTTCTGGCGCGGGAATGATACTTTCGGTGCGGCCAAATAATACGCCTGCTTCGAAACATTCCAGTTGATCGAGCGCGTGCGCTTCAATTAACCCCAGATCCTGCACGTGGCTTACCAGTGGCGCCATGCCATGGTAGCGCAAGCCTCCCGCATGAAACCCTGATGGCACAAATTGCGCGCCCAGCGTGTGCATTTTTACCAGTGGTGTCATCTGTGCGGTATCACCGAAGTCGTAGGCAAACTTGCCGCGAGTGAGTGACGGGCACGCTGCAGGTTCGACAGCGACAATGCGAACATCGTTGCCACCACGCAGCTTGGCACCCAGAAACGGGAATGCAATACCGGCAAAGTTGCTGCCGCCACCGGTGCAGGCAACAATCACATCCGGGTAGTCGCCGGCCATTTCCATTTGACGCATTGCTTCCATGCCGACGATGGTCTGATGCATCAATACATGGTTTAACACGCTGCCTAGCGCGTATTTGGTGTCGTCGTTTTGCGCGGCAACTTCAACTGCTTCACTGATAGCGATTCCCAAACTACCGGTGCTGTCGGGGTTTTTCTCGAGGATGGCGCGCCCGGCTGCGGTCAGTTCACTTGGGCTGGCGATACAGGTGCCGCCATAGGTTTCCATCATCGCTTTGCGATAGGGCTTTTGCTGAAAGCTAACCTTGACCATAAACACCTGCACCTCGAGGTCAAACAGTGCGCCGGCGTAGGACAGAGACGATCCCCATTGTCCGGCGCCGGTCTCGGTGCTGAGTCGTTTGATTCCTGCAGCCTTGTTATAAAAAGCCTGCGGTACCGCTGTGTTGGGTTTGTGACTGCCTGAGGGGCTGACGCCTTCATATTTGTAGTAAATCTTGGCGGGGGTATCGAGCGCCTTTTCCAGACGGTGCGCGCGATACAGCGGCGTCGGCCGCCACTGTCGATACACGTCTCTGACCGGCTCTGGAATGTCGATATCGCGCTCCTGCGATACTTCCTGCATGATCAGATCCATCGGAAACAGTGGTGCCAAGTCGTCAGGGCCGATTGGCTGACCGGTTCCAGGGTGCAACGGAGGTGGTGCGGGTACTGGCAGATCTGCCTGAATGTTGTACCAGGTCTTTGGAATATCGCTTTCGCTTAAAAGGAATTTGGTTTGGTCAGTCATTGAGTCCCCCGTTGAGTAAACTGAAACCTGGCTCGACTGTACCGTAATTCGACGCAGTTTTCTTTCGCACGGGTGCGTTTCGGTAGCTGTAAACGTCGTATTTAAAGTCTGCCTGAGAAACCAACAGCCGGGTCAGGAGTGCCTGTTAGTGTTAGCATGGGCGGTTCCCCTAAACAGAATCTGGAGCACCATGTCGTCATCTGACATGAAAGCCCCGCCCAATGGCCCGGCAGGCCAGGTTGGCGAAGTGAGTCCTGGCACCCAAACGGCGCCCGGTGGTGACCAGCGAATGCTGGTGCTCAAAAAAAACGAAGAGCGACGTCTCGCCGCCGGCCACCTGTGGGTGTACAGCAACGAGGTTGATAAGTCGAAGTCTCCGCTTAAAACTTTTGCCGCCGGTGAACAGGTGCCGGTGTATTCGAATCGCGGCAAATTCATTGCGATGGCCTGCGTTAACTCGCATTCACTCATTTGTGCAAGAGTCTACAGCTACCGCCGTTCCGAGTTGATCAGCGTTGATCTGATCAAGTCTCGGCTGGCCACTGCGCTGGCGCTCCGAGATCAGTGCTTTGATAAACCTTTTTACCGGCTGGTACACGGCGAAGGTGACTGGCTACCGGGGCTGGTGATTGACCGTTACGGGGATTATCTGGTCGTGCAAACCAATACGGCGGGCATGGATCGGGAGCTGCAGGCAGTGGTCGCAGCACTGGTTGAATTGCTATCGCCGGTTGGCATTTATCTGCGCAATACCAGCGCGTCGCGCGAGTTGGAGGGGCTGGAGAGTGTCGCCGAGACAATTCACGGTGAAGTGCCCGAGCGCGTCGAAATTCTGGAAAATGATATTCGCTATCAGATTCCGCTAACCGGCGGCCAGAAAACCGGCTGGTTTTACGACCATCGTGACAATCGCCGTACGCTGCAGCGCTTTTGCAGCGGCAAACGGGTGCTCGACGCCTACTCTTATCTGGGTGGGTGGGGAATGAATGCCCTTGCTGCCGGGGCGTCGCATGTAACTGCTATCGACAGTTCTGCCGCCGCCATTGAGGGGGCGCAGATCAACGCCGCTCTCAACGGCTTTGACGATCGCTGGCACGGTGTGCGGGGTGATGTGGTTGATCAGTTGCGCCACCTGCATCAGACTTCTGAAAGGTTTGATGTCGTCATTCTTGATCCTCCAGCGTTTATTAAACGAGCAAAGGACAAAAAGGCAGGTATCGAAAAGTACCGCAGCATCAATACACTGGCGGCAGCGTTGCTGAACCCGGGGGGCATACTGGTTTCCGGCTCGTGTTCTTACCATCTGACCGAAGATGAGTTGCAGCGTGTAATGTTGCACGGCTGCCAAAAGTCAGGCAGAACACTACAGATTCTGGCCAGAGGCCATCAGGCGGTCGATCATCCGGTGCATGCAGCGATAGCTGAAACCGAATATCTGAAGGCCCTGTTTGCGCGGTTGATTAAATAGTCGGGTTATTTACCAATTGCGGGTGCTTGTCATGCTGTGGTTGTGCTGCCTTCGAGAGGGCAACATGCGCAATGCCGCGGCGCTGTGTGGCTTTGCACGGCAGCCTGACCATTGTCCATTTGCTGCGAACGTTCGCAAGCACGGCCGGGTCGATCTGATCAGGCTATAATCCACTGGTGCGGTCCGCTACTTCGCTGACCGGCGGCGCCTTTTCGGCTCCTGTTTCACTCTTCCATTTGCTGGAAAATCCATGATTGCATATCCCAATATTGACCCGGTCGCTATTTCGCTTGGGCCCGTCACGGTGCACTGGTATGGCCTCACCTACCTGTTTGGCTTTGCCGCGGCCTGGTGGCTTTTGAATGTACACACCCGTCGATTGAACGCCAATTGGTCGAAAGACGACATTGCCGATCTGATTTTCTATGCGGCCATCGGTGTGATTCTGGGGGGGCGGATTGGCTCCGTGCTTTTCTATAATATGGAAGCCTTTCTAGCCGATCCACTGATGATTTTGCGGATCTGGCAGGGGGGAATGTCGTTTCACGGCGGTTTTATCGGTGTTGCCATTGCAGTCATTATTTTTGCACGCAGGACCGGGCGCAGAATTTTTGAAGTGGGTGATCTGGTCGCACCGGTTACAGCGGTTGGTCTGGGCGCTGGCCGAATTGGCAACTTTATAAACGGCGAGTTGTGGGGCCGGGTAACTAATGTGCCATGGGGTATGGTGTTTCCCTTTGAGGCGGCAGGTCCGTTGCCGCGCCATCCGTCTCAGCTGTATCAGTTTGCACTGGAAGGCGTTGTGCTGTTTACGATACTGTGGATCTATTCGCGCAAGCCGCGCCCGATGATGGCGGTATCGGGTATGTTTCTGCTGCTCTACGGTATGCTGCGCTTTTTTGTAGAGTTCTTCCGCCAACCCGATGAGCATTTGTTGTTTGTTGCTTTCGGCTGGATGACTCGGGGTCAGCAGCTTTGTATTCCAATGGTGATCATTGGTATCGTGCTGATCTGGCTTGCGTACCGGCGTGGTGAAATGGCGCCCACTAAATAGCAATGACAAAGACACATACAGAGCAACAGAGACACCCGGAGCAACAGTACCTCGACCTGTTGCGAGAGCTGATTGATCATGGCGATGAGCGTATAGATCGCACAGGTGTGGGCACGCGGGCCAAGTTCGGGCACCAGATGCGCTTTGACCTGACTGACGGCTTTCCTGTGTTCACCACCAAACAGGTTTACTGGAAAACAGCGTTTAAGGAAATGCTGTGGATGCTGGCTGGTGGTGACAACATTCGCGAGTTGCTGCAGCAGGGTGTAAAGATCTGGACTGACTGGCCACTTAAACACTATCGAGAGCAGAACAACTCGGACATATCACAGGCTGACTTCGAACAGAAAATACTCAGCGACGCAGGGTTTGCACAACAATGGGGTCAGCTGGGCCCGGTTTATGGCAGTCAGTGGCGGCGCTGGAAAACCGCAGAGGGTGGTGAAATCGATCAGGTGCAACAGGTGATCGATGCGATAAAAAACAACCCGACGTCGCGGCGCATTATCTGGGATGGCTGGAATGTTGCCGAACTCGACAACATGGCACTGCCACCGTGTCACAAGCACTACCAGTTTTATGTGAATCAAAATACCGGTCAGCTTAACGGTGCCATGGTGCAGCGCAGTGCCGACGCTTTTTTGGGGCTGGCCTGGAATATCGCGAACCTGGCGCTGGTCACTCATTTGCTGGCCAGGCAGACCGGTTACAGCGCCGGCGAGATTGTCTGGTTTGGTATGGACGTGCACTTGTACCTGAATCATATAGAGCAAGCTGAAGAGCAGTTGAGCCGATCACCAAAACCGATGCCACAGTTAAAAATAGACCCGACTGTACAGTCGTTGTTTGACTACCGAATCGAACATCTGGAACTATTGAACTATCAGCCGCATACACATATAGCAGCGCCAGTTGCGGTTTAACGGCGCTTTACCGGGCTTATTATAAAAAGGGCTTACCACATGCTGGATACAGTTGACTACAATGATCCCGAAGCGCCTGAGAAGTTTGTAGAGTCGCTGCGAACGACGGGTTTTGGCGTGCTCTGCAATCACCCGATTGAACAAACCTCTGTCGATGCTATTTACCGTCACTGGCAAGCGTTTTTTGATAGTGAGTCCAAGGCTGATTATCAGTTTAATCCGGATCGCTATGACGGGTTCTTTCCCGCACAGCAGGCGGAGGCAGCTAAAGGTCGACTGGTTCGGGACATCAAGGAGTACTACCACTTTTATCCGTGGGGGCAGTGTCCTGCCGAGCTTAAACAGGAACTCGATACGTATTACCAACGCACCTGTGGTCTTGCCTCGGAGCTATTGTCGTGGGTCGAGCAGCACAGTCCGGCTGAAGTGAAAGCGCTTTATCGCGAGCCGCTGTCAGACATGATGGCCGGCAGCGAGCAGTCACTATTAAGAGTGTTGCACTACCCGCCACTGCAGGGCGATGAGCTGCCAGATGCCATCCGTGCCAGTGCACACGAAGACATCAACTTGCTAACCGTATTGCCCGCGGCTAACGAGCCAGGTCTGCAGGTACAGCGCAAAGATGGAAGCTGGCTGGATGTCCCCTGCGACTTTGGCAACCTGATTGTTAATATCGGTGATATGTTGCAGGAAGTGTCGCAGGGTTATTTTCCGTCAACCACGCACCGAGTGGTTAATCCGGAGGGATCCAGTCAAAATAGATCTCGCATCTCACTACCCCTGTTTTTACACCCCAGACCGGAAGTAGTGCTGTCAGACAGATACACCGCTGGCAGTTATTTGAGTGAACGGCTGGCAGAGTTACGCCAGGTCGAAGACACTGATAAAAGCTGATAGCAGCTGCGCAATAAACCATGTCTGCAAAGTTAACCTTGCGTGCATACCAGTCTGCAGACCTTGATTCTGTTCTGCGTATAAACGAAGAGTCAGTGCATTTTTTAGCGCCAATGGACGAGGCGCGGCTGCAGTTGATGATGGCGTGGTCTGCGAGAGTAAGAATCGCAGACTACAACGGTGCTGTGGCGGGTTTTTTGATCACCTTTGAAGATGGCAGCGACTACGACAGCCTTAACTACCGCTGGTTTGCCGAACACCTGAAACGATTTGTCTACATAGACCGAATCGTTATTGATCAGTCATATCGAGGCAAAGGCATTGGTCAGCAGATATACAGCCTGTTAGCTAATCCGACACCAGCCCCGGCACCAGCAGCTGACCGCGATACGTCTTCTGCTGCCGGTTCACAGCCACTGTGGCTGGCTGCGGAAATTGATATAGAACCACGTAACGATAACTCACTTGCCTTTCATCAGTTGCAGGGCTTTGTTGAAGTTGCCACGCAGAGTGCCGGGCAGGGTAAGCAGGTGTCATTGCGGATCAAGTCGATCTGATCAGTGATTTTTTTTCAAAAATTCAGGGTCGTTGTGCAACTCAGCGGTTAACCACAATAACCGCTAATACCGTAAAAGTTGCGTTCTCGCGTTCTCGCGTTCTCGCGTTAACCGTTACACCACACCTCGTTGCACCATGGTGCGTCTGAGCATAATAAAAATAGCCACAACGACGGCGACGGCCGACAGCAGGAAAGGCGCCGACGGCAAATAGACCGG
>CALGNZ010000129.1 GCA_937957915.1 uncultured Granulosicoccaceae bacterium | reverse complement strand
AAACACAATCTTGTTACCATTGACAGGTCCCAAACTGGTTTTCCCCGCTATGGATATTGTTTTTATATCAGATTTACGTGCCGAGGCGATCATCGGCATTTTTGAATGGGAGCGCAATCAGAAACAGGTTGTGTCTGTCGACATTGAAATGGCTGCTGACATTGGTAAGGCAGCAGCTCAAGACAGTATCGAACACACTCTAAACTACAAGGCCGTATCCAAACGTGTTGAGCAGTTTATTACCGATAGCTCGTTTCAGCTGGTAGAGACCCTCGCTGAGAGGCTGTCAGAAATAATATTGAAGGAATTTCCTGTCCCCTGGCTGCGCTTGACGGTGCATAAACCGGGGGCGCTCAGTAATTCCAGAGATGTTGGGGTCAGGATCGAACGCGGTAATCCGGCAGCGAAGCCCTAGCCTGGATTATTGATAAGGCGACAAGTATATAACTGCGAAGTACTACGTATACAGTTCCTAATCACTTTTTGGGCACCTTTTTGGTTCGTCAGCGGGCCACGTTTTCAGATGATTGACCGACCTGTTTAGCCAGATTTCCTCTGCACGCCGAATCCTCATCAATAGTCCCGGCTAGGAGTCTGTGCGGTAGAAGTCTGCGTAGCGAGAACGTGCCATGGCGAGGGCGTTTTTACGATCATTTAAGGCGCATAGTTATTCATACGCAACGAAAAGGATCGATAAAAAACGCACCGTCAGGGCGCGTTCGCAGTAGCAGATGTTCTGCCGCGCAGACTCCTAGCCTTCGACATCTCCACAAACCGGGCATTTTGGATTTTTGCCGAGTTGTATCTCACGCCATTCCATCGACAAGCCGTCGAGCAACAGCAGGCGACCTTCCAGCGGTTTGCCGAAGCCACCCAGAATTTTCAGCGCCTCGGTTGCCTGCACGGTGCCTATCATGCCAACTACCGGAGAGAGCACACCGGTCAGTGCGCAGGTATCAGCAGACTCCATACTGTCGTCACCGTACAGGCAGCGATAGCACGGTACGTCGGGCTTGTGGCCACAGAACACTGACACTTGCCCGTCGAAGCGTATGGCAGCCCCGGACACCAGCGGCACTTTGTGTTTTACACAGGCTTCATTCACCGCGAAGCGGGTAGGGAAGTTATCGCTGCCCTCGAGCACCACATCGCACTGCGGCACAATTTGCTCCAGCGAATCGGCGTCGAGCACCTCGTCTATGGTTTCAATTTCAATATCGGGGTTGATCGCCAGGCAGGTTTGCCGTGCGGAGTGGGATTTCAGCGTGCCAATGCTCTGCGTGTTGTGCGCAATTTGCCGCTGCAGGTTCGAGAATTCAACCACATCGAAATCAGCAAATATCAGCTTGCCAACGCCCGAAGCCGCCAGATAAATTGCCACGGGGCTGCCTAAGCCGCCCAGTCCTACGACGAGTGCCGTGCTGTTCAGGATTTTTTGCTGCCCCTCAGCGCCTATTTCTGCCAGATTGGTGTGGCGGCTAAAGCGTTCAGCCTCGGTTTCGTTCATATTAAAGTTCGCTGTGATCGTTGTTGGGCGGCTCACGGGTTACCCTCAGTGCCACGCTGTTCTATGATACATAGTCTCGTTCATAAATTTCGACGGCTACACTACTCGCGGTGAACTTTCTTGCACATGTGTTTCTGGGTAACGCGCAACCATCTGCGATAGTTGGACAATTGTGTGGTGACTTCGTGCGTGGCTCAAAGCTCGATGGCTTTAGTGAGCCCGTGCAGGCGGCGATTCGCCATCACCGATCAGTTGATTCCTACACAGACAGGCACGAGATCAACCTTGGGGCACGTGAGCTGTTCGCATCGCCACATCGTCGCTTCGCCGGCATCATTGTAGATGTTGTTTACGATCACTTTCTGGCCACCGACTGGGATACCTACTCGGATGTGCCTCTGCAGGAATATGTCGACCTCGTGCATGAATCGCTGGCCAGCCACGAATCAATGTTGCCGGACAATCTGAAGCGCTTCGCACCGATACTGCAGTCACAGAAGATTCTGCAAAACAACCAGCATCGCTCGCATATTGATCTGACCCTGAAGCGACTGTCGCAGCGCCGTAAAAGCATGTTGCCACTGGCCTCGGCTGCGCCGTTTTTGTGGCAGCGCGAAACCGAGTTGAAGCGCGCCTTCGATGCATTCTTTCCGCAGTTGATCGCATTTGCCAGCAGGCAGGATGCGCTGCACGATAACAAATCGCCAGCAGAAGAATTGCCCGCCAGCGAGGCTAAGGGAAAGCATGGGTAACATCGACAATGACGGAGCCGATCGCACCATTGGCAGTCCACCCTGTAGAAGTGAGGAAAGTGGTAAAAGTGAGCAGCGTGCGGAAGCAGATACTAAGGGCCGTGTTCAGGATAATGCGGGGAGTAATGTGCAGGATAAAGCCGGGAGTAATGTACAGGGCCAAGCTCAGATGAAAGCTCAGATGAAAACTCAGAGCAAGACCGATAACCGTGGTGACAGCAGCTTGCGGAAATCAGCGGCGCCCGGTGTGCAGCAGAGGCAGTCTGACCTGGAGCCCGGGGCGAGAAAAAAGATCGACTCCGGAGCGAAGAAAAAAAATTCAGAAACAAAGAAAAGAGTAGTGACTGTTGCCGCGGATGCAACCGAAAAAACCGCTATCCGGTCTGACTCCGGTAAAGCCAAAAAAAAGCACAGGGTATCGGCGCAGGCGGATAACACAAATGCTGCTCAACAGATACCGGCAAAGCTCGACGGGCAGAATCTGGCGGACCCAAAGCACTATATTAATCGTGAACTGTCGTTCCTTGAATTTAATGGTCGGGTGCTGGCGCTGGCGCGCGATGAAAAAATTCCGTTGCTCGAGCGGATGCGCTATCTGTGTATCTCAAGCAGTAACCTGGATGAATTTTTTGAAGTGCGTGTAGCCGGTTTGCAGCAGCAACTGCTTGCCGGTTCACTGGGTACCGGTCCGGACAAGCTGAGTCCGTCGACACAGTTAGCTGAAATTCGCCGACGCACACATCAGCTGGTAAAAGATCAATACGCATTGCTCAATAATGATTTACTACCCGCACTCGAGCGCTGTGATATCGCTTTCCCGGCACTGGACCTGTGGCCGGAAAAATTACAACACTGGGCCAGAATATTTTTTGAAGATGAGTTGTTGCCTGTGTTGAGCCCGCTGGGGTTGGCACCCTCGCATCCGTTTCCGCAATTAACCAATAAAAGCCTGAACTTTATAGTCAGTCTTAGCGGTAAAGATGCGTTCGGGCGTGAAGCCACAATGGCTGTGGTCAGGGCGCCGCGTTCGTTACCACGAATTATTCCTGTACCTGCGGAGTATTGCGACGGCAAGAATGTATTTGTGTTGCTGTCATCAATGATTCAACAAAACATGGCCAAGCTGTTTCCAGGGCTGGAGACACAGGGGGTTTATCAGTTTCGTGTCACCCGCAACAGCGATCTGTATTTGGCTGACGATGACGTTGCAGACTTGCGGCTGGCGCTGCAGGATGAACTCAACGCACGTGATTACGGTCAGGCAGTCAGGCTTGAAACAGGGGCTGATTGTCCGCCATCAATCATTGCGTTCTTACTCGACGAATTTAACCTGTCGGAGCAGGATTGCTATTTGTGTAATGGGCCGGTGAATCTAGATCGGCTGCAAAGCCTGCCGGAAATGATTGATCGTGCAGATTTAAAATTTCCCCCGTGCACGCCGTCAAACGCCACCGACGTGGCAGCGGGTGCAATGTCGATATTTGCGGAATTACGCAAACGCGATGTGTTACTGCACTATCCGTATCAGTCATCAGCCACTGTGGTGTCGATGATACGCGCAGCCGCATCTGACCGGAATGTACTGGCTATCAAGCAGACGCTGTATCGCACCGGAGCCGATTCTGAATACGCTGAAGCGCTGATCGAAGCTGCACAGAATGGCAAAGATGTTACCGTCATTATTGAGCTGCGAGCCCGCTTTGATGAAAAGGCGAATATAACGCTGGCCAGTCGGCTGCAACATGCCGGTGTACAGGTGGTATATGGTGTTGTTGGCGTTAAGACCCACGCCAAGCTGATACTGATTGTGCGGCGAGAAGGTGATCGACTTGCTCGCTACGCTCATATTGCAACCGGCAACTACCATACGGGCACGGCGCGTTCGTATACTGATCTCAGCCTGCTTACCACCGATAAGGCGATAACACTTGATGTACAAAAAGTATTCAATCAGCTAACCGGGCTGGGTAAGGTGGCTAACATGAAAGCGCTGCTTCACGCGCCGTTTACCATGCATCGCAAAGTGATATCGCAAATTCGAAAGCAAACCCGGCGCGCTAAAGAGGGCATGCCCGCGGTAATAAAAGCGAGGATGAACTCTCTTAACGAGCCGCAAATTATTCAGGCTCTGTACGAGGCATCGCAGGCAGGTGTCAAAGTGCGCTTGCTGGTGCGCGGTATATGCTCATTGCGCCCCGGTGTTGCGGGCTTGTCGGACAACATTAAAGTCTTTTCGGTGCTGGGCAGGTTTCTTGAGCATTCACGTGTCTATGCTTTTGGTCCTGACGGTGAGGAAGCAGTGTATCTGTCGAGTGCCGACTGGATGCCAAGGAATATGTTTCATCGTGTCGAAATAGCCGTGCCGGTACTCGATAAAGCGTTGCGTAAAAGAGTGGTTCGTGAGTCGCTGGACTACTATTTCAAAGACGATATGTTTTCATGGGAGCTTGACAGCGATGGCGCCTATCATCGGCGGGCCGCAGAAGGCGACGGATTTAGCGCGCAGCATACTCTGTTGCAAGATACCGCTGCTGCCCTGTTCAGACCTGTTGGCACATTAACCGGAAAAGGCGACGACAGGAACGGCAACAAAAATAATGTCGGCAAAAAAAGCGCAGGTAAAAGTGGCAACGCAAAGAAAAAGGGGCGGGGCCCGAACTAGCCTGGATTAATCATAAGGCGACAAGTAAATAACTACGAAATGCTATGTATGCAGTTCCAAATCACTGTTTGGGCACCTTTTACAAAATAGCAGTGTGTCTATTCGACGCCAGAAGAAAATCTGGCGTCACATCTCGGTCCATCCTCCTCGGCACGTGGCGGGCCACGTTTCTCAGACGATTGACCGACCTGTTTAGCCAGATTTCCTCTGGACGCCGAATCCTCATGAATAGTCCAGGCTAGC
>CALGNZ010000128.1 GCA_937957915.1 uncultured Granulosicoccaceae bacterium | reverse complement strand
ACCAGTACCGATGATGATTTCAAAGTCCCTGCTGGCTACAATGCCAAAATAGTGGTTCGCTGGGGTGATCCACTGTGGTCTGATGCGCCTGAGTTTGATCACGCATCACGCGGTACCGGAGAAAGTCAGGCAAAGGCTTTTGGTGACAACAACGACGGCATGGAAGTGTACGCGCATGGCGATAAAACAGTCCTGATTGCCAACAACGAATACTGCAATCGGAAAATCATCTGGGGAAACAGGGAAGAAGGCAAGGCGCAGGAAGACGACGATTACCTGAAAGGCAAGAACGCCCATGGCTTAACAGCGGTTGAAGTGGTTGAAAAGGATGGTCAGTGGTCAATTGTTAAAGACAGCCCTTATAACCGCCGATTTACACCTGATGAGCCAATGGAAATTACCGGCCCTGCCGCAGGTCATGACTTAATGAAAACCACCGCTGATCCTGAGGGTAAAGTGGTTCTGGGTACGTTCAATAACTGTGGTAACGGTTCTACTCCGTGGGGAACGTACCTCGCCTGTGAAGAGAACTTCAACGGTTACTTTGCCACCGAGAATCAGGAGCATGAAGTCTCGGCTGAGCTGAAGCGATACGGTGTGTCGCCCAAAGGACGTGGCTATGGATGGGACAAAATTGATTCGCGCTTTGATATCGTGAAAGATCCAAACGAGGCAAACCGACACGGCTACGTGACTGAGGTTAACGCCCTTGATCCGACCAGTACCCCGAAAAAGCGCACCGCGCTTGGACGCTTCAAACATGAAAACGCAGAAGTTGTGGTTAACGGCGACGGACGTATCGTGGTTTACATGGGAGACGATGAGCGTGGCGAGTTTCTTTATCGCTACGTATCGAATGGTTTTTACGCTACAGGTGGCGAAACAGACAGTCTGCTTGAAGATGGCAAGCTCTACGTTGCTAAATTCAGTGACGATGCAACAGGCCAATGGGTTGAACTGACGCCAGAGGCGACCGGCATGGCGAGTATGGCAGAGGTCTGTATACACACACGAGTTGCAGCATCAGCTGTCGGTGCTACCACCATGGACCGCCCGGAGTGGGTGGCTGCCAACCCGAATGCCGCAGAAGTTTACTGCTGCCTAACCAACAACAAAAACCGCGGTGTAAAACCTAACCCCGGTGGCGATGAAACGCCGGTTGGCGGACCAAACCCGCGTGAAGCGAACAAGTACGGCCAGATTGTGCGCTGGCGCCCTACTGATGCTGATCACACCAGTGACACATTCTCATGGGATCTGTACGTGCTTGCCGGCAACCCTGCGGTACATTCAGATGACAAGGGCGGTTCAGAGAATGTCAATGAAGGCAATATGTTTAATTCACCTGACGGCCTGAAATTCGATTCTAACGGTTTACTCTGGATTCAAACCGATGGCAACTACTCCAATGAGAAGGACTTTGCCGGACAAGGCAATAACCAGATGCTGGCTGGTGACCCCGCTACAGGTGAAATCAGACGATTCCTGACAGGGCCTAAGCAGTGTGAAATAACCGGCCTGACGTGGAGTCCGGATAAACTCACTATGTTTGTGGGTGTACAACACCCCGGTGAACGTGGCGAAGGAAACTGGCCCGATGGCGGTGACTTGACCCCTCGTTCTGCCATCGTTGCAATTCGTCGTGACGACGGAGGGCGGGTCGGTTAATGGAGGCGTGTTGGTTTAATTGTTGAGGTGTGCGGTGTTCCTGCAGACCATACTGTGGACGACAATCAACCGTTCGCTAGCCTGACAGGCACACCCTTTCACAACTGCTTGGCCTGAGCGTTCGCGGTAGCAGAGTTGTTGCTGCGGGCGCTCCGCGCTTTGATCCAAAAAGGCATTGATCAAAAAACGCATTGATCAAAACAACCTTGCTACCCGCTGGAAATCGAGCACTATCACCTGTGCTGGTGATAGGCATCTCGGTTCATGTACTCCGTGCCTCTCTGCAGCCAACCCGGTATCCGGAAGCTGGCGCCCGAATTTTTTTCATGCTAAAAAAGTTTACATGGTACGCCATGCGCATACTCGCGCAGATGAGTTACACCAGTCCCACAGAATCCCCTGAAGAGCAGGCATCAATCCGTCGTCACGGTTGTCATTGATACCTGCTGTTCCGGCAGCGTGTGCAACGCGACAAAAAGAGTTTCAGATCAGATACAATAGAGTGATCACTAAATCTTTTCGGGAAATGTAAATGCTAAAGTTTGGAATTCTATCAACGGCGAAAATTGGCCAGGAGCATTTAATTCCCGCAATCCAAAGCGCTGGCAATGCCAGTCTTGTTGCGATCTCTTCACGAAAGTTAAGTAGTGCAAAAAAACTGGCAAAGCACTTTGGCGTACCTCTCACGTTTGGCTCATATGAAGAAATGCTCGCCTCTGACGAGATCGATGCGGTTTATATTCCGTTGCCAACATCGCATCATGTTGAATGGAGTATTAAAGCGGCTAATGCCGGTAAACACGTATTGTGTGAGAAACCGATTTCCCTCGGAGCCGGTGATATTAAAAAGATCATTGCCGCGCGTGATAAAAACAAGGTGCTCGTGTCAGAAGCGTTTATGGTCACCTATCATCCGCAGTGGCACAAAGTGCGTGAGCTGTTAGCAAAGGGTGCCATTGGAACGCTGCGTCACATAGACGCATCGTTTACCTACTTCAACACAGACCCCAAAAACATGCGTAACCAGCCTGAACTGGGGGGTGGTGCGCTCCCTGATATTGGTGTCTATCCGACGGTGACCGCTCGCTTTGCTACCGGACTGGAGCCTACTCGAGTGCAGGCCAGTGTTGAATTTGACCCTAAGATGAAAACCGACCGTTATGCCAATGTGCATGCTGAATTCCCTGGATTCGACATGACTTTTTATGTGTCCACTCAAATGGGCAACCGTCAAACCATGGTGTTTCACGGAGACAAGGGCTTTATTGAATTATCAGCTCCGTTTAATTCAAATCTGTATGAAGGCGATGAAGTGCGCGTGCACAATGGCAGCCACAATGAAACCAGGGTCTACCGTTATACCGGTCTGAATCAATATGTGCATGAGGTGGAAGCATTTGCGAGAGCCGCTGCTGGCAAGAAGCAGTCGCTATTTTCACTTGAAGAATCCATGCTTAATCAGCGTGTCATTGATGCGATATACAAGGCAGGTAAGAGTGGTCGCTGGCAAAAAGTGTAAGAACTACCAAAAAGCCGACATCGGGGGTTTAAAATTCTTACCTGTCAGGTTCGTTTGATAGCACCAGTAAAGTGCCGCCCGTTGGTGATGCTATACAGCGGGTGATGGCTTGGGGCATCGTGGTCACTCGATGTGGCGTGGTTTTAAACAGGTGCGTCAGCTTACGCAGATAGACAGGTGATCGTGATGGCAAGAGCATGTGCGAGGCACATACTCGTGAAGACAAAAGAAGAGGCGCTACAGCTCAGGAAAAAACTGGCAGACGGTGCTGACTTCGGATCTCTGGCTAAAAAGCACTCAAGCTGTCCGTCTGCGAAGCGAGGCGGAGATTTGGGGGAGTTTGGACCAGGAACAATGTTGCCTGCCTTCGACAAAATTGTGTTCAAAATGCCTGTACTGAAAGTGCATGGTCCGATTAAAACCAAAGCAGGATTTCATTTGATCGAGACAATCTACCGAACGTGATGATCCGTGACTTGCAAACATTCAACGCCATGCGTGTCTCGAGCTACTTTGCCGGTTTTGCACGCAGCCTCGATGATGCAGCCTCTATGATATCGCGGGTTAGAATGACAGGGGAATGGCAAAAAGTCAGGTACCGAAAAACTGCGGTGAGTCACGCAAACTCAACACAAATGGAAACTAAAGTACCTTTATGAATGTAAAGCTTAAATGTAAGTGTGGCGCCGTTGAAGGCGTAGCAACGGGTGCTACAGCTCAGTCTGGGAATCGAGTAGTGTGCTGTTGCGATGATTGTCAGCGCTTCGCCGGGCATCTGAACGGGGAGTCGGAAATCCTTGATGAGTTCGGCGGAACCGATATCTATCAGACCTCTCAATCGCAGGTAACCATGAGCGCCGGTGCCGAACATTTGCGTTGCATTCGCCTGTCAGAGAAGGGCCTCACTCGTTGGTATACCGACTGCTGCAATACCCCGGTTGGCAACACCGTGAGCGCTAGGATTCCGTTTGTCGGGCTGATACACAGCTTCATGGATACTGAGCACCGCACTGAGCACGGCACTAAGCACGGCCGCGATGAAACACTGGGTCCTGTACGAGCCTACGTGCAGGTTCAGCATGCTATCGGCGAACCTGATTACCCGCACAGTGCACAGAAATTTCCGCTTGGTATTACGTTGCGAATAATTCGTAAAATGTTGATGTGGAAATTGACAGGCATGAGTAAGCCGTCTGCGTTTTATGACGAGAGTGGGCAGGCCCGGTCGAAGCCGACTGTAATCGGTTGATCGCCCTGTTGACCGGGTAATGATGCCTGGTGGTTTGCAGCAACCTGCGTGTCCGATGCTAAGTGCAAGGTAGAGGTTCCACAGGTGCACAGACTGATTGTCTGTGGATCTGCTGGTGGCCTACCTGCTGTGTAGATTAGTGTTGGCGCGGCTGATGGTTGTCGCTTGCCGGCAGAGCAGCTTAGTCGGCAGCGGTAGCTTCTATCTCGAACATCAGTCCGGGGATCGCGAGCCGGGTGACTCCCAGCAAAGTCATCGGAGGGCTTGCCTTCACTGGCCCAAACCGCGCACCGAAAATATCAAAGTGTTTCATGGCCTCGTCTACATCTGTCGCGTAGATGTTAAGCCGGGTGATGTTACTGAGGTCCATGTCGGCACCTTTGAGAACGGCTTCCAGATTATCCAGCGCTAGCGCAATCTGGCTGCGCATATCATCTATGTGTTGCGGGGCACCATTGGCGTCGACCGCGGTCTGTCCGGCACAGTTTAGCTGGCGGTTGGCGCCTTGTATGATTTCGGCCTGGTTGTAACCGACGTTTAGTGACCAGGTCCAGGGATTGACGGGTGTTCGTTGCATGGGTTGTCTCCAACAGGTTTGTTACATAGCTAAACCGGTTTATTCCGGTGCTTGCTGCGGTTAGCGGTGGTTGACCGTTGAGCCTACTGTGCCACTACCTGGTGACAACCCTGTGTCAGGAGTGTTTTGATTTGCCAATCCAGTGTGCGGCGAGTTGTGTGGCGTATTGCTGTAACTCGGCTTTAATTGATTCACCACTGAGCACTTGAACGTCATCGGTGTACTGCAGGAGCCAGCGAGCCATGTACTGAGGGACATGGGTTAGAAATCGCATTTTAATGCCGTCGGGTTGCCGCTCCTCGTCAACAAAGCCGAACATGTAGCGCTGTTCGCCGACAAAGCGGGCTGCCTCCGGGCCGAAAAGCAGCACAACTTCCTGGAGTTGGTCCTGTCCGGGTTGTTCATCGAGATACTGCTGAAGTGTCAGTCTGCTGTGTCGGGCAAACTGTTCAGGTTGCGGTGAAAACGACGCAATGCGGTCGAGCCGAAAATCACGATAGCCCTGTCTCAATCGGCACCACGCAATAAAGTGCCAGTGCCAGCTGTAGTAAAACAGCCCGATCGGTTCAATTTGCCGGGTGCTCTGGCTATTGCTGCTCAGCGCTGTGTAGTCAATTTCAACGACTTGTCGCCGCACCAGCGCACTGCGGCATTCCCGCAACCAACGATCATGACTGGGGGACAGCGGCGGCCGAGTGCCGTTCTCATCGTCGTTTTGCGAGTTTGTTTCTGGCGGTGATTGCTGCGTTTGATGGATTGCGTTATCTACAGGAAACTGGCTGCCTGTCGGCAACACTTCAATATCGGCATCGAGTGAACTCAGGTAGTCTTTGTCTGTGTTGTCAATCACAGCTCTTACTTTGTTTAGCGCCTGCCTGAAATCCTGAAGTGAATTGGCATCGAGGCTCGATACCAGTAGCCTTTCCCCAAGTAACAGTGCAGCGGCTTCATCAAGGGTAAAACTGACCGGAGGCAGGCGATAGCCCTGTTCGAGAAAATAGCCAACACCAGCTTCGGCGCCAATGGGAACGCCGGCATTTTCAAGCGTTCTGATGTCGCGATATATCGTGCGCTCGGTGACGTCGAAGTGCTCAGACAGGAATCGTGCAGTGACCACTGATCGCGTTTGCAGCAATAGTAGAAGTGAGGTAATCCGATCAAATCGGTTCATCGCGTAACCGGGCTAAGGGAGTGTCTGTAGTAGATACCAAAAACGAGATAGTAGCGATTACCAATTTGTGTTGATCACCCTTGTTAATCACTGGAGCAAATGCACCGGTGCGCTGCATTCAATGTCTACCGGTGATCTGCCGGCCGGTTCTTGGTATGGTACGTCCATATCGGTGATGAGCGCGGGCTACGATTAGAGTACAGTGGGCTGCAATAGTGATCCGGAGTTTCAAGCATAGACACTATAGTCGGGGAAAAAATAATGAAATTCGAAGGCGGTTGTTACTGTGGTGAGGTGCGTTATGTGGCCGAAGGCGAGCCGCTGACCAAGGCGCAATGCCACTGTCGAGAGTGTCAGTATCTGACGGGCGGACATCCCAATGTAATTTTAGGTATGCCCAAAGACGGTTTTACCTACACTCGTGGCGAGCCTGCTCGCTTCAGTCGAAAGGATGTAGAGCAACCCCGCACCCGAGAGTTTTGTCAGCAGTGTGGTACGCATCTTACAACCCATTCGCCAAATTTGCCGACCGGCGTGTTTGTAAAGGTGGGCAGTATGGATGATCCGTCAGTGTATGGTAAGCCGGCAGTAGTTATTCAGACTGCTGATGCACAGGCGTTTCACCATATCCCCGAGGATGCCAGCACACACGAACGCTGGGCGAAGTAGCATAGACGGTAGCCTCGATTATGAAGTGTCGACGGGTTTTGGGTATTTCTGCGTCGGAGTAGATATAGTCTTCAAATTACCGTGCGCCGCGATGCGACTGTTTTAAAAAATGAACGCCGCCGGCAGGGATGTGTTGTAACTCTCTTACGTCTTTAACTTCAGAAAATCACCATCAATAATCAACAAGTGCACACCATCTTTAGTGACGGAGCGATGTGAGCTTAGATCATCCGATACCACATAAGACATTCCTTCAGTCAGTACGGTTTGTGTTCCATCTTTTAACTCATTGACCACCTCACCGCGTAAGCAATACACGATGTGCCCTTTTTCGCACCAGTGATCGGCCTCGTAGTTTTTTGAGTATTCAACACAGCGTATGCGTAAGCCGTCGAATTGCATCGTTTGCCAGTACGCAATGCCGGTTGTGCCGGTGTGTTCAGTGCGCGGTACGTTTTTCCAGTCAATGGTTTGAAACGGGATATTCTGGGGCACGGTTAGCCTCGCTTTGTATTGCGTAGTTTTCGGAGTTAGCGTTAGGTGTGCGTATCGGGCGAGGATATGACACCTCGTATCGAATAGCAGACCAGCTATTGTACGATAAGAGCCGGGAGGCTACTTTCGAGAATACTATTGGTGGTGGCCTTCATAGGTTGACTGTTCGCGTTGAGCCTGTCTGTAGCATAATCTGGTATCTGAATTGGCTGGCTGGTTGGCCGTTATGGGTCTTTTTTGCGCAGAATTACCGATCCCCGTTTTTTTTGAGTTGCAGGCAGCTGAGATGGCTCGCAAATTGTGTGGTAGTGAGGGTTGTGAGGACGTACCAGGACTGTTCGCTTGATCAGCACGCCGTCTTCTTCGTTATGCGTTGTAACGACAACTAAACCGTTTGTATTCGCTTCCCGCAATAAAGTGCCTCTCCAATTGAAATTATTATTAACCTCGATACTCATATTGTTGCTTACCGGATGTGGTGGAGCGAGTAGCACAATTGCCAAGGATTCATCGGTGGGTGGTGCTGGCAACTCAGGTAGCACAGACACCTCGGGCGGCGCAGACACTTCAGGCGGCGCAGACACTTCAGGCGGCACAGACACCTCAGGCGGCACAGACACCTCGGGCGGCACAGACACCTCGAGCGGCGCTGACACATCAGAAGGCACAGATACATCAGGCGGCACAGACACCTCAGGCGGCACAGACACCTCAGGTGGTACAGACTCCTCAGGCGGCACAGACTCCTCAGGCGGCACAGACACCTCAGGTGGCACAGATACATCAGGTGGCGCAGACACGTCGGGTGGCACAGACACGTCAGGCGGCACAGACACCTCAGGAGGCACAGATACCTCGGGTGGCACAGATACAACAGGTGGCACAGATACATCAGGTGGTACCAGCAACCCACAGCCATTGCCAGCGATGGTAACCGGTGTACAAGCTGCGCATAGAAGCGGGCAGACTTTCTTAACGTGGCAGGAAGTGAATAGCAGTACCCACTATCACGTCTATCGGTCAGATCAGCCGATTACCACAGCCAACCTGTCTGATGCTTCCCTGTTAACCTCGCGCTGGGGGCCCATTGATCAGGATTCTTCGTTGAACAAATATGGCGCCGTTGGAGCACCTGAGTACTTCATTATTGACGATGGTGGATCGCAACTTGAGCCGGATACCGGGTTGTTTGTTTACACTACGCAGGCTGGTGAGAGTGGCAGCGCGCACTACGCGATAACGTCTGTAGCCCGTGGTCGTGAAAACAGGGAAATAGCTGTCGGATTGAACACTGCTGCAGTGGAGGAGTCTGTTAACACGCCAGTTCCGGTGCTTGCGTTTCAGTATGAAGAGGGTAAGGGGCGTATCTATACCCAGTTTATGGATTATAGCAACTGGAACCCGACCTTAAACGGGTATGTGTTTAGCTACATCGCAACGTTGCCGCATAATGTTGATCCGACTCGGGCGTACCCGCTGCAAGTCAACCTGCATGAGTTTGGTGGCAGGTCTTTTCCGATAGTGCACTCAGATAATAACTGGGAAGTGATACAAATATTTCCAAGTGACCCAGGCCTTGACGAAAACACCATGCATACCTGGTGGTACGGACATGCGGCTGATCATAACTATATGACAGATGATATCGTGCCTGACAGCGGCACTATCGAGAATTTTACACAGCAGCGTATTATGCGCGCCGTCAGCGAAATCATTGCCAATCCAGACTTCACGGTCGATACTGACTTTATTCATGCCGTTGGTAACTCGATGGGAGCGAGTGGCGCATTGAGTCTGGGCCTGCACTATCCGTCAGTATTTAGTGGCATCTATGCAAGCCAGCCAATGACAAACTATGCCAGCAGCCCACTGTTTCAGGATAACCTGACGCAGCTTTGGGGTGAGCAATCAAGCAATCTGCCCAACGTCATTGCCGGCCCTTACGCCGATGCGGTAAGTCAATACAGTGCACAGGGTGCCAATCCGGTTGCTATTTGGGACTGGATGGATCATCACCAGCAAGTGCGTACACGCAGTGCTGATGATTTCGCCTATTTAATAATTGATATCGGCAAGGACGACTTTACGATCGACTACCCCAGTCAGGGGCGCCCGCTTATACAGGCTTTGTCAGATGGCAAGATCCCTTTTGCCGCAGCGTTGGTAGATGGCGTCGATCACAGTTGGCGCGGTTATAATGCGGTCAACGTTAATCAGTTTGGTCTTGCCGAAAGCAGCGCTGTGCCGTGGCATTACCCGAACTCGTCAAGTTTGATTGCTGTGCAAAACGCAACAGGCTCCGGCCCGACTCAGCCATCAGCTAGCGGTGACGATGAATACCATATCAACATTGAGTGGTCAGCTGGAGTAAATTCATTCCACTTGCCTATGGTTGATGTGTCGGATCGCTTTGAAGTGTCGTTGCGTTCAACAGGGGGTGATCAAACTGCATCGATCACCCCTCGCAACACCACTGACTTTCGGCCTGTCAGTGGGCTGCAGTGTAGCTGGAGTGCAACGCGCATTGGCGACAGCGTGTTACTCGGTAGTGGCGTCAGCACTGTTGATTCCAATTCGTTGCTGACGGCCCTTCAGGTCCCGATTGCCGCCGGACAAGGGAGTCGGCTGACGATCACCTGCCCGTAGCGCATTGTAAAGCCGACCGTTGTCAGTCAGGCACTTTTCTGTTTTTCTTATTGTCGGCCGTCTCTTTCCGAGCCGATAAATGTCAAACAGCCGCGGTGGTTTGTGGAACCTGAAAGGCAAAGAGGTTGGCTTGGGTCGTCCACAGTGGTTAAATGATTGGTGACCGGGCATGGTGCAAGATTATTCGGTGCACGTCCGTTTACCTGGCAGGAGATCAATATGGCGACAACAGTAGCGGCGTTACAGACAAGTCCGCAAGCGACCATGGCTGCGGCTTTGGACGAGACGCTCTCACTCGCGGCGGATGCGATGGCGGCGGGGGCGGTATTTCTGGGTACACCGGAATACTGTGGAGGGCTGGTGTCGGACGGACCGGTGCTGGTGCCGCCACATGCACATGAAGATGAACATGCTTACCTGTCTGGTATCAAACGTTTTGCTGCCGACAACGCTGTGTGGTTTATGGTTGGATCCGTGGCGATCACAGCGCCGGGTGGACGCATTTTTAATCGCGGGTTTCTGATAGATGATTCAGGTCAGATCCGTTCGCGTTATACCAAAATTCATATGTTCGATATTCAGTTTACAGAAGCTGACGTCTATCGCGAAAGTGCGTCGGTTGAAGCAGGTTCCGAAGCTGTACTGATGGACACACCCGTCGGCAAGATGGGACACACTATTTGCTACGATCTGCGGTTCCCCTACCTTTATCGCGAACTGGCACAGGCAGGTGCCCAGGTGCTGGCGGTGCCTGCAGCATTCACCAAAAAAACCGGGGAGTTGCATTGGCATGTGCTGAATCGCGCCCGCGCCATCGAGAATGGTGCGTATGTGTTTGCTCCCTGCGCGGTTGGCGATGTGCCTGGTGGCGGTGAGGCCTATGGTCATTCCCTGATTGTTGATCCGTGGGGAGCGGTTGTCGCAGATGGTGGCGACAAGCCGGGTATCGTGTTGGCAGAGATTGACGTGGCTGTATCGGATGAAGCGCGCGGCCGCATACCATCGCTATCGCATGATCAGGCACTGTCGACCGGCAGTGTGCGTCGCACTAACGTTGCTTAACCTTTTTAAGAAAATGGGTTTAAGAGCGAATAGTGTTAGTGAATGGCGTTGCGTGAATAGGGCGGCGTAAGTGAAGTTGCATTATGGATGCCGTGTGCCTGAGCCACGCAGTCTGCCTGGTTTGGCCCTGGCACCTCTGAGTATT
The DNA here is from genome assembly GCA_937957915.1 of uncultured Granulosicoccaceae bacterium. Taxonomy (GTDB): domain Bacteria; phylum Pseudomonadota; class Gammaproteobacteria; order Granulosicoccales; family Granulosicoccaceae. The sequence goes on along the minus strand of CALGNZ010000128.1, from coordinate 3,982 downwards.
ATCAGGGTGCTCATAACCTCGCAGGTAATTGATGTTGTGACTTCAGATTGGAATAATCATGACAGCGGTATCTGAAGAGGCAGTCTGTGATCAGAATACAAATTGAATCAGCTCGCCTTCAGCCTGGTTGAGGTTGGCTTTAACTACAACGCGAAGGTAATACCATTGTCAAATCATGAACTCGCCCAGTGCTGTTGTGCAACGGTACAGTTACAGCTATCGGGGAAACCTCTGTTTCGCGGGTACTGTCACTGCACCAGTTGCCAGAGTTACACCGGGCGGAACTATTCAGACGTCTCTATTTTTCGCGCCTCTGATGTAGCAATTACAGATGAATCAGCGGTAGCATTTAAAAGCTATCAAAAACCGGCACTGGTACAACGCGGGAAGTGTGTGGGTTGTCAAAGTTCGACACACGAGAAAGTGTCGATACCCGGTCTGCCTGATTTGATCATCGTTGCAACAGAAATTCTTCCGCCAACTCTGGAGACAGAGCCAATGATGCATATGTTCTATCATCGGCGAGTCAAAGATGTGTCCGACAATGTCGTAAAACACAGCGGATTTATAAAAAGCCAGACCGCTTTTATGGGGTTATTGTTCAAAACGTTATGGCGAAGTCGGGGAGCGGGCTAGCTCGTTGTGGAGTTGCCCGGTACGAACAATAAGTTGAGCTTATCGTGAGGTCGTCGGTGAGTATAAAAATCAGTCAGTGTGTAGCATTACACAGACTGACTAACGCAGAAACGTATGCAGTTAATTTGCGCTGCCGCCGGTTGAGGAGACGATCTGATTGGACAGCTTGCCGACACCATCAATTTCTACGGACACCTCGTCACCATTTTTTAGCGCTTTGGTTTTGCCTGGTGTGCCCATAAAAATCAGATCTCCGGGCTCCAGGGTAAAGTAGGTACTTAAATAACTAACTACTTTGGCTGGAGAGTGAATCATATTGCGGGTGTTTTCCTGTTGCACAATCTTGTCGTTTAATCGGGTAGTGATAACCGTGTTGTTGTAATCGAGGCCGGTGGCAATGTAGGGTCCAACTGGTCCGAAGCCATCAGCGGCCTTTGCTCTCAGCCATTGTAAATCACGCCGCTGCCAGCTTCTCTCAGTGAGGTCGTTACCAGCAGTTACCCCAAAGATATATGACGGTGCTTCTTCCTCACTGATGTGCTTCGCCGTTTTACCAATGACTAAAACGAGCTCTCCCTCAAAATGCAAATTATCGGCGCCGTCAGGTCGACGAATGGATGTGTTGTGTGCTGTCAGCGAGCTCGGTAGTTTTAGAAACACAGGCGGTGAGCCACTCGCACGCGATGACAGGTGACTGGCAAAATTCATCCCGACAGCGAATACTTTTTGTGGTTCTGTTGGCGGCAGAATGGTTACCTGTGCGAGCTTGAGGCTTTCGCCGGTTGGTTCCGATAGCGGGAACAAACCTGCGCTCAGCAATCGTATCTCGTCACCTTTTACCATGCCGTGATAAGTGGCATTGTCGAAGGCAAAGTGTACGTAGCGATCTTGTGCCAGCGCGCTGCCTGTAGTGAACAACGACAGCAAAAGGCCGATCACGGTGACTAATTGTCTCATTTGTACCGTCCGCCAAAGCGCGAGGGCAGCACGTTGCAGCTGCCCTCTATTCGAGAATATTACGTGGAAGTTCGGGTGCTACAACCTGCTGCCAATGCGAACGCAGCCAACCGACAGTGCGAGGGTATCAACGCACTGCAGGGCACGGAGTAATGTTGTTGTACTCAAATGTTCGTTGTCATCCAGGCAGCTACAAAACTTCGTATTCTGGCGGGTTTTCTCTACAAAAAAATCAACGGAAAGCCCGCCCCGGAAAATCTCTAGTTCGAGGCAAAGCACATAAACAAGCCGGCTCCGCCAGTTTTGGTCAAAGCTTCCTGTGAGCAGCCTCTGGAGTTGTGCGCTGCATTCCATGACGTGTTGCCACCACCGTGGCGGTCGTGGTGACCAACGGTTGCACTGCCTTCGCCCGAGCTGGTCCAGTTGCTACAGGTGCGGTCTTCCTTTTCGCGCGGGAAATAGGCAGTGCCGTCGGCCATCGTGCCGGTTAGGATGTCGTGCTCATTGGGTTTATCGCCACGGCCTTTGACCTCGTTTCCGTTTTCGTCGAGTGCGGTCGATTTGACCAGATTCGGGCTGATATGGAGCTCATCAATGTTGCTGGCAATCAGCACGCCTTTGGCGTTGTGCCATGGTCCTTCACCGATTCTGTCGCGAGCGGAGACTCCGCGCTTGCCTTCTTCCTGTGTGCTCAGGTAGGCGTACCAGTCTTTACCGGTTACGCCGGCTGCTTCGGCGAGCTTTCCGCAGTGTGCGTCGGCCCCTTCAAGCCCGCCCAGGTCGCCACCTTTGCCGGAGCCTACACTGGTGATGAAGAAGCTCATCGAGCTATCCTGAGCGACTGCTGGTTGCAGGCAAACGGTGGCGGCGATACAGGCGGTAAACAAGATTTTCTTTATCATCTGAGTTCTCATGGTTGTCCCGAGCGGTGTGCCGTGCAGAGCCGACGGATATTGAGGGTGCGGTTGCTGTCCGCGTGGATGTGGAGCTTCGGTGTTGGCCGAGTTCCGAAGTTTGACGTGTTGGCAGCGCTCTCGCAATGACTCGAAATCGGTAATTTCACCGATGCCATTCAGCATAGGAGTGTGTCCATTCGTTTGTGATGAATTTATTATAAATTTCAATTGTTTGTCTTTATAAATCCATTCATGATGCATGAACGAATTCATCAACGAGGTCAAAAATTGGCCGGCTTTACTTTACCTGACAGAGAAGAAGTCTGGATCACGATAATTGCGTTGTTAGCGGCGCTTTTGCTGGCTTCTCACCAGATCTCGAACAGTGGTGTTGCGGGTTTGCTGGGGAGTTACGCCTATTGGCTTGTGCGCGTGTCTATCGAAACCACGCTGTTCGTTGGCGCCTTGTACCTCATTGAGCGTTATGTCGCGGATGACACGTCGTCATTCTTTCTCTATCTGTGCGCAATGTTAGTGAGCCTGGTGCCCTTTACCCTGGCCATTACCAGTTTTGATCTCATCGTTGGCTTGCCGGAGTTGGGGATTGACCCGTCAATTGCCGGCTCGACTGCACAGCGTGACTCCCGGTTTGGCGCGTTTGCTCTTGAGTTGGTTTTTCTGTTGGACAATCACGCGTCTATTTGCGGATTACTGATGCTGCCGCGGATTTGCAGGCGCGCCATGTCACTACCTGTTCTCAGTGAAGAAGCCAGTGTGACGACACAGTCTGCCAGCTCTGCGCCAACGTTGTTCGATTCATTGCAGCCGCCGTTGCGGGGGCCGGTGTATTGGGTCGAAGCCCAGGAGCACTATGTCCGTGTTACCACGGCAGAGGAGAGTCGCATGGTGCTGCATCGCTTTTCTGATGCAATCAGGGAGCTTAATCCGGCTGAGGGTATGCAGGTCCATCGATCACACTGGGTAGCGTTCAGTGCAGTCGAGAGTCTAATCAAAGAGGGGCAGGCCATGAAGCTCAAGATATGGGGCGATGCGCAGGTGCCAGTGAGTCGTTCCTATCGAGCAAAGGTAGAGGAACGCTTCGCCGAGCAGCAACAGGCAGATAACTGAGTGCTCGCCTTTAAGGCGCATCAAAAACCCGCTTTGTACAAACACGGCATGTTCGCGCAACGGAGTTGTTCTCCCACAGAAACATCGTCCAGAAGAAGACTGTTGCAGCCATTGTTGACAGTCTTCCCTTCCGCCGGAGAACTAACTTGTGGGACCAGATCTCCGATCAGGGAACTGTAAATACTTGCTCTTAACTCAAATCAAAACCCACGGCTCGCAAGTACAACATGTTCGCGCAACGGAGTTGTTCTCCCACAGAAACATGGTACAGAACAAAAAGGGTGTAGCCATGAGACCTGCTCAGGGTTGCAGGTTCATCGCAACCAGAAATCTCGACACCATATTATAAGCCGCTACGGTTGCCA